>CP099650.1:4987514-5610954 GCA_024123915.1 Oxalobacteraceae bacterium OTU3CAMAD1 | reverse complement strand
GCGGTACATCTGCTGCGGCGTGTGGTTGTGCTGGAAGCCGAGCGTGGAGGCGGCATCGGCCTTGTGCGGGCCGTCCATGTAGACGTCGCCGCCCAGGCCGGCGTGCAACTGCTGGTCGATAAAGACGGGCACATTGGTCTCCAGCGCGCCCGGGCCCTTGCCCTCGGCCGGAATCAACCGGTCGCAAGCGGCCAGGATGAAGCGCCACTCGTCGGCGGCGAAGAACACCGGCTGGTAGCGCTGCAGCTCGACGCCCTCCAGCCCGGCGGCGCGGGCGCGGTAGGTTGGCATGGAGACCAGGGGAACGGCGGCGGCCGTCGCCATCAGCAGCGTGCGGCGTGAGAGATTAATTTTTGGCATGGTTGGCTATCGAAAGATGGCTGAGGTTGCTAGATTAATGAAATATACTACATTCATGAATATTTCACATGCGAAATAATGGTATCGTGCGGCAGGTCTTGAACGGCACGTCATCTCTAACGCCGGATTTGCTCGCACGGCCGCCGCTGGTCGGTGACGACGAATTCGCGGAACGCGCTGCCGTCGAAGTAGATGATCTCGCAACTGGCTTCGCCGAAGCACAGGCTGATCGCCTCGTTGCTGATTTTTACCGGCGCGCAGGAACCGCCTGTGTGGCAGACCGGCCCATGGTAGGTTTTTTTGTTAGGGGTGCCAATATTAAAATCATTACGATTTGGTAATGATTGTATTGCTTCGTCAGTCGCCGCCACCGCCGCCGCAACCGCCCCCGCCGCAGCCACCGCCGTCGCTGCCGCCATCGCCGCCGCCATCGCCGTCACTGGAACCGGAGCCGCCGCTGTCGCCGCTGCCGCCCAGATCGGCGCCGCAGTAGACGGCGCCACCGGAAGCACCGCTGCCCGCATCACCTTGACGCTTGACGCCGCTGCAATCAGGGACGTAGTGGAATCCGTTGGGGATGCCCAGTTTTGTGTCCAGGGCGAACAGTAAAGGCAGCCGGGTGGGCTTGAGCGGGTTGATGTTCTCTTCATGGCAGGCGAAGTGCCAGGCGCGGCGGATGCCTTCGTTGCCCTGATTGCGTTCGCTGAGAACGACGGCGGGAGTGTGGTGCAGCATGCGACCGAAGGCGCGCCGGCAGAATTGCTGGTAGTCCCGGGTGTACAGGATGAATTCGTGCCACATGTCATCGACCACCTGCGAGGGCATGGAAACGAATTTGCCGCCGCTCTTCAAATGGGCCAGGAAGAATTGACGCAGCCCTTGCGCCACCAGTTGGCAGTCCTTCAGCGACAGTTGTGGATGATGTGCGCGCAGCGCTTCAAACAATCCCTTGGGCAGCAGGAAATCGCGGATGTAGGCTTCGCGGCGCGTACGGCGATGGCGCGCCCAGAGGAAGCCGGAAAAACTGGCGAGGGAAATACAGGCGATGGAAACGACGAGACTCATGAATGAGGCCCTGTAAAAAGAGACGAATCATGATTGCATGAAAGACAATTTCTCGCAAGTCGCGCCATCGTTATATAATCAGGTATATTGCGGTAGCTATAAAACTTACGACGAGGAAACCTATGCGGGTTTTGAACATGATGATGGCGACGGTCTTGATGACCGCGTTCGCAGCGGCGTCGGCAACCGAGATCACGGTGTCGGCCGCCGCCAGCCTTAGCAACGCCTTCAAGGAAATCGGCGCCGCCTACGAGAAGGAGAACGCCGGCGACAAGGTGCACTTCAACTTTGCCGCCTCCGATCCGCTGGTCCAGCAGATCAGCAAGGGCGCGCCCGTCGACGTGTTCGCCTCCGCCGACCAGGAAGCGATGGACAAGGCCGAATCGCTGAAACTGCTGGCGCCCGGCACCCGCCGCAATTTCGTCACCAACAGCCTGGTGCTGATCGCGCCCGCCAACAGCAAGCTCACGCTCAAAGGGATCGTTGACTTGCAACAGGCGGCCGTCACCCGCGTGGCGATGGGTAATCCCACCAGCGTGCCGGTCGGCCGTTACGCCAGGCAGGCGTTGGAGCAGGCCAAGCTGTGGGCGGCGGTGGAGCCGAAAGCCATCTTCGGCACCTCGGTGCGGCAAAGCCTCGACTACGTGGCCCGTGGCGAAGTCGATGCCGGCTTCGTCTACGCCACCGACGCGATCGTCCAAAAGGAGAAGGTCCGGGTGATCGCGACCGTGCCGACCGCCGCCCCGGTCAGCTATCCGATCGCCGCGATCGCCGCCGGACCGCAGCCCGCGGCCGGGCGCAAGTTCGTCGACTATGTGCTGACCCCTGCGGCGCAGGCGATTCTTGCCCGCCACGGCTTCGGCCGTCCATAGGATCGGAGCTCCCGGTTGGACAGTTTTCTCGCAGAACCGGCCTGGATCGCGCTGCGCCTGTCGCTGAAAGTGGCGTTGTGGGCCACGCTGATCGATCTGGTGTTGGGCGTCGCGCTTGGCTATCTGCTGGCGCGCAAGCGCTTCCCGGGCCGCGAGCTGCTGGACGCGCTGCTGACGTTGCCGATGGTCATGCCGCCGACGGTGCTCGGCTACTACCTGCTGGTGGTGATCGGACGCGAGGGTGTGCTGGGTTCGTGGTTGCGGGAAACCTTCGGCATCAACCTGATCTTCACCTGGCAGGCGGCCGTGATCGCGGCGGCGGTGGTGGCATTCCCGCTGGTGCTGAAGGGCGCGCGCGCGGCCTTCGAGTCGGTCGACGGTCAACTGGAACAGGCCGCGCAGGTGCTGGGCATCCCGCCGTTCGGGGTATTCCTGCGTGTGACGTTGCCGCTGGCGTGGCGCGGCGTGCTGGGCGGAACGCTGCTGGCGTTCGCCCGTTCGATGGGCGAGTTCGGCGCGACCTTGATGGTCGCCGGCAGCATTCCGGGCAAGACCCAGACCTTGTCGATCGCCGTCTACGAAGCCGTCCAGGCCGGGCAGGACGACAGCGCGAATTTGCTGGTCATCATCACATCGGTGGTGTGCGTCGCCGTGCTGATCGCGGCGAATAAATTGACGCCAAACCGTCACCTGCAGGGCTGACCATGCACATCAAAATCGACATCGGCAAGACCCTGCGTTCCGGCGCGCGCACCTTCGAGCTGAATGCGCGCTTCGAATCGGCCAGCCGGCGCGTGGTGATCTACGGCCCGTCCGGCGCCGGCAAGAGCCAATTGCTCAAGGCGCTCGCGGGCCTGATGACGCCGGATCGCGGGCATATCGAACTGGCCGGTCGCCGCCTGTTCGACAGCAACGCCGGCATCGATCTGGCGCCGCAGCGGCGGCAAGTGGCGTATCTGTTCCAGGATTACGCGTTGTTCCCGCACTTGAATGTGCGGCAGAATATCGGCTTCGGATTGCAGCGTGGCTGGCGCAATCCCTTGTCGCGGGTCGATGGCGAGATCATCCGCTATTGGCTGCAAGCGTTTGAACTGGACCATGTCGCCCATCAGTTTCCGCATGAATTGTCCGGCGGACAGCGCCAGCGCGTGGCGTTGGCGCGCGCGCTGGCGCCGCAGCCGACCGCGCTATTGCTGGACGAACCGTTCGCGGCGCTGGACCCCGGCCTGCGCGATCGCATGCGCGCCGAACTCGATACCGTGCAGCGCAAGCTGGCGATACCGATGATACTGATCACCCACGATCCGGAGGACGCCCGGGCTTTCGGCGACCATGTGCTGCGCATGGAACAGGGGCGCGTCGTCGATGTACAGGAGCAGCCAGCATGAAGCCGACCATGGAATTGCAGGGCAACGTCTGGATGACCATCGACGGCCAGAAGCTGGGAGGACACGAACGCGTGGCGCTGCTGGCGGCGATCGCCTCGACCGGCTCCATCACCAGCGCGGCCAAGGCGGTGGGCATGAGCTACAAGGGAGCATGGGACGCGATCGAGGCGATGAACAATCTGGCCGGCGAACCGTTGCTGGAGCGTGTCGCCGGCGGCAAGGGCGGCGGGGGCACGCGGTTGACTCCGCGCGGCGCGCAATTGGTCGAAAACTTTCGCAAGATCGACGAGGAGCACCGCAAATTCGTCGCGCATCTGAGCGGGCAGTCGCATGCGCTGGCAGATGATTTCCTGCTGATACAAAGGATGAAGATGAAAACCAGCGCGCGCAACCAGTTCAGCGGCAAGGTGGTCGAGGTGAAGGAAGGCGCCGTCAACGACGAGATCACGCTGGAGATCGTCGGCGGCCAGCATATCGTCGCCACCATCACGCGTGACAGCAGCGACAGTTTGGGGTTGACCATCGGCGCCGAAGCGTTTGCGTTGATAAAGGCGTCGTCGGTGATCGTGGTGGCGGAGATGGGAACGGCGCGCTTGTCGGCCCGTAATCAGCTGGCCGGTAAGGTCACGCGCCTGCAGGCCGGCGCCGTCAATACGGAAGTGAGCATCGAGTTGCGCGGTGGCGGCGTGATCGCCGCCATCGTTACCCGCGAGAGCGGCGACGCGCTGGCGCTGGAAGTCGGCAGCGAGGTGAGCGCCGTCTTCAAAGCATCGAGCGTCATCATCGGCACGCCCGCGTAGTCAGCCTTACGAATCGCGCTTGCCGCCCTGACGGCTGCCCGTCTTGGTCGATTGCTCCGATCCTGTACTGGTGCGCGCCGTCCCGGCGGCCGCATTCTTTTCCGCATTGGCGCGGGCGGCCGACTGGCGGCTTTCGCCCCCCTTGCGTCCGATCTGCGCCATGTGTTCGCGATCCCGGCTGACCGCCTCGCCGCCTTTTTGGCCGGCACGGCGTGCTTCCTCCGAGTCGAATTCGTGGGCCGTGCCTTTTTGGTGGGCGGCTTGGCCGCCCTTGCTGGCGATGGCGCGCTGCGTGGCTTCATCCATCGCCGCGAAACCTCGCTTGGCGGTGCCTTTCGGCTTCGGCTGGTCGTTTCCTGAGTTATTACTATTACTTGCCATAACTTCCTCCTGATATGTCTGGGTGGTTCCGTCGGGTTGCTGGTCGGGTTGATAAGCAACGACGCATTTCGCTGCTCTGTGTGGTTAGAGTTGCAAGATTGACGGAAGTTCCACTTGGGGCTAGCTGATATGCCGATCCGATCAATGGCGCATCTGGCTGGCGGCGTGATACTGCGACATGCTTTCGGTGGCGCGCGCCGTCTGCTCCGACGCCTGGTGCACCAATTCCTCGGCCACGGCGTTGGCCGAGCGGCGCACCGCCGGCATGTGGGTGGACGCCGTCTGCGCGATGCTGGAAGTGCTGCGGCTCAGCACGTCGGCCAGGCCGCGCTGCCAGGTTTGCAGCGCGGCGGCGCCCGGCACCAGTTGCGCGCCGGCGGCCGCGCCCAGTTGGCTGGCGTCCTTGCTTGCCATCAGGCGCTGGCAGTTGGCGCCGGCTTCGGCCACCAGGTCGCGCCCCAGTTGCAGATTCAGCTCGCTCAGGCTTTGCAGCGTTTCGAGCGTGCGTTGCGCCATGTCGGTGTACAGCGTGATCAGGGTTTCGAGATGCGATTTGACGGTGGGAGTGAACAACTGATATTGCAAAGTGAAGGGGGACAGCATGGAGAACCTCGTCGTGTGCTTTGGTTGAAAAAACGCCGGGTTCTCGCCCGGCGGGTTATTCAGCACAGGGATAGACGCCCGTTATGCGAGAAGGTTCCAAAAATGCACGATCGTTCTAGTTTTACCGGATGAGCCCAGCCGTGCGACAATACCGGCCTTGTTATTGTTCCGTTGATATCGAAATCTACTGTGATGGCCATGACTAAACCCGCAAATCCCGAGTACATCCTGAGTTTTTCCTGCCACGACCAGCGCGGCATCGTTCATCGCGTTTCGGGTTTTTTGGCCGATCACGGCTGTAACATCATCGATTCGGCGCAGTTCGGCGACAGCGAGTCGCGCCTGTTCTTCATGCGGGTGCACTTCGCGCTGGAAGACAGCGCCATCAACGACGAGCTGCTGCGCGCCGATTTCGGCCTGCTGGCGGCCGAGATGCAACTGACGTTCGACATGCGCGACGCGCACTACAAACCGCGCGTGATGCTGATGGTGTCGAAGATCGGCCATTGCCTGAACGATTTGCTGTTCCGCTACAAGAGCGGGTTGCTGCCGGTGGAGATTCCGGCGATCGTGTCGAACCACATGGATTTCTACCAGTTGGCGGCGAGCTACAATATTCCGTTCCACCACCTGCCGCTGGCCACCGGCGCGCCGCAGGAAGCCAAACTGGCGCAGGAAGCCAAGGTCATCGAGCTGATGGACACCCACAAGATCGACCTGGTGGTGCTGGCGCGCTACATGCAGATCCTGTCGCCGGGCCTGTGCACGGCATTGAAAGGGAAGGCGATCAACATCCACCATTCCTTCCTGCCGAGCTTTAAGGGCGCCAAGCCGTACGCGCAGGCGCATCACCGCGGCGTCAAGCTGATCGGCGCGACCGCCCACTTCGTCACCGGCGATCTGGACGAAGGCCCGATCATCGAGCAGGACGTCGAGCGGGTCGACCATTCGATGGACGCCGAGACCTTGTCGGCCATCGGCCGCGACGTCGAGTGCGTGGTGCTGGCGCGCGCCGTGAAGTGGTTTGTGGAGCACCGCATTTTGCAAAACGGCGACAAGACTGTCGTGTTCAAATAACAGAATAAAATAGAAACGAAGAGATTTACCGATGGCCCTCAAAGCAACAATTTATAAAGCCGACTTGCAGATCGCGGACATGGACCGCAATTTCTACGAGACCCAGTCGCTGACCCTGGCGCGCCACCCGTCCGAGACGGACGAGCGCATGATGGTGCGGCTGGTGGCGTTCGCGATCCACGCCAACGAGGCGCTGACCTTCACCAAGGGCTTGTTCGACGTCGAAGAACCCGACATCTGGCAAAAAGATTTGACCGGCGCAATCCAGCTGTGGATCGAGGTCGGCCAACCCGACGAGAAAGTGATCCTGAAGGCCAGCGGCCGTTCGGAGCACGTCTATGTGTACAGCTACGCTGCCACCAGCCACATCTGGTGGAAGTCGCTGGCGAACAAGGTCGAGCGCTGCAAGAACCTGACTGTGATCAACCTGAACGCCGACGCCACCGAGCAGCTGGCCCGCATGGCGCAGCGCTCGATGCAGCTGCAATGCACGATCCAGGACGGCCAGATCTGGCTGACCGACGGCACCACCACGGTGGAAGTCGGCCGCGAGACCTTCAAGGGCGAACGCTAAGGCTTTACCGCACCACCGCGCCACCCTTCATCACCCACTGGACCCGCTCCAGCACCGTGACATCCTTGAGCGGTTCGCCGTCGACGGCAATCATGTCGGCGAACTTGCCCGCCTCTATCGTTCCGATCCGGTCGCTCCAGCCCAGCAGCTCGCTGGCGTTGACGGTGGCCGTGCGGATCGCCTGAGCCGGCGTCATCCCCAGCTTGACCAGCACCGCGAACTCGCGCGCGTTCAGGCCGTGCGGATAGACGGCGGCGTCGGTCCCGAACGCCACCGGCACGCCGGCCTTGATCGCGCGGCCGATATTGATGCGCGCCTGCGGCAGCACCACCTTGGCTTTTTCCAGCAACGGCTTGGGCAGCTTGATGGCCTCGGCGTTCTCGATCAGCCAGTCGCCCAGGTAGAGCGTGGGCACCAGCCAGGTCTTGTGTTCCTTCATCAGTTTGATGCCCTCGTCGTCGATGTACGAGCCGTGCTCGATCGAATCGACGCCAGCCAGCACGGCCAGCCGGATGCCTTCGCCGCCGTGCGCGTGGGCGGCCGCCTTGCGTCCCAGCCGGTGGGCGTCGCCGATGATGGCCTTCAATTCTTCCAGCGTGTATTGCGAGGTGCGCGGGTCGTCGCCGAACGACAGCACGCCGCCGGTGGCGCAGATTTTGATGACGTCCGAGCCGTATTTGATGTTGCGACGCGTGACCTTGAGCGCCTCCTCGACGCCGTCGGCTACGCCCAGGCCGGTGATCCCGTATTGCGGCGCGTGCAAGGTGTCGTCGCAGTGACCGCCGGTGATGCCCATGGCGGGCCCGGAGGCGGCAATGCGCGGGCCGGGCACGTCGCCGTCGTTGATGGCGTCGCGCAGGCCGATGTCGGTGTAGCCGTCGGCGCCGACGTCGCGCACGGTGGTGAAGCCGGCGTGGAGCGTGAGGCGGGCGTTCTTGGCGCCGGTCAAGGTCGAGCGCGGGATCGATTTTGCGACGATGGCGTAGCCGGCGTCCTGCGGGTCGCCGGTCAGGTGGGTGTGGCTGTCGATCAGGCCGGGCAGCAGGGTTCTGTTGCCCAGGTCGATGACCTTGGCGCCAGCCGGGATCGCCAGCTTGCTGCCGGCGGCGGTGATGCGCTCGCCGCTGACGAGGACCACTGCGTCGTCGATTAGCGTGCCTTTGCGCACGTCGAGCATGTGCGCGGCCTTGATGGCGGTGACGGCGGCAGGAGCGGCAGGGGCGTCCGCCGCAGCGGCGGCGGAACTCAATAACATGGCGGGCAGCGACGCCAGCGCGAGGCGGACGGATAAGGCGATGACGTTCAAGTATTTTCTCCCGGTGGTTGATGTTTTTTTGAGGAGCGACAAAGCGGGCTCGCCGACTAGCGTACTCGTCAATGATGTCGGACGCTACACTTTGTCGATGAAAAGTCACAGCGATATGTTGTATAAGCAGTTGTTCGCACATCCGGAAGTCATCCGGGATCTGCTGACGGGATTCGTCTCGACCGAATGGACTGAATCGCTGGATGTCGGCGCGTTCGAGCGCATCAACGCCAGCTATACCAGCGAGAATGGAAAAGCCCGCCACGAGGATATTGTGTGGCGCGCGAAAATCGGTGGCGATTGGGTCTACGTCTATTTGTTGCTGGAGTTTCAGTCACGCTCCGACCCGTGGATGGCGTTGCGCATGCAGGTGTATGTCGGCCTGTTGTGCCAGGACCTGGTGGCCCAGCATCGGCTGACCCGGCACGGAAAGCTGCCGGCTGTTTTGCCCATCGTGCTCTATCACGGCCGCAAGCCTTGGCGCGCCAGTACCGACCTGACCAAGTTAATGCTGCCGCCGCCGGAGGGGCTGGAACGCTTCCAGCCGAGTCAGCATTACCTGTTGATCGATCAGCACAGGAACGTTGGCGCCGATGGCCGGTCTAACGTATTGGCGATTCTGTTCCGGTTGATGCGTTCGCACAACGACGAGCAACTGCGCGAGGCGTTGAGTGCTTTCGCGGAGAGGATGAAATTGCCGGATATGTCGCGCGCCCGCGATAGCTTGATGCGTTGGGTGCAGGCCGTGTTGAGGGATGAATTTAGTGAGACCCATATTGATGTGGAGGAGGGCCCGACCATGTTGTTCGATCAGCGATTTAAAAAGTACGAGGACCTGCTTGAGTTCGAGGCGATCCGCCGCGGACGCGCAAAAGGACTCGCGGAGGGCCTCCGTTTGGCGTTGCAAGACCTGTTGGAGACCATGCCGGCGGATCGCAAGGCTGAACTACCTGCCGACATAGACGAAAAGATCTCAGCGGCTCACATACAGCAATTGCGGCGGTGGGTTAAGCTGCTGGGTAGCGGCGCCAAGCCACAGCAAATATTTGCCGGGCTTTGACGCCGAATGTCGCGCTACTGCGGCGTCGCGCCCAGCCGCTTGATCGTGCCGGAACCACGTATGTTCTGGCTCACCTTCGGATCGCCGTAGTAGCCGATGTCGCCGGAGCCGGCCACGCTCAGGTTCAGCGTTTTGCTAGCCGACACCGTCGCCTCGCCCGAGCCGCCGATGCTCACCACCGCGTCGCGCGACGCCAGCCGGCCCGCCTGCACCTCGCCCGAGCCGCCGATCGAAATCTGCAAGCGCTCCACATTGCCGCCGACATTCAGGCCGCCGCTGCCGCCCAGCGACACCGCCAGCGACTCGGCGCGCAGGTCGCGCACATTGAGCTCGCCAGACCCGCCAATGTCGAACTGCATGCGCTCGACGTGCAGCTTGTCCGCCGCCACCTCACCGGAACCGGCCACCGACACCCGCTCCAGGGTGCGCGCCATGACGATGATCTTCATGGTGCGCGTTTCCAGCGACATGTTTTTCTTGGCCGGACGAATGCGTAAGGTGCCGTTTTCCACCACCGTCTCGACCAGCGCCTGCAGATTGTCGTCGGTTTCCACGATGACGCCTTCGGTATTGCCCTGGCGGATCTCGACATTGCCGCTGACGCTGGTGGCGAAGGCGGTGAAGTGGCCCACTTCGCGGTTCTGCTTGACGATCTTGCCGTTGCCCTGGACACGGTCGCCACCGACCCAGCTCAAGGGGCCGGCCAGCGCCAGGTTGGCCGGGGCGGCCACCGCCAGCATGCCGGCGGCAAGGATCAGGACGCGCAGTGTGTTGCGAACGGTGGTTGTAGTCATATTGTTCTCCTGGTTGGTCATCTTGAGGTTGGATACTACGCAACCGGCGCCGCCGGCGATACCGGGCTGCGACAGAATGCACGCTGGGCGGGCTGGAATGCGTTCCGCCGGGAATTGCGGGTTGCGGACTGCACGGCGGAGGCGGCCGACGGCGGCCGGGGTGGCGGCATGAGGTATTATTCGGCCTATCCCGCAAAAAACCTCGCATCACCACCGCGACACCTATCTGGAATCACATGCTTATCATCACCATCAAACAGGGCAAGGAAAAGAGCTTGCTGGCCGGCGACCCCTGGATCTACCCCACCGCGATCGACAAGGTCGACGGCAAACCGCAGGAAAAAATGAAACCGGGCTCGACCGCGATCGTGCAAAGCTCCTCGCGCCAGTTCATCGGCCGCGCCGCCTATAACTCCAAGTCGCAGATCCGCGCCCGCATGTGGAGCTACAAGGAGGACGAGCCGGTCGACCACGCGATGATGAAACGCCGCGTCAAGGCCGCCGTCGCCAAGCGCGCCGCCGCCATCCGCGCCGCCGGCCCCAACGCGCTGGTGCCGGTGATCCTGGGCGAGGACGACGGCCTGTCCGGCCTGCTGGTGCACGGCTGGGGCGGCGTCAACGGTTATCTGATCTGCCAGTTCCAGTCCGGCGGCGTCGACGCCTGGAAAGTGCCGATCGTGCAGGCGCTGCTGGCGGAGACCGGCTGCCCGAACGTCTACGAGCGTTGTGACGACCTGATCCGTAAAGGCGAGGGCCTGCCGTTGTTCTCCGGCGCGCTGGCCGGCGAGGAGCCGCCCGAACACGTACTGGTGCTTGAGGGCAATCAGCGTTACAGTATGGACTTATGCACCGGCTTCAAATATCCGAAGCTGAAGAGCTAGTTCCTATGCCCCGGAGAGCACTGACCAGATGGAAAATTACTTGTCGTCGCAAATACGCACGCTGACCTATATCGAGAACGAAGACCACCCGGTCTTCGGCACCCTGGTACAACAGATCCTGCACCTGCTGAACTCCAAGCTCATTTTCAGCGACATCCTGATCCATCAAAACAGTCCGCTGTTGCTGCGCCAGCCAAAGGGGCTGGTGGCGGTGACCGATTCGCCGATCACGCGCGAGGAGCTGGAAGAGTTCTTCGAGGTGGTCGAGCCGAACTGGTCCGAGCGCATCCAGGACCGCGCCTTCGACCGCGCGGTCGACCTGCACACGGCGCGCATCCGCGCCAACTGCTTCACCTTCCAGGGCAAGAAGCGGCTCGGTTGCGTGATCCGCCGCTTCCCCAAGGAGCCGATGCCGCTCAATCAACTGGGCCTGCGTCAGCACGAGCAGAACTTCGCCAAGCTGACCAGCGGTCTGGTGTTGATCATCGGCGACACCTGCCAGGGCAAGTCGACCACCATCGCTTCCATGCTCGACGAGATCAACAAGCACCGTTCCGGCCACATCATCACCATTGAAGACCCGGTCGAAACCTTGATTCCGCAGCGCCAGTGCGTCATCACGCAGCGCGAGGTGGGCTTCGATGGCGATGTCGAGAGTTTCTATCTTGGCGCTCTGGACGCGCTGCGCGAGCGTCCCGACGTCATCGTCATCGGCGAGATCCGCGACGCGCAAACGGCGCAGGAAGCGCTGGCGCTGGCCGAATCCGGTCCGCTGGTGCTGGCCTCGCTGCACGCGCGCTCGACCGAGCTGGGCTTGCAGAAGATGGTGCGGCTGCTGGGCAATACCGAGGCGCAGTCGCAAGCGCTGGCGCACGCCTTGCGCGGGGTGCTGTGCCAGGCGTTGCTGCCGTCGGTGGAAGGGGAGCGCTATTACCTGGCCACCGAATGCCTGACGTCCAATCCGGAGGTGGTCGACATGATTGCCGGCGGGCAGTTGTCGGCGCTGCGCGGCTGGATGGCCGGCAAAGCCAGCGAAGGCTGCCACACGATGAACGCCTCGCTGCGCGTGCTGCTGGCCGAAGGCAAGATCGGCGTCGACGACGCCCGCAACGCGACGACGGACCGGATTGGCTTCGCCGAGCACCACTAAAGTTTGATTTACCGAGGATACACGTAGGGCGGATTAGGCGGAACGCCGTAATCGGCCAATGCGTGAGCCGTCGAAACGCATGCATGGCCGATTACGCTGCGCTAATCCGCCCTACGTGTCCCCGTGGTCGATTTGGATGTGCGATCCAAGGCGATCAATCCAATGGAATCGCCCGGTATCGGTTGACTTCGTTGCCGTCGACCGGCGGGGCGTTGTTGCCCCAGGCGCTGCGCAGATAGGAGACGACCTGCGCCACCTCGGTGTCGTTGAGCACATGGCCGAACGGCGGCATGCTGTACGGACGCGGATTGCCGGCCGTGCCCGGCGCGAAGCCGCCATTGAGCACGATGCGGATCGGATTGACCGCCTGCTCCATCGTCAGCGCGCGGTTGCCCGCCAGCGGCGGGTAGCCGGGCGGCATGCCGGCGCCGCCGGCGCCATGACACTCGGCGCAGTGTTGTTCGTACAGCTTGGCGCCCGCCGTCAGGAAGGCCGTCGCCTGCGGTCCCGTGTCGCGCTCGAACTCCACCTTGACGCCTTGCGCCGGCAACGCGCGCAGATACACCGCCATCGCGTTGATGTCGCTGTCGCTCAGATACTGCAGGCTTTCCCTGACCACTTCCGCCATCGGCCCGAACACGGTGGCGCGCGGCGACACGCCGGTCTTCAGCAGCGCGGCAATATGGTCCTGTTGCCAGTCGCCCAGGCCCGCTTCCGCGTCCGAGTTGAGCGACGGCGCGTACCAGCCCAGCACCGGTATCATGCCGCCGGACAGGCTCTCGCTGCTTGAGCCGCTCACCGCGCCCAAGGCGTTGCGCGGGCTGTGGCAGGCGCTGCAATGTCCCAGTCCCTGCACCAGATAGGCGCCCCGGTTCCAGTCCACCGATTGCCCGGTCTCTGGGCGGAATACCGCCGGCTTGAAATACAGCGCGCGCCACGCCGCCAGCATGAACTGCTGGTTGTACGGGAAGCGCAACTCGTGCGGCTGGTTGGCCTGGTTCACTGCCGGCACCGACTGGAAGTAGGCGTGCAGCGCGTCCGAGTCGTCGCGCGTGATGCGGGTGTAATTGGTGTACGGGAAGGCAGGATAGAGCAGGCGGCCGTCCTTCGATTTTCCGTTGTGCAGCGCAAGCCAGAAGTCGTCGGCGCTCCAGCCGCCGATGCCGGTGGCCTTGTCCGACGTGATATTGGGCGAGACCACGTTGCCGAACGGCGTCTTGAGCGCGCGGCCGCCGGCGTATTGCTTGCCGCCGCGCGTGGTGTGGCACGCCATGCAGTCGCCGGCCTTGGCGAGGTAGGCGCCACGGGCAATCTTCTCGGCGGGCGACAATGTGGCGGTCACGCTCGGCGGCCCGGCATCGTCGCCAGCGGTACGGAACAGCACGAAGAGTACGCCGGCCACGACCAGCCCGGCCAGGCCCGCCAGCGTGTAGAGGATTTTTTTCATCATCGTCGTCCCCGCGCTCATTTGGCGCCGTTCGGCACGCTGCCGCATGGCTGCGGCAACGGCATGGCGATGCTGATGGCGCTGGCTGGCCGGGCCGCGGCATCCGGTGGCTGCTTGCTGAGCCAGGCGGAAACAGCCGCCACGTCGGACACGGTCAGTTTACCGGCGATATCGGCCATGCAGTCGGGCGCGGCGGCGCGCCGCACCCCGCTTTTCCATGCGCCGAACTGGGCGTTGACGTAATCGCTGGGCAGGCCGATCAGTCCGGGTGTGGCCGGTTCGACGCCATACAGCGCGGCGCCGTGGCAGCTGACGCATGCGGGGATCTTTTTGGCCGGATCGCCGTGCCGCACCAGCGCCTCGCCGCGCGCCAGGCTGGCGGCGCCGGCGTTGGCGCCGCTGCCGGCCTGGGCAGGCGGGTAGGGCGGATGCTGGGCCGCGAAGTAGTCGGCGATCTCGCGCAGGTAGGCGTCGGGCAGATGATCGACCATATAGGTCATCATCGGATAATTGCGGCGACCCTCGCGGAAATTGATCAGCTGGTTATACAGGTAGCCGGCCGGCTTGCCGGAGATGCGCGGGAAGAAGGCGTCGCCGCGCTCCTTGACGGCGTGGCAGGCGATGCAGGCGGCCACGCGCTGCTCGAGTGTGTCGGGTGGCGTGGCGGCGGCCACAGGCAGGCTCAACGCCAGCAGCGCGCCCAATCGCATGGTGGAAAAAGTAAGCATCCAATCCCTCGTTCATCGTCCGCTTTCCACGAAAACGCACCGATGCCTGCGTTCCCACGTAGGGCGGATTAGCGCAGCGTAATCCGCCATGAGCCGTCACGGACTTCACCAGCGTCACTAAAGACAGCATACCCCGATGTTGCCAGAAATAACAGTGGACAGAACGCCTAAGCGTCGGTTGGAGGCGGCTTGGGCGCGCGCGGCAGCTTGACCGGCCGCATCGGCGGCAGCTTGCCGCCGATGGCGATCCAGTGCCGGTACACGCGCAGCGCCACCTGGGCGTCGTCGGCCGCGTACAGGATCTGCTTGTCGTTCAGGCGCGGCAGCGCCCAGTTGGTCGTGGAAACTTTCTTGGATTTTTGCAGCTTCTGGCCAAAGAACTTGGCCACCGCCGTCTTGGCGCCGAGGTCGTTGCGCTGGCCGGGCGAGCGCAGCGCCACCGACAGGTCGACCACGCCGGCCGCGCGGATCGCCAGCTTGGCGTGCAGCCGCTTGACGTCGTCGGACAGGCCGAAGCCGACCTTCAGCGGCGCCGGCTGTTCGAGGATCGCTTGCAGCAGCTCGAGCGTTTGCGCCGACGTGCTGGCGCCGATCTGGAACAGATAGGCTTTGTCGTCGGTGGAGAATTGAATCAGGTGGGGGCCGGTCGAGGTCTCGCCTTTGACAAAAGTCGGCTTCGACTCGGTGTCGAAGCCGATCGCGTCGGCCGCCAGCAGGGCGGCGCGCGCGGCGAGCGCGTGTTCCGCCGTGGTCACCAGTTGCACATCGGCGATGCGCAGACCGACGTAGGGCGGAAGCTCGGCCTCCGCCGCCGGTGCATGCCGATTATTTGGCACCTGGGCGGGCGACTCGGCCAAACTTAGCCCTTGCGCGAGAATTTCGCGGTCAGCTGGTTCAGCTTGTCGGCGCGCACGCGGGCCGCCTCTTCGGCAGCCGCCGCGTCGCGTTCTGCCTTCTTGCGTTCGGCTTCTTTCTTGAAGCGTTCCTGCAATACCTGGGTGGCGTGGGCGCGGTGGGTGTCGGTGACTTCGGCGCCGGGCGTGCCGTCGAGGTCGTGGCGCACCTTGGCTTTTTCCATCACTTTCAGATAGCGCAGCGAGCCGGTGTGGATGCCGAGCGCCGAGCGCATGGTCTTGCGGTCCAGTTCGGGCATGATCGCCAGGATCTGCTTGTCGATACCGATCGACAACGGCAGAAAATCGCGGAACGCCGGGAATTGGGTTTGCAGCTGTTTTAACAGGGTGCGCGGGGTCAGGGCCGCGGTGGCCGGAGCGGATGCGGCTGGCTCGGTCGCCAAAGGCTGAGGGGTAAGGCTAGTGTTCATCGACTTCGTAGGTTAAGCAAGAGGCGCCAGCATATCATGCGTCCCCCGGGATTGCAGTGCCTTTTAGGCTACCGTGCCGGTTTGCTCACACTCCGGCCAACGGGAGATGGACGACCGGTGCGGCGGCGGCCTAAAACGTGTATAATGCTTGACGCACCAATTGCAGGGCGGTGCGTTTCAGTTTGGTACAGGATGCGATTCGGACGGTCTGACACGGGCGTGTGCCCTTGTTATATGGTTTTAGGATGTCGGATATGTGATTTATTCATTATCCTGATGTCTCGCTATACGGCATACTTTGCCCTCTCCTCATTCTTCACTGAAAAGAGAAACAAGCCCGTTGTTGGAAGCGGGCTTTTTTTATTCCGCAGATAATCGTCAGCTAAATTACAACATTTCCATCCATGCGCACTGGTAACGGTCGGCGCGGGCTATGGCATTTTGTATTTTCTGGCGAATACGCATTGAGAGACTTTTAATGACAAAAACGCCGAAAACTTTAACGTTGTCCGTCAAGACCGCCCGCACCAGCTCCGCTCCGCTGGTGGTGCCAAAGACGACTCTATCCTATGTGATCGATAATGCGCAAGAGGCAGCGAGCAAAGTAACGGTAGTCAAGAAAAAAACGCGTCTGAGCGCCGCAGCCGAAGCCGCCCAGGCCGAAGCGCAGGTGGCCGTCGAGTCGCCGGTCAAGACCGTCAAGGTGGCGCGCAAGGGCGCGCTCGCCGGCGCCGTCGCGGCCGACGAGCCGGTCGCCGACACGGTGGTGGTCAAGGCCGCGCCGAAGTCCAAGCTGGTCAAGGCCGTCAAGGCCGAACCGGCACCGGTGACCATCGTCACCGCCGGCCCTGCCGTCAGCCAGGTCACCGACGCCGCCACCCTGGCGTCGATCGACACCTCCGGCTATCTGCTGCCGAGCGTCAAGGTGCCGGGCCGCCGTGGCCGCAAGCCGTCCGAATTCACGCCGGAAAACGACGAAGTCGCGGCGTTGAACGCCGTCGAGCGCGCCGAACTGAAGGCCGTGTCGAAAGCACGCGAGCGCAAAGCCAAGGGCGGCGCCGCCGACATGCTGGGCATGGATCCGAAAAGCTCGGCAGAAGACCTGGAACGCCGCCGCAACCAGATCAAGAACCTGATCAACATGGGCAAGGAGCGCGGCTTCCTGACCTACGCCGAGATCAACGACCAACTGCCGGAAAACATCGTCGATCCGGAAGCGATCGAAGGCATCATCGCGACCTTCAACGACATGGGCATCGCCATTTATGAGCGTGCCCCGGACGCCGAATCGTTGCTGCTGACCGACAGCGTGGCCACCGTCACCTCCGACGACGAAGTGGAAGCGGCCGCCGCGACCGCGTTGTCGACGGTCGACTCCGACTTCGGCCGCACGACCGACCCGGTCCGCATGTACATGCGTGAAATGGGCGCCGTGGCGCTGCTGACGCGCGAAGGCGAGATCGAAATCGCCAAGCGTATCGAAGGCGGCTTGAAGGACATGATCCAGGCCATCTCCGCCTGCCCGACGACGATCGCCGAGATTGTCGCGCTGGCCCGCAAGATCGAAGCGGACGAGCTCAAGGTCGATGAAGTGGTGGACGGTTTCGTCGACCTGAACGAAGCGAACAACGCGCCGGCCGTGGCCGCCGCGCCTGCCGCGCCGTCGGAGGACGACGAGGAAGAGGAAGAAGAAGTCGAGGAAGAAGACGGCGACGCCAATGGCGGCGCGGCCGGCTTCTCGACCGAGCAACTGGCGCAGCTGAAAAAAGCCGCGCTGGAAAAGTTCGACGTCATCTCAAGCCAGTACGACAAGATGCGCAAGGCCGCCGGCGGCTATGGCTCGAAAGCCTACGTCGCCGCGCAGGAAGCCATCTCGGCCGAACTGCTGGGGATCCGCTTCACCGCCAAGGTCGTCGAGAAGCTGTGCGACACCCTGCGCGGCCAGATGGAAGAAGTGCGCCACATCGAGCGCGCCGTGCTGGAACTGTGCGTGAACAAATGCGGCATGCCGCGCGCCCACTTCATCAAGGTGTTCCCGGGTAACGAGACGGACCTGGACTGGGTCGACGGCGAAGTCGATTCGGCTTATCCGTACAGCGCCATCCTGGGCCGTAACGTGCCGGCCGTGAAAGAGCTGCAAAAGAAGATGATCGACCTGCAAGCCCGCGTGGCGCTGCCGCTGGCCGACCTGCGCAAGATCAACAAGCAGATGGCCGCCGGTGAAAAACGCGCGCGCCAGGCCAAGCGTGAAATGACGGTCGCCAACTTGCGTCTGGTGATTTCGATCGCCAAGAAGTACATCAACCGCGGCCTGCAGTTCCTCGATCTGATCCAGGAAGGCAACATCGGCCTGTTGAAGGCGGTCGACAAGTTCGAATACCGTCGCGGCTACAAGTTCTCGACGTATGCGACCTGGTGGATTCGCCAGGCCATCACCCGTTCGATCGCCGACATGGCCCGCACCATCCGCGTGCCGGTGCACATGATCGAAACGATCAACAAGATGAACCGCATCTCGCGTCAGATCATGCAGGAAACCGGCAGCGAGCCGGACCTGGCGACGTTGGCCGTCAAGATGGAAATGCCGGAAAACAAAGTGCGCGAAATCATGAAGATCGCCAAAGAGCCGATCTCGATGGAAACGCCGATGGGCGAGGACGGCGATTCGCAGCTGGGTGACTTCATCGAGGACAACACCACGTTGGCCCCGCTGGATGCCGCGCTGCACGCGTCGATGCGCAACGTCATCAAGGAAGTGCTGGACTCGCTGACCCCGCGCGAAGCGAAAGTGCTGCGCATGCGTTATGGCGTGGAAATGTCGAACGACCACACGCTGGAAGAAGTGGGCAAGCAGTTCGACGTGACGCGCGAGCGGATTCGCCAGATCGAAGCGAAGGCCATGAGCAAGCTGCGCCAGCCGTCGCGTTCGGACAAGCTGAAGACGTTCCTGACGCAGAACTAAGGTTCAGGCAAGCAAACAGAAGGGAGGCCATGTGCCTCCCTTTTTTTGGCAGATACAGGTCACTCCACGAGATTTAATGCGGTCGCGGCCGCCTCCGCCATCGCCCGATACCCGCTATCGTTCGGGTGCAAATGATCCCCGCTGTCGAAGGCGGCCAGCAATCGCGACGGCCGCTCCGGATCGCGCAGCAGCTTGTCGAAATCGACCATCGCGTCAAACTCTCCCGATTCGCGTATCCACCCATTGACCTGCTGCCGCTTCGCCTCCGCCGCCTCGGAGTGCACGAACGGCTTGCCGACGCCGCCATACGGCAGCAGCGTACCCCCGCAAATCTTCACGCCTTGCCCGTGCGCGAGCCGTATCAATGCCTGCATGCCCTCGATAATCTGCCGCGCCGACACTTGCTCGGCCGGCGACGCCAGCATATCCCCGGCGCTGATGTCGTTGATTCCTTGGTGCAGCACGATCCAGCGCACGCCCGGCTTGTCGAGCGCGTCGCGCTGAAACCGCGCCAGCGCGCTTGGCCCGACGAACGGCTTGCTCGGCCCATTCAGCAGCCGGTTGCCCGCGATACCCGCGTTGACGACGGCGATCGACGACTTCGTCAGGCGCTCGGCGAGCAGGTCCGGCCAGCGCGCGTTGGCGTCGTCCTTCGAGCCGATGCCGTCGGCGATCGAGTCGCCCACCACCACGACGGCGCGCGCGTCGCGACCCGAGGCGACCTCCACATCGGTGAGGAAATAACGGCTATCGTCGGTCTCCGTCACGGCGAAGCTGGTCGCGGACGTCGCGTCGGCACCGCGCACGATGTACGCGGTTTGCATGCCCGCGCCGTGGATGGTGGAGGTGGCCGCGCCGGCGGGCAGGTACAGGCTGACCGCCAGCTCCCGCAGCGGCGCCACGTCCATCTCGAGGGCGTCGCTCAGAACGCTGGCGCCGCCGGCGATGGTTACGGCCGGCTTGCCATTGAAGGTCAGCGCGCGATCGCTGCCTGGCTCGATCGCCGGGCCGGCTGTGCGCAACGCCACATGCGCGGCCCCGATACTGACGGCGCCGGTCCCGTGCAGATTGGACAGGCGCACGCGCACGCTGCCGCCGCCGATGCTGGCGCGCACGATCTGGCGGATCGTTTGCGGTTGCAGCGCCGGCCCCGTGCGGTCGGGAGCGGCGGTCCAGGTAGTGACCCAGTTCGAGGTCGGCGCCGACATGGCCGGCGCCCAGCTTCCGGCCAGGGTGAGCGCAAGCGCGAGCAGCGCGGCGGTGAAGCGTGGACAGGCGAGTTTCATCGATCGATCCGTGACTGTTAGAAAGGTAATTTCTTCAGTCTACGGAAGTCATGCCATTCGATCAACGCTCGGGGCCGCATAGTGGGTATGCGCGCGCCGCATGGCGACTTCGCCGCCGCTCAATCGGCGTTGAAGTGGGTGACGCCGTGGTCGAAGCGGTTCAGCACGTCGAACACCTGGTGCCGGAACCACTGATGTGCCGGGTCCTGGTGATTGCGCGCATGCCATAGCAGCCAGTAACGGTAGACGGGCGCGTCGAACGGCAACGGCTGCCAAACGATGGGCGCCTGGGCCGCCAGTTTGATGGCGATGTGCTCCGGGATGGTCAGCAGCAGGTCGTTGTCGCGGACGATGCGCAGCGCCGACGAGAAAAACGGCACGGTCAGCCGCACGTCGCGGCGCAGGCCTTGCCGGGCCAGCGCCTGGTCGAGGAAGCCGTCCTTGTCGCTGCCGCCGGTGATGCGGGCGTGCGGCCAGCGCGTGTAGTCGTCCAAGGTGAGCGATTGCCGCGCCAGCGGATGCGTGGCGCGCATGGCGCACACCGGCCGGTCCTCGCCCATCGCGCGGCCGTGCAGGTTCTCCGGCACGATGTCGGCGATGGTCGCCGCCAGATCGACGCCCTCGTCGCTGAGCAGGCGGTAGTAGCCGGCTTCCCATAGATGGAAGGCCACGCCGGCGCGCGGCGCGTTCACGGCGATGGCTTGCACCAGCGGCGGCAGCATGTGGTCGGCCAGATAATCGGAGCCGGCGATCGAGAACGTGCGCGCGCAGGTGGCGGCGTCGAATGCGGGGCCGTCCATCATCGCTTCGAGCGTGAGCAGGGTGGCTTTCAGCGGCCCGCGCAGGGCTTGCGCCCGCTGCGTCAGCAAAAAGCGCTGTCCCTCGCGGATCAGTAGCGGATCGTCGAACTGGGTGCGCAGTTGCGCCAACTGGCGGCTCAGCGCCGACTGCGTCAGTCCCAGCATGGTTGCCGCCAGTGTCAGGTTGCGGGTCTCCAGCAGGACGTCGAGCGAGCGCAGCAGATTTAAGTTCGCTATTTTTTCCACGGGGTCTGGCCGGCGGCGCTGGCTTTGGCGAACACTTCCTGTTCGTAGTCGAGATAGGCGCGCAGCATCGGGCGGTAGGTGGACTCGGCGATCTGTGGCGACAGTCCGTTCTCCTGGGCCAGCGCCTTCGCCTTCTGCACCACCGCTTCGGCGCGGGCCGGCACTTCCACATGGCTCGGATCGGCCTTGAAGCGCGCGGCCTCGTGGACGTAACGGCCGCGTTCGGCCATCAGGCGCACGATGTCGTGGTCGATGCGGTCGATGTTCTTGCGGACTTCCTCGATCGACTGGCAGCAGGCGCCGTTGTCGACGGTCGGGCTGCCCCAGGGCGCCGGTGTCGCCGGCTCCTGCGCATGGGCCGAAGCGGCGGTCAAAAGGGCAATGGCGAGAACGGATAGGCGCATGAACACTCCGGTTGATATGGCGGAAAGACGGGGGCAGGTCCTGATGACGCTAACTTAAGCGCTCATCTAAATCACGTAGGGCGGATTAGCGTAGCGTAATCCGCCAAGCGCCGTCGGCGGCTCATGGCGGATTACGGCGTTCCGCCTAATCCGCCCTACGAAAATCTCTTTAACTTAGCGGCATTAGCACCCGACCCCGGAGTTTACTGCATGAACCAGCCGTGGCTGACCACCAGCGATTGGCCCGTGAGCGCGTTCGACGGGAAGCTGGCGAACAGCAGCGCGACTTCGGCGACGTCTTCCACCGTGGTGAATTTGCCGTCGACGGTGTCGGCCAGCATCACTTTTTTGATGACGTCGTCCTCGGAGATGCCCAGGCTCTTGGCTTGCTCGGGGATTTGCTTGTCCACCAGCGGCGTGCGCACGAAGCCGGGGCAGATGACGTTGGCGCGCACGCCGTGCTCGGCGCCTTCCTTCGACACGGCCTTGGCCAGGCCGATCAGGCCGTGCTTGGCCGTGACGTAGGCGGACTTGAGCTTGGACGCTTCCTTCGAGTGCACCGAACCCATATAGATGACGCTGCCGCTGCCGGCCTTGTACATATGCGGCAGGCAGGCCTTGGTGGTGAGGGAGGCGCCGTCGAGGTGGATCGACAGCAGCTTTTTCCAGTCCTCGTAAGGGAAGTCCTCGACCGGGTGGATGATCTGGATGCCGGCGTTGCTGACCAGGACGTCGATCTGGCCCCAGGCGTCGACCACGGCGGCGATGCCGGCGTTCACTTGCGCTTCGTCGGTGACGTTCATGGCGACGGCCATCGCCTGCTTGCCGGCGGCCTTGAGCTCGTCGGCGGTGGCCTGGGCCGCTTCCAGGTTGAGGTCGGCGATGACGATCTTGCCGCCTTCGCGCGCGTAGATCAGGGCGATTTCCTTGCCGATGCCACTGGCGGCGCCGGTGACGACGCAGACTTTGTCTTTCAGCTTCATGTGCGGACTCCTTGGGTTGGGTGTTGGGACATTACACGCCATGCGCTATCGCATGTCGATGCTCCTACGTACAGTGCACGACCTGGCTGAAGGGAGGGTTAAGGCTGGCAATATCTTGGAGCCAGATCCGCTGCGGAGACACGTAGGGCGGATTAGCGTAGCGTAATCGGCCATCGATGAGCCGCCGGTGGCGCATGCATGGCCGATTACGGCGTGCCGCCTAATCCGCCCTACGTGTCACAGTTGTTAGTTTTACGACCGCGCCCCGTTCGTTGCCGTTTGTTATTTCCAACGTCGCGCCGATGCGCTCGGCGCGCTCGCGCATGCCCACGAGACCGTAATGACCGCGCCGCTTGCCTTCTTCGAGGATGTCGGCCGGGATGCCCTTGCCGTTGTCGCTCACCTGCAAGACCAACGCGTCGGCGCCGAAGTCCAGTTCCACCACGATCTCCCCGGCCTCGGCGTGGCGGAAGGCGTTGCCGATCGCTTCGCGGCCGATGGCGAACAGGTCGTCGCGCAGCGCCGCCTCCAGTTGCCAAGGCGTGCCGCGTACCTCAACGCGGTATCGCGCCGGCAGCACCTCGGCCAAGCCGTTGCCGAAACATTCCAGCGCCTCGGCCAGCGTTTCGTTGCCGGTCGCCGCCGAGCGCAAGCCCATCACCTCGTCGCGGCCCTCCACCAGCGCCCGTTCGATATAGCCGATGCCGCGCTCCATCGCGGCGCGCGCGGGCAGGGCGGGCGGGATCTGCTCCATCGCCGCCTGCATCATCAGGATCGTGCCCTGCGCCTGTTGCAGGAAGGTGTCGTGCAGCGCGCGGGCGATGCGTTCGCGCTCGCTCAGGCGCTCCAGCTGACGCGCCTCGATCAGCCTGGCCACCTGCGCCAGCCGCCAGCGCCACGCCAGCGCCACCAGCAAGATCAACAGCACCCCGCACAGCAGCTTGAACCAGACGCTTTGCACAAACGTCGGCGCCAGCTCGATGTCGAGCGCGGCGCCCTCGGTGTTCCACACGCCGTCGCGGTTGGCGGCGATCACCTGGAAGCGGTAGCCGCCCGGCTGCAGGTTGGTGTAGAACGCTTCGCGCCGGCCCTCGGCGCTCTGCCAGTCCTGGTCCACGCCGTCGAGCTTGTAGCGGAAGGCGCCGCGCTCCGGCACCGACAAACCCAGCGCGGTGAAGGTGATGTGCAGGTTGTTCGCCCCCTGCGGCAGGCGCAGCGGCTTTGCCGCGACGTAGCGCTTGCCGTTGCTGGACACCGAGATGATTTCGACCGGCGGCGGCAGCGGGTCGCGGCGGATGGCGCCGGGCGTGATCAGCATCGCGCCGCTGGTGGTCGATAACCACAGCTTGCCGTCGCCGGCCTGCACCATTGACGGGAACGGGCCGCTGGGCTGGACGGTGCCGGTCAGGCCCTCTTCACTGCCCAGCAGTTCGTACGCCACCCTGGCGCCGTCGCGCACGAAGGCCTTGAGCTGGTCGGCGGGGATGCGGAAGGCGCCGTCGTGGCCGTGCAGCCAGAGTTCGCCGCCGTCGGTGGCGACGATGCCGCTGATGCCGCGCAACTCGTGGCCGTCCGCCGTCAGCAGCGGCACGAAGCGCTTGCCATCGTAGCGGGCCACGCCGGATTCGCCCGCGACCCATAAATTGCCGTTGCGCTCGTAGATGCACAGCACATTGCCGATGCGCAGGCCGTGCTCGGCGCCCAGCGTGCCCACCTTGCCATCGTCGACAACGGCCATGCGGTTGCCCTGGTAGCCTATCCACAGCCGGTCGCGGCTGTCCGACAGCAGCGACATCACGCGCAGCTTCGGCAGCGACGGGTAGGGCTGCTCCCACTTGCCGTCGCGGTAGCGGAACAGATCGTAATTCAGATAGCTGGCCCACCAGTCGCCGTTGCGGCTGCGCGCCATCGCGTAGATGGTCGAGCTTTCGCGCAGCGGCCCCGGCGGGGAGGGGATCAGCTTGCCCGCCTGCCAGATGCCTTTGAAGCTGCCGAGGGCGCGCTCCGCGCCGCCACCCGTCGAACTCCAGAAGCCGCTGTCGAGGGTGGCGTGCCGGCGGCCTTCGGCGTCCATCAGCCAGGCGTTGGTGTTGAAGTTGCTGAGCCAGACCTTGCCGTCGGCGTCGGCCGCCAGTCCCGGCGTGACGATGGTCTGGCCGCTCGGCAGCGGCACGGCGCGGTGACGCCGGAAGCGATCGAGGCCGGTCGCCGTGCCGAACCAGATATTGCCGTCGCGGTCTTCAAAGAAGGTCTGCGGACTCAGGCCGCTCAAACCCTGGTCGCGCGTGAGGCGCTGGCGCGGATCGGGAAACCCGTCCGGCAGCACGCGTTCGACATGCGTTTCGCTCGCCAGCCACATCGTACCGGCGCGGTCGAACCACATGCCGCTGCCCGGCAGTTCCGGCTTGGGCGGCCTGGCGCCGGCCACCGGCGGCGTTTGCGACAAGCGGTAGTTGGCGTCGCCGCCGTTCGATACCCACACGGTGCCGTCTGGCGCGGCGGCCAGCGAGGCCAGCTCTATGTTGCCGGGACTGGCGACCCGGTAGCGCGCCTCGCCGGCGCGGCGGTAGTAGACGCTGCTGGAGGTCGACACCCATTGCGTGCCGGCGCGGTCGAACAGCACCTGCCAGATGGCCTGGGGCGGATCGAAGCCGCTGTCCGGGCCGATCCGCACCCAGCGGTCGCGGGCGCGGTCGAGCCAGGCCAGGCCGCGCGCGGTGGTGGCCCACAGCACGCCGTCCGGCGCGGTGGTGAAGCTGTGGGCGGCGCCCGGCGGGAAGCCATTGTCGGCGCCGTAGTGCGCGGCCTTGCCGTCCTTGAACACGCTGGCGCCGCCGAAGCGGTAGCCGACCCACAGGCCGCCGTCGGGCGCGGTGTGCAGCGGCAGCACGATGGTCGACAGCAGCGGCTGGCCGCCGACCTGGTCGCGGCGCTCGAAATTGACGCCGTCGAAACGGTACAGGCCGGTGGGCGTCGACAGCCACAGCCAGCCGTCCGGCGTTTGCGTGATGGCCTGGATTTGCGCCGGCGCGCCCTGGGCGGCGGTCCAGGCGCGGTGCGCGTAGTCGCCCAGCAGGCGCGCGTGCTGGGCCGCCCGCGCGGGCGGGGCCGGCGCAAGCAACGCGATCAGCGCGCACAGCGCTCCCACCATCAGCAAGCGGGCGCGCGGAAGTGTCCAACTTGTGATGATGTCCATGACAAGAAGCATAACGGATTTCAATCAAACCAGAAATGAAGATGGCGAAAAAACGCCCCGATGATCAGTCGGGGCGCGGGTCTTTCAATCGACGGTGAAGCGGCTTAGCCGGTGTTGCGCAGGCCGGCCGCCACGCCGTTGATCGACAGGTGGATGCCGCGGTGGACCCGCTCGTCCGTCGCCTTGGCCGGGTCGACCGTCAGCGCGCGGTGGCGCTTGATCAGCTCGACCTGCAAGTGGTTCAGCGGATCGAGGTAGGCGATGCGGTTCTGGATCGAGCGCGCCAGCAGCGGGTTGCCCGTCAGACGCTCGGACGCGCCGGTGATGTCCTGCAGGATCGCCAGGGTGTTGGCGTGCTCTTCGGTGATGCGCTTGAAGATGCGGTCGCGCAGTTCCTTGTCCTGCACCAGGTCGGCGTAGCGCGAGGCGATCGCCAGGTCGGTCTTGGCCAGCACCATGTCCATGTTCGACAGCAGGGTGGCGAAGAACGGCCATTCCTTGAACATCGATTGCAGCTGGGCCAGGCGTTGCGGCTTGTCGCCGTCGGCCACCCAGGCGCCGATGGCGCTGCCGAAGCCGTACCAGCCTGGCAGCAGCAGGCGGCACTGGCCCCACGAGAAGCCCCACGGGATCGCCCGCAAGTCTTCGATGCGCTTGGTCGACTTGCGCGAGGCCGGACGCGAACCGAGGTTCAGTTCGGCGATCTCGGCGATCGGCGTGGCGCTGAAGAAGTAGTCGGTGAAGCCCGGGGTTTCATAGACCAGGTTGCGGTAGGCCTTGTAGGCGCGGTCGGAGATCTCCGCCATCACGGTTTCGAACTCGCGCAACTGGGCCAGGTGCGCGCTGTCTTCCGACTGCGGCATCAGGCTCGCTTCCAGGGTCGCGGCGACCAGCAGCTCCAGGTTGCGGCGGCCGATGTCCTTGTTGGAGAACTTGGAGGCGATGATCTCGCCCTGTTCGGTCAGGCGGATCTGGCCGTTGACGGTGCCGTGCGGCTGGGCCAGGATGGCCTCGTAGCTCGGACCGCCGCCACGGCCGACCGTGCCGCCCCGGCCGTGGAACAGGCGCAGCTTGACGCCGGCTTTTTCGAACACCGTCACCAGGTGGGTTTCGGCCTTGTACAGTTCCCAGGTCGAGGTCAGGAAACCGCCGTCCTTGTTGGAGTCCGAGTAACCGAGCATGACTTCCTGGATCTGGCCCTGCTTGGCGATCAGGCCCTTGACCAGCGGCAGCGACATCACCGCTTCCATGATGCCGGCGGCGCGTTGCAGGTCGGGGATGGTTTCGAACAGCGGGATGACCATCAGGTCCAGTTCGGCCTCGGTGCGACCGTCACCTTCCCCTGCGGCGATGCGCAGCAGGCCCATCTCCTTTTGCAGCAGCATCACTTCCAGCAGGTCGGAGACGGTCTCCGTGTGCGAGATGATGTAGTTGCGGATCGCGCGGGCGCCGTAGCGGTCGCGGATCTGGCGCGCCGCGCGCAGCACGCCCAGCTCCGAATCGGTCTCGTCGGAGTAGTCGATGTACGGCGAGTACAGCAGGCGCGGTTGCGACAGCTCGCTGAGCAGCAGGGCGACCTTGGCGTCTTCGTCGAGCGCCGCGTAGGCGGGCTCGCCGCCGGCCTTGGCGAACAACTCGGCCAGCACGCGCTCGTGGATGTCGGACGACTGGCGCATGTCCAGCGACGCCAGGTGGAAGCCGAAGATGTCGGCCGCGCGCTTCAACGTCGACAGGCGCGGACGCACCAGCACTTCGCCGTGGTTGGCGGTGAGCGACTCGACCAGGGTTTGCAGGTCGGCCGAGAATTCGGCGGCGCTGGCGTACGGCTCGGCGTGGCCCACTTCCTTGCGCAGGATGTTGGTCGCGCCCAGGGCGCGGGCGGTGCTGGCCAGGCGCGCGTAGATGCCGATCAGGGCGCGGCGGTACGGCTCGTCGGCGCGATGGTCGGAGGTGTCCGGCGACTGGTCGGCCAGCGCCTGCAGGGCGGGGGTGCAGCCGATCATCAGGGTCGAGATCGACAGCTCGGCGCCCAGCGTGTGCGCCTCTTCCAGGTAGAAGTCGAGGATGGTGGTGGCCTGGCGCACCAGCGCGTGCTGCATGGTGCCGCCGTTGACGTTGGGATTGCCGTCGCGGTCGCCGCCGATCCAGCTGCCCATCTGCACATAAGGCGCGTTGATCGGCTTGACCTGCGGTTCCTGGTCATCGGCGGGCACGCTGCCGTAGTGGTGGGCGATGTCGCTCTCGATGTCGTCGTACAACCCCGGCAATTCGCGCAGGAAGGTGGTGCGGTAGTAGGATAGCGCGTTTTCGATCTCGTCGGCCACAGTCAGCTTGGTGTAGCGCAGCATGCGGGTCTGCCACAGGGTGGCGATGCGCGCGCGCAGCAGGTGCATATTGGCGGCTTTTTCCTTCGGCGTCAGCGGCAGGTCGCGCTCGGCCAGCAGGCGGGCGATGTCGTGCTCGGCGTCGAGGATGGATTTGCGCTGCACTTCGGTCGGGTGGGCCGTCAGCACCGGGGCGATCAGGGCCTGGTCGAAGAACTCGCCGACGGTCTGCTCGCTGACGCCGGCTTCCTTGAGCTTGCACAGCGCGAAGCTGACGCTGCCTTTCTGGGCGTTCGAGCCGGCCAGCAGGTGGGCGCGGCGGCGGCGGATGTGGTGCTGGTCCTCGGCGATGTTGGCCAGGTGCGAGAAGTACGAGAATGCCCGTACCACCGAAATGGTCTGTTCGCGGGTGAGGATCTTGAGCATGCCGTCCAGTTCCTTGGCGGCGCCGGCGTCGGCCTCGCGGCGGAAGCGCACGGCCGTTTGACGGATGGTTTCGACCACGGCGAACACTTCCTCGCCTTCCTGGTCGCGCAGCACGTCGCCGAGCAGGCGGCCGAGCAGGCGGATATCTTCTTTAAGGGGCGCGTCCTTGTCTACTTCGGTGGCCGCGCCTGGTTGTTCAGCGATGTTGTCGTCGATTGCACTAGATTGTTTTGCCATGTGATAAGCCGCAAAGATGTGAAATGTCGGTGCAAAGGCTGGTAGCCCGGTTCTGCATGAAGGTGAGCATGATAAAATTTGTGATCTTAAACATGCGCGATTTACTGGCCAGCGCCGGTGAGCGTCAGCTACAGCGAAAGAACTGGTTTTGAAAACATCCGAAGTGGTCCAAACTCCCCCGTCCAGATTGGTGATCGCGTCGCGGGAGAGTCGCCTGGCCATGTGGCAGGCCGAGCATGTTCGTGAACGCTTGACATTATTATATCCGCAGTGCGATGTCAAAATTGTCGGAATGACGACAAGAGGTGATCAAATTCTGGATCGCACCCTGTCGAAGGTCGGCGGCAAGGGCCTGTTCGTGAAGGAACTGGAAGTAGCGATGGCCGAGGGGCGCGCCGATCTGGCCGTCCATTCGCTCAAGGACGTGCCGATGGAGCTGCCCGAGGGTTTCGCGCTGGCCGCCGTCATGCAGCGCGAGGACCCGCGCGACGCCTTCGTCTGCAACGACTACGCCACCCTGGCCGAGCTGCCGCCGGGCGCCATCGTCGGCACCAGCAGCCTGCGCCGCCAGGCGCTGATCGCCGCGCGCTATCCGCACCTGGTCATCAAGCCGCTGCGCGGCAACCTCGACACCCGCCTGGCCAAGCTCGATCGGGGCGACTACAGCGCCATCATCCTGGCCGCCGCCGGCCTCAAACGCCTGGGCCTGCCGCAGCGCATCCGCGCCGTGCTGGCGCCGGAGGACAGCCTGCCGGCCGCAGGGCAGGGCGCGATGGCGATCGAGATCGCCGAGCGGGACGACGGGCTCGACCTGAAAGCCTTGCTGGCGCCGCTCAACGACCTGGCCACCGAGCAGGCCGTCACGGCCGAACGCAAGGTGTCGAAGGTGTTCGGCGGCAGCTGCCAGATTCCGCTGGCGGCCTACGCCACCGTCGATGGCGGCCAAATGCACCTGCGCGCCATGGTCGGCACGCCCGACGGCAGCCGCGTGGCCAGCGCCGAGGTGCGCGGCCCGGCCGCCGATCCCGAGGCGCTGGGCTTGCAGGTGTCCGAGCTGCTGCGCGCGCAGGACGCGGTCGGCATCCTGGCCGCGTGCCTGAGCGACGCCGCCCAGGCCGAGGAGGAGGCGCGCTCGCGGGAGCTCAACGCCGACGGCTCGACCGGCGCCCAGCCGGTTTGATGACCATCGGATGACCCTGGGATGACCGGTATCGTCGTCATCACCCGTCCCCTGGCGCAAGCGCGGCCGCTGGCGGCCCGCGTGGCCGCGCTGGGCCGCGAGGTCGAGATGTTGCCGCTGCTGGAGATCGCGCCGCTGCCGGACCAATCCGGGCTGCGGGCGGTACTGGAGCGGCTGTGCGCGCCGGAGCCGGCCTACGCGATGGTGGCGTTCGTGTCGCCCAACGCCATCGACGCCGCCTTCGCCCATATTAAACAGTGGCCGGCCGGCGTGACGGCCGCCGTGGTGGGCGAGGGCAGCCGGCTGGCGCTGGCCGCGCACGGCGTCACGCCGGACAAGTTCGATATCGTCAGCCCGGCCGACAACGGCCACAGCGACTCGGAACATCTGCTGCAAACCTTGGATCTGGCCGCGCTGAAGGACCGGCCGGTGCTGATCGTGCGCGGTGAGAGCGGACGCGAGCTGATGGCCGACGGCCTGCGCGCGGCGGGCGCCCAAGTCGAGGTGGTGGCCGCTTATCGGCGTTCCGTACCGCAACTGACGCCGGCGCTGGAAACCACCTTGCGCCGGTTGCTCGCGCAACAAAACGACTGGATCATCACCAGTTCCGAGGCGCTGCGCGGCCTGTGCGACCTCCTGGCCGAGCTCGATACAAAAAATCCTGGCGGCACTCCCTCTTATGTTGTATCGATGCAACAACAGCATTTGATCGTGCCGCATGCCCGAATTGCCGAAACTGCAAGCAATTTGGGCTTTTCCCGTCTGACGCTCACCGGATCAGGCGACGAACGCCTGCTGGCCGCGTTACAATCACGCCTATGAACGATTTGCCTACATTACCCGACCCTGTCGCCTCGAACGCATCCGCCGCCGAGTCCCCGTCCGCGCCGCTCAAATCGCCGCCCGAGCCCCGGCTGCTCGATACGCTGCAGCAGCCGCGCATCCTGCTGGGCGGGGTGGTGGTGCTGGCCGTGCTGCTGGCCGCCCAGACCTGGTCGACCCATAACAAGATGGGCAAGCTGCGCCAGGAAATGGCGCTGCGCCTGCAAAAGGGCGATTCCAGCAATGCCGAGACCGGCAACCTGGCGCGCGCCGTGCAGGAAAGCAGCCGGGAGCTGCAGATCAAGGTTGGCTTGCTGGAAAGCAAACAATTGGAGGCGCAGAGCCAGCAACTGGCGCTCGAGCAGCTGTACCAGGACCTGTCGAAAAACCGCGACGAGTGGGCGCTGACCGAGATCGAACAAGTGCTGTCGACCGCCAGCCAGCAGCTGCAACTGGCCGGCAACGTGCCCGGCGCGCTGATCGCGCTGCAAAACGCCGACCGCAGCCTGTCGCGCTCGGACAAGCCGCAATTCATCACGATCCGCCGCGCCATCGCCAAGGACACCGAGAAGCTCAAGGCCTTGCCGAGCGTCGATTCGGTCGGCGTCGCGCTGCGCCTGGATAACGTCATCGCGCAGATCGACGCCTTGCCGATGCTGTCGGACGAGAAGCCGACCCTGCCGGCGGCCCCGGAGAAGAAAGTCAAGGTCAAGCCGGTGCTGGACAAGAACGGCAAGCCGGTACCGGCCGCCGAGCCGAGCGAGCCGAATCCATGGCTGCTGGCGCTGCAAAACACCTGGACCGGCTGGAGCACGGAAATGTGGACCGACGTGCGCCAGCTGATCCGCGTGCGCAGCGTGGAAACGCCGGACGCGTTGATGCTGTCGCCGACGCAGGCCTACTTCCTGCGCGAGAACCTCAAATTGCGCCTGTTGAACGCCCGCATGGCGCTGCTGTCGCGCAATGAAACCGCGTTCCGCGCCGACCTGATCGCCGCGCAGGAAGCGCTGGTCAAGTACTTCGACACCCGCGCCAAGAACACCCAGACCGTGCAGGCGCTGCTGCGCCAGGTGCAGACCAGCAATCTGGCGATCGAGATGCCGACGCTGTCGGACAGCCTGAACGCCGTGCGTAACTACAAAGCGAAGCAATAACCATGCGATTATTCCTCTGGTTGGTCGCATTGATGGCCGCGGCCATCGGCATTGCCGTGACGGCGCGTTTCAATCCGGGCAACGTGGTGCTGTTCTATCCGCCGCACCGGATCGACATGTCGCTCAATTTCTTCTGCGTGCTGGCGGCGGCGCTGTTCGTGTTCCTGTACGCGGTGATCCGCGCCTTGCGCGCCACCCTCAAGATGCCGACCAAGGTGGCGGCCTACCGCCAGCAAAAGCGCGAGCGCGATGGCAACAAGGGCTTGCGCGAGGCGCTGAAGGCGCTGTTCGAAGGCCGCTTCGGCCACGCCGAAAAGGCCGCCGTGCGCGCTTCGGAACTGCCGGAGAACGCCGGCGTCGCCGCGCTGATCGGCGCCCGCGCCGCGCACCGCATGCGCCAGGGCGCGCGCCGCGACCAGTGGCTGGCCAAGCTCAACGACGACAATGCCATGAAGACGGCGCGCCTGATGACGATGACCGAATTGCTGGTCGACGACCATCAGCCGGAGGCCGCGCTCGACGCTGTGCGCGAGCTCAACGCCAGCGGCACGCGCCACATCCACGCCTTGCAATGGTCGTTGAAGGCCCAGCAGCAGGCCAAGAACTGGCCGGAAGTGCTGCGCCTGGTGCGTTCGCTCGACAAGCACCGCGCGCTGCATCCGGCGTTGTCGGCGCGGCTGCGCGAGCTGGCCTACGCCGACATGCTGTCGGACCACACCAACGACGCCGAATCGCTGCAGCGGGTCTGGTCGACGGTGCCGAACGCGGACCGGGTCAAGCCTTACGTCGCCTGCCTGGCGGCCACCGCCTTCAACGCGCGCGGCCTGCACGACGAGGCGCGCAGGGTGGCCGAGGAATCGCTGGCCGCCGACTGGGACGACCGCGTGATCCGCGCCTACCGCGAAGCGGCGGCGCCGGCCGGCTCGGCGGCGTTGCTGGCGCAGATCGAAGCGTGCGAGAAGTGGCTGCACACGCGGCCGACGGACGCCGAACTGGCGCTCACGCTCGGTTCCTTGTGCCTGAAGCAGAAACTGTGGGGCAAGGCGCAGCGTTATCTGGAGCAGGCGCTGTCGGACGCCTCCGATCCGCGCATGGTGCGCGAATCGCACCTGAAGCTGGCGCAGATGCACGAGGCGCTGCAGCAGCAGGAAGAGGCCGCCAATCACTACCGCCAGTGCGCCCTGGCAACCATCCTTTAACGCGAGGCGCGTCGACCATTGGCGCCGCGCCATCAATGTGTTGCGGAAACACGTAGGGCGGATTAGCGCAGCGTAATCGGCCATGTCCGCTCCGCCGGCGGCTCATCGATGGCCGATTACGGCGTGCCGCCTAATCCGCCCTACGTATTTCCGATGGTCCCGCGCCGTCTTTTACCACGCTAACACTCCCAACACAGCTCCAAAAAATTTCCGCACGGTAGTGCTGCAACGCACAAGCAGCCTGTACTTCGCTATAATTACGCAGTTAAACATTTGTCAGCACAACAACGAGGAACCCCATGAGCTTGAATAAAGTGCCTTCCGGCCGCGATTTGCCAAACGACTTCAACGTGATCATCGAAATCCCGATGAACGCCGATCCGATCAAATACGAAGTCGATAAGGAATCGGGCGCGATCTTCGTCGATCGCTTCATGGGCACCGCCATGCACTACCCATGCAACTACGGCTACGTGCCGAATACCCTGTCCGACGATGGCGACCCGGTCGACGTGCTGGTGATCACCCCGTTCCCGCTGATCCCAGGCGTGGTGGTGCGCTGCCGTCCTATCGGCGTGCTGAAAATGACCGACGAATCCGGTGAAGACGCCAAAGTGCTGGCCGTGCCGGTCGACAAGGTGCTGTCGATCTACAGCCACTGGCAGAAGCCGGAAGACCTGAACGAACTGCGCCTGCGCCAGATCCAGCACTTCTTCGAGCACTACAAAGACCTGGAAAAAGGCAAATGGGTCAAGATCGACGGCTGGTACGGTCCGGAAGAAGCGAAACAGGAAATCCTGAACGGCGTCGCTTCGTACAACAAAGACGCGGCAGCCAATGCCTGATGTACCGCCGGCTATCCGATAGCCGGCAGCAAAAAGCCCCATGCGGCTTGCGGCGACCTCGGTGGTTGCATGCGCGCATGGGGCTTTTTTTATTGTTCCGGCGTGGGGAAGGACGGCCCGGGCTCGTTTATTCGCGGGTGGCGCCCTCGGCGGCCTCGGCCTCGCGGCGCAGGCGCGACATGTATTGCGGCGTGATGCCCAGGTACGAGGCGATCGCCCGTTGCGAGATGCGCGCCTCCAGTCCCGGATACTCCTCCCGGAACGCCGCCAGGCGCTCTTGCGCCGAGGTCTCGCCGCTGCTGTAGGCGCGTTGCGCCAGGCTCTGCAAACCATGCATCGCGGCCTGCAGATGATAATGTTGCAACACTTCATGCTGGGCGCGCAGCGCGCACGACTGCGCCCAGTCCAGGGTGAAACCGTGGATGGTTGTCTCGGCCACCAGGAACTGCACGGCCGGCTGCCCGGTCTCGCCGGTAATCAGGTCGGTCAACGTGGTGGCGGACTCGCCCTCGCGGAAAAACCGCAAGGTCATCTCGACACCGTCACGATTGAAGAACCCGCTGCGCGCGACGCCGCTCGCGAGCCAGTGCACCTGCGTGGCCGGCACGCCGGCATGCTGCAGGAACTCGCCCTTACGCGCGTGAAACGGCTGGGCGATCGTCGCCAGCAGATTCGTCACGTTGGTGTAAGACTCTTCACTGACATTGATTCGCTTCATCGTGGCGGACTTGAAGCGGTTCCGTTGTTTTATAAAATCTGCATTCATGCTGTGTGTGCCACATTCCTCATAAAACCATACAACGGGGCATAGAGTATAGGCTTGATTGAAAATGCTGTGAAGCAAACTGGTTTCATCTCTCGGGACAAAATTGTATCAACTCGATTTTAACCCGTGGATGAAATGTAGGTATCGAGGGGAACCGTTTGCGCGCGCGGCAATCTGACTCATATCAGCTGTTTTTTTGCTATCGGAGGAGTCATGGTCGCTAAACCGATGTTGTCGCGTTCCTGGTGGATGTTGGCGCTGCGTGGCGTGCTGGCGCTGTTGTTCGGCGTGCTGGCGTTGCTGTTACCCGGCCCCACCGTGTTGAGTTTGGTACTGTTGTTTGCCGCGTACGCGCTGCTGGCCGGCATCGTCTATCTGGTGGGCGCGGTGCGCAACCGGCGCCACGCCACCGGATCGCACGCGCTGGACTGGTGGCTGCTGCTGATGCTGGGCGTGGTCAGCGTCGTGGCCGGGGTGCTGGCGGTGATGCAGCCGGGGGTGGCCGCGTTGGTGCTGGTGCTGATCGTCGGCGTCAACGCGCTGATCACCGGCATCCTCGACATCGTGCTCGCGGTGCGCCTGCGCAGCCACGCGCGGCCCGGCGTCTGGCTGCTGCTGGCCGGCGGCATCGCGTCGATCGTCTTCGGCACCATACTGATCGCCTTGCCCACCGTTGGCGCGCTGGCGCTGGTGTGGCTGATCGGCGCCTACGCGATCGTCGCCGGCATCCTGTATATGGTGCTGGCGTTCCGCAGTTATGAAAAGGAGCCGAAGCAGGCGCCGGCCGGCCAGTCCGAAGGTGTGCAGTCCAACCTGGCGCAGGGCGCCACGCCGAAGGAGGGCGCGGCGGCACCGGAAACCACCATGGCCGCGCGGGCCGCTCCCGCGACGGCCGGGACGCCGATGAGAGCCGGCGCCGTCCGGAACGAAGCGGCCAACGATCGCCGTGTCGGCGAGCGGCGCATGACGCCGGCGGGTCAGCATTGAACCGGTTTGCCGAACGGTACGTTCCCACGCGCAGGCCTGGATACGATTACAATAAAGGTCCAAGCTAATAGAAGGAGTTACACATGGACGCAAAAGCCTCCAAGATCGATATCGGCCTTTCCGACGAAAGTCGCGCGAATATCGCCGCTGGCCTATCGGGCCTGCTGGCGGACAGCTACACCCTGTACCTGATGACCCACAATTTCCACTGGAACGTCAAAGGTCCGATGTTCAACAGCCTGCACCAGATGTTCATGACGCAGTACACCGAGCAATGGACCGCGCTGGACCTGATCGCAGAACGTATCCGCGCGCTGGGCTATCCGGCACCGGGCACGTACACCGAGTTCGTCAAGCTGGCGACCATCAAGGAAGTCGAAGGCGTGCCAAAGGCGATGGAAATGGTTCAGCACCTGGTCAAGGCGCAGGAAGCGACCGCGCGCACCGCCCGCAAGCTGCTGCCGCTGGTCGAGGGCGCCGACGATCAGCCGACCGCCGACCTGCTGGCCCAGCGCCTGGACACGCACGAAAAGACCGCGTGGATGCTGCGTAGTTTGCTGGAAGAGTAATAGAGAGTAATACGCGTACACGTATTCCACGTAGGGCGGATTAGGCGGAACGCCGTAATCGGCCATGCGCGCGTCAACGCGGTGCATGCATGGCCGATTACGCTGCGCTAATCCGCCCTACGTGTTTCAACGGGAGTCACGCGACGGTGGGCTTGAAGGGAACGTGCTCGCCTAGCTCGTCAATATAGTTGTTCATGGCCGCCGTTTCCTGCGCCAGGAAATCCGCGATCGCATCGGCAAAACGTTCATCCGCGATCCAATGCGCCGACCACGTCTGCTTGGGCACCAGTCCCCGCGACATCTTGTGCTCGCCCTGCGCGCCACCCTCGAAGCGCGCGATGCCGTGCTTGATGCAGTATTCAATCGATTGCACGTAACACGTCTCGAAATGCAGGCCGGAGACGAATTCCTGCGTCCCCCAATAGCGGCCGTACATGATATTGCCGCCCACCAGATTCAACGCCACCGCCACCGGCTGCTCGCCGCGCTTGGCCAGCACGATCATCAGGCTTTCCGGCACCTCGTCCAGCAGCCGCTCGAAGAACTTCAAGGTCAGGTAAGGCTTGGAAAAATGCGCGTGATAGGTCGACACGTAGCAGCTGTAGAAAAAACGCAGCACCTCGGGCGTGATGTCGCGGCCGGCCAGATGTTCGAAGGTGATCCCCGCATCGTGCACGCGGCGCCGGTCTTGGCGGATCTTCTTGCGCTTCTCCATCTTGAAGCTGGCCAGGAAGGCGTCGAAGTCGGCATAACCCGGATTGTCCCAATGGAACTGCACCCCTTCCCGCAGCATGAAGCCGGCGGCCTCCAGCGCTTGCCGGTCCTGCTCGTCGGGGAACAGGATGTGCAGCGACGACGTCTCCAGCTGCCGGGCCACCTGCAACGCGGCGCGCGCCAGGAGGGCGCGGTCTTCCGGGGTGCGCGCCAGCAGGCGGCCACCGGTCACCGGCGTGAACGGCACCGCCGACAGCAGCTTCGGGTAGTAGGGAATGCCATTGCGGTGGAAGGCGTCGGCCCAGGCGTGATCGAACACGTATTCGCCACGGCTGTGATCTTTCAAGTACAGCGGCATGGCGGCCGCCAGCACGCTGTCGCGGTGCATCACCAGATAGCGCGGCGTCCAGCCGGTTTGGGCCGAGGCGCAGCGGGTGTCGTGCAGCGCGTGCAGAAAGGCGTACGCCAAGGTCGGGTTGTCGCCGGCGATGGCTTGCCACTCCGCCTGGTCGACATTTTCCAACGAGTCGATGATCGAAAACTCTGCTTCTGACACGCTTTACTCCAGCTCTGATGTTGGCGCCAGTCTAGCCTATCTGGCGCTGATCCGTTGACTGCGGCGCGTCCATGGCCGTGCGATAATTGGCTTTTGTTTGGTTGCGCACGCGAAAGACTTTACATGAGCTCGAATTTCCTTAATTTGTACACGCATGATTTCGCCCGGGTCGCCATCGCGGCGCCGGTCTGCCGCATCGCCGATCCGGCCTATAACGCCGAACAGACCATCGCGCTGGCCGGGCAGGCGGCGGCGCAGGGCGCGGCGCTGGTGGCGTTCCCGGAGTTGGGCCTGTCGGCCTACACCTGCGACGACCTGTTCCATCAGCGCGCCTTGCTCGACGGTTGCCTGGATGCGCTCGACGCGATCGTCGCCGCCTCGGCGCAGTGGAAGATGGCGCTGGTGGTCGGCGCGCCGTTGCGGGTCGAGCACCAGTTGTACAACTGCGCGGTGGTCATCGCCAACGGCCAGATCCAGGGCGTCGTGCCCAAGAGCTACCTGCCCAATTATGGCGAGTTCTATGAGGCGCGCCAGTTCAGCAGCGGCGACTACGCAGTCGCCACCGAGATCGACTTGCTAGGCGAGCGCGTACAGTTCGGCTCGGCCTTGCTGTTCGAAGTGGCCGACATGCCGCTGTTCAAATTCCACGTCGAGATTTGCGAGGACTTGTGGGTGCCGGTGGCGCCGTCGTCATTCGCGGCCCTGGCCGGCGCCACGGTGCTGGTCAACCTGTCGGCGTCGAACGCGCTGGTCGGCAAGGCCAACTATCGCAACCTGCTGGTCGGCCAGCAGTCGGCGCGCTGCATCGCCGCCTATCTGTACACGTCGGCCGGCGGGGGCGAGTCGACCACCGACCTGGCTTGGGACGGGCAGGGCGTCATCTACGAGAATGGCGAGCTGCTGGCCGAGCCGAAGCGCTTTGTCGATGAAGCGACCCTGACCTTCGCCGACATCGACCTCGAGCGCCTGTCGCGAGAGCGCATGCGCATGAACACGTTCGCGCAATCGGTGCAGCGCCATGCCGCCGAGGTCAACAAATTCCGCACGGTGTTCTTCGAGCTCGAGATCGGTCGCCAGGAACCGCTGGCGCTCAAGCGCTGCGTCGAGCGCTTCCCGTACGTGCCGGCCGACGCCCGCCGCCGCGACGAGCGCTGCAACGAGGTCTACAACATCCAGGTGCAGGCCTTGGCGCAGCGCCTGACGTCGAGCGGCATCAAGAAAGTGGTCATCGGCGTCTCCGGCGGGCTCGACTCCACACACGCGCTGCTGGTGTGCGCGCGCGTGATGGACAAGCTCAAGCTGCCACGCACCAACATCCTGGCGTACACGATGCCCGGCTTCGCCACCAGCGAACGCACGTTGACGCAGGCGCACGCGCTGATGAAGCTGGTCGGCTGCTCGGCGCAGGAAATCGACATCCGTCCTAGCTGCATCCAGATGCTCAAGGATTTGAACCATCCGTATTCGGAGGGGCAGGCGCAGTACGACATCACGTTCGAAAACGTACAGGCTGGCGAGCGCACCAACCACCTGTTCCGCCTGGCGAACCACCACAACGCCATCGTCGTCGGCACCGGCGACTTGAGCGAGTTGGCGCTGGGCTGGTGCACTTACGGCGTCGGCGATCACATGTCGCACTACAACGTCAACGCCAGCGTGCCGAAGACCTTGATCTCGCACCTGGTGCGCTGGGTGGCCGAGTCGGGCGTGATCGGCCGCAACGACGCGCAGGTGCTGCTGGATATCCTGGGCACCGAAATCAGTCCCGAGCTGGTGCCGGGCACCGCAGAAGGCCAGCCGGAGCAGCGCACCGAAAGCACCATCGGTCCGTATGAGCTGCAGGATTTCAACCTGTATTACGTGCTGCGGTTCGGCTTCCGGCCGTCGAAGGTAGCGTTCCTGTCGCTCAACGCGTGGAAGGACAGGGAGCAGGGGCGCTGGCCGGATGGCGACCATGTCACGCGCAACCAGTACGACCTGGCGGCGATCAAGAAAAACCTGGGGATCTTCCTCGACCGTTTCTTCCGCACCAGCCAGTTCAAGCGCAGTTGCGTGCCGAACGCGCCCAAGGTCGGCAGCGGCGGCTCGTTGTCGCCAAGGGGCGACTGGCGCGCGCCGAGCGATGCGCAAAGCGTGGTGTGGATGGAGGAATTACGCTCCATTCCGGTGCAAGAATAGACAAAAATCAGATAAAAATCGCGAAAACAGCGGGTTTTGGGCCGGTTTTTCAGTCGGGAGTGGACAGTCGCAAGTTGTCGATTACAATATACTCAATCGCTTGCGGTTCGCCGGCTACAGATTTTTGAATTTAGATTGCCCATAAGGAGAAGTCATGAAACAGATTACCGCTGTGATTAAGCCGTTCAAATTGGACGAGGTGCGTGAAGCACTGGCTGAGGTCAATGTCACCGGCCTGACGGTCACCGAAGTCAAGGGTTTCGGCCGCCAGAAGGGCCATACCGAACTGTATCGCGGCGCGGAATACGTCGTCGACTTCCTGCCGAAGGTCAAAGTGGAAGTGGTGGTCGACGACGGCGTGGCCGAGCAAGTGGTCGACGCCATCATCAAGGCCGCGCGCACCGGCAAGATCGGCGACGGCAAGATCTTCGTGCAGAACGTCGAGCAGGTCATCCGTATCCGTACCGGCGAAACCGGCGCGGACGCAGTGTAAGCTTCTCCACGCAACATATTCAATGCCGGCCTAGCCGGCATTTTTTTTGGCCGCAGACTGACGCTTCCATCTACAACACGTAGGGCGGATTAGGCGGAACGCCGTAATCGGCCAATGCGTGCGCCGTCGAGAAGCATGCATGGCCGATTACGCTGCGCTAATCCGCCCTACGTGGATCCTGATTATGTCGATGTCCCCGGCAGTAATTTTTCGCATATGTTTGTTTGGTTATATTAGTTCGAGTTATCTAGGTGGATTAGTAATATAGCTAAACTTTCCACTTATCAAGATGCCGCGCAATGAATACGAACATCCCTTTCGCACTCGCGTTGTCGCTGCTGACCGCAACTGCCGATGCATCCGACGTGAACGCCGATCCGGCGGAACAGGCCAACGCAGCCGTCACAACCACTGCTGCGGCCGCCGCCACCGTCGACGCCTCGCAGGAAATCATCGCCCGCGTCACCGTCTCCACCCGGCGCCGCAACGAGACCTCGCAAAGCGTGCCCACCACCATGAGCGTGCTGGACGCGAACAGCCTCGAAAACAACCGCGTCTACCGCGTGCAGGATTTGCAGCAGCTGCTGCCGAGCACCACCGTCAACTACGTCCACGCACGCCAGATGAGCTTTGCCGTGCGCGGCCTCGGTAACAATCCGGCCAGCGATGGCCTGGAGGGCAGCGTCGGCGTTTACCTCGATAACGTCTATCTGGCCCGTCCGGGCATGGCCGCCTTCGATACGCTCGATATCCAGCAACTGGAACTGCTGCGCGGCCCGCAGGGCACCTTGTTCGGCAAGAACACCACCGCCGGCGTGCTCAACATCACCAGCAAACAGCCCACCTTCCGCTCCGAAAACAGCGCGCAGCTATCGATCGGCGAGCAGGGCTATGCGCAGGGCAAGGCGGTGATCTCGGGCGCGTTTTCGGACACGGCCGCCGGCCGCATCTCGCTGTATAAAACGCACGAGGACGGCTACATCACCAACATCCACAACGGCGACAAGGTGCAGGGCGGCGTCCGCCAGGGCGTGCGCGCGCAACTGTTGCTGGAACCGAACAACCAGCTCAGCGCGCGCCTGATCGCCGACTACAACGTCGAGGATTCCAACAACGGCACCCTGATCTTCTACAGCGCCGGCCCGAGCGGGCGTTTCCTGACGCAGGCCGCCGCCGTTGGCGCCCATCCGGTCACCGATCCGACCTTGCGCCAGGTCAACCTCGACAGGGGCTCGCACGTGGATGTGCACCAGGGCGGCGTCTCGGGCGAGGTCAACTGGAAGCTCGACAACGACTACAAGTTCACCTCGATCAGCGCCTACCGCTTCTGGGATTTCACGCCGCACAATGAAGATGGTCTGGACGTGCCGGTGGTGCTCAACGTCGGTGCCTCCACCCGCCACCGCCAGTTCACCCAGGAGTTCCGGCTGGCCACGCCGCTGGGCCGCGAGGTCGAATCGGTGGTCGGCGCGTACTACTACTACCAGAACCTGGACAACACCAACTTCACCGTCAACGGGCCGCTGGCAGACCGTTTCAACGCCACGCCGGCCGGGGCTTGGAGCAACGTCAGCAGCTACGCCGACGGCCATTTGCGGGTCAACAGCTACGCCTTGTTCGGCCAGTCGATCTGGCACATCGATCCCAAGTGGGACCTGACCGCCGGTCTGCGCGCCACTTACGAGGACAAGCTGGCGCGCGTCGTGCGCGGCGTTCCGGTCGGCGCGCCGGTCACCGGCGCGGCGCTGGCCTCGCGCAACGCCCGCTACGGCGCCTACAACTCCGGCGACGTCCGCCTGAACAACCTGAGCCCGTCCGCGCTGCTGACCCTGGCGTACAAGCTCGACACCGACGTGCTGGCCTTCGGCAGCGTCTCGCACGGTGAAAAATCCGGCGGCATCAACCTGTCGGTGCCGGGCGCGGCCGGCGTGTCGTCGCTCAAGGTCGACAACGAGAAGGCCAACAATCTGGAGCTGGGCATCAAGAGCAATCTGCTGGGACGGCGCGCGCAGGTCAATGCCAGCCTGTTCTGGAACGAGGTGCACGGCTACCAGAACAACGCCTACGATCCGGTCAGCGCGACGTCTTACCTGACCAACGCCGGCGACGTGCGCAGCCGGGGCGTGGAGCTCGACACCAGCCTGGTCGTGGTGCGCGGCTTCACCCTGGGCGCCAACGGTTCGTTCAACGACGTCAAGTACACCAAGTACAAAAACGCGCCATGCCCGGCCGAGCGCCTGGGTCCCTCGTGCGATCTGTCGGGCCGGGCGGCGCTGGTCAACGCGCCGCGCTGGATCGGCAACCTCAGCGCGCAGTATGCGCACGCGCTCGCCGCCAACATCGAAGCCTACGGCAACGTCAACTACGCTTATCGCGGCGGCACCTACGGCACCCTGGACGCGTCCGAGTATTCACGCATTCCCGCCTATAGTCTGACCAACTTGTCGGCAGGGATTAAACTGAAGAACGGCCCGACCCGCTGGGATGTCTCCGTGTGGGCCAAGAACGTGTTCGACAAGCAGTACTACACCAGCATGTGGAACACCAGCCCCAATGCCTACAACACCGTGATCGGCACGCCGCGCCAAGTGGGCCTGACCGCCCGCGCGGATTTTTAAGGAGACCAGTAATGAGCAACGAAAACAAGAACACCAACAAGGCACGCCGCAGCATCCTTAAAACCCTGCCGGCGCTGGCGCTGGCGGGCTATGTGCCGAGCGCCCTGGCCGCAAGCAAGCAGCAGCCGAACATCGTTTTCATCCTTGCCGACGACCTCGGCCACGCCGACCTGGGCGCCTACGGCCAGAAAGACATCAAGACGCCGCACCTGGACCGCCTCGCCGCGCAGGGGCTGCGCTTCACCCAGGCGTACGCCAACTCGGCGGTGTGCTCGGCCACGCGTTTCGCGCTGATCACCGGCCGCTACCAGTATCGGCTGCGCGGCGGCCTGGAGGAACCGATCGCCGGCGCCTCCGACACGCTCGGCCTGCCGCGCACCCATCCGACCTTGCCGTCGCTGCTGCGGAAAAACGGCTACGGCACCGCGCTGATCGGCAAGTGGCACCTTGGCTCGCTGCCGAACTTCGGTCCGATCAAAAGCGGCTACGACAGCTTCTTCGGCAACTACGGCGGCGCCATCGATTACTTCACGCACAAGCCCGGCGTCGGCCCGAACGTCAAGGAGGACCTGTATGAGGACGAGGTGCCGGTGCAGCAGATCGGCTACTACACCGATTTGCTGGGCGCGCGCGCGGTCGACTTCGTCAAGCGACAAAAGGACGGCAAGCCCTTCCTGCTGTCGCTGCATTACACGGCGCCGCACTGGCCGTGGGAAGGTCCGGGCGACGAGGCGATCTCGCGCGACATCGACAACATCTTCCACTACGACGGCGGCGATCTGGCCACCTATGGCCGCATGGTCGAATCGCTGGACGCTTCGATCGGCCGCGTGCTCAAGGCGCTGGAGGACAAGGGCCTGGCCCAGAACACCATCGTCGTCTTCACCAGCGACAATGGCGGCGAACGGTTCTCCAACAACTGGCCGCTGTCCGGGCAAAAAACCGAGCTGCTGGAGGGCGGCATCCGCGTGCCGGCCATCGTGCGCTGGCCCGGCAAGATCGCGGCGGGGCAGGTGACCGACCAGGTCGCCGTCAGCATGGACTGGCTGCCGACGCTGCTGGCGGCGGCCGGCGGCGCGCCCGATCCGGCCTATCCGCCGGACGGCCAGAACCTGCTGCCGACCTTGCTGGGCCAGGAAAAGCCGCGCGAACGCACGGTGCTGTGGCGGTACAAGGCCAACGCCCAGCGCGCCATCCGTTCCGGTAACTGGAAGTACCTGCGGATCAGCGGCAACGAGTTCCTGTTCGACGTGGTCAAGGACCCGCGCGAGCGCGCCAACCTGGCCAAACGCCATCCAGATGTGTTCGCGCAATTGAAGGCCCAGTGGGAGACATGGGACAAGGAAATGTTGCCAGTTACCGCCGATGTGCGCACCCACGGCGTAAGTGGCAATGTGCAGGCGGATCGCTATGGCGTTCCGCCGGGAGGGCGAATTTCCGACTGACGGTTAATCATATTTCAAAACTAAAGTTCAGTAAACCCCGCCTCGGCGGGGATTTTCTTTTGTCAATCCTGTTTAGCTTCTGCGGTTAAACAGCGACATTTTCGGAATAATTATTTGTTCGTTGATCGCATTAATGTTAATTTGCAATGAACAACACCAGTTGTGGGATTTATAAAAAAAGCACGGGGAGACAAAGACATGAAAACGTTATCGAACACCGCCACCGCCACGGCCTCGCAGGCATGCGTCCAACCCGCCCCTGATTCAAAGTTAAATGAAAACGTTGTCATAAATAGTCTGTCCTGAACAATCCTGGGCAAACGTGTGAAAAACCGGGACAGGAGGCGACATGGGCAGCAATGACACGCATGGCGGCGCGATCCGCAGGATCGTCATCGTGGGTGGCGGCACGGCCGGCTGGATGACGGCCGCCCCGCTGGCCCAGCGCCTGGCGCGCCACGCCGACCAGCCGTGCGAGGTGACCCTGGTGGAATCGCCCGAGATCGGCACCGTCGGCGTCGGCGAGGCGACCCTGCCCACCATCCGCCTCTACAACGAGGCGCTGGGCCTGGACTTCGCCGACTTTGTCGGCAAGACCCAGGCCAGTTTCAAGCTGGGCATCGAATTCAAGGACTGGGGCCACGTCGGCAACCGCTTCTTCCACGCCTTCGGCGATTTCGGCCCGCCGCTGGCCGGCATCGACGCGCACCATCATTGGCTGCGTCTGGCGCAAGCGTTCAACAACATGCCGGACATGGAGAACTGGTCGACGCCCTCGGTCATGGCGCGCCACGGCAAGTTCACGCCGCCGAGCGGCGACACGCCCGGCATCGCCGACGCCTATTCCTACGGTTTCCATTTCGACGCCAGCCTGTACGCCGGGTATCTGCGCGACTACGCCATGGCGCGCGGCGCCCGGCGCATTGAAGGCATGATCGTCGAGGTCGAGCAGCATCCGGAGAGCGGCTTCGTCACCGCCGTCAAGCTGCGCGACGGCCGCCGCGTCGAAGGCGACCTGTTCATCGACTGCTCGGGCTTCCGCGGCCTGCTGATCGAAGGCGCGCTCAAGGCGGGCTACGAGGACTGGAGCGCCTACCTGCCGTGCAATAGCGCGCAGGCCGTGCCGTGCGCCTCGGTCGCCCAGCTGACGCCGTACACCCGCTCCACCGCCAAGGAGGCCGGCTGGCTCTGGCGCATTCCGCTGCAGCACCGTACCGGCAACGGCCACGTCTACAGCAACGGCTTCACCAGCGACGAGCAGGCGCGCCGCGTATTGCTCGACGGCCTGGACGGCGCCGCGCTCGACGAGCCGCGCCAGCTGCGTTTTACCACCGGGCGGCGGCGCAAGTCCTGGGTCAAGAACGTGGTCGCGATCGGCCTGTCGGCGGGCTTCGTCGAGCCGCTCGAATCGACCAGCATCAACCTGATCGAGATCGCCGTGCGCAAACTGCTGGAACTGTTCCCGGACCGCGATTGCAGCCCGGCGCTGGCCGACGAATTCAACCGCGTCATGGGCATGCGTTACGAATCGGTGCGCGACTTCATCGTCCTGCACTACAAGCTGACCAAACGCGACGATTCGGAATTCTGGCGCTACTGCGCCAATATGGCGATCCCGGAGTCGCTGCGCCACCAGATCGAACTGTTCCGCGAAACCGGACGCGTGGCCATCGTCGATCGCGGCGGCTTCGCCGAGCCCTCGTTCGTGGCGATGATGATGGGCCTGGGCGTGGTGCCGAAGCGTTACGACCCGCTGGCCGACCGCGTCGATATCCGCGAAGTACACGGCCACTTCGCCGCGTTGCGCAACATGATCGCGCAGACGGTGGCGCGGATGCCGGATCACGGCGCCTTCGTTGCCGGCCAATCGGCGGCGGGCGTTCCATCCCTGGCGGCCGCCTGACATGTGTTATTTCATCACCCAACTTATGGAGGCATAAACTTTCGAACGAGCACTTAAAGAAACCGGTACCAGTATCAGGACGCAACACTGTAGCGTTATCACTTGTAAATATAAAAACCACCTATACAGGCGGGGAGACGAAATTGAGCAAATTACAAAAAACCGCAATCGCAGCGGCGGTCGCACAGGTTGTCCTGCTGCACGCCAGCCCGGCATGGGCCCAATCAGCTGAAGGCGCCAGCGCCGCACCGGCCGTCGTTGTGGTGAGCGGCCAGCGCGCCGCCCTGCAATCGGCGCAAAAACTCAAACAGGAAGCGGACGAGGTCGTCGACTCGATCGTCGCCGAAGACATCGGCAAGCTGCCGGACCGTTCGGTCACCGAGGTGCTGCAGCGTATCGCCGGCGTCACCATCGACCGCAACATGCAGGGCGACCCGAACCGCCAGTCGGTCGAGGGCTCGGGCGTGTCCGTGCGCGGCCTGACCTACGTGCGTTCGGAAATCAACGGCCGCGACGCGTTTTCCGCCGGTGGCGGCCGCTCGCTCGGCTTCTCCGACGTGTCGCCGGAGCTGATGGCCGGCGTCGATGTCTACAAGAATCCGTCCGCCGAGCAGGTCGAAGGCGCCATCGCCGGCCTGGTCAATCTGCGCACCGCCATGCCGTTCGACTACAAGGGCTTCAAGGGGACGGCGGGCTTCTCCGAATCCTATTCCACGCTGCGCGAGGGCAAACCTTCGCCGACCAGCACCATCCTGCTGTCGAACCGCTGGAGCACGCCGTTCGGCGAAGTCGGCGCCCTGGTCAATTTCGCCAAGGCCAAGAGCCCGAGCCGCTCGGACGGCGTCGGTGTCGATCCGTACTTCCCGCACGTGAACTCCACCGATCCGGCCCTGTACGACCGCTCCAAGACGCAATGGATACCGATGGGCGTGGGCTATCGCTCGCAGGACTTCGACCGCACCCGCCGCGGCGATTACGCGGCGCTGCAGTGGAAGCCGAACAAGGACTTGACGGCCTCGCTGACCTACTTCAAGACCCACTACAAGGAAGACCTCGACGAGCACGTTGTGGCCTCGTCCGAGGACAAGTGGTACCAGCAGGTCGCCAGCAGCAACTCGGTATTCGACAAAAACGGCGCCTTCCAGAGCGGCACGATCTCGAACCCGACCTATGGCGGTTCGCCGTTCAACAGCTCGCAGCGTATCAACACGCGTGAATCCGAGACCCGCGACACCTCGCTCAACGTCCAATGGCGCATCACGCCGGACCTGACCTGGACCAACGACTTCCAGCATGTGCATTCGACCACGGAAGGTTTCGACGCCGACGTGTCGACCGGCTTCATCCTGCCGGACCAGACCATGGACATGACCGGCAAGGTGCCGCAGATCGGCCTTGGTTCGGCGGCCTACATGGCCGACCCGAAAAACTACTACTGGGCCTATACCCAGGAAGCGCTGGACCGCGCCTCGGCCAACCAGAAAGCATGGAAATCGGACGTCAAGTTCTCGTTCGACGACCCGGTGCTGAAAGACATCCGCTTCGGCGTGCGCCTGGCCAATCGCGAAGGCGAGAACCACAAGGCCCAGAAGTTCTACAACTGGTCGGCGATCACCTTCCCGTGGATGGAAGGCTGGCAGATCAACGGCGTGGCCCGCCTGAACGATCCGCGCTTCGCCGGTGGCTCGTCGCTGCAGACGATGGATAACTTCTTCGGCGGCAAATACAACATCCCGCCGATGCTGTTCGCCGACGAGGCGACCGTGCGCGGCTTCCCCGACCAATGGAGCAAGATCCACTCTTACCACGACGTGCTCTGCGCCGAAAAAGGCTCGACCTGCGATCCGTGGAAAGCGGCGAGCTTCAACGATCCGGCCGCCAACAACACGCAGACCGAGAAGACACGTGCCGCGTACACGCAGCTGCGCTTCGGCTGGGATAACCTCAAGTACCCAATCGACGGCAACGTCGGCATCCGCTACGTCAAGACGACGGGCGCCGGCAGCGGTTACGTCTCGTTCACGCGGCCGTCCCTCCCGACCGCCGGCAACAGCGGCGTGGTCCCGACCGGCCAGGGCAACCTGATCGACATCGCATCGTTCGCCGAACAGCAGTCGGTGAACAATTCGTACGACAACTGGCTGCCTAGCCTGAACCTGCGCATGAAGGCCAGCGACCAGCTGCAATTCCGCTTCGCGGTGGCCAAGTCGCTGTCGCGTCCGGACTTCAACCAGCTCCAGGTGCAGACGACGCTCAACGCCCAGCACAGCACGACGACCACCCGGGACGCGGCGGGCAACACCGTTGCCGTGCGCTTCGACGGCACCAGCCTGAGCGGCACCAGCGACGGCAACCCGCTGCTCAAGCCGACCACGTCGACCAACGTCGACCTGACCGCCGAGTGGTACTTCGCCAAGGCCGGTTCGCTGACGTTCTCGGCGTTCAACAAGGACCTCAAGGACATCATCACGACCAAGAACTACAGCTACAACGCGGTCGACGTGAACGGCACGCCGCGCACGTTCGTGGTCACCGGTCCGGTCAACGGCGCCAACGGCTTTGCCCGCGGTTTCGAGATCGCCCACCAGCAATACTATGATTTCGTGCCGGAGTGGCTGCGCGGCATCGGCAGTCAGGCAAGCTGGACCTATGTGTCGAGCGAGCGCAAGCTGAAAGAGCCGGTGTTTAATGCCTGGTGCCAGGGCAACGACGCGTCGACCAACTTCAACCTGTTCATCAACGGCTGCGATACCGATGGACGCGCGTTCGGCAAGACCCCGTTGCAGGGCTTGTCGCGTCACACGGTCAACCTGGCGCTCATGTATGAAGCGCACGGCTTGTCGATGCGCGTGGCCTACAACTGGCGCTCGCGTTACCTGCTGGGCGTGACCCAGTGGGGCAGCCGCGGCAACAACGGCCTGAACACGAATCCGGCCGCCCCTGCTGACAAGTACCTGATCCCGACGACCAACAACGATCAGGCCTTCGGTTTGCCGTTGTACCAGGCCGGCTACGGCCAGGTGGACGCGTCGATTTTCTACGACTTCACGGACAAGTTCCGCGTCGGCATCCTGGGGACCAACCTGACGAACACCTACACGCGTCAGGTCATGGAGCAGCACGCGGGCGACTTCACCCGCCAGGTCTTCATGAGCGGTCCGCGCTACACCGTGCAAGCAACATACGCGTTCTGATCGCGTCGTAATCCTCGATCCGCCGGCGGGGAGGCTCTCCGCGCCGGCGATCTTTGTCCCGCCCGGGTTTTCCCGCGCGGGATTTTTTTCGTCTTTGCGGGTGGCTGCCAACCCGCACGGCTAAGCGGGGTCGTACCCCTTGGGGTACGACCCCTAAGCGGCGGCGCATGCGTCCCGTCAAACGCACGCGGGGTTGGGGGCTACGGCGCCGGGATCATGTCGACCGCGTCCCACGAATAGCCCGGGCTCAGCCAGCCGGTGCTGGTGGTGCCGCTAATGGCCGTCAACGTCACCGTGTTCTGCCCGACCACCAGCGCGCTGGCCGGGATGTCGAAACTGTACGTGGTGTTGTTGCCCCGGTAGATGCCGACCGTGAGCGTGCGCGTCTTCGGCTGGGTCGACGCGGCCGGATTGGCCGAGCTCCAGCCGTTGACGGCGATCTTGGGCCGGCCACCGGCGGCGGCGACCGTGATCCCCGCGCGCAAGGTGTAGTTCCTGATCTGGCCGGACGTCAGGTTAAAGCGGATCACGGTGTTGTTGTTGATGTCCTTCCACTGGTAGGCCGGGAAGCCGGTCGCCGCGTTCGACGAGCCGATCACGTAGTCCGGCACCGTCCACGACGCCATGCGCACATCGGACGGGTGCATCGTGCTGACCTTGGCGCCGTTGCGGAACTCGAGCGGCGTGCCGTCCCAGTCGCCGATGCGCCACAGCGCCGCCGTGCTGCCCGGGTCGTTGGCGATGTTGATCGTATTGAGCGTGGTCATGCCGCCGGCCGTGATGGTGACGCTGCGGGTGTCGACCGCCAGCTCGTTCTTGTAGATCGTCATCGTGTAGGTGCCGGGGATCATGCCCCGGCTGTCGAAGTGGCCGTTGGCGCTGTCGGCGTCGACCCAGTACTGCGCGGTGGCGTTGGCGAAGCCGACCGTGTAGTTGTGGTTGGTGGCGCGGTTGCCGATGCCCACCCCGGCGATGCCGCCGCGCGCGCTGGCCGGCACGTAGCCGGTCATGCCCATGCCGGCGAACCATGAGGTGTCGGGCGTGGCCGGGGCGCCGCCGCCGGTGAAGCTCATCGTGTAGGTGTTGAGGATGCCAGGACGGAAGGCCTCGGTCTGGCCCTCGCCGTAGTTGATGATGTAGGTCAGCTCCTGGTTGGTGGAGGTGGCCTGGTTGATCAGGCTGCGGTAGAACGGGCCGCCCGAATTGCCTTCGTTATTGTCGCGCACCATCCAAAGGCCCACGCCGGGGCCGGTGGCGCCGAAGTAGCGCCAGTCCTTCAGGCGAATGTTCGAATAGTGCTTGGAGCGCGTCTCGCCGTTGGCCATGCCGAACACGTCGCCGGACTCGATGGCGCCGGTGTTGTTGCGGATGTCGGACGCCACCGGCCCGTTCGGCAGCACGGCGATCGGCACGCGCACGATGAAGCGCGCCAGCCCCAGGGTGCTCGGTTCGGTGGTGAAGTGGGTGCCCATGTAGATGTTGGGCTGGCCCCGGCGCGCCAGATAGTAGTGCGTCAGGTCGCCGCCCCGCACCGTGATCTTGATGGTGTCGGTGCCGACGGTGGCGGCGCTGACGCTGACCGCCGAGACGCCCGTGTACAGGAAATCGAAGCCGGAATTGAGTTGCGAGCCGCGCGACTGGTCCTGGTACTGCACGCCGTTGTAGACCATCGAGGCGATGTCGCCTGCCGACTGCGTGCTGACGCCGTTGTCGGTGCGGCGGATCTTGAAGACCAGGCCGGCGCCGGTGTCGACGGTGTAGAAGTTGGCGTCCTCGGTCAGGCCGAAGGATTCGGCGGCGGCCGCCGAGACGACGGTCTCGGCGTTGAGGCGGTTGGGGTTGTTGTTGGTGGTGTCGGCCGAGCCGCCGCCGCAACCGGCGAGCAGGGTCAGCGCCGCCGCGCCGGTGAGCGCGCGCAGAGTGATGTGGTCCAATTGTGTCTCCCGAATGTTGTAGATGTTGTTTGGACGCGCCGGCACGCTGCAACAATAGTCATTTTTTGGGGAGGCGAGGTCAACCGTGTTCGCACAACAATAGTAAATAAATCACCTTGTTGAGCGGAAAGCCTGATCGCAGTTTAGTGGCGTCCGATACGCAAGTCGAACTTCCACGTCACCAGCCGCAAGGTGGTGATGAAGGTGGCGCTGACCCACAGCGCGTAGTCGTCGCTGACGCCGGTGTACTGCAGGCCGATATACATCCAGCAGCCGAAGAAGGCGCAGATGGCGTAGGGTTTACCGTCGCGGAAGACCATCGGCACCTCGTTGCAGACGATGTCGCGCAGCACGCCGCCGAAGATGCCGGTGATCACCCCCATCATCGAGGCGATGAACAACGGCATGCCGGCCGCCTGCGCCTGCGACACGCCGGCCACGGCGAACAGGCCCAAGCCGATGGCGTCGGCGATGACGATCAGGCGTTCGGAGAGGATCTGGCGCAAGGTGCGCATCAGCGGCACGGCGATCAGCGCCAGCACGAAGATGAGGATCGCGTATTCCTGGTGCATGACCCAGAACAGCGGACGGCGGTCGAGCAGGATGTCGCGCAGGGTGCCGCCGCCGAACGCGGTGATGAAGGCGACGGTGAAGACGCCGACCAAGTCCATGCGCTTGCGGCGCGCCTCGACGAAGCCGGAGAAGGCACCGACCAGGATGGCCACGATTTCGATGATGACGATCAGGGAATCGTGGACGGGGACTGGCTTCATGTAGGCATGCGGACAAAGTGGGAATGTCCGTAGGTTAACATGCCGCAACACTTACGTGTGAGTCAAGTAATAGGCACGTAGGGCGGTTAGCGGGCGATGCCCGCTAACCGCCCCGGGGGCACATCGAAGGAGCGTCCTCCTGCCGGAGGACTTGAGAGGCGGAACGCCGTAATCGGCCATGTGTGGGCCGCCGACGGCGCATGCATGGCCGATTACGCTGCGCTAATCCGCCCTACGTGTCTCCGTTGCGGAATTTACCGTTGCGGTGCCAACGCGGCGCGCAACAACACGATCAACGCGCCTTCGCCGCCCTCGGACGGACGCGCCTGGCAGAAGGCGACCACTTCCTCCTTCTGCACCAGCCAGCTGTGCACCATCGACTTGAGCACCGGCTCCTGGCTCTTGGAGCCGAAGCCGCGCCCGTGGATCACGCACACGCAGCGGTGGTTGCGCATCGCCGACTTGCGCAGGAAATCGCCGATGGCGTCGCGCGCGGCGTCGCGCCGCAAGCCGTGCAAATCGAGCTCGTCCTGCACCGGCCAATGGCCCTTGCGCATCTTCTTGACGATGTCCGGGCCGACACCCGGCGCGGCGTAGTTGAGCGCCGGGTCTTCTTCCAGATAATGATCGACTTCAAACAGGTCCGACAGCGACTCGCGCAGCACAGCCGCGTCGTCCTCCGCCTGCGTCAGCTTGCGCGCCGGCGCGGCGACACCGCCGGCCGACTTCGGCAGCGACGGCACATAGCGGTCCGACACGGGCATGCGCTTGACGCCGCCCACGCTGGACTGGAAGATATTCGCTTCCACCGCTTGCACTTTTTCCCGTTTGACGCGCTCGGCCTCGGCGGCCGCGCGCGTCTCGGCCTGTTCCTTGAGCTGCTTGGCCAAGGATTTCAGGTCGGCGAAGTCTTTCAGGCCCACAGTTACTCCTGCGCTTCCAGGTAGCGCTGCGCGTCCAGGGCGGCCATGCAACCGGTGCCGGCGCTGGTGATCGCCTGACGGTAGATGTGGTCCTGCACGTCGCCGGCGGCGAACACGCCTGGCGCGCTGGTGGCGGTGAACATGCCCTCGGTGCCGGCCTTGGTCTTGATGTAGCCGTTGTGCATGTCCAGCTGGCCTTCGAAGATGCCGGTGTTCGGCTTGTGGCCGATCGCCACGAACAGGCCGTGCACGCTGATGTCGGTGACGTCGCCGGTGTCGGTCGACTGGATCTTCAGGCCGGTGACGCCGCTGTCGTTGCCGACCACTTCCTGCAGGGTGTGGTTGTACTTGATCTCGATCTTGCCTTCGGCGACCTTGGCGTTCAGGCGGTCGATCAGGATCGGCTCGGCGCGGAACTTGTTGCGGCGGTGGATCAGGGTGACCTTGGTGGCGATGTTCGACAGGTACAGCGCTTCCTCGACGGCGGTGTTGCCGCCGCCGATGACGGCCACTTCCTGGTTGCGATAGAAGAAACCGTCGCAGGTGGCGCAGGCGGACACGCCTTTACCCATGAAAGCCTGTTCCGACGGCAGACCCAGGTACTGGGCCGAAGCGCCGGTGGCGATGATCAGGGTGTCGCAGGTGAATTCGTTGCTGTCGCCCTTCAGACGGATCGGACGCGCGGCCAGGTCCACGGTGTGGATGTGGTCGAACACGATCTCGGTGTTGAACTTTTCCGCGTGTTGCAGCAGGCGCTGCATCAGGTCCGGGCCTTGCACGCCCATCGGGTCGCCGGGCCAGTTTTCCACGTCCGTGGTGGTCATCAGCTGGCCGCCTTGCTCCATGCCGGTGACCAGCATCGGGTTCAGGTTGGCGCGGGCGGCGTAGACGGCGGCACTGTAGCCGGCGGGACCGGAGCCAAGGATCAGTACGCGGGCGTGTTTAGGAGTGGTCATGGAGGGCTTCTTAATATGTTGGATTAATCCGAATTTGGGGGCGTTTAGAGTGGAGGCAAGGGCGACCGGGTTTCAGTAACCATTGCATTCACGCAGGCAATACAAGATTATAGTGCAACCAGGCTTGGAGGATGAATCGTCGGGCCGTATGTACTGCTGATGACGTAAAATACCCATATATGAATATTTCCTCCTCGCTAACGTTGCAACACCTTAATACCTATGAGCAGTAAAAAAGTTCAGGAGCGAGTGCCAAAAACTGGAACTTCCTCCTCGCCGGGCTATACCCGCACCCCGACCGAGCGCCAACCACTGCCAAACCGGCTGGTGCGGCTGCTGTCGGAGGCGCGCTGGCTCGCGCTGGCCGTGCTGGGCCTGTATTTCGTTCTGATCCTGGCCAGCTACAACAAAATGGACCCGGGCTGGTCGCACGAGACCCTGGTTCCCAAAGTTACCAACCTGGGCGGGCGCGCCGGCGCCTGGCTGTCGGACCTGTTGCTGTATATCTTCGGTATCTCCGCTTGGTGGTGGGCGTTTTGCCTGCTGCGCCTGGTCTGGAACGGCTACCGCCAGCTGACCCAAAAATACGTGATGTCGAAGGAAGCGGACCCCGAGCACGCGCAGGAGGGGCTGATACGCGCGATCGGCTTCCTGCTGCTGTTCGCCGGCAGCGTCGGGCTCGAATACCTGCGCATGTACTCGCTGCACGCGGAACTGCCGCGCGCGCCGGGCGGCGTGCTGGGCGAGCTGATCGGTCATTCCGCTCACGTGGCGTTCGGTTTCACCGGCGCGACCTTGCTGTTGCTGCTGCTGTTCGGCCTGGGTTTCAGCCTGTTCTTCCACGTGTCGTGGCTGGCCGTGGCCGAGCGCATCGGCTACGCCATCGAGACCGGCATCGAATGGTTCATCCAGCGCTACCAGTACCGCGAAGACCGCCGCCAGGGCGAAGTGGCCGCCGTCAAGCGCGAGGAAGTGGTTGTCATCGAGCGCGCCAAGCATGTGGAAAAACACGTGGTGTCTGCGCCGGTCAAGATCGAGCCGCAGGTGGTGGCGGTGGTCAAGTCCGAGCGCGTCGAGAAGGAACGCCAGGCAGTGCTGTTCCAGGACCTGAGCGGGGACGGCCAGTTGCCCCCATTGTCGCTGCTGGACGAGGCCGCCGAGGTGCAGGAAACCGTGTCCGTCGAGACCTTGGAATTCACCAGCCGCCTGATCGAGAAAAAGCTGTCGGACTTCGGCGTCGAAGCCAAGGTCGTGGCGGCGTATCCGGGTCCGGTGGTCACCCGTTACGAGATCGAACCGGCCACCGGCGTCAAGGGCAGCCAGATCGTCGGCCTGGCGCGCGATTTGGCGCGCTCGCTGTCGCTGACGTCGATCCGCGTGGTAGAAACCATCCCCGGCAAAAATTACATGGCGCTGGAGCTGCCGAACGCCAAGCGCCAGATCGTGCGCCTGAGCGAGATCGTCGGTTCCAAGGTCTACAACGACAATCCGTCGCCGCTGACCGTGGCGCTGGGCAAGGACATCGCCGGCAAGGCCGTGGTGGCCGACCTGGCGAAGATGCCGCACTTGCTGGTGGCCGGTACCACAGGCTCGGGTAAATCGGTGGGTATCAACGCCACCATCCTGTCGCTGCTGTACAAGTCCGATCCGGCCGACGTGCGCATGATCCTGATCGATCCGAAGATGCTGGAGATGTCGGTGTACGAAGGCATTCCGCACCTGCTGGCGCCGGTCGTGACCGACATGCGCCAGGCCGGCCACGCGCTGAATTGGGCCGTGAACGAGATGGAGCGCCGCTACAAGCTGATGTCCAAGCTGGGCGTGCGTAACCTGGCCGGCTACAACGCCAAGATCGCCGAGGCCAAGAAGCGCGAGGAACTGATCCCGAATCCGTTCAGCATCACGCCCGATTCGCCGGAGCCGCTGGAAAAACTGCCGACCATCGTCATCATCATCGACGAGCTGGCCGACCTGATGATGGTCGTCGGCAAAAAGGTCGAGGAATTGATCGCCCGTATCGCGCAAAAGGCTCGTGCGGCCGGTTTGCACTTGATTCTGGCGACGCAGCGTCCATCTGTGGATGTGATTACCGGCCTGATCAAGGCGAACATCCCGACCCGTATCGCGTTCCAGGTGTCGTCGAAGATCGACTCGCGCACCATTCTCGACCAGATGGGCGCGGAGGCGCTGCTGGGCATGGGCGACATGCTGTACATGCCGCCGGGGACGGGCTTGCCGGTGCGTGTCCACGGCGCGTTCGTCTCCGATGACGAGGTGCACCGCGTCGTCAAGCACCTCAAGACCACGGGCGAGCCGAACTATATCGACGGCATCCTCGAAGGCGGCACCCTGGAAGGCGAGGGCGGCGCCGATGGCGCGGCAGCCGGCGAGGGCGGCGGCGAAGCCGATCCGATGTACGACCAGGCGGTGCAGGTGGTGTTGAAGAACCGTCGCGCCTCGATTTCGCTGGTGCAGCGCCATTTGCGCATCGGCTATAACCGCGCGGCGCGTTTGCTGGAACAGATGGAAAATAGCGGTGTCGTGTCGCCGATGCAATCGAACGGCAACCGCGAGATCCTGGCGCCCGCCGCCAGTGCTGAATAACCAAGGAATAGACAACGTATGAAGTATTTGAAAAACGTAGCGGCACTGGCCGCCGGCCTGCTGCTGGCGGGCGCGGCCGGCGCCACGGCGCTGGACCAGTTTAAGACCTTCGTCGCCTCGACCAAGGCGGCCAAGGGCGAGTTCACCCAGCGCCAGGTCAAGAACACCAACGGCGAGGCCGCCAAGCCGACGCCGCCGTCGAGCGGCACCTTCCTGTTCGCCCGTCCGGGCAAGTTCATCTGGACGTATGTGAAACCCTACGACCAGGTGCTGCAGGCCGACGGCGAAAAGCTGTACGTCTACGACAAGGACCTGAACCAGGTCACCGTCAAGCAGCTGGGCAGCGCGCTGGGTTCGTCGCCGGCGGCGATTCTGTTCGGCAGCAACGATCTGGAAAAGAACTTCACCCTGTCGGAAGCGGGCACCAGGGATGGCATGGAATGGCTCAAGGCCGTGCCGAAAGCCAAGGACACCAGCTTCGAGCAAATCAGCATCGGCCTGCGCGACGGCTTGCCGCAAGCGATGGAACTGAAGGACTCCTTCGGCCAGACCTCGCTGCTGACGTTCAGCAAATTCGAGAAAAATCCCGCGCTGACTGCGACGAGCTTTAAATTCGTCATGCCGAAAGGCGCGGACGTGTTCAATAATTAAAGATTAAAGTATGCAGTGATAACGCCGCAGCTGCGACGCTGCGGCGTTTTTCCATTCTGAGACACTATGGCTGACCTATTTGCAACAGAACCGCGCCAGCCGCTCGCCGAAGCACTGCGGCCCAAGACGCTCGATGACGTGATCGGCCAGCACCACCTGCTGGGGCCGGGCAAGCCGCTGCGCCTGGCGTTCGAGTCGGGCCAGCCGCATTCGATGATTTTGTGGGGGCCGCCGGGTGTCGGCAAGACCACCCTGGCGCGGCTGACGGCCAACGCCTTCGAATGCGAGTTCATCGCCTTGTCGGCCGTATTCTCGGGCGTGAAGGATATCCGCGCCGCGATGGAGCAGGCGCAGCAGAATCTGACGATGGGCAAGCACACCATCCTGTTCGTCGACGAGATCCACCGTTTCAACAAGTCGCAGCAGGACGCGCTGCTGCCGTACGCCGAGTCCGGCCTGGTCACCTTGATCGGCGCGACGACGGAAAATCCCTCGTTCGAGGTCAACTCGGCGCTGCTGTCGCGGGCGCAAGTTTACGTGCTGCAATCGTTCAACGAGGACGAACTGAAGCAACTGGTCGCCAAGGCGCGCGCCAAGGTGCTGGCGCATCTGGAGTTCGACGACGCCGCCATCGACACCTTGATCGGCTATGCCGACGGCGACGGCCGCCGCCTGCTCAACCTGCTGGAGCAAACCAGCACGGCGGCCAACGCCGCCAAGACCAACAAGGTCACCAGCGAGTTCATCCAGAACGCGCTGACCCTGAACGCGCGCCGCTTCGACAAGGGCGGCGACAATTTCTACGACCAGATCTCGGCACTGCACAAGTCGGTGCGCGGCTCGAACCCGGACGCCGCGCTGTACTGGCTGTGCCGCATGCTAGACGGCGGCGCCGACGCCAAATACCTGTCGCGCCGCATCGTGCGCATGGCTTGGGAAGACATCGGCCTGGCCGATCCGCGCGCCATGCAGCTGGCCAACGACGCCGCCGCCACCTTTGAGCGGCTCGGCTCGCCGGAAGGGGAGCTGGCGCTGGGGCAGGCGGTGATCTACCTGGCCATCGCCGCCAAGAGCAACGCCGGCTACAACGCCTTCAACCAGGCCATGGCGTTTGTGAAGAAGGACAAGTCGCGCGAAGTGCCGGTCCACCTGCGCAACGCGCCGACCAAGCTGATGAAGGAACTGGGCTACGGTCACGAGTACCGCTACGCGCACGACGAACCGCATGCCTACGCGGCTGGCGAAACCTACTTCCCGGACGATATGCGCGAGCCGGGCTGGTATCAGCCGGTGCCGCGCGGCATGGAGAGCAAGATCGCCGACAAGATGGCCTTCCTGCGCAAGCTCGATGAAGACGCCGGTAAACACTGATCGCCGACCCGCACTGCCAGGCGGGGTCTGACCCCTTGGGGTCAGACCCCTAAGCGGCGATGCTTTCGTATCGCTAAATGCGGGCGGGTTAATTTTTAGAATTGAGGAACAGCATGCAGCAAGTGATCGTGGTCGATGATATCGACGTGTACATCGAAGGCGGGGTGGAGGGTTCCGAGACGATCGTCATGATCCACGGCTGGCCGGACACGTACCGGCTGTGGGATGCGCAGGTCGAGGAGCTCAAGAGCCGCTATCGCTGCGTGCGCTTCACCTTGCCGGGCTTCGACCTCGGCAAGCCGCGCCGCGCGTACTCGCTCGACGCGACGATGCGCATCCTGTTGCACATCGTCGCAGCCGTCAACCAGAAGCAGAAGGTGACGCTGATGCTGCACGACTGGGGCTGCGTGTTCGGCTATGAGTTTTATATGCGTAACAAGGGGCTGGTGTCGGCGATCGTCGGCGTCGACATCGGCGACGCCAATTCGGACGCCACGGACCGTTCGCGCACGTTCGGACAGAAGCTGATGGTCAGCGGCTATCAGAACATCCTGTCGCTGGCCTGGGCCATCGGCGGGCCGATCGGCAACATGATCACGCGCGGGATGGTGAACGCGATGAAGGTGCCGGCGCCGAAAAAGTACATCAGCTCGGCGATGAACTTCCCGTATTACATCCTGACGGCGGGCGCGGCGGGATCGTACCGGTCGCTGGTGCCGTTCTTCCCCAAGGTGCCGATGCTGTTCATCTACGGCATGCGCAAGCCGTTCATGTTCCACTCGACACAGTGGCGCGACAAGCTGGCGGCGAAGGAGGGCTGCAAGGTGGTGGCGATGAACACCGATCACTGGCCGATGGTGCGCGACCCGGACGGGTTCAACCAGGCTGTGCTGGAATGGCTGGAAAAGCCGGCCGCAAAAGAAGAAGCCGCCGGCGAAGACGCGGCGGCTTGATCTCATGCATTGAGGCGGATGCGAATCGTGGAAACACGTAGGGCGGATTAGCGAAGCGTAATCGGCCATGTATGCGCCGCTGGCGGCTCACACATGGCCGATTACGGCGTTCCGCCTAATCCGCCCTACGTGTTTATGCGTTCATTCCGGCGTTGCGGCCGAACGAGGCGCCAAAGCGAGGCGCCCAGCTTGCGTCAACGCAGTTTGATCGGCTTGTAATACGGCGCGAACGGTGGCGCTGGCAGCTGCACGCCGGCATACGCGTCACGGAAGCACGCGGCTTTGCGGTTCTCGACGTCGGTGGTGCTCTTCGTTACTTTGCCGGACGCATCCAGGGTCAGCACGATCACAACCGGATACTTGGACATGTCATGGCAATTGCCTTTCTCGTCCAGCTTCTTCGCGTTGTTATAGTTCAGCGAAACCTCTTCGTACTTGGTCGCCTTGTCGTTCGGGAACTGCTTGTTGAACTTGTCCATTTCGGCGGCGAAGTTCGGGTTGGCCGGTGGCGGCGCTTCATCGGCTGGCGGACCGCCAACGCCGAGCGTCGAGCAACCTGCGGCCAGAACCATCAATGCGCTCATCGCGCCCATCTTCAGAAATTGGTTTTTCAAATTATTCTCCTCGGGCTGTATTGTTGACGCATTGTACATATTATCGAGGAGTGCATGGCGCACGATTAGTTGCGTAGGTGAAATCCTACAGATGCAGACCGGAAAGGACTGTGGCAACTTTGTTTTGTAACCCCCGCCAGCCCACCGGCGCGGCGGTTTGCGCAGGCAGGCGAATGCGCACCACACCAGTTCCGGCCGCCTCGATCAGTATCAGGCCGTCATTCGGCACCTCGAACGTCAGCCCCCGGCGCAGCATGAAATCTGTGTGCTCGCCATAGGCGGTGATCCAGGCCGTGCCATCCAGGCATTCGATCTGCTGGCCGGCCGCGTTGGCGATGCGCAGCGGATGGTCCTGGGTCAAACGATATTCGGCCAAGCCTTGTTGTACGGTGACCAGTTGCGGTTTCATGATTGCTCCTGCACGTGAATGATGGAACCAGAATACGCAGCGGCGCCCGACCATAACAGATGCAGCGAATCGAAATTGTTACCATCACAGAGGCGATTTCGCTAAACTGTTATGGTCAAAATGATTGCTTGCTGTACCTGTCGGCGGAGGGTGGGGCTGGGCCACAATATCGAAATGCACATCAATTTGTACGAGCAGCTAGCCAACGAACTGGGCGGATTGATCGCCGGCCGCGTCTTCGCGCCCGGCGACCGCTTGCCGTCGATCCGTCATCTGGCGCAGCAGAAGCGTCTGTCGGTCAGCACCGTCATGCAGGCGCTGCGGCTGATGGAGGATCGCGGCCTGATCGAGGCCCGGCCGCAGGCGGGCTACTACGTGCGTCACCGTTCCCGCACGATGGCGGTGATGACCGACGCCGTGCACCTGCAGGAGCCGGCCTATGTCGGCATCAATAATCTGTTGATGCGGGTGCTGAAGGCCAACGAGGAGCCCGACGTCGTGCAGCTCGGCTCGGCGTGGCCGCTCGACGAGCTGCTGCCCATGAAGCGCATGCAAAAGATCGTGGCGGCGGTGGCGCGGCGCGATTCGGCGCTGCTGAGCTCTGTAAGCTGCTACGAGACCAACCATCCCGAATTCACGCGCCAGATCCTGAGAAGGGCGCTGGACTGGGGGCGCCTTGACCCGGCCGAGATCGTCGTCACGACCTCCTGCACGGAGGCGATCAGCCTGTGCCTGCGCGCCGTCGCCAAGCCCGGCGACACCGTCGCGATCGAATCGGCCAGCTATTTCGTGCTGCTGCAGCTGATCGAATCGCTGGGAATGAAGGCGCTGGAAATCCCCACCCATCCGAAGACCGGGCCGTCGATCGACGCGCTCGAGCTGGCGATGAACGCCGGCCTGGTGCAGGCCGTGCTCTTCGTACCGAACGCCAACAATCCGCTCGGCTGCATCATGCCGGAGGCGAACAAGAAGCGGCTGGCGGGTTTGCTGTCGCGGCACAACGTACCGTTGATCGAGGACGACGTGTACGGCGAGCTGTGCTTCACGCCGGAGCGGCCGTGGCCGGTCAAGGCGTACGACACCAGCGGCCACGTCATGCTGTGCTCGTCCTTTTCGAAGGCGGTCAGTCCCGGGGCGCGCGTCGGCTACGTGCTGGCGGGGCGCTACGCGCAGGATGTGGCGGTGCTCAAGATGGTGTCGAGCGGCGCCACCAGCCACTTCTTCCAGGCGGTGCTGGCCGAGTTCCTGACCGGCAGCGCCTATGAGAACCAGTTGCGCAAGATGCGCAGGGCGCTGTCGCAGCGCATCGCCCGCATGTCGGACGCGGTCTGCGCCGCGTTCCCGCAGCAGTGCACGGTGTCGGAGCCGCAGGGCGGCTTCGTGGTGTGGGTCAGCATGCCGGAGCAGGTCGACGCGCTGGTGCTGCACCAGCGCGCGCACGAGGCCGGGGTGGCTTGCATGCCGGGGCAGTTGTTCTCGGCGTCTGGCAAATACAGCAACTTTATCCGGCTCAATTGCGGCAACGCGTGGAGTCCGCAGGTGGAGGCTGCAGTTGCCAAGCTAGGCGCGCTGGTCCATAGGCTCGCCGACGACGCGCCAGCGCTGCGCACCGCCGCTTGATCTAATCTGGATGTCTCGACGGCGCACGCATTGGCCGATTACGCTGCGCTAATCCGCCCTACGTGCCTCCGTGGTATCTCAAGCGTCCCGATGCTTCGGCCGGGCACCGCTTTTTGCACTTCATCCGCCGTTTCCGGCGCTTCGTCGCATCCCGGTGGTTTCGCATAGGCCCTTTAGGTACAGTACAACCATACCAAAGCGGCAGACATAAGTCGGTCGAAACCACCACCCCAGGGAGCTATCATGAACATCGCTAAAAACATGGAAACCATCTTCGTCACCGTCGCCATCATCGCAGGCGCCACCACCTTCGCCACCGCCGCCGACGCACCCGCGATCAAGATCGCCGCCGACCGGAGCGTTGCCCACGTCGCCACCGTCAAGGCCGACATGCCGGTCGTCACCGTGACTGCCAAGCGCCTGACCGCCGCCGAAAAAGCCGCCCTGTAATCAAGCCGGCGGTTGCACCAGCCGGCGGGCTGCTCAAAACTCGCAAGGAAGTGGCATCCTCTTGGTACAATTGACGTTTTCGATACAAACGGCACTTGTCCCCATGATTGATATCCAACTTCTCCGCAAAGATATAGCCAACGTCGCCGCGCGCCTGGCGACCCGCAAGTACCAGCTCGATGTGGAAGCGTTCAACGCCCTCGAAGCTGAACGGAAAGCGATCCAGACGCGCACCGAAGAGCTGCAGGGCAAGCGTAACTCGCAGTCAAAGCTGATCGGCATGATGAAGGGCAAGGGCGAAGACACCACGGCGATCATGGCCGAAGTGGCCGGCCTGGGCGACGAGCTCAAGGCCAATGAAACCGCGCTGTCGGCGGTGCAGGCCAAGCTGGCCGATTTCATGCAGGCGATCCCGAACCTGCCGCACGAATCGGTCCCGCAAGGCACGGATGAATCGGGCAACGTCGAAGTGCGCAAGGTCGGCACGCCGCGCAGCTTCGACTTCGAAGTGAAGGACCACGTCGACGTCGGCGCGCCGCTGGGCCTGGACTTTGAAGTGGCCACCAAGCTGACCGGCACGCGCTTCTCGGTCATGAAAGGCGGCATCGCCCGTCTGCACCGCGCGCTGGCGCAGTTCATGCTGAACACCCACACCGACGAGCACGGCTACACGGAGTGCTATACGCCGTACATGGTCAACGCCGACTCGCTGCGCGGCACCGGCCAGTTGCCGAAGTTTGAAGCCGACCTGTTCTCGGTGAAAAAAGGCGGCGTCGAAGGCGAGGGCGAGACCTTCTACCTGATCCCGACGTCGGAAGTGTCGCTGACCAACATCGTGCGCGACGAAATCCTGGCGGCCGACAGCCTGCCGCTGAAGATGACCGCGCACACGCCATGCTTCCGCTCGGAAGCGGGCAGCTACGGCCGCGACACGCGCGGCATGATCCGCCAGCACCAGTTCGACAAGGTCGAAATGGTGCAGGTGGTGCATCCGGACACCTCGTACGCCGTGCTGGACGAAATGGTCGGCCACGCCGAAACGATTTTGCAGCGCCTGGGACTGCCGTACCGCGTGATGTCGCTGTGCACCGGCGACATGGGCTTCGGCGCCACCAAGACCTTCGATCTGGAAGTGTGGCTGCCGGCGCAGAACACCTACCGCGAAATTTCGTCGCTGTCGAACTGCGAAGCCTTCCAGGCGCGCCGCATGCAGGCGCGTTTCCGCAACGCCCAGGGCAAGCCGGAGTTGCTGCATACGCTCAACGGTTCGGGCCTGGCGGTGGGGCGCACCCTGGTCGCCGTGCTGGAGAACTACCAGCAGGCCGACGGCAGCGTCGAGATCCCGGAAGTGCTGCGTCCATACATGGGCGGCCTGACGCATCTGAAGGCTTAAAAAATAGTCCTTCCTTTTTTGCTGCGGGCTGCTATAATCTTGCCTTCTCGCAGCAGTGACGCGGGAAAAGGAGAGGTGGCAGAGTGGTCGAATGTACTTGACTCGAAATCAAGCGTACGTTAAATCGTACCGTGGGTTCGAATCCCACCCTCTCCGCCAGTATTTAGAAAAACCCGCTTCGGCGGGTTTTTTCATGGGCGTTCGTTTTTTTATCGCATAGCATTGCTGCCGGTGTAAAAAACGTTACTCAAAAGCTTCCGCAATGATGGCGGCTTGTTATATAATCTTGCCTTCGCCGAACAGGCGGTGCAGGACCATTAGGAGAGGTGGCAGAGTGGTCGAATGTACTTGACTCGAAATCAAGCGTACGTTAAATCGTACCGTGGGTTCGAATCCCACCCTCTCCGCCAGTAATATTAAAAACCCGCTTCGGCGGGTTTTTTCATTTCCGGAGAGGAGCGAGCGCAGCTCGCGCGTGGGATTCGAAGACTCGCGCGTACTCGCGCGAGGGCGGCCTGCGGGATGTTCAGTTTGCCATGAGCCACGCGAATGCGGCATATGCGGCAACGTTTTGTTGGAGGGCCGCAGGATCAATCTTGTCCAAGGTGTCGTTGTCACTATGGTGGTGGTCGAACAGACTGCTTGCATCTTGCGCCAACTGGGACCAAGGTACGTTTTGCTTTGCAACGAATCCAACATCGGGCCCAGGGTTGCCCGCTTGGCCGTCCAGCGCTACGCCCAGCGGACCGAGGACGCGCCGCATCGCCTCGGCGAGGGCAGGCGTTGGCGAAAAGTGGCGCAAAGCATAGATCCGACCCGCACCCCAATCGCTTTCGACGGCGATACGGTGATTGCGAAGATCGGTGATGTTCCTCCCCGCGTAATGTTTCGCGCCATGGAAACCGTTCTCTTCGTTGGCGAACAGCACAACCCTGACCGTATGCGACGGCTCGGCATGCAGCGCTTTCATCAATGCGCCGGCAGCCATGGTGACGGCCACGCCAAAGCCGTCATCTACCGCGCCCGTTCCAAGGTCCCAGGAATCGAGATGGGCGCCAAGCATCACAATGCCCGGATGCTCGCCGCGACCGGTGATCTCGCCAATCACGTTATGCGAGGTGTAAGTCGCGCTAGTATCGACAGCAATATCGAGCTTTATTTCCACCGCACGGCGGGAGGCGAGCAGGCGCTCCAGCAAATCGGTATCCGGACCGGAAAGCGCGGCGGCCGGGATTGCCGCACCGTCGTCGTAGACAACGCTGCCCGTATGCGGCAGGCGGTTGTTGTCCGTCCCCAGAGAGCGGATGAGCACGGCAACCGCACCCTTGCGGGCCGCGATCGACGCGGCATTCGTGCGCATGCTTAACACGTCGAGGTAGCCCGATCCGTCCGTGCGGCGCTCCATGCGCTGCGTCAGGAGCACGATCTTTCCCTTGATTGATGCGGCAGTCGCCCGCTGCAGTTCATCGGTATTGCGTAGCTGCACCACGTGGGCTTGAATGGTTCCGTTCGACCCCACGCTCCCACCAAGGGCGGTGATGGCCAGGCGATGTGGGGCGGGGGACGTCACGGAGGCGGATTCGGAAACGCGCCGCCACACGGGAAAAGTGACCGCTTCCTTATACACCTTGTCATAGCCGAGCGTTTTGAACTTGGCGACCGCCCACGCCACGGCGCGTGCATCGGCGGGCGAGCCCGCCGGACGGGCGCCAACTTCCGTAGTCAGAGATGCGACGATGTTGAAGGCGGTGTCGTCGCCAAGTGCACGCTCGCGCAGCGCCACTGCCGTCGCCTCGATACTATCCTCGGCCCTGGCGGTCTGTGGTTGGGTTGCGAGTACGGCAAAACACAGCGCAAGCCATGCACCGAAGTGCAATCGTCGAAAAGCCAAGGCCATCATCGTTGCGCGCCGTGGTGATCGTTCACATAGGGCGCTGGAATCCAGCGAAAGCCATTGCGGTCGGTTTGAACGTGGCCGATGCCGGGGAAGGCGAGATGGTCTGCCGCGATCAGGTAGCGGCCGGCGATCGCGTCGGCAATCGCACGTTTGCGCGTTGCGGCGGCGGCCTTCGGATCGACATCGAACACGATCGTGACTGCGGGCTTGGGTAGCTGAACCTCGGCCACGTGGATCAGATCACCCCAGAACATGAGCTTTTGCTGTTTGCTTTCAAGGAGATACAAGGTGTGTCCCGGGGTGTGCCCTGGTGCGGGGATGGTGCGAATTTCCGGGAACAGCTGAGTTTCGCCGCTGAACGTTTTTACCTTGCCGGCGTCGACATACGGTTTGACCTTGGCGATCGCCTCGTCGAAGTACTTCTTAGCACTGTCCGGCGCGCGAGCCCGATTCGCGGCGCTCAGCCAATAATCGACTTCTTTGCGGTCTATGTGCAGCGTTGCGTTTGGATACACCAGGCGCTGGCCATCCATCAGGCCCCCGGTGTGATCGGTATGGATGTGCGTGATCAGAATGTCCGTGATCTGTTCGGCGCCATAGCCGGCCGCTTTCAGGCTGACGGTCAGCTTGTTCAGGCCGGGTCCGTACAGCTCGCCGGTGCCCGCGTCCACCATTATGAGGCGGGTGGCGGTTTTGATGAGGAACGCGTTGACCGAGGCGTCGACGTCGGTGCCTTGGTAGGCGCGGGCAAGGTAGTTCGCTACCTCTTTCGGCGTCGTGTTTGTCAGTAGCTTATCGGCCGGGATCGGTACTGTCCCGTCCGATAAGGCGATCACTTCAAGGTCACCGACCCGGACATGTTGGAAGCCGGCTTGGATATGGCCGATTCTTGGTGGTTCCGGCGTTTGCGCGGTTGCTGCGCCGGTGGCGGTTGCTACAACCAGGCTAAATAGCGAGGCGGCGATACGGTGTAGTGTAGTCATGGCTAGTAAAATCTCGCGTAGAAGAATTTGGGATATATTGTTACGATCAGTTCGGCTGGAAACAAGTGTACGGTGGGCGGCAGCTTGCCGGTTAGTGGGTAGTTTCAATAGGAGGTATCGCCATCTTAGATATGAAGCGTTCAGAGCTGCATTTGCTGATCTCGCTGGATACGCTATTGGATGAACTGAACGTGACGCGCGCCGCCCAGCGCATGCACATCAGTCAGTCAACACTATCGGGCCATTTGTCGAGGCTGCGCGACATTTTCAAGGATCCGCTGCTCGTCCCTTCCGAGACCGGCCGTGGCATGGTGCCAACCGAAAAAGCGATCGCGCTACGCCCCCGATTGACTGACGCACTGGCGGTATTGCGCGACGCGGTATCCCAGCCGGATCACTTCGACCCGGCCGCTTCGGAAAGAACATTCACGATCGCCGCCAACGATAGTGTGTTCACTATTCTGGCGCTTGACGTCATGTCGATATTGATGCGGTACGACAATCCCAAATTACGTATGGCCGTGGTCCCGCCCGACGAAGTTGGCATCGTCGAGCGCATGGCGCGCGGCGAGATTGACCTGTTTCTCGGGGATATAGAAAGGGTTCCGGCGACGCTGAAAGCAAAATTTCTCCGCGAAGATCACTTCGTGCTGGCGCAGCGGCGGGCTCATCCCCGTGGACTTGTCGCCCCGAGTTTGCCGGAGTACTGCGCGCTACGTCACGTCGTCGTGTCCTCGCGTGCAGAGTTCGTCACCCATGTCGATTCGATTTTGACGAGCTTGGGCCATGCGCGCAACGTCGTTGCCGCAGTTCCCAATTACAACCAGGTTGCGCTGGTGCTGTCCCAGACCGATTGTGTCGCCACGTTGCCGAGGCATCTGCTGCAGCGCTACGCTAGCTTCGTCGATTTGCTGGAGCTTCCTTTCGCCGTCCCTTCATTCCGCCTGGCGATGGCCTGGCATCCGAGGGCCCACGGCGATCCCTCCAGTGTGTGGCTGCGCCAATGTTTTACACGTGCCTGTGGCCTGACGGACGATTAGCGGCACGGTTGGCTTGCGCAAAAAACATGTTTTTTCCAGGATCGCGTAGCATTAGCGTGGAGAAATGGAGGAAACATGGAACGTGCAACTATCCGGTCATTGACTTTGGAACACTCGAGAATCTTTGCCTGCGCATTGCTGATGGGCGCGGCGCTGCCCGCCATGGCGCAGCGCTCGCCGGAAGCGGCGTCGCCGCAAGCGCTTAAGCCGAGCGCGGGCGTCGCGACGCCCCACGAGCTCTTCGGCCCCTTGTTCGAAGCGGTGCAGGCGGCGCGCATTTATCCCGACGCCAAGACCTTCGCCGACGCCGTCGCCAACGAAGATCCGCAAACCATCCTTGCACAGTACCAGCGCGAGCAGCCCAAGGACGCGGCCGCCCTGAAAGCCTTCGTCGAGCGCTATTTTTCGCTGCCGGCGCCTACCACGGTCACCCTGCGCCAGCACATCGCCTCGTTGTGGCCGGTGCTCACCCGCCCACCGCTCGATCCGCCCAAATGGTCGTCGGCCCTGGCGCTGCCGGCGAACTATGTCGTGCCCGGCGGCCGCTTCCGCGAAATCTATTACTGGGATTCGTACTTCACGATGCTGGGCCTGAAGGCCGACCATCGCAGCGACCTGGTCGATTCGATGATCGTCGATTTTAAAAGCCTGATCGAGCGTTACGGCTTTATCCCGAACGGGACCCGCAGCTATTACCTGAGCCGATCGCAGCCGCCGTTCTTCGCCGCGATGACCCAGCTCAAGCCGCTCGGCGACCGCGCCGACGACGCCAAGGTGCTCGCGGCGCTCAAGACCGAACACGCGTTCTGGATGCGCGGAAGAGGGTGCCTGCCGAAGGCCGGCGCCGGCGCCTGCGAGCGCGTGGCGCGCCTGGCCGACGGCACCATCCTGAACCGCTACTGGGATGCCAAGGACACGCCGCGCGACGAGGCGCTGGGCGAGGACGTGGCCACCGCGCGCGAAGGCAAGCGTCCGGCACCAGAGGTGTACCGCGACCTGCGCGCTGCGGCCGAAAGCGGTTGGGATTTCTCGTCGCGCTGGCTGGACGATCCCGCGCGCCTGGCCACGATCCGCACCACGACCATCGCGCCGGTCGATCTCAACAGTTTGATGTACCAGCTGGAAGGGGAGATCGAACGGCGCTGCAAGGCTGCCGGCGACACCGCCTGCACGGCGCAATTCCACCGCGCCAAGGAAGTGCGGGCCGCGGCCGTGCAGAAGCATCTATGGGTCACCGCCGAGCGGCGCTATGCCGACTTCGACCTCGTCAAGAACGCGCCGACCACCGTGCGCAGCGCCGCCACGCTCTATCCGCTGTGGGTGGGGATGGCGACGCAAGCCCAGGCCGACGCGGTCGCCGCCACGACCAAGGCCGAGCTGCTCGCCGAAGGCGGGCTGCGCACCACGCTGGTCCGCAACGGCCAGCAGTGGGACTCGCCCAACGGCTGGGCGCCGCTGCAATGGGTTGCGGTCGATGGCCTGGCCCGCTACGGTCACAAGGAGCTCGCGCACGACATCGCCCGCCGCTGGGTCGGCACGGTCGCCAGGACCTGGGCCGAGACCGGCAAGCTGCTGGAAAAGTATGACGTCGAGGAGCGCAAGAGCGGCGGCGGTGGTGAATACCCCACCCAAGACGGCTTCGGCTGGACCAACGGCGTCACCAGCGCTTTGTTGGAGCGGTATCCCGACCTGAACAAGTGAGAGGGTTTATTTCCCGTCGCCGCAGCACTTCTTGTATTTCTTGCCGCTGCCGCAAGGGCAGGGATCGTTGCGGCCGACCTTGACGGTCTTCACCGGTTCGGGATGCCAGTGGGCGTTGATCTGGATGACCGACCGCGTGACGGCGCTTTCCCAGCCGTCGCCCTGGCGCTGGAATGGCGCCAGCCATTCCGGATGGGCCGCCCGCAGCGGGGCCCAGCCTTCCGCGTCGAGCGCCATGCCGGTCTCGAAGCCGGCGGTCCACGCCTCGGCGCTCCAGGCGCCGCCGCACTCGTAGATCGGCTCGAAGCTGCCCGGGTCCTGCACCATCCATTTGCGCATGTATTCGAGATGGCGCAGCACCAGGCCGGTCGCCGCCTCGGTGCCGCGCGCTTGCCCGCCACCCCAGACTTTGTCCAGCCATACCGTTTGCGGCACGGGGCGCGGGCCAACCACCAGCGCGGTCAGCAAGCCTTCCAGCGCCGAGACGTCCATCGCCTGTTCGCCGATGTCACGGAGCATGTCGTCGAGTTGGTCGTATTCTACGTCGCTGAGGGGTGTGGTGAGCATGATCTGAGCCGGTAGTCTGGAGGGAATCGACATTCTACCTGCAAGTAACGATGTCAATCAGTCGAGCAATTTTACTGAATTCGCAATATGATGCGTGCCAACATTAATTCATTCCAAAACCCAAGGAGTAGACATGAAACCTAGCATCATCCTCGCCGTGGCCACCCTGTCGATCGCCGGCTGGGCCAGCGCCGCCGCTCCCGCTTCCGCCCCGGCGGCGGCACCCGACGCGGTACGCGTGAAGGCCGCGCACGATCTGCTGGTGTCGATGCAGGCCGAAAAACTGCTGCGCATGACCGCCGGCATGAGCAAATTTCCCAGCCCGGCGCAGCGCGAGCTGACCATGGCCAAGGTTGAAAAGCTGACGCCGCAGATGGTCTATACCCGCCTGTCGCAGCCGGTGGCGCGCCTGGTCAGCACCGAGACCGCGCTGGAGATGACGCGCTATTACCAGTCGAGCTATGGCCAGCGGCTGCTCAAGGAAACCTACAACGGCGGTCCGCGCATGTACGCGGCAGACCCGACACCGACCCCGGCCGAGAAGGCCGAGCAGAAAAAGCCGGCGTTCGTTAAAGCCAACAAGGAATTCAAGGCGGCCGAGCCGGCCATCCGCCACGAGGTGTTCGTGCTGCTTACCGAAATCAACAAAGGCAAGTAAGCAAAAAACGTTCGTTGCAAATTGAAAATTAATAAAAAACAAAGCATACTAAGTCCTTAACTTTAAGGACTTGTCCATGCTGAAGAAATTTGCCTTGGTACTGGCGCTGCTGCCGGCGCTGTTGCCATCGGCCGTCCGCGCGGCCGATCTGCCGACCTACCCGTTCATCCACGTCAGCGGCGAGGGCTTCGTCATGGTGGCGCCGGACATGGGCGAGATCGACTTCGACGTCAGCGCCTTCGATGCTGATCCGGCCGCCGCCGTGGCGCTGATCCAGGCCCGCGTGGAGGAAATCCGCGCGCTGCTGGTCGAGCATTCCGGGCCGCCCGAAGGCGACAGCGCCGCCGTCCTTGAAGTGCAGGACATGCGCAAGGAAATGCGCAAGTCCGCCAATCCCGACCCCGCCGCGACGCCGGAATACGATATCCGCAGTTCGGTGCACATCGTGGTGCGCGACCTGACCAAATGGCGTCCCATCATGCAGGCGCTGCTGGAGATGAAGAACATCGACCATATGTCGACCACCTTCGGCAAGAGCGACCGCATCAAGGTCGAGCAGGAGTTGACCGCCGCAGCGATCAAGGATGCGCTGCGCCGCGCCGAGGGCATGGCCGCCGGCTTCGGCAAAAAGGTGGGACCGGTCACCGCGATCTCGTCCAGTCCGCTGCGCAACCTGACCAAGGCGGTCGGCCTGATGCCGACCGATTACTACAATCCGGATCGCCGCGCGCAGGCAAAGACCAGCGAGAAGGATTTCCTGTCGATCACGGTGCTGCGCTGGACGCAGAATGTCGACATGATTTTCCGCATCAAGTGATGGCCTAATGGCGGCCTGGTCTTGCGACGGCCTGCGTGCGCTGCCGCACGCAACTGAGCAATCAAGCGCTTGTGAATCGCGTGGGGTGCCCGATCTACATGTGGAACCCACTTAGGAGGACCGAGCCATGACCGCCATCGACCAGTACGCCGCTTCGCAGCGCGCCCATTCGACACCCGACCCCGAGGTGCCGCCGCCGCAGCCGGAAAAAGATCCGCCGCCGGACAATATGCCAGTGCCGGACCAGGCGCCGATCGAGGAACCAACGCCGAAGGCGCCGCCACTCAAGGTCTGAGCGGCGGCCGGAAAGCCGGGACTGTACTAAGGGCGCGGGGCCTGCTTGGGCTTGTCGTGCTCGCCGTCGTCCGGCAGGGGCGGAATGCTTTTGATTGCCTCGTCGGTTTCGCGCTGACTCGGCGAGCGCTCGCCGCTGCCGATGTCGGCTTCGTCAAGCATGTGGCCGCCGTCAGCGGCATGGTCGTCGGGACCCGATTTGGTTGGCTGATTCATGATGGACTCCTTAGTTGACTGAAACCCATGCTAGCAGTTTGCCGTGTGAACCGGCGCGCGGTGGACGGCGTGAGAAAGTGTGATTATCGTTGCTCGGCAGATACAAATTTATATCTTTGTGTTCAACGTCACACTGCTGTCATGAAACTGTTCCTATAATTTAGTCATGTCATCGTTTTTCGTTCACGGAGAGCATCATGGGCAATTCCTTACACAACAAAATCTACCTCGGTCGTCGTCGTAGTGTCGTGTTAAGCACGAAGCGTGTGCAAGCCCTGATTTGTATCGCCGCCTTCGCTAGCATCGGCTTGGTGTGGCTGGCGATCCGGGCGCTGTAAAGCAGTCCATTCCGCCATTGTCCAGGTGGGTCGGGCGTTTCATCCGAAACGCGTTGGCGGCGCATTTTCTTGCCGTCATCCCGCCGGGCGCGTACCATGAGGGCCGCAGCAGTCTCTTATGGAAAAAATGGCAATGAAGAACGAGAAATTAACGCAAGACGAATACAACGCGCTCGACGAAGTCAAACGCGGTATCAAAGGCGAGCGCGTCAGCGCTTGCGTCGGTCGCAACACCAAGCGCCTGGCCGGCATCAAACTGTTCACCATCGCCAAGAACGGCCGCATTTCGCTCACCGACAAGGGTGAGGAAGTCTTGTTCCTGCGCCGTTGCATCCTGGGTTTGCGCGCCATCGAGGCCGACCCCGCCAGCCCGCTCGACGCCGACGTGGCCATGTTCCTCGGCAAGAAATCCCACATCGTGCCGCTCGCCGAAGGCGGCTTTGAGCTCAGCGACAAGGGCCGCGAGTCGCTGGCCGATATCGCCAATCAAGGTTTGTGATTGAAAAAACGCTCCGCTGGAGCGTTTTTTTTGCTGTAATGTAGTAATAAATGAGCAACTGGCGTAAATGAGAGCGCGCATCCCCTGATGAGAGTCGATACCCTGCGGAAGTTTAGGAAGCTGTTTGGCGTACTGGTGGCCGCCGTCGCCGTCGTCTTGCTGATCGTTTTGCTGGGTATCGGGCATGTGCTCAACCAGAGCCGCCTGCGCTACTACGCCTCCGCCGACGAGACCTCGCGCAACCTTGCCATCACCCTTGAGAAATTCCTCAACTCCCATTTCCTCGAAGTGGACCTGGCGATGCGCCGCGCCGGCGTCGAGTTCCAGGCCATGCACGCGGCGGGGCGCTTCGACAACGAGAAGTTCAGCGCCTACCTGCGTTCGCTCAAGGAGCGCATCCCGCAGGCCGACGCCGTGCGCGGCGCCGACGCCGCCGGGCGCGTGATCTACGGCGAGCGGGTCGACCCGGCCAAGCCGCAGGACCTGAGCATCCGCGAATTCTTCCAGCGCGCCAAAAGCGAGCAGGAGCTCATCATCGGCACGCCGGCCAGGTCGCGCATCAGCGACGAGTGGGTGTTGCCGCTGGCGTTTCCGCTGACGATGCCGGACGGCGGCTTCGGGGGCGCCGCCTATGTCCTTATCAACAGCGCGCGCCTGACGGCAGCGTTCGCCGCGCTCAACATCGGCGAGCACGGCGCGATCGTGTTGCTGGATAACCGCAAGCGCGTGCTGCACCGCTATCCGGAGGCCGAGGACATGCTCTTCGGCACCACCATCAAGGTCAACGCCATCACCCAGCGCATCATGGACGGCAAGGAGGACCGGGGCACCTATACGGTCATCAGCCCGCGCGACAACCTCGAGCGCACCTTGAGCGTGTCGCGGGTGGGCGCCTATCCGGTGTACGTGGTGGTGGGGCTGGCCAGCGACGACTTCCTGGCGCCGTGGCGCAAGGAGGTGCGCAACGCCGCCGTCTTCGCCTCGCTGCTGTTGCTCCTGGCCGGCGGGTTGCTGATGAGCGTGCGCTTCGGCTTGCGCAAGCAATTCCAGTCGGTCGAGCAGCTGATGGAGAACAAGCAGGCGCTGCAGGAATTGCTGACGCAGCTGACGGCGTCCGAGTCGCGCTGGCGCTCGCTGACGGAAGGCTTGCCGCAGATGGTGTGGACCGCCACGCCGAACCTGCGCGTCGATTTCCTCAGCCACCACTGGGAGGAGTTCAGCGGCATTCCACCCGAGCAGATGATGGGCGACGACAACTGGTCGAGCGTGATCCATCCGGACGACATCGCGGCCATGGCGGCGGCCTGGCGGCGCGCCAGCGGCGAGGGCACCGAATTCCGCTGCGACTGCCGCATGCGCCGCCGCGACGGCGTCTGGCGCGTGTTCGACAACCACGCGCTGCCGCAGCGCGACGCCGACGGCGCGATCGTCAGCTGGGTCGGCAGCAGCACCGACCGCACCGAGTCGCGCGCCTCGCGCCTGGCGCTGCAGCAGGCCAAGGAGGAGGCGGTGCAGGCAGGCCGCGCCAAATCGGACTTCGTCGCCAATATGAGCCACGAGATCCGCTCGCCGATGAACGCCGTGCTGGGCATGCTGCAACTGCTGCAGCAGACCGAAATGAGCGAGCGCCAGCAGGATTACACGTCCAAGGCCCACTCGGCCGCCAGCGCCTTGCTGGGGCTGCTCAACGACATCCTCGACTTTTCCAAGGTGGAGGCGGGCAAGCTGGCGCTGGACCCGCACCCGTTCCGGCTCGACAAATTGTGGCGCGACCTGGCCGTGATCCTGTCGGCCAATGTCGGCAGCAAGAATATCGAGGTGCTGTTCCGCATCGACCCGGCGCTGCCCGACCTGATCGTCGGCGACGGCCTGCGGCTGCAGCAGATCCTGCTGAACCTGGCCGGCAACGCCATCAAGTTCACCGAGCACGGCGAGGTTGTGCTGTCGGCCAAGCTGCTCGCGCGCGACGGCAAGCGCTTGTCGATCGGGTTTGCGATCCGCGATTCCGGCATCGGCATCTCCGAGGAACAGTGCCGGCACATCTTCGACGGTTTTTCGCAGGCCGAGGCCTCGACCGCGCGGCGCTACGGCGGCACGGGGCTGGGCCTGGCGATCAGCCAGCGGCTGGTGGCGCTGATGGGCGGCACGCTCGGCGTCGACAGCACGCCGGGCAAGGGCAGCGTGTTCGATTTCACCATCGAATGCGAGGCGGCGGAACAGCAGCCGGCGCCGGAGGCGCAGCAGGGCGCGCAACCGCCCGCCGAGTTGATGCGCGGGCTCAAGTGCCTGGTGGTCGACGACAACCCGGTCGCGCGCATGGTGCTGAGCGAAATGGCCGGCTCGTTTGGCTGGCAGGTCGATCTGGCGGCCAGCGGCCACGAGGCGCTGGCCGCCGTGTCGGAACAGGTGGCGCAGCGGCGCGCCTACGACGTGGTGTTCATCGACTGGCGCATGCCCACGCTCGACGGCTGGGAGACCAGCTGCCAGATCCGCAAGCTGGCGCCGTCGGGCAAGATGCCGCTGATCGTCATGGTCACCGCGCACGACCGCGAACTGCTGGCGCAGCAGCACGACGATTTATCGCCGGTGCTCGATGGTTTCGTGGTCAAGCCGGTCACCGCCTCGATGCTGTTCGACGCCGTGGCCGACGCGCGCATGGAACGGCGCGCGCCGCTGTCGCTGGTGTCGGTGCCGTCCAGGCAGCGGCTGGCCGGCTTGCGGCTGCTGCTGGTGGACGACAATCCGGCCAATCAGCAGGTGGCCAGCGAGTTGCTCGGCAACGACGGTGCGCGGGTCGAGGTGGTCGGCTCCGGCGCGTTCGCGATCGAAGCGGTCACGCGCGGCGGGCCGATGCCGGATCTGATCCTGATGGATATCCAGATGCCGGAGATGGACGGTTACCAGGCGACGCGGGCGATCCGCCGGCTGCTGGGGGCGGGCGCGCCGCCGATCGTCGCCATGACCGCCAACGCCATGGCCGCCGACCGCGTCGCCGCGCTGGAGGCGGGCATGGTCGACCACATCGGCAAGCCGTTCGATCTGGCGCAACTGATCGACGTGATCCTCAAACATGTGGGACGCGGTACCGGACCGGCTGGCGTGGCGGCCGAGGAGCCGGCCGCTGCCGACGGTGCGATCGCTCAGGTTGCCGCTCCCGCCGCCATTGCCGCTCCCGCTCCTGCCGCCGCCGTCAGCGCTGTCTCCACCGACAGCGGCGCCATGCCGCTGCCCGAGGCCGGACTGAACAGCACCGCCGCGCTCAAGCGCATGGGTGGTTTGCAGCCGGTCTATCTGATGGCGTTGCGCAGCTTCGCAGTGGAATCGGTCAAGCTGGCGACGCAATTGAGGGAAGCGCGCGACGCCGGGGATGCCGAGGCCGCGTTGCCGGTGCTGCACACGCTCAAAGGACTGTCCGGCACGGTTGGCGCGGACCGCATGGCGGCGTTGGCGCAGCTGGCGGAAGTGACGTTGAAGGAGGGCGCCTCGGCCCGCGCCTGGGACCAGCTGGGGCTGGTGCTGGACGCCGGTCCGGGCCTGGTCGCCGATATCGAACAAGTGCTGCGCCAGCTAGCGCCAGTAAAAGATATCTGAAACACGTAGGGCGGATTAGGCGGAACGCCGTAATCGGCCATGCATGCGCCGCCGATGGCTCACACATGGCCGATTACGCTTCGCTAATCCGCCCTACGTGGTTTAGACGGAATCCAAATGATGAGGCCATCGCGGCACACAACGATTTTTAAAACTAAACTAGGGAGCAAACAATGGAAAAACCAATGACGTGGTCGGCCCACGAACTGAGCATGACCGTGCTGATGACCCCGGACATGGCCAACTTCTCCGGCAACGTGCACGGCGGCACCATCCTCAAGTACCTGGACAGCGTCGCCTACGCCTGCGCCAGCCGCTACTCGGGCAGCTACGTGGTGACCTTGTCGGTCGACCAGGTAATGTTCCTGCAACCGATCCACGTGGGCGAGCTGGTGACGTTCCTGGCCTCGATCAACTACACCGGCCGCACCTCGATGGAAGTCGGCATCCGCGTGGTGACGGAAAACATCCAGCAGCGCCTGGTGCGCCACGCCAACAGCTGCTACTTCACGATGGTGGCGGTCGACGCCGGCCGCAAGCCGGTCGAAGTGCCGACCCTGGTGCCCGAATCCGAAGAACAAAAGCAGCGCTGGGAACAGGCGCTGCTACGCAAACAATCGCGCCAGATGGTGCACGACGGCGCGCGCAAGGGGTGATCGAGAAAGCGCGCGATAGAAGCGATGCTACTCGCCGAAGCGAGTCCTAACCGGCCTGCCGATGCCGCCCAACAGCCGCATCGGTCGATCGCTTTCCGTATCACTGGCTATTGGCCGACTATCTTTGCCATCACAGGAAGTTCAAGTCCATACCGAGCATCCTGATAAGGACGAAGGTGACGAGCCCCACGACCAGCAGCCCGAGTACGAAGACTGCAACGACCTTGCCGCTTGCGCGCAGCACCGCGCGCTTTTCCTCCGCCTTCTTCCCTTTGTCGTAATGCCACTTGATGGCGTAGAACATGCCCGTGCCAAGCACGAGAAACTTGAAGACAACGAAGACTACAGGGATCCAATCCACCATTTTGAGTATTTCCACGCTATGACGCTATCTATTGTGAGGCATACTACTTAAAAACAATTTCCATACATTGAGACAAAATGTCCCAGGTAAAAACCATACAAGATGAACATGTGCCGCTCTGGTTGCCGCGATTGGCCGGGAACAAAGGGCCAAGGTTTTTGCAGATTGCGGATGCGTTGCAAGCGGCGGTGGTGGATGGATCGCTGAAACCGGGTGAGCGGCTACCTCCGCAGCGCCAGTTGGCGGCACAGCTGGACGTCGACCTGACGACCATCACGCGCGCCTACGACGAAGCCAGACGCCGCAACTTGCTGGAGGGCCGTGGCGCCCGAGGCACTTATGTCGCCGTGCCGAAAGTCGAATTGACCTCGATCCTCGACCTGAGCATGAATACCCCACCGCCGCCGGATGGCGTGGACTTCGACGATCTGATGAAACAAGGTTTGTCTCAAGTGCTGATCAGCGCAGATAGTGCATTGCTGATGACTTACCACCTGGGCGGGGGAAGCGACTCCGACCGCAAGGCTGGCGCCAAATGGCTCGAACCGATGTTTGGACAGCTGGATGCTCGAGAGGTTGTTGTCTGTCCGGGCGCGCAGGCGGCGATCGCCGCATTGACCCTTGCGCTGACGGAGCCCGGCGATGTCATCCTGGCAGAGCCAACGACTTATCCCGGCTTGCGTGCGGCCGCGACCCAATTCGGCCGGCACATCATCGCCGTGGGCGCGGACCAGCACGGGATGGTGCCCGGGATGCTTGAGGAAGCGTGCCGCCAGCACAAGCCCGGGCTGGTCTATCTCAATCCGACGTTGCAGAACCCGACCGCCGTCACCATGCCGGAACGCCGGCGCAAGGAGCTCGCCAGCATCGCGAAGCGCTGCAATGTACGCATCGTCGAGGACGATCCCTACTGGCTCCTTGCCGATGCCCCGCCAGCACCTATTGCTGTGTTAGCCCCGGAACAGGTGATCTACATCTCAACCCTGTCGAAATGCCTGACACCCGGCTTGCGTGTCGCCTTCGTGCTCATACGTGACCCGCACGAACGAGAACGTTTCCTGGCCGCGCTAAGGTCGTTTGCGCTGATGGCCGCTCCTCTGACGGCCGCACTGGCCACCCAGTGGATACTCGACGGTTCGGCTGATCGATTGATGGAAGGCATACGCAAGGAGGCGCGACTGCGCCACCGGATGGCGCGGGATATTCTGGCGGGGCGGTACAGCGGCGCCGGGGACGGCCTGCATGTATGGCTCGAACTGCCGGCGTATTGGAATCCCTCACAACTGGCGCGCGCAGCCGAGCGCGAAGGCATCGCAGTCACGCCGGCGGAGGCATTCGCAACAGGCGGCGGCTCCGTGAATGCCATTCGGATCTCTTTGGGTAGCATCCCGGACCGTGAACGCTTACAGGCGGGTCTTCAACGGCTATCTCATCTGCTTGCGCGGCGCCCCGATTCGTTCAGCGCCGCTGTGGTTTAACTGTCCAGGGAACACGGCTGCCGAGCTATGCGGAAGATGATGTGGTAATTGGTGAGCTTTTCGTTTGAGCAAGATGATATTCTGCTAATGAGCCAAGTGCGGCAAAAAGCAACCATCGAAAATTTTTGGATAGATTTATATGAATGAACGCCCCATACCCCCGCTGCATTAAGAGATGTTGCTTCTGTCGAAATGCTGCGTGTTTGGGTGGCTGAGAAGCAGTTGCACTGCTCACTAAAGATTGGCATGTATAGAGATGGTATGGGCATTGATGAGGAATTGGCCTGGGGCACAATACTCGCAGATGCAGCCAGGCATATATCGAGAGCTCTGCATCCTGACGATGCAAAAGCGGAGGACACTGCGCTGAAGAAAATTATCCGTAGTTTGCACGAGGAATTTGCCGCTCCAACATCAGACGCTAAAGGCGGATTTGTATAAGTGGCTGCAACATCAAGCATCTAGTGGCGTAACGGCCAATTACAGACGTTCGCTATCCAATAAGTTTATCGATGAAATCTATTGCGCGCCTAGTAGGCGCACTTATATTCGGCGCTAGCCTACCCGCTATGTCGCAAGAGCTGGACTATACCAGCGCTGTTCATCTTGACGCGGAGGCGTTGGCCGAACAGGGAATCGCGCAAGGCTACGCTAATATTCAACCTTTGTTGAAGACTTACAGCGTCGTCGCACCAGAGCAGCAGCATGTCGTCCGGCACGCGCATGCCTTTTTCATAGTAGTCTTGCACTTCCTTGTACAGCGCCCACAACTGGGGAACGGTATCGGGCTCGCGTTGCCACTCTTTCCGGATCAGGTCGCGCTGGTCAGCGACGATGCGTTCGAGCAGCCCTACGTTGGCGCTCTCGGCCATCGGTTCATCGCCGTCGCCACGCATGGCCATCGTGATGACGCTTTCGTAGTGCCGTGTATTGCGCAAGCCGCCGGCCCAGAATTCGCGCAGCGTGTCGCCATTTTTCTGATAGTCCCAGGGGCCTTTGCCATAACGGTGCCATTCCTGCTGGGCGCGCATCATCGGCTCATGGTGCGATGTACCCATGACAATGCCCATCGTGTCGGCCAGCTCGCCATTGCCCTTGTCGTCGTCATAGAACGACGAATACCACATCGCGGGCCACAGGTAATTTGCCCGCATGCGTAGCATCAGTTCAAACAGTTTCTCGTAAAACTGCCGGTTGAAGCCTCCGAAGCGTTCCTTTGCCCAGTTGGTGAGCGCCGGCGCTTCGTCGTTCAGGAAAATGCCACGGTATTGCACGACGGGCTTTTCCGCAACGCGCGTGGCGAGCGGAATGGTGAGCGAACGGTGGCGGGGTGTCGGCACATCGGCCCACCAGTGCCACGGCGACACGCCGATCTGTTCGGACAGCGTATACAGGCCATAGATCGTGCCGCGTTTGTCGCTGCCTGCGATGACCAGTGCGCGCTTCACGCCCGGCATTGGATCGACGACAGCCTGGATCAGAAAACCTTCCCACTGCCCGGCAAGTTTCGCCGCATCGATTTTTCCTTCCTTCGCCAGACGGTCGATCACGGGGTGGCGGCCCAAGGTACCCGCGATGATGATGTCTTCCGCCGCGCTCACGGTATCCGTGCGCCACGCCGGGGTGGCGCCGCTGACCTTGCCGATGTCACGCTGCACATCGCGCGCCGCCCGCAGCACGCCGGGGAAATCGCCGGTCGACACCAGCAGTGGCGCCGCGCGTCCCTTGGCCGCAACGACAACGCCGTCACTGCCATCCAGTTGCACAAAGCGGGCGGTGCCGAGCGCATGGGCTGCGCTTGCAGCCATCAGCCAAGCGCATGCGGCAAGCACCCGGGTAAGTCGGGCAAGGTTGACGGTGCGGGATCGGGGCATTGTGCAGGTAGTCGGCAACATCAACGCAGCATGCAAGGCATCTTGTTGTTGAACTTCCAGCCCGGGATCAGGTACTGCATCGCTACGCCGTCGTCGCGCGCGCCCAGGCCCATTCCGAGGTAGAGCTGGTGCGCGGCTTCGACGGCCTCCATATCCAGCTCGATACCAAGACCCGGCTTGGCCGGCACCTCGACCATGCCGCCCTCGATCTTCAACGGATCGCGCGTCAGGTGCTGGCCGTCCTGCCAGATCCAGTGGGTGTCGATGGCGGTGATCTTGCCCGGCGCGGCGGCGGCCACGTGCGTGAACATCGCCAGCGACACGTCGAAGTGGTTGTTCGAGTGGGAACCCCACGTCAGGCCCCATTCGTGGCACATCTGCGCCACTCGCACCGATCCCTGCATGGTCCAGAAATGCGGGTCGGCCAGCGGGATGTCTACCGATTGCAGCTGGATCGCGTGGCCCAGCTCGCGCCAATCGGTGGCGATCATGTTGGTGGCGGTCAGCAGGCCGGTGGCGCGGCGGAACTCGGCCATCACTTCGCGGCCGGAGTAGCCGTTCTCGGCGCCGCACGGATCTTCCGCGTAGGCCAGCACGTCGTGCTGGTCGCGGCACAGGCGGATCGCGTCTTTCAGCAGCCAGCCGCCGTTGGGGTCCAGCGTGACGCGTGCGTTCGGGAAGCGTTCGGCCAGCGCGGTGACCGCTTCGATTTCCTCCTCGCCCCTGAACACGCCGCCTTTTAATTTAAAGTCGTTGAAGCCGTAGCGCTGGTACGCCGCCTCCGCCAGGCGGACCACCGCCTCCGGCGTCAGCGCCGCTTCGTTGCGCAGGCGTAGCCACGAGTCGTCACCCTCGGCGGCGTCGGCCGGCGTGTCGGCGTAGGGCAAGTCGGTGGCCTTGCGGTCGCCGATATAGAACAGGTAGCCCAGCATCTCGACGGCGTCGCGCTGCTGGCCGTCGCCGAGCAGGGCGGCGACCGGGACGTTGAGGAACTGGCCCAGCAAATCAAGCAGCGCCGCCTCCAGCGCGGTGATGGCGTGGATCGCCACGCGCAGGTCGAAGGTCTGCAGGCCACGGCCGCCGGCGTCGCGGTCGGCGAAGGCCCGGCGCGCGTGATTGAGCACGGCGTTGTAGTCGCCCAGCGCGCGGCCGACCACCAGCTCGCGCGCGTCCTCCAGGGTCTGGCGGATCGCCTCGCCACCGGGCACCTCGCCGACGCCGGTGCGGCCGGCGCTGTCGGTCAGGATCACCAGGTTGCGGGTGAAGTAGGGGCCGTGGGCGCCGCTGAGGTTCAGCAGCATGCTGTCCCGGCCGGCGACCGGGATGACGCGCATGGCGACCACGCGCGGCGTGTCGTGGGTGGTGGGTGTAGGTTGTTGTGGCATTGTGATTCCTGGTCGGTGCGTGCTAATGATTGCGCTATCATTCGATCATACCGGCCGCCCTTGGAAATTTCAACACAAATTTGCTCATCGGATTGACTTTTAAGCTTGTGGTAATGATTGAAAATGATGTGCTGCTGTATAATCCGTTGTTATGGATAACAAAAAAACCACCAAGCCTGTTGTGAAGAAGGCAAAGCCCGCCACTAAAGGCGCCGTGAAAGCCGATGGCAAAAACGCCGCCAAAGGCGCGGCTGCCAAGGTGGCCGCCAAAAATGCCGACAAGAACGATCTGCGGGTGTTGCACACGCCTACCGCCGACCTGAGCGTCAGCGGTGCGACCTTGATCGATGTCGCCAAGGTGGCCGGTGTATCGCCGATCACGGTGTCCCGCGCGCTGAACCAGCCGCATCTGGTGCGCCCGAACACGGTGGCCAAGGTGCAGGAGGCGGTGCAGCAGACCGGTTACGTGAAGAACATGATGGCCGGCGCGCTGGCGTCGAACCGCAGCAAGCTCATTTCGCTGGTGCTGCCGACCATCGCCACGCCGATCTTCGCCGACATGGTGGAGGCGGCCAGCGACCGGCTGACGCAGGCGGGCTACCAAGTGCTGCTGGGCTTGTCCCGCTACGAGGCCTGGCGTGAAGAGGTGCTGGTCGAGACCATTTTGAGCCGGCGTCCGGACGGCGTCATGCTGACCGGTACGCTGCACACCGATATCACCCGGCGCCGCCTGCAACTGGCCCGGATACCGGTGGTCGAGGCGTGGGACATGTCGCCGTCGCCGATCGACATGGTGGTTGGTTTCTCGCACGAAGGCGTCGGCCACGCGCTGGCGCGGCATCTGGTCGAGCGCGGCTACCGGCGCATCGCCGTGCTGTCGGCGGACGATCCGCGCGCCGAGCGGCGCAACCAGGGTTTGCAGGCCGAGCTGGCCAGAATGGGGATCGCCGTGGCGGCGGTGCAGACGATGCCGCCGCCGACCACCATGCAGGCCGGGCGCGAGGGGTTGACGCGGCTACTGGCGCTGGCGCCGGATATCGACGCGGTCTATTGCAGTTCGGACACCTTGGCGCATGGGTTGATGATCGAGGCGATGAGCCGTGGTTTGAAGGTGCCGGAGCAACTGGCGGTGATCGGTTTCGGCGATTTGAATTTTGCGGCGCATACGCATCCGCCGTTATCGACGGTGCGGGTGGACGGGCGCAATATCGGGCTGGTGGCGGCGCAGGCGATCCTTGACCGCATCGATGGCGTCACCGGGGACCAGTCGACGGCGTCGCGCGTGTTCGATACGGGGTTCGAGTTGATTCAGCGCGGTAGCACGTAAATCTGCCCGCGATGGACGCGGACCCCGGATGCCGACCTGGAATACACTCCGGATATACGTAGGGCGGATTAGCGCAGCGTAATCTGCCAATGCGTGCGTTTCGACGGCGCATGCATTGGCGGATTACGGCGTTCCGCCTAATCCGCCCTACGTGTTTCAGAATTTGTTCAGGCATGTGGACATGGTTTATTTGCCCCGGCGAGCGCTCCAGCGCAGTTTAAGCACCGTCCAATGCGCCAGCAGCCGGTTCAACACCGGCAAGGCCAGCCCATGGCTGCGCGCCACCTTCTGCTGCATCGCCAGCGCCGGCGACGGCGCGCCGCCCTTGACCGCGAATAGAATCCGGTTATTCCCCGCGATCCCGCGAAACCAGCAAATCCGCCCCTGGAAAGCGTGCCGCAGCCGCCGCAACATCGCGCCATAGTGCGGGTCGTAGCTGAATATATTCGCCACCAGCACGCCGCCGGGCCGCAGCGCGCGGCGGCAATCGGCGTAAAACGCCGCGCTGCCAAGTTCCGGCGGCAGGCCAACGGCGTCGAAGCCGTCCACCAGCAGCACATCGACGGCGCCGCGCAACTGCCGCATGTACAACGCGGCATCCGCCTCGACCACGCGAAAGCGCGCATTGTCGCGCGGGATGGCGAATTGCTCGCGCAGGGCGATGACGTCGGCGCGCAACTCCAGCACGGTGATGCGGCTGTGCGGCAGGTAGCGGTAGCAGAATTTGGCCAGCGAGCCGCCACCGAGCCCGACCATGACGATGTGCTCCGGCCGTGGATGAAACAACACAAAACACATCATCGCGCGCGCATAGCTCAGGACCAGGTCGTCCGGGCGCGAGAGCCGCATTTCGCTTTGAATCATGCCCGGCTCAAATTCAAGCGAGCGCTTGTCGCCGCGCGTGTGGACCAGGGGACGAAGGGTGGGTGGCGTCAAGATTTGTTGTCTTGTGGATTTACATGGGCGATTTATAGTAGCATGCCGGTCCGGCAGCACGGGCTAAAAGCGGCGCGATTGTGTCACAGGCGGTCGCGGCCGCCATGCTTGCATTTACAGACGGAAAAATAATAGGTACATTGACGTTAGCCCCGGCAGCCCCTTGGCTGCCATCTTGGAGAGAGACGATGTTTTTAGATCACCCTACGCTTACCGCCACCAACAGCTTGACCGAACCGGACCGCATCGAGCGCCTGACCCGGGTCTACGGTTACGTCGTCGCCTTGGCTGACGTGGCCGGCAAGCAGACTTTCATCGAGAAGGTCAGCCAGCTGCACGACCACAAGGGCACGCTGATCGTGTTTTGGCACGACGCGCCGACCGAGGACGAAAAAGTGTACTTCACCCAGGCATGGGCCAGCAAAATGGGCGACGGCAGCACCAACGTCGAGCACGAGGTCTGACCAGCCCCCGGTCATGGATATAAAAACCCTGGTACTGGCGCTGGCGCTGGGCAATCTGAGCCTGTGCGCGGCGCTGTTCTTTTTTGAGCAGCAGCAGAGCACCAGCGGCGCCGCTGCCGGCTCCGCGCGCACCGCCACCTGGTCCCGGGCGAAGCTGTTCCAGGCCGTGGCCTGGACCCTGCTGTACCTGCGCGGCACTTTGCCCGATTTCCTGACGATCCCCTTCGCCAACGCCTTGCTGTTCACCGGCTTCGCGCTGGACGCCTCGGCGTTGTGGGAGCAGGCCGGCCGGCGCGTGTGGCGCCGCTATCTGGTGCCGGTGCTGGCGGCGGCGATCACGATTTTCGTCAGCGCCTGGCTGCTCGACAAGCCGGCGCCCGAGCGCATCGCCATCACCTCGGTCGTCATGGGCTTCTTCTTCGTCGCCGGCGCGGCCGCGCTGGGACGCGGCTGGTCGGCCGGCACCATGCTGCGCCGCTATCTGGTGGTGGCCATGCTGGTGCTGGCGCTGGCCGTGGTGGCGCGCGGCCTGCTGTCGCTGGCGCTGCCCGAAGGCTGGGGCTGGGTGAGTCCGGCGCTGATCCAGGGCGTCGGCATCGCCGCCCTGTATTTGATGATGTTGAGCAACGCTTTCGGCTACCTGCTGCTGGCGCACGAGCGCCTCGACGGCGAATTGGCGCGGCTGGAGGTGCTCGATCCGCTGACCGACGTGCCGAACCGGCGCGGCTTCTACCAGGCGCTGACGCCGTGGATGGCGCTGGCGCGCCGCCCGGGCCTGCCGACGGCGTTGATCATCCTCAACCTGGACCATTTCAAGCGCATCAACGACGATTACGGCCACGCCGTGGGCGACATGGTGCTGGTGGCGATGGTCGATGTCTGCAAAAAACAGCTGCGCGACAGCGATTTGATGGGCCGCCTGGGCGGCGGCGAGTTCGCCATCCAGCTGCCGCGCACTACCCAGGACGACGCCATGATGGTAGCCGAGCGTATCCGCAACGCCATCGCACTGCTGCCGGTGAAGGCGGAAAAAGCCGTCATCAACATGACGGCCAGTCTGGGCGTGACCACCATACGGGCCGACGACAGCGCTGTGAGCCTGTTCAAGCGCGCCGACGAGGCGCTGCGCGAGGCCAAGGCGTCCGGCCGCAACCGGGTGGCCGAGGCGCAGTCGCCCGCCGGCGCGCTGGAGGCGTAGGCCCGTAAAGACACGTTTGGCGCGCGTTCCATGGCGTTTCATGGCGTGCGCGTGGCGTGCGCGAGCATGGGCGTCATCACGCTGTCATAATGGGCGCATATCGTGATGATTTTAGTAACCGTGTAAATCGTTTAGTTTGATTCCGGTTTTATCCGAAGCAACGCAAGCCTTCGTAGCCGTTTGCACAGAGAGGCTTTCATTATGTACGCAGCAGTAGATTTGGGTTCCAACAGTTTCCGCCTCCACGTCGGCAAGCATGACGGCGATGCGATCCGCGTGCTGAAAAGCGTGCGCGAACCGATACGCCTGGCCGCCGGGCTGGACGACAAGGGCAACCTGACGCCGGCGGCGATGCAGACCGCGCTGGCCTGCCTGAAGAATTTCCGCGCCGTGCTGGACGGCTACAAGCTCGATGGCGTGCGCGTGGTCGCCACCTCGGCGATGCGGGTGGCGCGCAACGCCGCCGCTTTCCTGCCGCAGGCCGAACTGGCCATCGGCCATCCGATCGAGATCATCTCCGGCGAGGAGGAGGGGCGCCTGATCTACATGGGGGTGGCCAACGCGCTGGCCACCCCCGGCGAGCGCCGGCTGGTGATCGATATCGGCGGCGGCTCGACCGAGTTGATACTGGGGCGCGGCCAGGAGATCGAAAAGGTCGAATCGTTCAGCGTCGGCACGGTCAAGCAAAGCTTGGCGTTCTTCGTCGGCGGCCGGGTCGACGCGCCGTCGTTCGAGGCGGCCATCCTGTCGGCGCGCAGCCATTTCGAGGACGCGGCGCCGCCTTACCGGCCGCAGTTCTGGAAGCAGTGCTACGGCTCGTCGGGCACCGCCCGCACCATCGCCGACATCATCGTCAAGAACGGCATCGGGCGCGAAGTCAACGCCGCCAGCTTGAGCGCCCTGAAACAGCGCTTCATTGAATTCGGCCATGTCAGCAAGATCGAGATGGCCGGCCTGCGTCCGGACCGCGCCAGCACCATCATCGGCGGCCTGGCCATCCTCATCGGCCTGGTGCGCGAGCTCGATATCCCGGTGGTGCAGCCGATCGAGGCGGGCCTGCGCATGGGCGTGATGTGGGATTTGCACCTGCGCTCGACCAAGCGCGATCGGCGCGAGCAGTCGGTGCAGGCCTGCCTGCAGAAGTTCCACGTCGACGAGCGCCGCGCCAACCGCGTCGCCGACGACGCGCTGGCGCTGTACCTGCAGACCAAGCCGGCCACCGAGGAGTACACGCGCCATCTGTACTGGAGCGCGCTGCTGCACGAGGTGGGCCTGGTGGTGTCGCAGACCGGCTACCACAAGCACGCCGCCTACATGGTCGAAAACGCCGACCTGCCGGGTTTTACCACCCGCGAGCAAAAGGTCATGAGCCGCCTGATCCTGGCCCACAAGGGCAATTTGCGTAAGGTGGTCGAGGTGCTGGCCGAGCCGGATTTCGCCAAGGCGGTGGTGGCGTTGCGGCTGGCGGTGCTGTTCATGCACTCGCGCATCGACATCGATTTCAGCCTGATTAAGCTGCGCGTGAAGAACCGCATCGAGCTTGAGATCCGCCGCGAATGGGTGGCCGAGCATCCCACGCTGTCGTACTGGCTGGAGAAGGAACAGGAGAACTGGGACGAAGTTGGCGTGGATTTCGCCATCCGCACCAGCGGCTAAAGAAGACCAGGACGGGAGACGACGATGACCCAGTACCGCCATTGTGGAAGCTTTGGGCGCACCTGCGCCGCTTTGTTGGCACTGGCGTTGTCATTGCCGTCGCACGCGGCCGACAAGCCGAAGGAAGTCGTCTCCCTGTGCTTCGAGGCGCAGGACGTGCTGCCGTGGCGTACCGAGAAGGGCGGCGGCCTCAATTTCGAGCTGCTCAAGATGGTCGAGCAGCGGCTCGACATCCAGTTCAATTACCTGAGCATCCCGTGGAAGCGTTGCCTGGCGCAGTTGAAGGCCAACGCGGTCGACGGCGCCTTCGCCGTCAGCTACAAGCCTGACCGGCGCGAATTGGGCGAGTACCCCGGCGGAGAGAATATCGACGTCGGCAAGCGCATGCACGTCGACCGCTACGTGGTCTTGCGCAAAAAAGGCAGCAAGGTCGAATGGGACGGCAAGAGCTTCCGCAACCTGGATGGCCCGATCGGCTTCCAGCTGGGGTATTCGGTCGGCGACGTGCTGCGGGCGCAGAACCTGGAAGTGGACGAGGGCAGCCAGCGCGCCGTCGAACTGGCCCGCAAGCTGATCGCGGGCCGCGTGGCGGCGGCCGCCATCGGCGGCAGCGACGCCGGTGGCCTGATGCGCGGCCCGCTCAAGGCGGAACTCGAGCAGTTGCCGATTCCGATCATCGAAAAACCTTATTTCCTGATCTTGTCGCACGCGATGGTGGCTGCGCGGCCGCAATTGTCCGAGCGGATCTGGCGCGCCGTCGAACAGTCGCGCAACAGCGCGGCGTACAAAAAGCTGGAACGGGCGGAAAGTGCCAGTCATTGACACCAGGCGGTCCGCCGCCGCCAGCGACGCCGCCGCCGACGCGGTGCTGATGCGCGGGCGCGGCCCGCTTGCGCGGCTGCGTCGCGCATGGCGCCGCAATATCTTCCTGCGGCTGGGCTGCGGCATTTTCTTCGCGCTGGCCGTCTCCACCGCCATCTACACCACCTATGTGATGCAAACGCTGCGCGCCGAGGCCGAGCAAAACCTGCGCGAGAGGGCGGAGCGGTGGACGGCGGTGCTGTCGCGGGCGCTGGCGCGGCCGCTGTTCGATATCAACAGCGCGGCCGTCTCCAGCGTCGTCGACGCCTCCGGCGCCACGCCGGAGGTGCTGGTGCTGCGCGTGCTGGCGCCCAACGGCGCGGAAATCGCCAGCTATGTGTCGCCGCTGCGCGAGCCGGTGGCGGCGATCCACCTGCGGCGCGACATCAGCTTCAACGACGCGCGCCAGAGCTATGAGCTGGGGCATATCGAGCTGGCCTTTTCGCGCCAGAAAATGGACGAGGACCTGCGCCGCCGCATCTTCGACACGGTCGCCGCCAACCTGCTGCTGGTGCTCGGCATCGGATTGTCTATTTTCGTGGTCGGACGGCGCGCGGCGCGGCCGTTCTCCGACATCCAGGCCAGCCTGGAGAAGCTGACGCGCGGCGAGACCGACATCAAGCTGTCCGGCATCGGCCGCGAGGACCAGGTGGGGCGCATGTCCGAAGCGGTGCTGCGTTTCCGCGACACGCTCACGCGCCTGCGCGACGCCGAGCGCGAACTGCGCGACCTGAACGCCGATCTGGAAATGCGCATCAGCGAGCGCACCCGCGAGCTGACCGAGTCGATGCTGATCGCCGAGGAGAGCGAGGCCAAGCTGCAAACCATCGTCGACACGGCGCTCGACGCGGTGGTGCGCATGAACCCCGAAGGCTGCATCGTCGGCTGGAACACCCAGGCCGAGCGGATATTCGGCTGGAGCCGCGACGAGGCGCTGGGGCGTGAGCTGGACCAGACCATTATTCCGCCGCGCTTCCGCTACGACCATCATCGTGGCATGCGGCGGCACCTGTCGGGTGGCGGTGGCGGCGTACTCGATACCCGCATAGAGGTGTTCGCATTGCGCCGCAACGGCGAGGAATTCCCGATCGAGCTGTCGATCACCAAGGTCAGTACCGACACGCAGGGCGGCTATGAGTTTTGCGCCTTCATCCGCGACATCAGCATACGCCGCGAGCGCGAGCAAAAACTGGTCACCGCCAACGTCATGGCGGAAGCGGCCAATATCGCCAAGTCCGAATTCCTGGCCAATATGAGCCACGAGATCCGCACGCCGATGAGCGCCGTGCTGGGCATGGCCTATCTGGCGCTGCGCACGGAGATGACGCCCAAGCAGCACGACTACATCAGCAAAATCCACATGGCCGCGCTGTCGCTGCTGGGGATCATCAACGACATCCTCGACTTCTCCAAGATCGAGGCCGGGCGCCTGGAGCTGGAGTCGATTCCGTTCCTGCTGGACGACGTGCTGGCCCATGTCTCCAGCGTGACGGCGCAGCGCGCCCTCGACAAGCAGCTGGACTATGTGATCGATGTCGCCCCGGACGTGCCGCGCTATCTGGTGGGCGACCCGCTGCGGCTCGGTCAAGTGCTGATCAACCTGGTCAACAACGCGGTCAAGTTCACCCCCGCCGGGTCGCTGGAACTGCGCTGCGCGCTGGCCAGCGGCGCCGCCGGTGCGGCGGATGGCAAGGCCAAACTGTGTTTTTCGGTGCGCGATACCGGCATCGGCATGACGCCACAGCAGAAAGGAAAGCTGTTCCGCTCCTTTATCCAGGCCGACGGCTCGACCACGCGCCAGTATGGCGGCACCGGACTGGGATTGTCGATTTCGCAGCAGCTGGTGCGGCTGATGGGCGGGAATATCGACGTCGAGAGCCAGGTCGATCACGGCTCCACCTTCCGCTTCGAAGTGGAGTTCGCAGTGTCCGACGCGGCCGCGCTGGCGGTGCGCGCGGCCGTGTACGAAGGGCCGGTGGCGGAGCTGAAGCTCGACGCGTCGCCGCGCCGCACCGCGCGCGTGCTGTTGGCCGAGGACAGCGCGGACAACCAGGATGTCACCCGGGAGCTGCTGGCGCTGCAGGGATTGGACGTCGAAGTCGTCGGCGACGGCCAACTGGCGGTGGAGCGGCTGCTGGCGGCCGGGCCGCACGCCTACGACCTGGTGCTGATGGACCTGGGCATGCCGCTGCTGGACGGCTATGAGGCCACGCAGCAGCTGCGCAAGGACGGCCGCTTCAACGAGCTGCCGGTGATCGCGGTGACCTCGCATGCGCTGGCCGACGTGCGCGCGCGCTGCCTGGCAAACGGCATGCAGGACTATGTCACCAAGCCTATCGATCCGCAGCGGCTGTACCGGGTGCTTTCGCGCTGGCTTGGGATGTCGATGAAGGTAGTGCCGCCGCTGCCGCCGCGCGCGGAAGTCCAAGACGTCAGCGAAGAGGATGCGCGCCGGGCGATCGCCGAGCTGCGCGTGCTGCTGGCGGAATTCAGCGGCGAGAGCCTGGATTACTTCGAGAGCGTGCGCGCGAGCCTGGCGACGATATTGTCGCCGCAGACCATGGGACGCCTCAAGCATCACATGGAGCAGTATGAGTTTGAAGCGGCGGGCAAGTTGCTGGCCGCCGTAGCTGATGAAGACGAATGAGGAGGTGCCATGAACACGAAAGCCGATGACCGCGCAACGGTGTTGATCGTTGACGATACGCCGGACAATCTGACCTTGATTGCCGGTTTGTTAAAAGACCGCTACAACACCAAGGTCGCGACCAGCGGCGCGACCGCGCTGCAGATCGTCGCATCGGCCAAGGTGGACTTGATTCTGCTCGATATCATGATGCCCGACATGGACGGCTTCGAAACCTGCCGCCGGCTGAAGGCCGATCCCGCAAGCAGCGCCATTCCCGTGTTGTTCCTGACAGCGAAAGGGCAGGCCGAGGACGAGGTGATGGGCCACAAAGCGGGCGGCGTGGATTTCCTGCGCAAGCCGGTCAGCCCGCAGTTGCTGTTCGCCCGGGTCGCCGCACATTTGCGGTAACGCAAGCAAAATTTACGTAAATGATATATATTGTTTATATTGTTGATTAAATTGGAGTAAGTATGAACAAGCCTGTTAACGGTCTGGCCAACGGAAAAGCGCCAACGACCAAAGCCGCCGCCAAGCCAGCCGCCGCGAAAATCGCCGTCACCCCGGCCGCCAAGCCAGCCGCGAAACCAGCTACCAAGCCGGCCGCCGCAAAACCCGCAGCGGTGAAACCGGCCGCCAAACCGGCAGTCAAGGCCGCCGCCAAGCCAGCCGCCAAGCCAGCCGCCAAGCCAGCGCCAAAAGCTGCCGCTAAACCGGCTCCTAAAGCAGCCGCCAAGCCGGCTCCTAAAGCAGCCGCCAAGCCGGCGCCGAAAGCCGCTGCCAAGCCAGCTCCAAAAGCCGCCGCCCCTAAGGCCGCCGCGCCAAAAGCCGCCCCGAAAGCCGCCGTGAAATCGCCTGTCGAAACTTCCAAAACGGCAGCCGCCAAGCCGGCCGCGCCGGATGCCGCCAAGCAAAAACTGCCAAAGGAAAAGCTGGTGCGCGACAGCTTCACGATGCCTGAACAGGAGTACGCGGTGCTAAGCCAGGTCAAGAAAGCCTGCCTGAAAGCCGGTTTCGAGATCAAAAAGAGCGAATTGTTGCGTATCGGCGTTGCGCTGATCAGCCAGATCGACATGGCGACCTTGCAAAAAGTGCTGGCCAGCCTGCCGCAGCTCAAGACCGGCCGCCCGAAAAAAGGCTGATTTAAAAACAACACTTGTGCGCATGTCACGGAATTGACATTTAGATGTCATTTCCTTGAAGTATTCGACCGGTACGCTTGCTTCGTCTTCCACAGAAAGGATGAAGCATGCAAACCTCGATCATACAAGCGGACGTCCGAGCGACCTCCGGCAAGCTGGTGCTCAGTATGGCAAGCACGCCCGAAGAACTGCGTGAAGTGCAGCGCCTGCGCTACAAGGTGTTCATCGAAACGATGGGACTGAGTTCGCTGGTGCGCGAGGATGGCCTCGACAGCGACGAATTCGACGAGCATTGCGATCATCTGATCGTGCGCGACGCGAACACGCTCAAGGTGGTGGGCACCTACCGCCTGCTGAGCGCATCGCGCGCCCGCAAAATCGGCCGTGTCTATTCCGAAGGCGAGTTCGATCTGGGCCGCCTGAACAACCTGCGCAACCGCATGGTTGAAGCGGGCCGCGCCTGCATCCATCCCGACTATCGTGGCGGCAGCGTCATCATGCTGCTGTGGTCCGGCCTGGCCGAGTACATGCGCCGCGAGAACTGCGACTATCTGGCCGGTTGCGCCAGTATCAGCCTTGCCGATGGCGGCCACAATGCCGTCGCCGTGTTCCAGTCGCTGATTGGCCAGCACATGGCTCCTTCCGAATACCGCGTCACCCCGCATCTGCCGTTCCCGTTCTCGAAGCTGGAAGCCGCGCAAAAACCGCAAGTGCCGCCGCTGCTCAAGGGCTACCTGCGTTCGGGCGCGTGGATTTGCGGCGAACCGGCATGGGACCCTGATTTCGAAAGCGCCGATTTGTTCCTGCTGCTGCCGCTGGCGAATCTGGATGGCCGCTATGCGCGTCACTATGGGGTGGCTAACGAACCCCTGGCGGCGTAACGCGACGCTGGCGTTCATCTAAAACACGTAGGGCGGATTAGCGCAGCGTAATCCGCCAAGCTCCGTCGGCGGCTCATGGCGGATTACGCGCTGCGCGCTAATCCGCCCTACGTGTCTCCACGGTAGCTCGCTGCCCCGTGTAAAATGGTTTATTTGCGGGGCGGCGGCGATGATATTGGACGATGAAGTAGAACGCGCGGGCTTTCAGCTGCGCCCAGCGGTGCGCCGTCGCGGCACCGCGCCGCAGGACGCCTCCAGCACCACCGACCGCGTCGCCGAAGAACTGCCGGTGGCGCTGGTCGTCAATGGCATTTCGCATGCCGTCATGATGGTCACGCCGCGCGAATTGCAGTCTTTCGCCGTAGGCTTCGCGCTCACCGAGGGCCTGGTCGCCCAAGCGTCCCACGTCTACGATATCGAACTACGCGAACATGCGCGCAGCTTCGAAGTTGAAATCACCATCGCCCAGGAAAATTTCGTTCAGCTCAAGCAGCAGCGCCGCTCCATGGCGGGCCGCAGCGGCTGCGGCGTTTGCGGCATCGAGAGCCTGGAGCTGCTGGACCTTAATCCGGCCCGCATCACGGCGCCGGCGCTGCATGATGATGTGTCGCTGCCGCCCGCGATTGCGCGCGCGGCGTCGGAGCTGGGCGCGCATCAGCAGTTGATGAAGGCTACCGGGGGTGTGCATGCCGCCGCGTGGTGCGACGCCGATGGCGCGGTGATGAAGGTGTGCGAGGACGTGGGACGCCACAACGCGCTCGATAAACTGATCGGCCATCTGGCGCTGGACGGGGTGGACATGCGGTGTGGGTTCGTCTTCATGTCGAGCCGCGCGAGCTATGAGCTGGTGCGCAAGGCGGCGCGCATGAATATTCCGATGCTGGCGACCATCTCCGCACCCAGCACGCTGGCGATCGATATCGCCAGCGAGGCCGGGATCAAATTGGTGAGTTTTTGCCGCCAGGATGGGTGCGTGGGGTACACCTGAAGCGCTTACTCCGCAGGCGTTTGGTCCGCCGATAGCGACAACAACACCGGTATCGATTTCGATGTCGGCGTGCCGGCGCCGTCGGCGGTGCTGTGCAGCGGGATCAAGCCGTTCGTCTCCGGGAAGTAGGCGCCCAGGCAGCCGCGCGGGATGTCATATTCCACCAGCACGAAACGCTCGGCGCGGCGTTCGACTGCATCGTCCCACACGCTGACCATGTCCACGTACTGGCCATTCTTCATGCCCAGCATCGCCAGATCTTCCTTGTTGATGAACAACACCCGACGCAATCCGAACACGCCGCGATAACGGTCGTCCATGCCGTAGATCGTCGTGTTGTACTGGTCGTGCGAGCGCGCCGTCATCAAGACCATCAAACGCTCGCCGTGCAGGGCGCGGGCGCGGTGGATCGGCGTGTCGGTATCGACCGCGTGCACCACGAATTGCGCCTTGCCGCTGGCGGTGCGCCATTCGCGCTCGCGCGAGGCCACCTTCAGATGGAATCCGCCCGGCTTGGCCACGCGCGCATTGAAGTCGTAAAAGTCGTCGAACACCTTGGCGACGGCGTCGCGGATGCTGGCGTAGTCGCTGCCATAGGCGTTCCAGTCGATCTTGTCGCTACCCAGCGTGGCGTGCGCCATGCGCGCGACGATCGCCGTCTCCGACAGCAGGTTGTCCGATGCCGGCTGGTTCATGCCGTACGACAGATGGACCATGCTCATCGAGTCCTCCACCGTCACGCCCTGCGGCACGCCGTTTTGCATGTCGATCTCGGTGCGGCCCAGGGTCGGCAGGATCAACGCTTCCTTGCCGAGGATCAGATGGCTGCGATTCAGTTTGGTGGCCACGTGCACCGTCAGGTCGCAGGCGCGCAGCGCGTCGAAGGTGAGGGGCGTGTCCGGCGTCGCCATGGCGAAATTGCCGCCCATGCCGAAGAAGACTTTCACTTTCCCGTCAAGCATGGCCTGGATGCTTTCGACCACGTCGTAGCCATGCTCGCGCGGCGGCTCGAAATCGAAGACCTTTTGCATGCGGTCGAGGAAGGCTTTGGTCGGCTTTTCCTCGATGCCCATGGTGCGGTCGCCCTGCACGTTGGAGTGGCCGCGCACCGGGCACAGGCCCGCGCCCTTGCGGCCGATATTCCCGCGCATCATCATCAGGTTGGACAGCATCTGGATCGTCGCCACCGCGCCCTTGTGCTGGGTCAGGCCCATGCCCCAGGTGCAGATGACGTTCTTGCCGTTGATGTATACCTCGCTCAGCTCCTCGATCTGCGCGCGCGGCACGCCCGACTCGGCCACCAGCTCGTCCCAGTCCTGGGCGCGCAGGTCCTGCGCGAACGCCTCGAAGCCGCTGGTGTGTTCGGCGATGAAGTCACGGTCCAGCAGGCCGGCCTGGCCGGCGGCCAGGGCCTCGTCGTCGCGTTCGACCAGGCGCTTGGCCAGCGCCTTGATCAGCGCGAAGTCGCCGCCCAATGTCGGCTGGATGAACATGGTGCTGATGGTGGTGCTCGAATTGGTCAGCATCTCCAGCGCGTGGGCCGGGCTGGTGAAGCGTTCCAGCCCGCGCTCGCGCAGCGGATTGATGGAGACGATGCGTGCGCCGCGCTTGGCGCAGTCGCGCAATTCACCGAGCATGCGCGGGTGGTTGGTGGCCGGATTCTGGCCGAAGATCAGCAAGGTATCGGCGTGTTCGAAATCCTCCAGCGTGACCGTGCCCTTGCCGATGCCGACGGTGCCCGGCAGTCCCCGGCTGGTCGGCTCGTGGCACATATTGGAGCAGTCCGGGAAGTTGTTGGTGCCGTACATGCGCACGAACAGCTGGAACAGGAAGGCCGCCTCGTTGCCGGTGCGGCCGGACGTGTAGAACGCGGCCTGGTTCGGATCGGGCAGGGCCTTCAGGTGGCGGGCGATCAGCGCGAAGGCGTCGTCCCAGGCGATCGGCAGGTATTTGTCGCTGGCGCGGTCGTAGACCATCGGATCGGTCAGGCGGCCATGCTGTTCAAGTTCGTAGTCGGACTGGCGCAGCAGGTCCGCGACCGTGTGCGCGGCGAAGAACGCCGGCTTGACGCGCTTGCTGGTGGCTTCGGCGGCGACGGCCTTGACGCCGTTCTCGCAGAACTCGAAGGTCGACGCGTGTTCGCGGTCGGGCCAGGCGCAGCCGGGGCAGTCGAACCCGTCAGGCTGGTTTTGCTTGAGCAGCGTCTTGTAGTTGCCGCCGCTGACCTTCTCGCGCACCAGGTTGATTGCCACTTGTTTCAGCGCGCCCCAGCCGCCTGCGGCGTGGTGGTACGGTTCGACGTGGCCTTCGGGTTTATCTTTTTGCATGTTGCTTTCCGGTAATATAGCTTATTTCCGAGAGTATAGTGCAGAATCACATTATCGGCAGAGAACAGATCAAGGATAGCGGTAAATGGATGATGAAGTGATGGCGGCCCTGATCGGCGTGCTCGAAGCGTTGTGGCGGATCGAAGCGGAGCACCCCGGCAAACCCTGCTCGCTGGCCAAGCTGAGCAAGCAAGCCCAGCGCCCGATGAGCGTGCTGCGGCGCCAATTGCTGATGCTGGTGGAGGCGGGCTGGATCGAGCTGCGGCTGGACGAGGGCGGCATCACCGGCACCGTGCGGCTGAGCGTCGACGGCCTGCAACTGTCGAACGAACTGTTTACTTAAGTTCCAACCCGCATGCGTTCAACGAGACGCGCGCGATACCACTTAGGGGTCGTACCCGACGGGTACGACCCCGCTGGGCCGTGCGGGTTTCGCTTGCATTCACATCGGCAACGTCGTAGACTGGTTGTACCGTTTGGTACAACCATCGAAAGCCCATCATGACACGTCCGCCGCTCCCTCCCTTCACCCGCGACACCGCGATCCAGAAAGTCCGCATGGCCGAAGACGGCTGGAACACCCGCAACCCGGAAAAAGTTTCGCTGGCTTACACGGAAGATTGCCAATGGCGCAACCGCGCCGAATTCGTCACCGGCCGCGCCGACATCGTCGGCCTGCTCACGCGCAAGTGGACGCGCGAGCTGGAGTACCGCCTGATCAAGGAGCTGTGGGCGTTCGAAGGCAACCGCATCGCGGTGCGCTTCGCCTACGAATACCATGACGATTCCGGCCAGTGGTACCGCGCCTACGGCAACGAGAACTGGGAATTCGCGCCCGACGGCCTGATGCAACTGCGCCTGGCAAGCATCAACGAGGCGCCGATCGCGGCCGCCGACCGCAAGTTCCACTGGGACGCCAGCGGCCCGCGCCCGGCCGATCACGCCAGCCTGAGCGAGCTGGGTTTCTGACCGTGGCACGCGTAATGGGCGAGCGCGGCGACATGGTGCCGCAGCTGGCCGAAGTATTCCGCACCTATGGCTTCGAGGGCGCCAGCCTGGCGCGCATCAGCGAGGGCACGGGGCTGGGCAAGGGCAGCATCTACAATTTCTTCCCCGGCGGTAAAGAGGAAATGGCCGAGGCGGTGCTGGCCAACATCGACGGCTGGTTCCGCGACCAGGTGTTCCAGCCGCTGCGCGAGCGCCACGACGCGGGGCGGGGCGTGGCCGACATGTTCACGGCGGTCGGGCGCTATTTCCTGTCCGGCCGCAAGGTGTGCCTGGTGGGCGTGTTCGCGCTCGGCCATGAACGCGACCGCTTCGCCGTCAAGGTGCAGGCATATTTCGCCGAGTGGATCGACGCGCTGGCGTCGGCGCTGGAGCGGGGCGGGCGCACGCCGGCGGTGGCGCGCGAGCTGGCCGAGGACGCCGTCGGCGGCATCCAGGGCGCGCTGGTGCTGGCGCGCGCGGCCGATGAGCCGGAGCTGTTCATGCGGGCGCTGGAGCGGATGCGGGTGCGGCTGGGATAGCGGCTGGGATAGCGGCGGCGACACGGTGAAACGACGCGGCGAAACCGGGCGCCGAACCGAATCGCCTGCCGCCGGTCAAACCTGTTTTGACGGGTGCCCGCCATGAATCCTCCGCTGACCGCCGTCCTGGCACCCGAGCTTGCTCCCGATATCCTGCTGCGGCAGATTTATCTGAACGTGCGCGACTTCGCGATCTTCACGGTCGATCCGCGCGGGCTGGTCACGAGCTGGAATATCGGCGCGCAGCTGGTCTTCGGCTTCGCGCCGGAGGAAATCATCGGCAAGAGCCTCGACGCCATCTACACCTTCGAGGACCTCGCGCTGGGCCAGCCGGAGTTCGAGCGGCGCACGGCGGCCGAGTGCGGCCGCGCCACCGATTACCGCTGGCACGTGCGCAAGGACCGCTCGCAATTCTGGGCCGACGGCATCCTGACGCCGATCCCGGGCGCCACCGAGCAGGCCCCGCCCATCGGCTTCCTCAAGATCCTGCGCGACGTGACCGACCGCAAGCTGGCGCAGGACGAGATCCACCGGCTGGCGTCGATCGACGTGCTGACCGGCCTGGCCAACCGCGCCGCCTTCGACGCGCACCGGGCCGAGATGGTGGCGCTGGCCGGGCGCACCGGCCAGCTGCTGCTGTTGCTGATGATCGATCTCGACCAGTTCAAGGAGGTCAACGACCTGATGGGCCACCATGCCGGCGACCACTTGCTGCAGCAGGTGGCGCAGCGCATCCGCGCCGTCAGCCGCGAGAGCGATTTCATCGCCCGTATCGGCGGCGACGAGTTCGCGATGCTGCAGCTGCACGCGCCGTCGCCGGCCTCGGGCGGGGCGCTGGCGGAAAAGCTGCTCGAGTCGCTAAGGCAGCCCTTCCTGATCGACGAGCGCGACATCCGCATCAGCGCCAGCATCGGCATCGCCGTGTGTCCGGTCGACGCCACCACGCCGGACCATCTGCTCAAGAAGGCCGACCTGGCCATGTACCACGCCAAGAACGACGGCCGCAACTGCTTCCACTATTACACGCGGGAGCTCGACGAGATCGCGCACCGCAAAAACGCCGATCACAGCGAACTCAAACGCGTCGTCAGCGGCAGGTTGTTCTGGCTGGCGTACCAGCCCATCGTCGATGCGGCCAGCGGCCGCACGGTGGCGATGGAGGCGCTACTGCGGCTGCCTGGCCAGTTGTCGCAGCATTCGGTCGACTATGTGATCGGGCTGGCGCAGGAGATCGGCCTGCTGCCGGACCTGGGCGCGTGGGTGCTGCGGCAAGCGTGCGCGCAGTTGCGGCAATGGCGCGACGGGGGATCGACGCAGCTGCGCGTGTGCGTCAACACCTGCGCCGAGGAGCTGCGCGACGCCGACTATCAACAACATCTGGATGCGGTGCTGGCCGAATCCCGGCTGGCGCCGCAGGATATCGAAATCGAGCTGACCGAGCGCGACGCGATCGAGCTCGAACGCAGCGGCAGCAATATCATTTTCCGCTTGCGCGAGCGCGGCTTCCCGCTGTCGCTCGACGATTTCGGCACCGGTTATTCGTCGCTCAGTTACCTGCGCATCCTGCCGGTGACGACTATCAAGCTCGATAAGAGCTTTTTGCACGGCGTGCCGGAAAACGCCGACGCCAACGCGGTCGCCAGGACCGTCATCCAGTTGGCGCAGGACCTGCGTTTGCGGGTGATCGCCGAAGGCGTGGAGAGTCCGGAGCAGGCCGGCTTTCTTCAGCAGCTGGGTTGCGGGGCGTTCCAGGGACATTTGTATTCGCCCGCGCTGTCGGCGGACGAGGCGACGGAGTGGCTGGCCGCCGACGCTTCAGATCAAGCCTAGGTCCTGGCCTTTGGTACCGAAAATGCGTTCCACCTGTCCCGCGTCGAGGCCATACATGCGCGCGAACAGGCCGCCGAACATGGCGCGGTATTCGTTGAGCACCGGGTAGTCGCGGTTCTGGAACAAGGTGTTTTGCTCCAGCCGTATCTGTTCGCCGCGCACCCGCCCGCCGGCGACGCCGCCGCCCAGCACCCAGTAGACGCTGCCGTGTCCATGGTCGGTGCCACGGTTGCCGTTTTCGCGGAAGGTGCGGCCGAATTCGCTGACGACGACCACCACCGTGTCCTTCCAGTCCGGTCCCATTTCCTTCGCATAGGCGGCCAGGCCGCGTCCCAGCTCCTCGAATCGGCGCGCCAGATAGCCGGTGGCGCCGCCCTGGCCGACGTGGGTGTCCCAGCCGCCGACATCGACAAAGCCGATATTGTATTTCTCCTTCATCAGCTTGGCGATGCGGCGCGCCTCCAGCTCGAAGCCCTTGGCGGTGATGGCGTTGCGGTTGGCCGCGTCCATCTCGCCGATCATCTCCTTCATCACATCCTCGCGCACCACGAAGCCGTCGCGCACCTGCCGCGCCAGCGCGGTGTCGCCGTACATCGAGGCGATCATCTTCGCCTGGCGCGCGTCCACGCCGGGTTTGCCGATCGAACGAAGCGCCATGTTGGGCAGCTGGGCGCCGCCCTGCATGATCAGCGGCAGCTGGTCGGTGAAGGAGATGGCGTTGGCCCGGTCGGCGTTCAGGGTCGTCGCCAGCCGGTTCAGGAAGCCGGAGCGGTAGTCGCGCGTGCCGTCCAGCGCCTGGCCCAGTTCTATGCTGTCCTGCGTCTCGAAATGGCTGCGCGAGATGTCCTCGGTGCCGGCGAACGGCACGAAGGCCACCTGGCCGATGGTGAACAGCGGATGGATGGTCTCGCGCAGCGCCGGGTGCAGGCCCCAGTCGGCGTTGACCGGCAGCGCCGCATTGAGGTCGTCGCCCGGTTTGGGCACCGCGATGTTGGGCCGCGCCTGGTAGTAAAACTGGCTGGAGATCGGCACCAGCAGGTTGGTGGCGTCGTAGCCGCCGCGCATGAAGACGAACAGCAGCCGCGTCTTGCTAGCCGGCGCGGCCCACAGCTTGCCGGCCATCGTGGCGACGGGCAGGGCGGCCAGTGACTGGAGCAGGGTGCGGCGTTTCATCGTGGGTCTCCTCTTCAGCGGTGCATCAGCTCCGGCGACGACAACAGGAAGGTGTTCCATTCCTGCGGCGACGTGGCCTGTTCGAGCACCTGGCGCGTGGGCTGGCCCAGGTTTTTTTGCAAGGTGTGGTAGTACAGCGCGTTGGCCAGCTGCGGGAAGGCGGCGCGCTCCGTCGGCTGCGGGCCGTCCGTCTTGAACAGGCCCGCGTTGCCGGAGCCGATGGCCTTGGCGATTTCAAAGCGCGTCGTCATCTGGCCCGGACTGGCCCAGCCGGATTCGGTGAGCGGGTAGCCGTCCGGCGTCTGGCGCCCGTACAGCGGCTCGGCCATCCGGTTGAGCCACGACAGCATCGGGCCGGTGTTGAGGATCACCTTGTCGTCGTAGGTCAGGCGCACCGCGGACACCACATAGTGCACCGGGTCCTTGAATTTTCGGCCCAGCGACTGCGCGAAGTCGTCGGAGGTGAACATGGTGCGCAGCACCGCCGCGATGTCGCCGTCGCTGGAAGCGAAGGTCGCGGCCATGCGCTCGACCAGCGCCGGCGGCGGTTCGTCGGCGACGAAGTACACCGCCAGCTTGCGGCTGATGAAGCGCGCCGTGGCCGGGTGGCGGCTCAGGCGGTCGATCGCCTCGTCGACCTCCGCCAGGCCCCGCCCCTTGACGGCCTGGCCGAGGAATTCCTTGTCGCCGTAATCGTGGCGGTTGGGATTGAACTCGAACAGGCCTTGCCGCACGTACTGCGCCTGCAGCTCCTTCTTCACCTTCGGTTCGCCCGTGCCCAGGTTGACGCCGACGCCGGTGAGGATGCGCGCCAGTTCCTGCACGTCGCGCTGGCTGTAGCCGCCGTCCACGCCCAAGGTGTGCAGTTCCATCAGCTCGCGCGCGTAATTCTCGTTGATGCGGTTGGCGGCGTTCTGTTCGTTGTCCAGATAGCGGATCATGGCCGGATGGCGCAAGGTGGCGGCCAGCAGGTCGCGGAACTTGCCCAGCGCGTGCGGGCGCACCGCCTTGTCCTCGTAGTCGCCGACCAGCACGCGCAAATTGCTCTTGCCCTGGTGGACGCTGAAGTGGTTCATCCAGAACCACGTCATCTGCTCCTGCAGCTGGTTGGGCGAGTACAGGTCGCGCAGCAGCGAGCGCGCCGCCGCTTCCTTGGCGACGCGGTTCAGCTCCTGCTGGTAGGCCTGCTGGGCCGACTTCTTGTCGTCGTCGACGGTGATCTTGTCGATGTCCTTGCGTTGCTGGTCCAGTTCCTGGATCAGTTGCTGCAACGGCTTTTGGGTAATCGTCATGGCGTCGATCTGTGCCTGCGCGGCCGGCGGCAGCACGGCCGGGGAGGGATGCAGCTGCCGATCGAGCCAGGTGTCGTAGCCGACTTTTTCGGCCTGCTGCCAGGTGCTCTGGTTGACGCCCCAGCTGACGCGGTTCAAGGCGCCGGCCAATTGGTCCGGCTTGACCGCCGAGGTGGCGGGGGCCTGGTAGGGCGTGGTGCAGCCGCCGAGGATCAGCAGCGCGGCGCAGGCGGCCAGGGATCCGATGCGCATGGACAGTGTGGGCATGGTTATCATCATAAGGCTCCAGAGTACGCCAATCCCGGCGAACTGCTATATTTGCTATGTATCGTGTGCTACAACATGTTACCGTGGCGCGCGCTCCCTCCTCAATCATTAATCGACTAGGCGATAGAGAAACCCATGGTCCGACACCCGCTTCGCCTTCTGTCGCTGTGCGCCGCGCTGCTGGCCGGCCACTCCGCTTTCGCCGCCGTCACCTTGCAGGTCACCTCCTCGGTGCATACCGAATCGGTCAAAGGCGTGAGCAATCCGCCGGCCGATACACGCCAGGTGATGGACGTGACGCTGTCCGACGGCTACACCGCCGTGAAAATGCCCAAGGTCGAATTGATCTACGACTTCAAGTCGCGGCGCTACTACGTGCTCGATACCGTCAACAAGGTCTATGTCGACTACTCGCTGTACAGCATCGCCGGCTTCCGCACGATGGAGCTGAAGAACCGCGAAAACATCAACGCCATGCTGGCCAAGGCGAAGATCGATACGCCCCTCAGCCGCCAGGTGGACCGCGAACAGGAGCTGGCGGTGGCGGACGACGACGCGGTGAAGATCGACGAAAGCGCCGGCGACGGCACACTGGAGTTTTCCAGCGAGGGCCGCAAGCTGGCCTCGTGGAGCAAGGCCGGCGCCAAGGTAGGCGCGGCCGACGCGGCGCGCTTCGCGCAGTTCCTGCGCTACACGCAGGCGGGACATCCGCAGCTGCTGGCCAGACTGGCCAGGGATGGCGTCATTCCCGGGCAGTTGACGTTCACCGTCAACACCGGCGTGGGCGTGCGCACCGTCAGCATCAGCGTCGCCGAAGTGAAGAGCGCGCGGCCGCCGGCCTACGATCTGAAAGGCTACGCGCCCCGAGCGGCGCAGACGGGGGAACTGGCGGGGGAACTCGATATCATGCTCGACCGCATGGCGGCGCTCACGCCGGAACGGCTGGCGGCGCTGCGCGCCGCCCATCCCTGCGACACGGCCGCCGACTACCGCGAAGACCAGCCGCTCGACACGATGCTGGGCCGTACCGAGTGCGTGCTGGCCACCGGCGAGCCGATGCTGCCGTTTACGCCGGCGCAGCTGGAGAAGATGCGCGAGGACCCGGCGGTGGCGCTGATGCTCGCTTCCGTGAGCCCGAAGAGCAAGGAGGAGTACGAGGGCGCGGTCAAGACGCTGGAGCAGCTGCGCAAGCAGGCGCCGCGCAAGGCCTATGTCCTCAAGCTGCTGGAGGCGAACAACCGCCTGCGGCTGGGCCAGCGCAAGGAAAGCCTGCAGCTGTTCGGCGAGGTGCTGGAAGCCAATCCGGTGTTGGGCGGCGCGTACAAGGATCTGGGGGACTTGCTGCTGTTGACCGGCGATAGCCCGCGCGCGTGGCGCAGCTGGGACATAGGACGCGGCATCGCGCCGAAGGTGCCGAACTTCACGGCCGTCAATGACTTCGAGGCGCAGCTGTTAAAGCGGCATCCTGAATTCTTCTGATGGATTTTGTTGATGGAGCAGGTGGAGCTCTGTGGGGACTTAATGCGGCGTTCAGCGGGGTTTGGGCTGACGCTTTGGTGCATTAAGGGGGCGCCGCTACCGCATACCGGCGCCTGGCATGGCAAGATCAGCTAGGCTGCTCAATGCATCGAAGCGGTCGACAGATCTTTCAATTCCCGTATGCTGATCTCTGACTTTTCATGCATACGCAGCAAAATCGTGGCTCCAACTGCCAGCTTGCGGTGTCGGATTTTGCTGATGATGGGAGGCTGCACTTCTAAAACTCGGCACAACTCCGCGTCGTTTTTTAAGTTCATTTTTTCGATCAAGGTATCAAGCAACTTGTTCGGGACGAAGCTGGATGGTTCCAGCGCCCGAGCACGATTCATGGCCTCGATCAGTTCCAGCTTTTTTTGCCGTACGTTCATGATTGCTCCTCCTTTGCTCAAACGTGTCAATAAAGACGTTTCCCAGCAAGGCTAGCGCCCACATTTTTGATCCGAATGTGGTACGCGACTCAACATTCTTGATAACCATGCAAGTTAATTTAAATAATACTACTTTGCGCGGAAAATTGCTGGGTTTAACAAATGAATTATCTTGTTTATTGCTTAAACGGGTTGACGTTTGTTGTTTCTTGTATGCAGCTTTTCGATAGTTGTAGGACTTTGTCTGTCATTTCGGCCGCAACGCGGGAGTGGGTCACCATAATGGCGCACGCGCCGGTCGATTTAATTTCCCTCCGTAACAAGGTGAGGATGCTGTGCGCGGTGTCCGGATCGAGGTTGCCGGTCGGCTCGTCGGCCAGCACCAGCGCCGGACGGTGCACCAGCGCGCGGGCGATCGCCACGCGCTGCATTTCGCCGCCGGAGAGCTGGTGCGGGAAGTCGTCGCCGCGCCCGCCCAGGCCGACGGCGTCCAGCATCTCCGCCGCGCGCGCGGTCGGCAGGCCGTTGAGCAGCAGCGGCAGCGCGACGTTTTGCAGCAAGGTCAGATGCGGCAGCACGTGGAAGGCCTGGAAAATAAAGCCCATGCGCGCGCGCCGCAACTTGGTGGCGGCGTCGTCGTCGAGCCCCGACATCGGCACGCCGTCGACGATGATCGGCGAGTCGCCCGGCGCGGCGTTGGGGGAGGCATCTGGGGTATCGAGGCCGGCGATGAGGTTGAGCAGCGTCGATTTGCCGACGCCGGAGTCGCCCATGATGGAGACGAATTCGCCCGCCTTGAAGGTCCACGAGAGATTGGACAGCACCGGACGGCCGCTGGCATAGGATTTGGACAGGTTGCGCAGTTCGAGCATGGGGCAGAGCTCCTGTAAGGAAGCGATTGGCGGATTATCGGGTCAGCGCGTGAGCGCGCGGCGCATCGCGAAGCTGATGGCGTCCACCAGCGCGACCAGCAGCAGCATGGCGATGATGACGGTGGCGGCCTTCTGCATCTGGAACAGCGACAGGTGATATTTGAGCATCTGCCCCAAACCGCCGGCGCCCACCACGCCGAGGATGGCGGCGGCGCGGATATTGTTCTCCCAGCGGTACAAGGTATAGGACAGCATCTGCGGCAGCGTTTGCGGCAAGGTCGCGTAGAAGAAGGCGGCGGTGGCGGAGGCGCCGTTGGTGCGCAGGCTTTGCTCCGGCAGCGGCGCGGCGTTTTCCAGCGCGTCGGCGAACAGGCGCCCCAGCACGCCGGCGGTGTGCGCGGCCAGCGCCAGCGTGCCGGCGAACGGACCCAGGCCGGCGGCGATCAGCAGGATCGAGGCCCACACCAGTTCCGGGATCGAGCGCAGCACATTGAGCGCGGCGCGCACCGCCGCGCGCGGCGCCCGGCCGAAGCGGCCCGACGCCGGCAGCGACAGCGCCAGCCCGGCGACCACCGCCAGCAAGGTGCCGAGCGCCGACATCGACATCGTTTCTATCGTGGCCCACGCGGTCTTGGTCAGGAAGCGCGGCGAGATGTCCGGCGGCGCGAAGCCGGCCAGCAGTTCGAGCACGCTGTTGACCGCGTCGATGGTGAAGAACTCGCGCCATTTCAACGGCAGCGCGGCGAAGCTGGCCACGATCAGCACCGCCACCAGCGCCATCAGCGCCAGCACGGTCCAGTCCCGGGCCGGCGGTTGGGGCATGCCGGTATGCGGTTTGACGTCGTTCATCCGAGCCGCCCCCGCAGGATCTTGGAGAACAGGTCCGCCAGCGCGACCAGCGCCACGAACACCAGCAACATCGAGGACACCTCGGCGCCGGCCAGCATTTTCATCGATTCATCCATGCGCTGACCGAGGCCGCCGGCGCCGACAAAGCCCATCACCACCGAGCCGCGTATCGCGCATTCCCAGCGGTAGACCGTGTACGACATCAGTTCCGACGCCGATTCCGGCAGCGCGCCGTACAGCAGCGCGCCCAGCCTGCCGCTGCCGTTGGCCATCAGGGTGTCGGTGGCGTGGGAGTCGGAAGATTCCAGGATCTCGGCGTAGACCTTGCCCAGCATGCCGCAGTAGGTGAGGGCGATGGCCAGCACGCCGGCGGTGGGACCGAGGCCGATGATGCGCACGAACAGCAGCGCCCATACCAGTTCCGGCACGCTGCGCAGCAGCACCAGCAGCCAGCGCACGCCCTGGCGCAGCAGCCTGGCCGGAAGGCGCATGCGCCCCGTGCCCAGCGCGGATATCGACAGCTTTTCGTTGATGATCAAGGTGGCGGGGACGGCCCCCAGCAGCGCCAGGGTCAGCCCGGCGGTGGCGATGGCAACGGTCTGCCAGGTTTCGCGCAGCAGCATTTGCAGGAATTCGGCGCCGTGCGCGGGCACCAGGAAGTCCGACAGAAAGCGCCCGGTGGCCGACAGGCTTTGCCAGTCCCACAGTATCCACGGCTTGAATTCGCTGACGACCAGCATCGGCCACAGGACGATGACGGCGGCCGCGCAGGCGATCAAGCGGCCGCGCCAGGCCGGATCGGCGTGCAGATGGGGTGGAAAATTGTGTGGAAAAACAGCCATTACAGACAAGCGCCGATGCCCAGTTTGACGGCCAGCGCCTCGTGGTCGGGCTGCGGCGCGCTGACGGTTTGTTCGCCTTGATACAGCTCGTCGATCATCTGTTGCGTGACCTGCGCGCGCGGCAGGTCGAATTCGACGCGGCCGTTGCGCAGCGCGACGATGCGCGGGAAGTGGCGCAGCGCCAGGTCGACCTGGTGCAGGCTGCAAATCAGGGTGGCGCCGCGCGAGGCGGCTTCCTCGCGCAAGGTGGCCAGGGTCAGCTCGGACAGCGCGGGATCGAGCGCGGACAGCGGCTCGTCCACCAGCAGGGCCTTGGCCGGCGACAGCAGCAGGCGCGCCAGGCCGCAGCGTTGGCGCTCGCCGCCGGAGAGGCGGTCGACGCGCGAATACAGTTTGTCGCCCAGGTTGAAGCGCGACAGCGCCTGCCACGCGGCTTGCGGGTCGGCGGGCTTAAAGAGTGAAACGAGGGCGCGCCACACGCTCCACTGCGGCAGGCGCGCGGCCAGCACCGCCGTCACCACGCGTTGGCGTGGCGGCAGCGGCGGTGTTTGCGGCGCCAGGAACAATTGCGCGCGCAGGCGATGGCGCGCGGCTTCGCCCAGCGCCCAGGGATCGGCGCCGAAGGCTTTGAATCCGCCTTCGGCCGGCCGCTGGGCGCATGCCAGGGTCGCCAGCAACGTGGTCTTGCCGGCGCCGGAGGGGCCGATCAGCGCCAGTTGCTCGCCCTGTTGTACCGTCAACGAGATCGCTTGCAGGGCCGGAGCCGCAGCGGAAGCCGATGCCGATGTGCCCGGGTGGCGCACCGTCAGGTTCCGCAATTGGTAGGTCGGCATGAAATACTTTTAAACCTTACTTCTTCAGCAGGCCGGCGTTCTGGGCGGCCGCTTCGATGGCGGTGTAGTTCTCGGCCTTGGTCGGAACGAACTTCGAGGCGCGTTGCAGATCCATGATGATCTTGTCCTGCGGGTTCTTCGCATCGAGGGCCAGGAAGGCGTCGGTGATCTTTTTCTTCAGATCCGCGCTCATGTCGGTGCGCACGGTCCAGTTGTAGTCGTAGTAGCCAGGGGTGGTGTAGAACACGCGCACCACGGCAGGATCGACCTTCTTCTCGGCGACCAGTTTTTCCCAGACCGAGATATTCAACGCGCCGGCATCGACCTTGCCGCCGGCGACAGCGGCGACGGTGGCGTCATGCGCACCGGAGAAGGCGATGCGTTTCAGATCGCTGTCCGGATCGATTTTAGCGGCCAGCAGGAAGGAGCGCGGCATCAGGTGGCCGGAGGTCGACGACTCGGAACCGAAGCTCAGGGTGCGGCCTTTCAGGTCTTCCAGCTTGTTGATGTCCTTGTTGGTGGTGATGAACACGGAGCGGAATTTTTCGTCTTCGGCGCGCTGCACCAGCGGCGTGACCTGGTTCTTGCTGCGGTCCTTGGCCTGCACGAAGGTGAAGCCGCCAAACCAGACCATGTCCACTTTTTTATTGATCAGCGCTTCGACCGACGCCGCGTAATCGGTGACCGGAGTGAATTCGACCTTCATGCCGGTCTTCTTCTCCAGGTACTCGCCCAGCGGCTTGAACTTGCGCTGCAATTCCGTCGGCGCCTCGTCCGGGATGGCGGACACGCGCAGCACGCGGTCGGCGGATTGCGCCTGGGAATGGGCGGCGGCCAGCAGCAGGCCGGCGGCCAGCAGGGATTTGAGCGTGTTCATCGGGGAAAATTTCATTGTCGGTGCCCTATGTGAAGGATTTATGTTTCTATTTATATGCTTGTAACTCGGCCGAAAGTGAAAAGCCGCACGGTCCTCTGCCACGCGGCGCTTCAAAATGGATATTCAGCTATCATAACAAAAAGTTTGTCTACGGCAGGGGAGACCGCTGGCGGGACATGCACCTTCAGTCAAAGGCAGAGTCACCATGCAAATGTCCCGCCCTCACGGCAGCGATGCGGTCATCGCCGAAATCAGCGCCGGCCTGCTGGCTTCCGACGCGAATACTTCGCCCAAATATCTGTACGACGGCCTGGGCTCCAAGCTGTTCGAGGCGATTTGCGAACTGCCGGAGTACTATCCCACCCGCACCGAGGCCGGCATCTTCGCCGCGCACGGCGCGGATATGGCGCGCGACATCGGCACCGGCACCTCGCTGATCGATCTGGGCGCCGGCAATTGCGCCAAGGCCGCCGGCCTGTTCCCGCTGCTGCAACCGGCGCAGTACGTGCCGGTCGATATCTCGCGCGATTTCCTGCTCGATTCCGTCTCGCGCCTGCAACAGCGCTTCCCGCAAATTGAAATGACGCCGCTGGGACTCGATTTTTCCAGCGGCTTCGCGCTTCCGGACAGTGTGCGCCATCGGCGCCGCCTGTTTTTCTATCCCGGCTCGTCGATCGGTAACTTTTCGCCCGAACAGGCCAAGGTTTTCCTGCGCGGCCTGCACGCCAACGCCGGCGACGACGGCGGCCTGTTGATCGGCGTGGACCTGATCAAGGACAGCGCGGTGCTCGATGCGGCGTATGACGACGCGATCGGCGTGACGGCGGCCTTCAACCTGAACATGCTGCGGCACGTCAATCATTTGATCGGCGCCGACTTCGACGTGCGCCAGTGGCGGCACATCGCTTTCTTCAACCAGGAGGAAAGCCGCATCGAAATGCACCTGGAGGCGCGCAGCGCGTTGACTGTGCGCTGGCAGGGCGGCGAGCGCCGCTTCGCGCAGGGTGAGCGCATACACACCGAGGACAGTTATAAATATACGCGGCAGTCCTTCGTCGGCCTGCTGGAGCAGTCCGGGTTTGCCACCACCCGTGTCTGGACCGATCCGGCGGGCTGGTTCGCCGTCATTCACGCCCGCGTTATCCGCGACTGACAGGAAGAGACACGATATGGACATGCGTTTGCCGCAGCAGCCACTTTTCGCCCAACTCAGCGCCCGCTTTTACACCGTGCGTCAGCGCTCGCTGCTGCTGGCCGAGCCACTGACCGACGAGGATTGCGGCGCGCAGTCGATGCCGGACGCCAGTCCGATCAAGTGGCACCTGGCGCACACCACCTGGTTCTTCGAGACCTTCATCCTCGAGCGCATGGAGGCCGGGTTCCAGCCTTTCCATCCGGCGTTCCGGGTGCTGTTCAACTCCTATTACAACGGCGTCGGCGAAAAGCATCCGCGCGCCCAGCGCGGGCTGTTGACGCGGCCGGCGATGGCGCAGGTGCGTGCCTACCGCGCCGATGTCGACGCGCGCGTGGCCCGCTTGTTGGCCGGCGTGGCATCCGAACTCGATGCGCCGCAACGCGAACAGCTCGAGACGCTGATCACGCTGGGGCTGGAGCACGAGCAGCAGCACCAGGAACTGATGCTCACCGACGTCAAACACCTGCTGGCGCAAAGCGCCTTGCTGCCCGCTTATATGGAGGCGGCCATGCCTGCGGCTCCCGTGGCGTCGCAATTGTCGTGGGTGGGCTTCGACGGCGGCCTGACAGAGATAGGCTATGACGGCGACGGCTTTTGCTTCGACAACGAGCTGCCCCGCCACAAGCAGTATGTGGCGCCGTTCCAGCTGGCGTCACGCCTCGTGACCAATGGGGAGTACCAGGCGTTCATCGCCGCCGGCGGCTACTTCAATGCGGCGCTGTGGTTGGCCGAGGGCTGGGATTGGGTGCGCAGCCAGAATTTGAAGTGCCCGATCTATTGGCGACAGGACGATAACGGCGACTGGCAGGAATTCACGCTGCGCGGCGCGCAGGCGTTGGACCCGAACCTGCCGGTGACGCATCTTTCGCTGTTCGAGGCGGACGCCTATGCCCATTGGGCCGGCGCCCGCCTGCCCACCGAGGCGGAGTGGGAGGTCGCCGCCGCGCGGGCGGCAATCGACACCGGCGAGCTGCATCCCGCCGGCGCCGGCGCTGCCGCCGTCACCGATCCTGGGCTGCTGCAGATGTTCGGCCATTGCTGGCAGTGGACCAGCAGCAGCTACTCGCCTTATCCGGGCTATCGGACCGCGCCGGGCGCGCTGGGCGAATACAACGGCAAATTCATGTTGAATCAGTATGTGCTGCGTGGTTCCTCATGCGCCACGCCCGCCGGGCACGCGCGCGCCAGCTACCGCAACTTCTTCCCGGCCGGCGCCCGCTGGCAGTTCACCGGCATCCGGCTGGCGCGGCAAGCCTGAATGTGACGCCGCCGTCGCAGTCGCCGCCCAACCGCGCGGCGCTCGACTGCCAGTCTAGAAATTCATCCCGGTGATGGCTATTTTGTCCCGATTTTTGTCCGCGCGCGGCGCGGCGACGGCGGGGCGCCAGTCGCCATAACGGTTTGGTCCGGCCAAAATCTGGACACATAAGCGGCATAAGGCCTGTCATAAATGTCATACGAACGATCTTAATTACCATAAGCCGGTTAAGTTTCATCCGGGCGCCCCTATTCGCTTGCTATTGGTAGTGAGGTAAATGATAATTTATGCATCGTTCGATTCCACTTTTTTATCTTTCTCTTATTATGCCTATCCTCATACGCCGATTAACTCCCGCAGACGCCGCAGCTTTCCAGTCATTGCGCCTTTCCGGCCTTCGTGAAACCCCAACCGCTTTCACCTCCAGCTATGAAGAGGAGTGCAATACGCCGATCCCCGTGACCGAGGCTTACTTCGAATCGGAGGCGGGCCGCAACCGTTTCGGCGCCTTTGACGGCGATCGCCTGGTCGGCATGGTCGGTGTCGGCCGCGAATCGCAGATCAAGCTGCGTCACAAAGCCTACATCCGCGGCATGCAGGTCGATGTCGCCTATCGAGGCACCGGCGTTGGCCGCCAGCTGATGGAGCACGCGATGGAATTCATCTCGACCATGGAAGGCGTGACCAAGGTCACCCTGGCCGTCACCGTCGGCAACGCGGCGGCGATCACCTTGTACGAATCGATCGGCTTCAAAGTCTATGGACGCGAACATTGCGCGTTGATCGTCGACGGCGTGCCGTACGACGATGTGCTGATGGATATCCAGCTGTAAGCGCAGGTCACCACCCAACACTGTCAACGCCAGAGACGTATTCTTGCGAGCGGGATGAAAGTCAGGCTGTTATTGAGAGTAATTCTCATCAATGACGTCTGAAGTTGGCCACATCCCTCCATTCCGAACAGGTCAAATCGATCTATGACGCCTCCGACGGCTGGCTTGAGTGCTGGCTGGTGCTGTGGGCGGCCGGCGGGAACGCGTTGTTCCCGCCGGCGCCGCATTGAAAAGCGCTTAGGCCGCTACCGCGCCTTTGGCTTGTGCCGCTTCGATGGTGTTCAGCTGGCGGTTGACGGCGCTAAGCACCGCCTTGAACGAGGCGGTCAGGATGTTGCTGTCGGTGGCCGCGCCGAACAGCGTCGGGCCGTTGGCCAGACGCAGTTCGACATAGCAGGCCGCCTTGGCGTTGGCGCCCGAGCCGATCGAGTGCTCGTGGTAGTCCATCAGTTTGATGTCCAGGCCGAGCGCGTCGACGAAGGCGTCGATCGGGCCGTTGCCGCCGCCTTGCAGCGCCATCGGCGCCTGGCGGTGGGTCAGGTTGATGTCGATCTGCACCGGCTCGTCGCTGGTGGTGTCTTCCGCCATCTTGTGCGAGTTGTAGGCGTATGGCGCGTTCTGTTCGAAGTACTCCTTGCTGAAGATGTCGTAGATGCCTTCGGCGGTGATTTCCAGGCCGGTGGCGTCGGCCACCGCCTGCACCGCGCGGCTGAACTCAATCTGCAGGCGGCGTGGGAGCACCAGGCCGTAATCCTGTTCCAGCAAGTAGGCCATGCCGCCTTTGCCGGACTGGCTGTTGACGCGGATGACGGCGTCGTAGCTGCGACCCAGATCGGCCGGATCGATAGGCAAGTACGGAATTTCCCAGATCGCGCCTTCCTTCTGCTGCGCGAAGCCCTTCTTGATCGCGTCCTGGTGCGAGCCGGAGAAGGCGGTGAATACCAGGTCGCCCACGTACGGATGACGCGGATGCACCGGCAGCTGGTTGCACTCCTCGACGCACTTGCGCACTTCGTCGATGTCGGAGAAGTCCAGGCCAGGGTGCACGCCCTGGGTGTAGAGGTTCAACGCCAGGGTGACCAGGTCGACGTTGCCGGTGCGTTCGCCGTTGCCGAACAGGCAGCCCTCGACGCGGTCGGCGCCGGCCATCACGGCCATCTCGGCGGAGGCGACGGCGGTGCCGCGATCGTTGTGCGGGTGGACGCTGATGATCAGCGAATCGCGGCGCGCCAGCTTGCGCGACATCCATTCGATCTGGTCGGCGTAGACGTTCGGCGTGCTGCATTCGACCGTCGACGGCAGGTTGATGATCATCTTCTTGTTCGGCGTCGGCTCCCAGATCGCGGTGACGGCGTCGCAGATATGCTTGGAGAAATCGAGTTCGGTGGTGGAGAACGACTCCGGCGTGTATTCGAAGCCCCAGTCGGTTTGCGGGTGCTGCTTGATCAACTCTTTGACCAGGGTGGTGCCGGTGGTGGCGATGTTGGTGATCTCTTCGCGCGACATGCCGAAGACAACCTTGCGGAACACCGGCGCGACCGAGTTATACAGGTGGACGATGGCGCGCTTGGCGCCGGCCGCCGCTTCCACGGTGCGGCGGATCAGTTCATCGCGCGACTGGGTCAGCACGATGATGGTGACGTCGTCGGGGATGCGGTTTTCCTCCACCAGCTTGCGCACGAAGTCGAAGTCGGTCTGCGAGGCCGAAGGGAAGCCCACTTCGATTTCCTTGAGGCCGATCTTGACCAGCAGTTCGAAGAAGCGCAGTTTTTTCTCGGGGCTCATCGGCTCGATCAGCGCCTGGTTGCCGTCGCGCAGATCGGTGCTCATCCAGATCGGCGGCTTGGAGATGATGTTATTGGGCCACTGGCGGTCGGACAATTGAACTGGTGGGAAGGCGCGGTACTTCGCTGCTGGGTTCTGCAACATCATGGGGTGCTCCTGGGTCTTTTAAATTGGGAAGTGCTTGAAAGAGTGCTGCGATGCGCTGCTTGCGCCGACGCTGCGTGTGGCGAAAGGCTGCCGGGCGGCCACGGAACGCTAGGCCAGGCAACCGATCGGTAGTTTTAGCGGTAGCGGCGCTGGGCCAAACGCACGCGCGTCAGCCAGCAGCGCGATCGAATCGCCGGTGCGGGATGGAGCATGGGTGGCCGGGGTGAGCATCGGTGCAGACTTTCCTGGGTTTTGAAGACGGGTGCGGCTTGTGGCCTGCACGGGGTGCGTTGAAAACGCGGCTGGAACGCGGATTAAGCGCGTGCTAGTAGGCGCGCTGCTAGCGATAGGCTAGCAGACGGCAGCAGGAAAGCGGATAGGTGCAGATGCGAAGTCATAGGCCTTAATGTACGAGATCGCCTGCATGGCTGTCAAGGGAATGTTGGTAATGGTGTATCTGGCATCGTTGCAATCCGGCCCGCGCAGGATTGATTTCGCACCGATTCAGGCCATCGCCTGGTGCACCAGCAGCGTGTCGGTGAACTGTTCGAAGGCGACGACTTTGCCGTCCTTCAGCGTCCAGATGTGCGTCACGCGGGCGCGCATGCTCTTTTTGGTGGCGCGGTATTCGCCCTGGTAGACGCCAACGCCGATGATGTTGTCGCCGGCGCCGAGCAGCGTTTCCAGTTCGAAGCGGTAGTCCTTCCAGTCCCGTCCCAGAACGCCGAAGACGTTGTCGAGCACCGCCTGCGGACCGACCCAGGTGCCGGCGCAGGGGAAGCCGGCCATTTCGGTCCAGCGCACATCGGGCGCGACGTCGGCCATCATGGCGGTGGTGTCGCCCTTGGTGGAGGCGTCGTAGTGGGCGCGGACGATGTCCAGATTAGTTTTGGTTGTGCTCATGATTAAACCTCCTGATTGGCGGGAAAGTACTGTCCGAGAAAGGCCAGCCACGCACTGGGGCGGCCCAGATACGGCGCCAGTTCGACGCGCGTGAAGATGCCATCCCGCTCCAGCACCAGCGACGGAAAGCCGGTCGCGCCCAGGCGGTTCATCAGCGCGCGCGTGGCGACGACGTGCTCCGTGGTCGCAGGACCGGCCATGTCGTCGTAGGCGCTTTCGAAGGCGGCGCGGTCGATGCCGATGTCCGTCGCCAGGTCGGCCAGCACCTGCCGCTCGGCTATGCGCCGGCCCTCGACATAGTGTGCTGTCTGCACGCGGGCCAGCAGCGCCAGGCCTTGCGACGCGACCTTTTCGGCCGCCAGGATGGCGGTGGTCGGCGGTTCGGAGTCGAGCACCGCGCCGCTGTCGTTGAGCAGCGCGTCCTTGTAGGCGGCGCCGAACGGCTGGCCGCTCAAATGGGCGATGCGCTGGTCGGCCTCGTTGACGTAGCGACGCAGTTCCGGCGTGACGGGGCGCCGTTGGGCGCCCATCATCATGCCGCCGGCGTGGGCTTCGATGCGGGTGACTTCGCGCGCCGCCTCGATCAGCGGCGCGGCGCCGTAGCACCAGCCGCACATCGGGTCGTAAATGTAGTGCAGGGTCGATTCGCTCATGGTAGCCGTTCTTTCTGTGGGTTGACTGCTTGCGACAGTGAGGCCCCAACTGTATCTGTTCGCTTTACGCGAATAAATACCGTCCTGATCGAAAGATCGTTGCGTGAATCGAGCGAATCGGTCCTTTTAGAGCAGCAGGCCGCCAGAGGCCTCGATGCGCTGGCCGGTGATCCAGCCGGCGTCGCCCGTCAGCAGTGTCGCGACCACGCCGGCGATGTCGTCGGCGCCCGCGTTCCGGCCCAGCGCAGTCATGCTGGCCAACTGCGCATTCATGGCGGCGTCGTCGCGCACCTGGCCCCCGCCGAAGTCCGTCGTGGTCGGCCCCGGGGCGACGACGTTGACGCTGATGCCGCGCGGGCCCAGTTCCAGCGCCATGTAGCGCGTCAGCACATCGACCCCGCCTTTGGCCGACGCGTAGGCGGCGAAGCCGCCGAAGGTGAAGCGGGCCAGCCCCGACGAGGTGTTGATGATGCGGCCCCCGTCCTCAATCAATGGCAGCAGCTTCTGAGTCAGGAAGAACGTGCCTTTCAAATGGGTGTTGATCATCAGGTCGAATTGCTCCTCGGTGGTGTCGGCCAGCGAGGCGTGGACGCCGCCGCCGGCGTTGTTGACCAGGTAGTCGAGGCGCTCGCGCTGCCAAAAGTCCTTCAGCGTGGTGCGCAGTGTGTCGGTGAACGCTGCGAAGGTGCCCGAGGCGCCAACGTCGAGGCGCAAGGCGACGGCGCGGCGGCCCAGGGCCTCGATCTCCTTGACGACGGCGGCGGCCGGCGCTTCGCCGTTCAGGTAGGTGATGATCACATCGACGCCACGGGCGGCCAGTTGCAGCGCGTGGCTGCGGCCGATGCCGCGGCTGGCGCCGGTGATGAGGGCGATGCGGTTTGATGTGGTGGTCGTGTTCATGGATGCTCCGAATGAATGAAAGAGGCCCCCACTTTACCGTTCTGTTTATTGGAGATAAATCGTTATAAAATGAATGAACTGTTTCGTCAAAAAGAACAATGGCATGGACCTGAATGAGTTGAGGATATTTAGCCGCGTCGCTGAACTGGCCAGCTTCACCAAGGCGGCCGAGGAGCTGGGCATGGCCAAGGGCCGGGTCTCGACCTTGGTGCAGGCGCTGGAGGCGGAGGTGGGCGGGCGCCTGCTGCAGCGGACCACGCGCAGCGTGCGGCTCACGCCCGACGGCGAGGCCTTCCTGGCCCGCTGCAAGGAGCTGCTGACCGAGGCCGATCAGTTGCAGGGGATGTTCCGGCCCGCCGCCGGCGCGCTGCGCGGCAGGGTGCGCATCGACATGCCCGGCATGTTCGCGCAGGAGCTGGTCATGCCGCATCTGCAGTCGCTGCTGGCCGAGCATCCGCTGCTCGACCTGGGGATCAGCGTCAACGACCGCCGCATCGACATGGTGCGCGAAGGCTTCGACGCGCTGGTGAGGATCGGGCCGCTGCCCGATTCCGATATGGTGGCGCGGCCGATCGGCGCGATGGCGATGTGTAACCTCGCCAGTCCGGCCTATCTGCGCCGGCACGGCACGCCGCGCACGCTGGCCGACCTGGCGGACCATCGCATCGTCCATTACGCGGCCAATCTGCGCAGCGACGGCGCGGCGTTTCGCTATGACGTGGACGGCGTGGTGCTCACCGTGCCGATGCGCGCGGCGCTGTCGGTCAACAGTTCGACGTTCTTGCAGGCGGGCTGCCTGAACGGGCTGGGAATCATGCAGGTGGCGGTGCCGACCAACCGCCGCCTGATCGACAGCGGCGAGTTGGTTGAAGTGCTGCCCGAATTTCGTCCGCCGCCGATGCAAGTGTCGTTGATGGTGCCGCAGCGGCGCCACATCGCGCCGCGCGCGGAGGCGGTGTTCAACTGGCTTATGCAAATCACCCGGCCGGCCATGCTGGACGGCGCGAATGACTAATCGGCGGGCCGGGCGTGGCGCCCGGCCCGAACAGGATTAGTGGCCTTCGCCGGCGTTGAACATGGTTTTGGCGTAGATCAGACCCAGGCCATAGCCGCCGCCGTGCGCGATCGAGGTGGCCACGGTCTCGTTGTAGGTCTCGCCGCGCGCCCAGTCGCGCTGCAGTTCGAGCAGGTACTGCAGCGAGGTCATTGGACGGGCGCCCAGTTGCACCATGCGTTCGACGGCGCGTTCGTGCGCTTCGTCGGAGACGTCGCCGCTGGCGTCGGTGATGACATAAACTTCAAAGCCCTGGTCGAGCGCCGAGAGGGCGGGGCCGACGATGCACACCGACGTCCACAGGCCGGCCAGCACGATCTTGTCCTTGCCGATGGCGTTGACGCGGTCGGCGATGCGTGGATCTTCCCAGGTGTTCATGGTGGTGCGGTCGATCGCCACTTCGTCGGGGAAAACCGATTTGATTTCGTCGAAGATCGGGCCTGAGAACGATTTTTCGGCGACGGTGGTCAGGATGGTCGGGACGGCGAAGCCTTTGGCGGCCTTGGCGACCAGCGCGACGTTGTTGCGCAGCTGGACCGGGTCGATCGACTTGGTGGCGAACGACATCTGCGACTGGTGATCGATCATGATCAGGGTGTGGTTGGTTGGGTTCAGCAGGGTGTTGCCTGGTTTGGCGATGGCGGTTGGCATAGTAAGCTCCTAAGTATAGTGAATAATTTCGATAGAGTGGTTCGCGTTTTTCGCGGCTTTTGTTTCGCGTTGCTCGCTGCTGGAATGAAGTATCCGCGACGTGAGGGAAAAGTAAAAGCGGAAAAATTACGGTTCTATGTTCGAAAATATCGACAATGACTTTGGGGCGGGAATCGGGATGGTGAAACCTGCGACCGGGGACGGGCGCCCCGGCCGTTATGGACGTCGTTATTCGACGCGCACGCGCGCTTCGCCTTCGGCCATGCGGCCGATGACGGCGGCCTCGCCGAAGCCTTCGCGGCGGAATAGTGCCAGGACTTCCTCGACGCTGCCGGCGTCGCATGAGACCAGCAGGCCGCCGGAGGTTTGCGGGTCGGTCAGCAACATGTGCTGCGCCTGCGAGACGCCCGCGCCCAGGGTCACGTCCTTGCCGTACGCGTCCCAGTTGCGTCCCGAGGCGCCGGTGAAGTAGCCGTCGTGCGCCAGCTGCTCCACACCCGGCAGCAGCGGAATCTTCGCCATCTCCAGATGCGCTTCCAGCTTGGCGCCGCGCGCCAGCTCCAGCAGGTGGCCCAGCAAACCGAAACCGGTGACGTCGGTCAGCGCATGCGCGCCGGTCATTTCGGATAGCGCCTTGCCGGGCTTATTCAGCTTGGTGGTGTTGGCGATCATGGCCTTGTAGCCGTCGGCGTCCAGCTTGTCCTTCTTCAGCGCGGCCGACAGCACGCCCACGCCCAGCGGTTTGCCCAGCACCAGCACGTCGCCGGCCTTGGCGTCGGCGTTGCGTTTGACTTTGGACGGGTGCACGAGGCCCAGCACCACCAGGCCGTAGATCGGCTCGACCGAATCGATGGTGTGGCCGCCGGCGATCGGAATACCCGCTTCGGCGCAAATCGATTCGCCGCCCTTGATGATCTGGCCGATGGTTTCGATCGGCAGTTTGTTGATCGGCATGCCCACCAGCGCCAGGGCCATGATCGGCGTGCCGCCCATGGCGTAGACGTCGGAGATGGCGTTGGTGGCGGCGATGCGGCCGAAGTCGAACGGGTCGTCGACGATGGGCATGAAGAAGTCGGTGGTGGCGATCAGCGCCTGTTCGTCATTGAGCTTGTAGACGGCGGCGTCGTCGGCCGTCTCGATGCCGACCATCAGTTCCTTCGGCACCGGGAAGCCGGTCGAATTCTTCAGGATCTCCGACAGCACGCCGGGCGCGATTTTGCAGCCGCAGCCGCCGCCGTGGGAGAAGGAGGTCAGTTTGATAGCGTCGTTGCTCATTTGTTCATTCCTTGGTTGGGCTTATTCGGTGAAGATTGAGCAGATTATCCACTAACTCGAGCAGGGCCGCCCGTTCGGCGGCCGGCGCGAACAGCGGAGCGCGGGCGTCGCACTGGGCGCGCAGCAGCGCGTGGAAGGGCGGGTCTTCGATGGTGCGGTCGATCAGGCGCGCCAGCGCGGCGGCGTCGCCGGGCGGGAAGTAGCCGGCGTAGTCGTCGCCCAGCATGCCGCGATTGCCGTTGATGTCGCTCGCCAGCACCGGCACGCCGGCGCTCACCGCTTCGATGATGACGTTGGCGCCGCCCTCTATGTGCGACGTCAGCGCCATCGCGTGGCTGCGCTTGAGGCGCTGGCGCGTGGCGCCGTGCGGCATGGCGCCCAGCCAGTGGTAGCGCGGCTCCTTGCCGGCGGTGACCTGGGCGGCGGTGGCCAGCGCCGGCTCCAGCGCGCCGCCGATGTGGATCAGGCGCGCGGTCGGCGACGTCACCTCTGTGGCGGCGCGCATGAAGGTGTACGGGTCTTTCTCGGCGCGCAGGTGGCCGATCATGCAGATGTCCACATGCCGCCTGGTTGTCGGGGGCGACGGCCGCAGGGTGGCGGCGGACTGGTAGATGACGTGGGCCTTGGCGTGCAACGGCGCCGGCAGCACTTGCAGGCCTGCCGCTTGCAACAGCACCAGCGCGGTGGTCTGGTCCAGCGAGCGCCGCGCGCTGGCGTCGGTGTCGATGTCGCGATACAGGTCGGTGCCGGTCAACAGCAGGATGGAGGGGCGGTCGGGCCACGCTTGCGTCCACGCGTCCAGCGACGCCGCCGAGCGGCGCGCGTGCAAAGCTATCAGCAGGTCGGGAGGCGCGGCCGGCGAGGGCGCATCGGCGTCGGGCCAGTGCAGACTGACCGTGACGCGGTAGCGCGTGCGCAGGAAACGCGCCCAGCGGCTGGCGCTTTGCCAGTTGCCGTTGTTGGCGCGGGCCGACGCCGGGCTGACGATCCAGATATGCTGTCGTGTCACTGGTGTTTTGCTTAAAAGTCGTTACAATCGCCCCATGAATTCCAGCCCATCCTCGTTCCGGAACGCCAGTCCACAGCAATTGGCGCAGTCGCTGCGGCATGCGCGGGATTATACGCTGCTGCTGTTCGATTGCTTCGCCGCCGCCGGCATGGACGTGCCGGCCCGTGTGCCGCAACTGCGCATCCTCAATCCGCCGCTGTGGGAGCTGGGCCACATCGCCTGGTTCGCCGAGTGGTTCATCCTGCGCGAGGCGACATCGAGCCATCCGGCCGACGGCAACGGCAACTGCCTGCTGAGCCGTGGCGACGACTGGTTCGATTCCGCGCTGGTGCCGCACCGCAGCCGCTGGACCTTGGACCTTCCCGGCACCGGCGCGCTGAAGACCTACTGCCACGAGGTGCTGGACCGGGTGCTCGATAAACTGTCGCGCGAGCCCAACACCGACGAGGCGCTGTATCCCTACCGGCTGGCGCTGGCGCACGAGGACATGCACGGCGAGGCGCTGCTCTACACCTTGCAGACGCTCGGGTTGGCGGCGCCGCAGACCGCCGCCGCGCCGGGGCAGGCGCAGTTCGCGCCGTCGGAGATCGGCTTCCCCGGCGGGACCATCGAGATGGGCAGCGCCGGCGGCGGCTTCGTGTTCGACAACGAGCGCGCCGCGCATGCCGTGCGGGTGGCGCCGTTCACCATCGACAGCAGCCTGGTGACCAACACCCAGTATGCCGATTTCGTCGCCGATGGCGGTTACGACAACCGCCAGTTCTGGAGCAACGCCGGCGCCGAATGGCTGATGCGCCAGGAGCGCTCGGCGCCGCGCCATTGGCATCGCGACGGCGGCGTGTGGCGCACGATGCGCTTCGGCGAGTTGACCACGCTCGGCGGGGCGGAGCCGGTGCGCCATCTGACCCTGTACGAGGCGCAGGCCTATTGCGCCTGGGCCGGCCGGCGCCTGCCGACCGAGGCGGAGTGGGAGTACGCGGCCCTGTCGGGCCATCCAGCATTCCGCTGGGGGCAGCTGTGGGAGTGGACCTCGACGCCGTTCGAGCCGTATCCTGATTTCGCGCCGGACCGCTACCGCGAATATTCGCAGCCGTGGTTTTCCACCCACCAGGCGCTGCGCGGCGCTTCGTTCGCCACGCAGCCGCGCATGGTCTCGGCCAAGTACCGCAACTTCTACATGCCCGAGCGCGACGACATGTTCGTCGGCCTGCGCACCTGCGCCTGGCAAAAGTAGCTACGCGTTTTCATGGTTGCTCTGCTATTCTTTTCTCTTTTTTGAAAAGGGCGCACGCCATGAAGTTCAAGCATCTTTCGGTCACCGCCGCCGTCCTCTGCGCCCTGGGCGCGGCCCTGCCGTCTTTCGCCGCCGACGCCAAGGCGGAAGCCAAAGTGGTCGTCATCCGCGCCGGTAAACTGGTCGACGTGGTGGCCGGCACGGTGCTCAAGGACCAGACCATCGTCATCACCGGCGAGCGTATCACCTCGGTCGGTCCGAGTGCTTCGGCCAAGGTGCCGGCCGGCGCGCAGATGATCGACCTGTCGTCGCAGACTGTGCTACCAGGCTTGATCGACATGCATACCCATTTGACCAGCGACGCTTATCTGGGCGGCTACAACGCGCTGGGTGTGTCCGACACGCGCGCTGCCCTGTATGGCGTGCGCTCGGCGCGCAAGACGCTGGAGGCGGGCTTCACCAGCGTGCGCAACGTGGGCGCGGGCGGCTTCGGCGATGTCGCGCTGCGCGACGCGATCAACGAGGGGGACTTCATCGGGCCGCGCATGAGCACCGCCGGTTACGCCATCGGCATCCAGGGCGGCCATTGCGACGAGAACTTGCTGCCGGCGGATAAGAACGTTGTCGGACGCGGCGTGGCGGACGGCCCGTGGGAGGCGCGCGCCAAGGTGCGCGAGATGGCCAAGTACGGCGCCGACGTGATCAAGATTTGCGCCTCGGGCGGTGTGCTCTCCAAGGGGAACGAGCCGGGCGCGCAGCAGTACACCTTGGAGGAGATGCAGGCCATCGTCGGTGAGGCGCACAAGCTTGGCCGCAAGGTGGCCGCGCACGCGCACGGCGCCAGCAGCATCCGCGATGCGATTCTGGCAGGCGTCGATTCGGTCGAGCATTCGAGTTTGATCGACGAAGAGGGCATCAAGCTGGCGCGCGAGAAGGGCACCTATCTGGTGATGGATATTTACAACGACGATTTTATTTTGCAGGAGGGCGAGAAGGCCGGCATGCTGCCGGAGTCGATCGCCAAGGAGAAGGTGATCGGCCAGCTGCAGCGCGATAACTTCCGCAAGGCGTTCACCGGCGGGGCGAAGATGGCGTTCGGCAGCGATTCGGGCGTTTATCCGCATGGCGACAACGCCAAGCAGTTTGCGTACATGATCAAGTACGGCATGACGTCGATGCAGGCGATTCAGGCGGCCACCATCAACGCGGCGGATTTGTTGGGGTGGAAGGACAGGGTGGGGTCGATCAGCGTGGGCAAATTCGCCGACATTATCGCGGTCAAGGGCGATCCGGCGGAGAACGCGGCGGAGTTGACCAAGGTGTCGTTCGTGATGAAGGGCGGGGAAGTGATTCGGCGGTGATCGGCGAAACCCGCAATGCCAGGCGGGGTCGTACCCAGTCGGGTACGACCCCAGTGTCCGGGGTGCGGGTTTAGTGGGGCTTAGATCAGCGATTCGGCCAGGTCGGCCAGGTCGTTGGCGTAGTCGATCTCGATCAGCTCTTTACGCGCGACGCCGCTGCGATACGCGGCGGTGGCGATCTTCGGCGTGACGCCGCGCAGCAGGCGCGGGTCCAGCAATCCAGGCACCACGTAGTCCTTGCCGAAGCGCGCGTCGGCGCGGGCCATGTCGGCCAGCGCCACCACGCAGGCGCGCTTCATTTCCTGGTTGATCGTCGAGGCGCCGCAGTCGAGCGCCGCGCGGAACAGATACGGGAAGCACAGCGCGTTGTTGATCTGGTTCGGATAGTCCGAGCGGCCGGTGGCGATGATGGCGTCGGGCGCCACTTCGCGCACCAGTTCCGGACGCAGTTCCGGCTCCGGATTGGCCAGCGTGAAGACGATCGGATGCGCGTTCATGCGCGTGATGTCGGTCTGCGACAGCACGCCCGGACCGGAGACGCCCAGGAAGACGTCGGCGCCCTCCATCACGTCCGACAGCTTGGTGGCGGTGGTGTCCTGCGCCCAAGCGGCTTTTTCGCCGTCCAGCGCGCGCGCGGTGGTCAGCACGCCCTTGCTGTCGCAGACGAAGATGTTGTGCTTTTGCGCGCCCAGGTCGACCAGCAGGTCGAGGCAGGCGATGGCGGCCGCGCCGGCGCCCGAGCAGACGATTTTGACGGTGGCGATGTCGCGGCCCGTCATTTCGATCGCGTTGAGCATGCCGGCGCCGACGACGATGGCGGTGCCGTGCTGGTCGTCATGGAAGACCGGGATCGACAGGCGCTCGCGCAGCTTGCGCTCGATGTAGAAGCATTCCGGCGCCTTGATGTCTTCGAGGTTGATGCCGCCGAAGGTCGGGTGCAGCGCGGCGATGATCTCGACCAGCTTGTCCGGGTCGGTCTCGTCGATTTCGATGTCGAAGGCGTCGATGCCGGCGAATTTTTTGAACAGAACCACTTTACCTTCCATCACCGGCTTGCCGGCGAGCGCGCCGATGTTGCCCAGGCCGAGCACCGCGGTGCCGTTGGTGATGACGCCCACCAGGTTGCCCTTGGCGGTGTATTCGTAGGCCTTGGCCGGCTCGCGCTGGATTTCCACGCAAGGGGCGGCGACGCCGGGCGAATACGCCAGCGCCAGGTCTTCCTGGGTGCCGACGCTCTTGGTCACTTCGATGGCGATCTTGCCAGCCTTGCCGGCGCGGTGATAGGCCAGTGCTTTCTGTTCGATGGTGCTCATATTGTCCTTATTTTTGGTGACGCTCTATATGCGAAAAACGCCCGCACGGGCCAAGGCCGGTGCAGGCGCAAATTGCTGGGATTCGTTAAATCATGGGTACAGACCGCGAACCTCGCGGGCTTGCAGCACGCGCGTGCACGCCAAAATGAAGGTGGCGGTGCGCAGCGTAACCTTCTTCTCTTGTGACACGGACCACACGGCGTTGAACGCCTCCTGCATGATGCGCGTCAGGCGGGCATTGATCTCATCCTCGCTCCAGAAGAAGCTGGAGAAATCCTGCACCCACTCAAAGTATGACACAGTTACGCCGCCGGCGTTCGCCAGCACGTCCGGCACGATCAGCACGTCCTTGTCGGTGAGGATGTCGTCCGCTTCCGGCGTGGTCGGGCCGTTGGCGCCTTCCAGGATGATTTTGGTGCGGATGCGCTGCGCGTTGTCGGCCGTGATTTGCTGTTCCAGCGCGGCCGGAATCAGGATCTCGGTTTCGATGTCCCAGAAGGCGTCGCGGTCGAGGAAGGCTTCGGCGCCGGCGAAACCGGTGACGCTGCCGCATTCGGCCACATGGTGGTGCAGACGGGCGATATCGAGGCCGCCCTGGTGCACCACGGTGCCGGTGTGGTCCTGCACGGCGACGACCTTGGCGCCGGCGTCGGCGAACATGGTCGCTGCCACGCCACCGACATTGCCGAGGCCCTGGATGGCGACGCGGGCGCCTTCGATGGCGACGCCGCGCTTGATGGCGGCTTCGCGGCCGACCACGAACACGCCGCGGCCCGTCGCTTCGCGCCGGCCCAGCGAGCCGCCCAGCGAGATCGGTTTGCCGGTGACGACGCCGGTCGACAGGTTACCTTCGATCATGGCGTAGGAGTCCATCATCCATGCCATCACCTGTTCGTTGGTGTTGACGTCGGGTGCCGGGATGTCCTTGTTCGGTCCGATGATCAGGCTGATTTCGCTGGTGTAGCGGCGCGTCAGGCGCTGCAGCTCGCCGCGCGAGAGGGTTTTCGGGTCGACCCGGATGCCGCCCTTGGCGCCGCCGTATGGCACGTTGACCGCCGCGTTTTTCACCGTCATCCACGCCGACAGGGCCATCACTTCCGACAACGTCACGTCCTGGTGGAAGCGCACGCCGCCCTTGCCCGGACCACGCGACATGTTGTGCTGCACGCGGTAGCCTTCGTAGTGGGCGATCGAGCCGTCATCGCGCTCGATCGGCACGTCGACGGTCAGGATGCGCTTCGGGCGCTTGAGCGTTTCGACCCAGCGCGACAGGCTGCCCAGGTGCGGCGTGACGCGGTCGATCTGCTGCAGGTAGACGCCCCATGGACCCAGGTCGTCGGGATTGAGGTAGGAAGGCAGTACGTGCTGTTGGTGTGCGGTGGTCATGCTCAGGCTCCGTTGGATTTGTTTTTGATGAGCGCCGCGCGCTCATGGCACATAGCGGCGATCAGTGGAGCGAATCATAGGTCGGAGCCGCGACAACGGGCCAATGCTGTATGCGCATTCGACTATGCGTTTCATGCATAGTTATTTAAATACCAATAAAACTTCCTAACGTTCGGAGACCGCGACGCGGCGTTTGCGGCCGCTGTCGTTCTGCTGCCGTTCGAGGAAATCCCACAGTCTTTCGACGATGGCCTTGCCGCGCCGCTGCGGCGATGGACGTTCGCGATACAAGCGGATCTCCATTTCGATTTCCCATTCCGCGCTGTCGTTGTCGGCGCGCGCGAGCAGCTTTTGTTTGAGCTCGCGCGTGACGGCCGATTCGGGCAGGAAGGCGATGCCGCTGCCTTCGAGCGCCATCATTTTCAAGCCTTCGGCCATGTCGGTTTCGTAGTGCGGCTCCAGGTGGAGCGGGGTTTTGGCGTCGCCCAGGATCAGCTCCACCATGCGGCCCAGGTAGGCGTTGTTCGTATACGATAAAAACGGCAGCGGCGCCTTCTTGGTGCCCGGCAGCGTGAATTCGGGCACCTTGTTCTTGTCGCAGCGCGCGTAGGGGCGCAGCGATTCGCGGCCCAGCACCAGCATGTCGTAGCGGCCCGGGTCGAGCTGCACCGGCTGGCGGGGATGGTGATAGCACAGCAGCAGGTCGCAGCCGCCTTCGACCAGTTGCAGCACGGCGTCGTGCACGTTGAGCGCCATCAGGCGGCTGCTGATCGGGGCGAAGTCGCGCTCCAGGGCCGTCAGCCATTTGGGCACGAAGGTCAGCGACAAGGTGTGCGGCACGGCCAGGTCGATGCTGGTCTGGGCCGCGGCGCGCTTGGAGCGCAGCATGTCGCGCGCGCCGTTGATCTGCGCGAGCATCTCCAGTGCCTGCTCGTAGAACACGGTGCCGGCCGGCGTCAGGCGGGTCGGGTAGGAGGTGCGGTCGACCAGGTCGGTGCCGAGCCAGTTCTCCAGCGACTGGATGCGGCGCGAGAAGGCCGGCTGCGTGACGTGGCGCAGCGCCGCCGAGCGGCTGAAGTTATTGGTCTCGACCAGGGAGATGAAGTCTTCCAGCCATTTGGTTTCCATACGGGTTATCCCTTATCAGGTATTGCCTACTGCGGGTTCGTGATGCCGCGCATCGGCGTGACCACATACGCCAGCGCCGCGCACAGCACCAGTATCATGCCACCGCCGGCGAACAATTGCGACAGCGGGATGATCGTCAGCAGCCAGCCGGTGGCGCCGGCCGACAGCGGCGCGAGGCCCATGAAGATGAACATGAAGATGCTCATGGCGCGGCCCATCATGTGCGCCGGCACGCGGCGCTGGATCCACGTGAAGACGTTGATCTGCATGAAACCGGCCAGCACGCCGATCGCCAGCATCAGCAAGGCCGCCTGCCACACCGCGTCGACCGCGCCGAGCGGCATGACGAGCAGGCCGACGGCGCCGTCGATCAGCAGGATCAAGGTGCCGAAGGTGGCGAAGCGCAGCCGCGCGCCGCCCATGGCCGCCGCGCCCATGCCGAGCAGGGTGCCGGCGCCGTGCACGCCCATCAGCAGGCCCAGGGTCGTGGCGCCGTGCAGCGCGGCGGCCAGCACCGGCAGCGCCACTTGCATGGTGCCGCCGATGAGCAGCGAGACGGCGCCCCAGTAGATAAAGCAGGTGCGCAGCGGGACGTCGCGCCACACCATCGCCAGCCCGGCGCCGACGGCGCGCAGCACGGAGGCCGGCGCCTGGGTGTTTGCGGGCGCGTTCAGCAGGCGCACTTTCGACAAAGTCCACGCCGAGGCCAGGAAGCTGAGGCAATCGAGGCCGAACGCCAGCGCCAGGCCGCGCGCGTCGGCCACCACCGCGCCGGCGCCAAGCTGGTCGCCGTGGCCTTGGCCGCCATCGCCGATCGCCAGCAGGCCCGCCGCGATCAGGGGCCCGATCAGCATCGACAGCTGGCGCAATCCCATCAACATGCCGTTGGCCGCCTGCAGCTGCGCCGGCGCGATCGCCAGCGGCATGATAGCGGTGCCCGACGGGATGCCGAACGCCTGCGCGAGGCCGATGCCGAAGGCCAATACGTAAATTGCCATCAAGGTCAGATGCGGCGTCATGACGACGGTGAGCGAGACCGATCCGCCCACGTCCAGCGTGTGCGAGGGCTGGTGGTCGAGCACCAGCAAGGTCAGCACGGCCAGCAGCGCGGCGTTGGCGTACTTGCTGAGCATGAGCACGCGCTTGGGCGAGTGGCGGTCCACCAGCGCGCCGCCGACGAGGATGAAGACCGCGCGCGGAATGCTCATCAGCGCGATGACGAGGCCCAGCGCGACGGTGTCGCCGGTCAGCTTGAACACCAGCCAGGGCAGGGCGATCATCGTCAACTGGTCGCCCAGCATGGAGATGACGCCGCCGCGCAGCAGCCATTTGAAGTTGGCGTCGCGCAGGAGCGCGGCGCGCGGCGGAAGGGACTCGGACATGGTGAGCTCTTAAGAGTTCGAGGCGTTCATGCCAGCGATCAGGCCGAGCGCCTCGCTCAACTCGGCGAAGCGCTCTTGCGGGCAGTTGCGCAGCAAGTCCTTGCTGATCTGCTCGGCGACGACGATGGCGTTGTTGAGCAGTTCGCGGCCGGTGGCGGTGATGGCGGCGTAGGCGACGCGGGCGTCGCGCGGGTCCTGCTGGCGTTCTACCAGGCCGATTTTTTCCAGCGGCAGCAAGGTGCGGGTGACGCCGGACGCCGTCAGGCCCTGGCGCTCGGCCAGGTCGACCCGGCGCAGGCGGCCGCCGGGCGCGCGGTTGAGGTAGTGCAGCAGCATGAAGTCGCCGAAGCTGATGCCGTGGTAGCCGCCCAGCACCTGGTCGAGCCTGCGCACCAGCGTGGCTTGGGCACGCGCCAAGCGCAGCGCAAACTCCAGGCTGGGGCTGACGGCGGCTGGCGCCGTGTCGTGATCGGGGTTGTCCATAAAATATCCTTTTGTCGTTGAGATATGTTTGATAAGTACTTGAGTGTGCAAGTATATACCGCTGACCGGAGAAAGCAAGCGCGGCGGCGCAACCGGCCCCGCGCCGCTGTGGCGTATACCACACTATTTGATCCGTACTACAGGGGCGCGGCGCGGCGGGATGGTGAAAAGATTAACCTAGGATGACTTTCATTACTGCTTTCGCCATACAATATTGCCTAAAGTTACGCCTCCGCTAGGAGGCCCGGCTTTTACTCAAACTACAATAAGCAGGGGACATTTATGCACATGGGCACCACCGAGATCTTTTTGATCGCGATGTTAATTATCTTTAGCGTGCCGTATCTGATTTGGCGCTTCGGCCGCACCGACTACTACGCGCCGCTGGTGGTGGTGCAGATCATCACCGGCATTTTGCTCGGGCCGGGCATCATGGGCCGCGCCTATCCGGAGTACTACAGTTTCGTCTTCAATCCGCAGGTGGTGCAGTCGCTCAACGGCATCGCCTGGTGGGCGGTGATGATCTTCGTGATGATCGCCGGCATTGAACTCGATTTGAGAAAAGCCTGGGAGCACCGGCGCGAGAGCACGATCACGGCCGGCCTGGCGCTGGGCATGCCGCTGGTGTTCGGCTGCGTCGCCGCGCTGGGCATGCTCGGCTACGCCGGCTGGGTGGGCCCGAAGGCGCAGGACTGGCAGTTCGTGCTCGGCGTGGGCATGGCGTGCGCGGTCACCGCGTTGCCGATCCTGATCCTGCTGATGGAAAAGCTGGAAATCCTGCGCCAGCCGATCGGCCAGCGCATCCTGCGCTACGCCAGCCTGGACGACATCGCCATCTGGGGCGTGCTGGCCGTGATCCTGCTCGACTGGGACCGGGTCGGCCGCCAGGCCGGCTTCCTGCTGGTGTTCGCGCTGGCGACCAAGCTGTTCCGCGCGATGATGGTGCGGCTCGAGGAGCGCGACCGCTGGTATATCGCGTTCATCTGGCTGGCCGTGTGCGCCTTCGCGGCCGACTGGGCCGGCCTGCATTACATGGTCGGCGCCTTCCTGGCCGGCGCGGTCATGGATACGGACTGGTTCAACCAGGAGAAAATGGACTTCCTGCGCGCCAACGTGCTGATGGCCGTGATGCCGGTGTTCTTCCTCAGTACCGGCCTGCGCACCAACTGGGAGGTGGGCGGCTCGGCCGTGTTCGTGGCGGCGGCGGTGCTGCTGGTGGCGTCGGTCAGCGGCAAGCTGGCGGGGGTCCACCTGGCCGGGAAAATCCTCAAATGGGGACCGGGCGAGGCGTCGATCATCGGCTGGCTGCTGCAAACCAAGGCCTTGATCATGATCATCTTCGTCAACATCCTGCTCGACAAGGGCATCATCACCAACGGCACGTTTACGGCGCTGCTGTTGATGGCCATCGGCAGCACCATGCTGACGGTGCCGGTGGTGTACCCGAAATTGCAGCGCGTGGCGCAGCTGATCTTCAAAACCAGCTGATATAATGGCGGAATGAACGATACTACTCAACTCCCTCCGCTGCCGGATCGTCTGTCGATCGATCCGCGCAGCCCGCACCATGTCGCCGCCGTGTTCGAACACGACGTCGGCATCCGTTTCAACGACAAAGAGCGTCTGGACGTGGACGAATACTGCATCAGCGAAGGCTGGATCAAGGTTCCGGCCGGCAAAAGCCTGGACCGCAAAGGCAATCCGATGCTGATCAAGCTCAAAGGCAAGGTCGAAGCGTTCTACCGTTAATCCATCGCTCTGAAAAGAAGAAGGCCGCCTGGTTGCTACCGGCGGCCTTTTTTTATTGCGGGGGCTGCTCGCTGCGCAGCTTGTCGAGCATTTGCAGGGTTGACGGCACCAGGTTCATGATGCCGTGGTAAGCGCAGTATTCACAAAACGCCTCCTCCGGGCTCATCGCGTTGATGCTGTTGTCGGAGTGTCCGCGGCGGCGCAGCGCCCGCAGGCAAGCCGCATCCATATTTCTGGCGTTCATGGAATTCCTCCCTTTCGAGTTGAGTATTGAGAATCACTCCGCCCATTATAATTCCAAATAGTTCCATGTGGCAATTAAATTGAATTTTACTAATAGGATTGAAATTTTCGCCAATATTGAGGGCGCGCCAACCCGGGGTCACAGGGCCGGCTGGGCGGCCGCGAGGCCGCGCTGCAGCCGCCACACCAGCCCCAGCGCCACCAGCGAGGTGGCCACAACCACATAGCCGATCACGCTGAAGTGCTGCAATTTGCCGTCCGGGGCCTGGGTGACGATGTGGCCGGCCACGACCGAGGCCACGCCGCCCGACAGTTGCTGGATCGAGGCGCTGATGGCGTTGAACGCGCCGCGCTGGGTGGCCGGCGGCACCGACGCGGCCATCGCCTGGAAGGGGATCATGCGCGAGAAGATGCCGACGAACATCAGCGCGTTGACCGCCACCAGCGCCCACATCGGAATGGTGCCCAGGTGGGTGTAGACCACCACCATCACGATCGACAGCGCGGTGCCGAACACAAACACGGGGAACTTGCCGCGCCGGTCGGCGGCCCTGCCGATCAGCGGGCCGGCGAAGATGGTGCACAGGCCGGTGACCAGGTAGACGGTGGGCAGGTGGTGCATGTCGATGCCGAGGTTGTTGACGATGTAGGCGCTGCTGAAGGGCATGAGCATGAAGCCGCCGGTGGTGAGCAGGGCGGTGATGGAGAAGGCCAGCAGGTGGCGCGGCACGGTCACCGTGTGGTACAGGTGCGCCCACGGGCTGTGGCGCTGCGGCTGGTCCAGGTGGGCGTTGACCGGCTGCATTTTCCACGCGACCAGCAGGCCGCCGGCCAGGCCGAAGACGGCCATGGCGAGGAAGGGCACATGCCAGTCCCATTTGTTCGATAAATAGATGCCGATCGGGATGCCGAGCACCTGGCTGGCGGCGAAGGCGGTCTGGATCAGGCCCATGACGCGGCCGCGCAGCTGCGGCGCGAACAGGTCGGTCGAGATGGCCAGCACGATGGAGCCGATGACGCCGCCGAACAGGCCGGTGACCACGCGCGCGGCCAGCAGGCTTTCGAAGCTTTGCGCCAGGCCGCACCAGACGGTGCCGAGGATGAAGCCGGTGTAGAAGAACAGCAGCAGTTTCTTGCGGTCGTAGCGGTCGGCGAAACCGGCCGTCAGCAGGCCGGAGGCGCCGGCGCTGAAGGCGTAGGCCGACACCACCAAGCCGAACTCCATCGGCCCGATGTTGAGGGCCGGCATGATCACCGCGCCCAGCGGCGACATCAGCATGAAGTCGAGGATCACCGCGAACTGCAGGAAGGCGAGCATCGCGACGACGATTTTTTGATAGGGCGTGAAGTTCGCCGCCACGGCGGCGTTGGTTTTTGTCATTGTTATTCCTTGGTGTTTTCGTTGGTCCAGTCACGGCCGTGGCCCCAGAAGCGGCCTTTGTGGGCGGCGCGGAATTGTTCGCGCTCCTCCGGCGTCATCGCCTGCCAGCGCTGCCAGCGTTGGGCGCCGGCCTCATGGTGGTGGCGGCCGCCGAAGCCGCCGACCAGGATGCGGCACAGCACCAGCAGGCCGAGCGCGCGCCAGTAGTCCAGCGGCGCGCCGCCGGCGAACAGGTGGGGCACGATCCAGTTCCATAGCAACATGACGATCCAGCCCAACAGTGCCATGATAACCAGCATCTTGGGGATGAGCAGCAGTTTGTATTTCATCATTTCGACTCTCCTTTCATTCGTTGTACAGGTCCTGCAGCCGCGCGCGCAGGTGCAGCACGGCGTAGCGCTTACGCGCCAGCAGGGTGTTGACAGACACGCCGCTTGCGAGCGCCATGTCCTTGAAGCTCAGCCCGTCGAGCTCGTGGGCGATGAAGACGTCGCGTTGGTTGGGCGGTAGTTCTTCGAGCGCCGCCTGCAGTTGTTCGAGCAGCACGGCGCGGTGGTAGGCATGCTCGGGGCCGGCGTCGGCGGACGGCACCAGCAGGTCGAGGCGGTAGGCTTCGCCGTCCTCGTCGACCATGTCGTCCAGCGGCACCTCTTTCTTCTTGCGGAAACGGTCGATGATGCGGTTGCGGGCGACGCGGTAGAGCCAGGCGCTGACCTGCTCGATCGGTTCCGGCAGGCGGTGGGCCTGGGTGAATTCGTAAAAGACGTCTTGCAGGATGTCTTCGGCGTCGGTCTGGTCGGCCACCCGGCGGCGGATGAAGCTGCCCAGCTTCGAGCGCTCGCGCAACACCGTCGCGGTGATGGCTTGGTCCTGGTCGGCGGGGGTGGGGGATGGCGGCGGCATGGTGGTGTAGACGGCCCGCCGTCGCGGATATTGTGTGAACGATACAAATTGTTGCCTGCTGGGTTGCGCTCCCCTCATTATGCCCGGATTGCCGCCGCGATCAAGGAACGTCGTCGAACTCGTCGTAGTCGCGCCTGCTCTTGGGAACGCGGCGCTCCAGCGTGTTGCGTGCTTGGTGGTCGACGTGTTCGATAAGTACCAAGGCCGCGTTCAAGGCATTGCTCATGGTTTCGGCCGCAGCGCTCATCGCCTCAGAGGGTGTCGGCGCCGGCTTGGCGGCGCGCTTTTGCAGTTGCGCGCGCAGCAGGTCGGCGTTGCTCCAGTTCTTTTCACCGGGGAAGCGCAGCCAGAGGGCGCGGGGTAGGCGGCGCTGCGGGTCCGCTCGATCCACTGCTTGACGGCGGCGACCACCGCCTCGGTCACCGACAGCGGGCTGGCGGTTTCGCGCAGGAAGGTTTCTAGCTGGAGGAGGGTGGCGGGTGGTAGATAACGGGGGCGTGGGGGAACCATACTCTTTCTCCTTGAGGGTTTGGTCTTTTTCGGTCTCTTTCAGTCTCTTGGACCGCAAGAAGACGCAGGAGTTTAAAAAAGACCAAAAGAGACCGAAAGAGACTGGCGAAAGAGACTCGTTCCCCGAAGGGCTGGTGTGGGCAGACCCACTCCGCGCCTCGCGCTGTTTTGCCTGCTTACTAGTGCCTGCTTACTAGTGCCTGCTTCCTACTCGGCTGACATCACCTTGTTGGGCTCGATATAGACCTTGCCGCCCTGGTAATCGAACAGGATGTTCAGTTGCCGCAAAATGCCGTTGCTGATGTTGCCGGCGAGGGTGGGGCTGTTCAGCGTGCCGCCGCCGCGCGTCGACAGTTCCAGGGTCGGGTCGGCGATCCGCACGCCGCCCATTTCGAACAGCTTGCCGCGCGTTGTCAGCACCTGGGTGGTGCCGCCGATGACTTGCGCGGTCTGCACCGTGTCCCCGGCGCCGTATTTTTCCACCAGCCCATAGCGGTCGACGAACGGCTTGCTCATCGTCAGCGAGAAGTCGCTGCCGGTGTCGATGGTGAACTTGCCGGGCAGGCCGTCGAGCACGGCTTCGATCTGCGGCGTCTTGTCGTGGAACGACAGCGGCGTGGCGGCGGCCGCGCCGCGATACACAAAGCTGTCCGGGTCGTGGAAGGTCAGCTGGCGCGCGGCGTAGTCGATCAAGGTCGGCGTCAGCCACAGCCATTCGTAGCCGATGGTGCCGTCGATCGGCAGGTTGTCGAGCGTGGGACTGGTGAAGAAGGCCTGGCGGTCCAGGGTCAGGCCGGCCATGCCGATCTGCTGCACCGTGGTCAGCACGCCGCGTTCGGTCTGCTGGCCGAGGCCGGATAGCACAGCCACGCCCTGCGCGGGCAGGCGCAGGCGCCGGTATAGTTTATCGCTGATGACGTTGCGGGCGCCGGTGTCGAGGATGAATTTGAACGGGCCCTGTCCGTTCAACGTCAGCATCACGCAGATGTGCGCCTGGCAAGGCTCGAATGGCACCGTCACGGCCGGCCGCTGGGCCGAGAAGCCCTGCATCACGGCCGGCTGCGGCAGGGAGAAGTCCATCTGCGCGGCGGGGCGGTTGAGCACGATGGTGGACACGCGCAGCGTTTCCTCGTCGGCGCTGTCTTTCGCGTCGCGCACGCTTTCCTCGAAGGGCAGGGTGACGGCCCCCACGCGGCGGAAATCGCGGTAGTCGATGGTGAAGGTTTTACCGTCGACCACTTCCTGGCGGCGCTCGATGCGGCGCGTGGTGTCGTTGATCCAGTAATCGAAGGCGATGCCCGATGCCAGCTCGACGCGCACGACCGCGTAGTCGACGCCGGCGTGGCGGCGCGGCGCCTTCAGTTCCAGCCGGCGCGCCTTGCCGCCGCGCGCGAACCACCACGCGTAAGATTGGCGTCCCAGATGCAGCTCGGGATCGCGGGCCGGGCCTTCCTGTTTTTCCAGTTTGCCCATGCGCTGGCGCCAGAAGTTGCGGCCGTCCGAGCGCGACATCAGGCGCGCCACCGCCGACGTGGGGATGCGTTGCGCGTAGCGGCCGCTGGCGAAATCGAGGTCGCTGCTGCCCGCCTCGTCGTGGTCGAGGTAGGTGCGCACGAATTGCGTGTGCTGGGTTTTGACTTGCCGCCAGGCGTTGCCGCCGACCGCCTCGCGCGCCTGGGCGAGCAGCGCCGCCGCGCCTTCGGCCGCGACGCCGTGGAAGCTGGCGATGGCCAGGCACAGGCCGGCGGCGGCGCGGAGCACGTGGATGGTGCAGGTCATGCGAAGGGTGCAGGCCATGCGGATTGTGCTGATAAGCTGGCGAACTAGCAAAAATGAATCCTTGGTTTGGCGGCACCGGCGGCAAGCGCGCCGATGCAAACAGCCATGTTAGCTGAAAAGCCATGGGCCGCGCCAGCCGTGAGGCGCCCCAACGCAAAAGCGGCCACCAGATCGCTCTGGTGGCCGCTTTTATTTGTCGCTTACGCGAAGCTAACGGTGACGATTAACGGTCGCCGTAGCTGCGGCGGGCGCCGTCGGTGCTGCGCGGATTGCTACCCTTGTAGCCGCCGCCGGTGCTGCCTTCCTTGCGCGGAGCGCTAGGCTTGCTGAACGTGCGCTGGCCCGGCTTGGCGCCGGTGCGGTTGTCGCCCGGCTTCCAGCCGCCTGGACGCGAGGTCGAACGGGCCGCCGAGGCGGTCTTCTTCGGCTCGTAGCCTTCGATGACGTTGACCGGGATCAGCTGTTTCGTGAAACGCTCGATGCGCTTGACGTTCATGCCTTCGGCGTGGTTCACCAGCGAGATCGCCAGACCGTTGCGGCCGGCGCGGCCGGTGCGGCCGATGCGGTGGACGTAGTCCTCAGGGAACTTCGGCAGGTCGTAGTTGAACACGTGCGTGATCGTCGGCACGTCGATGCCGCGGGCGGCGACGTCGGTGGCGATCAGGATCTTGACCTGGCCGCGGCGCAGGCTGTCCAAGGTGCGGTTGCGGGCGCCCTGGTGCATGTCGCCATGCAGCGCGGCGGCCGAGAAACCGGCGATGTTCAGGCGGTCGGCGATGGTGTCGGCGTCACGCTTGGTGGCGGTGAACACCACGGCCTGGTCGAGCGAGTCGTCGCGCAGCAGGTGGTCCAGCAGGCGGTTCTTGTGCGACAGGTCGTCGACGAAGTGCACGCGCTGGGTGATGTTCTCATGCTTGTTGGCGGCGCTCAGCACCTGGATCACTTGCGGATCCTTGGTGATGCGGCGCGCCATGTTGCCGACGACGCCGTCGAGCGTGGCCGAGAACAGCATGGTTTGACGGGTCGACGGGGTGGCGTCGACGATTTTTTCGATGTCGTCGATGAAACCCATGTCCAGCATACGGTCGGCTTCGTCCAGCACCAGGATTTCCAGTTGCGAGAAGTCGATCTTGCCCGATTCCATGTGGTCGATCAAACGACCCGGGGTGGCGACCAGGATCTCAGGATTCTTGGCCAGCAGTTGCATCTGTTTCGGGTAAGGCATACCGCCCAGGATCGACACGGCCTTCAAACGGCGCAGGTTGACACTGTATTTGTCGGTATTGGAGGTCACTTGCAGGGCCAGTTCGCGGGTCGGGGTCAACACCAGCATTTTTGGCTGTGCGGCTTTGAAACGCGGGCGCTCGCCACGGGCGCGGGCGGCCTGCATTTCCTGGTTCGGCGTCTTGCCGGCGGCGGCCGGGTCGATCTCGGACAAACGGTGCAGCGACGGCAGCATAAATGCGGCGGTCTTGCCGGAACCGGTTTGCGAGGAAACCAACAAGTCCTTGCCTGCGATGGCGGCAGGGATGGCCTGCTGCTGAACCGGGGTCGGCGCGGTGTAGCCGGCGTCGGTCAGGGCTTTGATGATGGACGTGTTGAGACCTAGTGCTTCAAATGTCATGCTGTTCTTTCGTAAAAAACCTGCGCCCGTGCAAACGCCGAACGCGAAATAGCAACGCCTACCAAAACGAAATGACTCAATCAAAATCGAAAGAAATTTCGGCACAAAAGCTTTGCGCCGGGACGGTGTCAGGTGCGACACCAAAGGCGGGAGGGCTTCATAAGCGACATCAGGATGATGCGCTAAGGCTTGCGTAGCTGCTAGTAATACCTGGCTGATCAATCGGCGCCGCTGGTTGTCGCGGCGCGCTCACTGCAGCGCACAGGCGACACTATACAGTAGTTTGGGCCTGCCTGTACAGTTAATTGGCGGTTTTAGTGTGCGCCGCAGCAAAACCCCTGCCGTGCGCCAGCGACGGCGCCAGCGAAAACACGCCGACCACGCGCGCCAGGTGGCTGGCCTGCTCGTGCAGCAGGGCGGCGGCCGCGCCCGCCTGTTCGACCAGCGCGGCGTTCTGCTGGGTGGCCTGGTCCATGCCGCCGACGGCCGCGCCGATGCGGGCGATGCCGTCGGTCTGCTCGAGGCTGGCCGCGTCGATCTGGCCCATGATTTCGGTCACCCGCGCCACGCTGGCGACGATCTCGGTCATCGTCGCGCCGGCCCGGTCCACCAGCGCGGCGCCGGTGTCGACCTGCTCGACCGATTCCTCGATCAGCCCCTTGATTTCGCGCGCGGCCGCCGCGCTGCGCTGGGCCAGGTTGCGCACCTCGCCGGCGACGACGGCGAAGCCGCGCCCCTGTTCGCCGGCGCGCGCCGCCTCCACCGCCGCGTTCAGGGCCAGGATGTTGGTCTGGAAGGCGATGCCGTCGATCACGCCGATGATGTCGGCGATGCGCCGCGAGGCGCGGTTGATCGCGCCCATCGTATCGACCACCTGGGTGACGACGGCGCCGCCCTGGGCCGCCACGTCGGAGGCCGACAGCGCCAGCGCGTTGGCGCGCCGGGCGTTGTCGGCGTTGCGCTGCACGGCGCCGTTGAGCGCGCCGATGGCCTCGGCGGTTGCCTCGAGCGAGCTGGTCTGCTGCGCCGTGCGCGACGACAGGTCCTCGTTGCCGGCGGCGATTTGCCCCGACGCCGAGGCCACCGCGTCGGTGCCGGTGCGCACCTGGGTGACGATGCTGCCGAGCTGGTCGCGCATGTCGCGCATCGCGTGCAGCAGGCTGGCGCGGTCGCCGGCGGCCAGCTGGACGTCGACGGCCAGGTCGCCGGCGGCGATGCGGCGGGCGATGCCGGCCGCCAGCGCCGGCTCGCCGCCGAGCTGGCGGCGCAGCCCGCGCATGATCAGGTTGGCCGCCGCCACGCTGGCGGCCAGCGCGGCGGCCAGGATCAGCGCGCACTGCCACTGCGCGGCGGCAATGCGTTCGCGCGCGGCCGCCTCGTCGAGCGCCGATTGGGCGGTGGCCAGCTGGACCACCTGGTCGATGACCTTGCGGTGCGTCTCGTACAGGGCGCCCAGGCGCTTGAGCGCGGCCGCCGCGCCGTCCCGGTCGCCCCCGGACAGCGCCGGGACGAACGTGTCGAAGGCGGTGGCGTAGAAGGCCAGCGCGGGCGCGTGGGCCTGCTCCAGCATCAGCGGCCCCATCTGCCCGGGCAGGTCCTGGCCGCGCCAGTAGGCGTGGCGGGTGTCGTAGTCGGCCTTGAGGGCGCGCAGGCGCTTGGCCAGCGCCTCGCGCGCATCGGCGGCGGCGCCGCCATCCGCCTGGCCGAGGTTGGCCATCTGCAGGCACACCAGGTAGGACTCGATGATGTATTCGGGCGGCGGCAGGATATCGGCGATCAAATCCTTGCTCTGCACGATGCGCTGGTAGATCGGGCCGTTGACCTGGATTTCGTTGAGGGCCTTGAACGACCACGCGCCGTAGAGGGCGAAGCCGGCCACGAAGCAGCCGATGAGGATAAGAAAACGCGTCCTGACGTTTACCTGGTCGAGCATGGTGGTCCCCGTGATCCCGGGCGGCTCGTGGCCGCGCCTGTTCTATGAAGGTGGATGATCTGTTCTGGTGGGAAAGACAATAGCAACAATCGGCCGCGAACCATAGCGGCTTGCATCCCGATTGCATCAATTGTTGCGCAATGACATCTAAATATTGTCGTAAACGTCAATGCCGGGACTTGACCCCGGATTTTTGGGGCGGACGTGAAAACGCCCCGCGTGCGGGGCGTTTGGCTGCGGGACTGCCGGGGAGCGCTTACAGGTAGTCTTCCGCGTTCAGGCCCATCACGTGCGAGAAGCCGCCGTCGACGTAGGTGATCTCGCCGGTGATGCCCGAGGCCAGGTCCGACAGCATGAAGGCGGCCGTGTTGCCCACTTCCTCGATGGTGACGTTGCGGCGCAGCGGCGCGTGCGACGACGCGAAGCCGAGCAGCTTGCCGAAGTCCTTGATGCCGGACGCGGCCAAGGTCTTGATCGGGCCGGCCGAGATGCCGTTGGCGCGGATGCCCAGCTTGCCCAGGTTCTCGGCCAGGTAGCGCACCGACGCTTCCAGCGAAGCTTTGGCCAGGCCCATGGTGTTGTAGTAAGGAATGGCGCGCACGGCGCCCAGGTACGACAAGGTCAGCAAGGACGAGCCTTCCTTCAACAGCGGCAGCGCCGCCTTGGCCATGGCCGGGAAGCTGTAGGCCGAGATGTCGTGGGCGATGCGGAAGTTCTCGCGCGTCAGGCCGTCGAGGAAATCGCCGGCGATCGCTTCGCGCGGGGCGAAGCCGATCGCGTGCACCAGGCCGTCGAGCTGCGACCAGCTCTTGCCCAGGTCGGCGAACACGGCGGCGATCTGCTCGTCGCTCGAGACGTCGCAGTCGAACACCAGGGTGCTGTCGAATTCGGCGGCGAACTCGGTGATGCGGTCTTTAAAACGTTCGCCGACGTAGGTGAACGCCAGTTCAGCGCCTTCGCGGTGGCAAGCCTTGGCGATGCCGTAGGCGATGGAACGGTTCGACAGCAAACCGGTGATGAGGATTTTTTTGCCTTGCAAGAACGCCATGATGACTCCGATTGCGACTGCGCGCCGGCGCCGGCTCGGACAGCGGGCGGGACGACGTCAGTGGGGGTTGTTTTTAGGGTGTGAGGCCGTTCGCCTGCCACGCAAGTGCGAGATTGTAGGACGTGTCAGCTTCGACTGCAACCTTTACGGCACCCGCAGAGCCAGTCGGGGGCTCGGCGCCCCCGTCGACCCCCCGGGGTACGACCCCCAAGCGGCGAAGCTGGCATCGAGTCGAAGGCGGGCCGGGTTCACGTCCTCAATTGCTGGTTTTACGGGCCGATTTGCCCTTGGCCGCGTCGCGCGGTACGCGCGCCTTGACCAGCGAGACAGGACCGCCCTTGGTGGCCTTGGTGGCGCCGGCGCGCTTGTAGCCCGACTTGGCGACCTTGCCGACGGCGCGCTCGGCCTCGAACGCCATCGTGGCGTTGTCGGCCACCTCGGGCGCGATGTCCAGGTAGGCCGAGGTCGATACCTTGGGCACCAGGATGGTCGAGCCGGCCTTGAGCATGGAGCGCTGCGGGATGTTGTTGGCCTGGCGGATCACTTCCGGCGTGGTGTGGAAGCGCGACGCCAGCGCGCCGATGCTCTCGCGCGCGCTGGTGATCTTGTGCGTGGTCCAGGTCGACAAATCCTTGCCCCATTGCGCCAGGTTCAGCTGGAACTTGGCGGCGTTTTCCTTGGGCAACAGGATCTTGGTCTGCTCGTCGCCGGTGATGACGGGGCGCTTGAACTGGGGGTTGAGCGCCTTGAACTCGGCCACCGACAACTCCGCCAACTGGGCGGCGATGGTCAAATCGATGTCGCTGGTCTTGTCGACGGCGGTGAAATAGGGCGTGTTGTCGACCGGCGGCAAGGTCACGCCGAACTGGGTCGGGTTGCCGATGATGTTTTTGACGGCTTGCAATTTCGGCACGTATTCGCGCGTCTCGGTCGGCATCAGCGCCGACAGGCTCTGGAAGTCGGTCGGCTTGCCGGCGGCCTGGTTCTTGGCGATGGCGCGCTGCACCGAGCCTTCGCCCCAGTTGTAGGCGGCCAGGGCCAGCTGCCAGTCGCCGAACATGTCATACAGGCGCTGCAGGTAGGTCAGGGCGGCGTCGGTCGAGGCCAGGATGCCGCGGCGGTCGTCCTTGAAGGCGTCCTGCTTGAGGTTGAAGTCGCGGCCGGTGCCGGGCACGAACTGCCACATGCCGGCGGCGTTGGCGTGCGACAGCGCCTCCGGGTTGAAGGCCGACTCGATGAACGGCAGCAGCGCCAGCTCGGTGGGCATGCCGCGCTTTTCCAGCTCGGTGACGACGTGGAACAGGTAGCGCGAGGCGCGCCCGGTGGTGATGGCCATGTGGTCGGGACGGGCCGTGTACCACTTGGTGTGCTTGGCCACCAGGTCGTTGTTGATATCAGGAATCGCGTAGCCGCTGCGAATGCGGCCCCACACGTCCTTCTCGCGGAAAGCGTCGTCGTCGGCCATTTTGGCCGGCTTGTTGATTTTCAGGGAGGACAGGTCGAGGGCGGGGGACTTCGGCAGGGCGGTGAGCGTCACCGGTGCGGGCGCGGGCGGCAGGGGCATGGACAAGGCCAGACTGGCCGCCTCGTCGTAGGCGTGGCTGGCGGTCGGTGCCAGCAGCGCGAAGGTAGCTGCCAGCGTGGTCACCAGCGCGGCGCGTTTAGGAATTCGAGGGTGCATAGTTTTCCATTGTTGTCGACTGTGAAACATCGAACCGACCATGAATAAACGTGGAGTGTACGAAGGTAGTCTGGATGAGTCAAGGATTATGTCAGGCATGTGACCTTTATTTTATGCAACAATTCCCGACAGATAAGCCGAAGATCGCAGCAAAATGCGCGGAGTATGAGATGGCGCAAAGAATGCGTACAATTCCGCCTTTAAGAGCGTCTTCAAGGAATCGCATCATGAGTACTAGCGCCACCGATCACGACGTCGTCGTCGCAAAAACCGTCGACTGGCTGGAAAAGGCCGTCATCGGCCTGAACCTGTGTCCGTTCGCCAAGGCTGTCCACGTCAAGGGGCAGATCCGTTACGTGGTGTCGGACGCCGACACGCCGGAGGCATTGCTGGAAAAGCTGATGGAAGAGCTGGAATACCTGGCCGAAGCCGACCCGGAAAAAGTCGATACGACCTTGCTGATCCACCCGAACGTGCTGGCCGACTTCGAGGACTACAACGAGTTCCTCGACGTGGCCGACGCCGCGCTCGAGGACTTGCAGCTTGACGGCGAGTTACAGGTGGCCAGCTTCCACCCCGACTACCAGTTCGCCGACACGCACAAGAACGACATCGAGAACTACACCAACCGTTCGCCGTACCCGACCTTGCACCTGCTGCGCGAGGACAGCGTCGAGCGCGCCGTGGAGGCGTTCCCGGAGGCATCGGACATTTTCGAGAAGAACATCGCCACCTTGCGCGCGCTCGGGCACGACGCCTGGGACAAGTTGCTGCAGGTGAAGGGATGAGCGAGGGCCAGGGCGACCCGCCGGTGCGGCCGGACACGCCGTGCGTGGCCGTGTGTTCGACCACGTTCGACGAGATCTGCCGCGGCTGCGGGCGCAGCGTGGTGGAGGTGGCGCACTGGGTATCGATGAGCGCCGAGCAGAAGGAACTCGTCTGGCAGCGCATCCTGGCGCAGGGCTACCCGCGCCGCAACAAATAACGTCAAACCCGGCGTGCGTTTGGCGATACGCCGGCGCCACCGCTTAGGGGTCGGACCCCGTATGGGGTCCGACCCCGCGTGGCCGTGCGGGTTAAACGCCGGCCGACCAACCGATCAATACGTGCCGATGAAGTTCTTCTTGCCGATGTCCAGGCCGTTATGGCGCAGGATGTCGTAGGCGGTGGTGGCGTGGAAGAAGAAGTGCGGCAGCGCGTAGTGGAACAAATACGTCTGGCCGGTGAAATGCTTGGTCTTCTCGCCGCTGCCGGTGGTGATGGCGCGGTCCTCGCTGCCCTCGATCGAGGTCTGCGGCACGCTATCGATATACGCCAGAGTCTTGACGATGCGCGCCTTCAGGTCGGCGAAGCTCACTTCGGTGTCCTCGTACGACGGCACGTCCAGGCCGCCCAGGCGCGCGGCCGCGCCCTTGGCGAAGTCGCAGGCGATCTGGATCTGGCGCGTGAACGGCAGCATGTCGGGGAACAGGCGGAACTGCAGCAGCGCGGCCGGCTCGATCTTTTTCTCGGTGGCGTGGGCCTCGGCCTTGTCCAGGATGGCCAGCAGGCTGTTCAGGATCTGCTTGAACACGGGAATCGAGGCGGAATACATGGAAAAAGTGGTCATGGCGTTGTCCTATTTGAAGATCGATGTGGAAATTGAGCCGCGATAATAGCCCGCCCCGAGGTTTTTTGCTTGGCGTGTGACTTGCAGGGCAATTTTCCGTGCATAATTCCACTAAGTAATTTTGTAACATGACCCCGACGACGATGCGACCTTTCCCCCTGCCGCGATTTTGTTCGCCCCTCGATGACTAGCGCGAGGACAAGCGTGATTCACCGTCTGCGGACCAGGCTGGGGGCGCTGTACGGGCTGTCGATCTACGGCGCCTTGCTGCTGGTCGTGTTCGGCGGCCTGGTGATCCCGGCCATCATCGGCAGTTATCTGCTCATCGGCGTGCACGAGCGGCAATCGGCGCGCGTTGCGCTCGACGAGTCGCTCCAGCGCAACGCCGACATCCTGGCGCTGGGCATGCAGGAATCGCTGTGGAACATGAACTCCGAATCGGCCCATTCACTGGTCGAGTCCGTCATGCGCGACCGCTCGGTGCTGCAGGTGCAGGTGGTCGGCCAGGCCGACGCCCAGTTCATGCACGTGCACTCGCCGCGCAAGGCGGCCGGCAACGTCTACCGCGCCGAGCGCGAAATCCTGGTGCGCGGCGAGAAGATCGGCCGCATCATGGTCGAGATGGACGACGCCCGCAGCCAGCAGGAGCTGCGCGAAAAACAATTGTCCTATGTGTTTGTGCTGGCCGCCCAGCTGACCGTGTCCTTGCTGCTGATCGTGCTGTTCCTCAATTCCCGCCTGATCAAGCCGCTGCGCAAGCTGATGCGCTTTTCCGACCGCCTCTCGCGCGGCGACTTCGAGACCCGGCTCGACCTGGCCGGCAGCGACGAGCTGGGCCGTCTGGCCAAGCAGCTCGAGCAGATGCGCGTGGCCATCAAGCGCCTGTTCGAGGACGTCGGCCAGCGCGAGGAGCGCTTCCGCACCATCGTCACCCAGGTGCCGGGCGCGGTGTTCCGCTTCCGCCCGGACGGGCCGATCGAATTCGTCTCGGACGCCATCGAGGACATCTCCGGGTACCCGGCCGCGCAGTTCATGCGCGGCACCACCGACGCCTGGACCAACCTGATCGCGCCGCAGGACCGCAAGCGCCACCGCCGCGTCGTCTCGCAGGCGCTCGGCGACGGCCTGCCGTACGAGGTCGAATACCGCATCGTCGACGCCGCCGGCACCGAGCGCTGGCTGTCCGAGAACGGCCAGCCGCAGCCGCGCGGCGCCGGCGGCAACTCGCCGTGGGTCGATGGCATCATCTCCGACATCAGCCAGCGCAAGCACAACGAGATGCGCATCGAGGGCCTGCTGGCCGAGCAGAGCGCCATCCTCGACAACGTCATGTTCGGCGTCATGTTCGTGCGCAACCGGCAAATCGTCTCCGTCAACCGCCGCTGCGAGGAGCTGTTCGGCTACGAGCCGGGCGCGATGACGGGCGCCTCGACGGCCATCCTGTTCCCCGATTCGTTCGACTTCGAGGCGGCCGGCGCGCGCCAGTACCCGTCCCTGGCCGACGGCGATTACTTCAACGAGGAGCGCAACTACCGGCGCGGCGACGGCAGCATGTTCTGGTGCATGGTCAGCGGCTACGCGCTCGACAAGCACCGCGCCAACGAGGGCAGCATCTGGGTCTACGCCGACATTACCGCGCGCAAGGAGGCCGAGGAAAAGCTGCTGCTGTCGGCCACCGTCATCGAGCACATCGCCGACGGCGTGGTGGTGCTCGACACGCGCGGCACCATCGTCGCCATCAACCCGGCCTTCACGCAGATCACCGGCTACGCCGCAGCCGAGGCGCTGGGCCACGACTACACGTTGACGCGCTCGGGCCGCCACGAGCAGCAGTTCTACGACACGATGTGGCAGGAGCAGGTCGACACCGGTTTTTGGCGCGGCGAGATGTGGTGCCAGCGCAAGAACGGCGAGCTGTACCTGGAATGGCTGACGGTCAGCGCAGTGCGCGACAGCCGCGGCCAGACCACCCATTATGTGGGCGTGTTCAGCGACATCACCAAGGCCAAGGAGTCGCAGGAAAAGCTCGACCACCTCGCCCACCACGACCCGTTGACGGCGCTGCCGAACCGGCTGCTGTTCCACGACCGCCTGCAGCACGCGCTGCTGCGGGCGGCGCGCGACGGCGAGCAGCTGGCGCTGCTGTTCATCGACCTGGACCGGTTTAAAAACGTCAACGACACGCTGGGCCACCACATCGGCGACGAGCTGCTCAAGCAGGTCGCCAAGGCGCTGCTCGAGCGCCTGCGCGAGGGCGACACCTTGGCGCGCCTGGGCGGCGACGAATTCATCGTGCTGCTCGAGGACATCGACAGCCAGTTCGGCGCCAGCCAGGTGGCCGAGAAGCTGGTGCAGATGTTCGACCAGCCGTTCATGGTGGCCGGCCACGAATTGTTCGTCACCTGCAGCGTGGGCATCAGCCTGTTCCCGGAGGACGCCACCGACCTCAATATGCTGATCCGCAACGCCGACGTGGCGATGTACCAGGCCAAGGCGCGCGGGCGCAACGGCTACAGCTTCTACGCGCCGTCGATGACGGGCGAGGGCGTCGAGCGCCTGCGCCTGGAGACCTTCCTGCGCCGCTCGATCGAGAAGGACGAGGTCTTCCTGAACTACCAGCCGCAGGTGGAGATCGACAGCGGGCGCCTGATCGGGGTCGAGGCGCTGGTGCGCTGGAACCATCCGGAGCTGGGCCTGATTCCGCCGATCCGCTTCATCCCGTTGGCCGAGGACACGGGCTTCATCAACCAGCTGGGCAAGTGGGTGCTGGAGGAGGCCTGCCGCCAGATGGTGCGCTGGCAGGAGGCCGGCCTGCACGTGCCCAAGATCGCCGTCAACCTGTCGGCCAAGCAGTTCGAGCGCGGCAGCATCGTCAACATGGTGGCCGACATCCTGCGCGAGACGGGCCTCGAGCCCCAGCGCCTGCAGCTGGAGGTGACCGAATCGGTGATCATGAACACCGGCGACGCCATGGTCTTCATCAACGACCTGCACTCGATCGGCGTCGGCCTGGCGATCGACGATTTCGGCACCGGCTATTCGTCGCTGGCGTATCTGAAGCAGCTGCCGGTGCAGACGCTCAAGATCGACCGCTCCTTCATCAAGGACATCTCGACCGACGCCAACGACGAGGCCATCGCCATCGCCATCATCCAGCTGGGCAAGAGCATGAACCTGTCGGTCATCGCCGAGGGCGTGGAGACCGAGGAGCAGGCCGCGTTCCTGCTGCGCCACGGCTGCCACCTGGCCCAGGGCTACTTCTACAGCAAGCCGCTGGCCGCCGCCGACATGCTGGCGCGCTGGCGTCCATAATAAAAATCGGAGACCTCCATGCATGGAGAGAAAAAAAGTTCGCGCCGCCGCTTCCTGTTCGGCGGCGTGGCCGCCGTCGGCGCGCTGGTGGTCGGCTGGGGCGTGCTGCCGGCGCGCCAGCGCTTGAACAGCGCCGGCGCCCACCCGCTGCCGTTGACGGGCGGCGCGCTGGCGCTCAACGGCTGGGTGGGCCTGGCGCCGGACGGCACCGTCACCGTCGCCATGCCGCGCAGCGAAATGGGGCAGGGCGTGCACACGGCGCTGCCGATGCTGGTGGCCGAGGAGATGGACGTGCCGCTGTCGGCCATCCGCCTGGTGCAGGCGCCGCTGGATAAAATCTTCGGCAACGTCGCCATGCTGCGCGACGGCCTGCCGTTCCACCCCGACGACGACGGCCGCCTGAAGGCGGTCGCGCAATGGACCGTCGGCAAGGTCGCGCGCGAGGTGGGGCTGGTCATCACCGGCGGGTCTTCGAGCGTCAAGGATGCGTGGGGACCGATGCGCGAGGCCGGCGCCACGGCGCGCGCGATGCTGGTGGCCGCCGCCGCCGACTTATGGAAGACGCGCCCGGGCGACTGCCGCACCGAGGACGGCCACGTGGTGCACGCCGATGGCCGGCGCCTGGCCTACGGTACGCTGGCCGCCGCCGCCGCCACCTCGCGGCCCGGCGAGGTGCGCCTCAAGACGCCACAGGAATTCCGCCTGATCGGCCGCCCGCAACCGCGCCGCGACACCCCGGCGAAGGTCAACGGGCGCGCGGTGTTCGGCATCGACGTGCGCCCGGAGGGCCTGTTGTACGCGGCCGTGCGCATGTCGCCGGTGATCGGCGGCGCCGTCGCCGGTGTCGATACGAACGCCGTGCTGACCATGCCGGGTGTGCTGCGCGTGGTCGATTTTTCCGGCGCGCTCGGGCCGCACGCGGGCGCCGGCGCGGGCGTGGCGGTCGTCGCCAAGACCTGGTGGCAGGCCAAAACGGCCGCGCAAGCCTTGCCGGTACGCTGGACCGACGGCCCGAATGCGGGCCTGTCCAGCGCCGGCGTCTACGCCCAATTCGCGGCCCTGCTAGACAAGGAATCGGGCTACGCCTACAACCAGAGCGGCGACATGGACGCCGTCGAGGGGCAGGTCGCCGGCATCGCCAGGACCGTCAGCGCCGAGTACCGCGCCCCGTACCTGGCGCATGCCGCCCTGGAGCCGGTCAACTGCACCGCGCAGATCAAGGACGGCAAGGTGTATGTGTGGGCGCCGACGCAGTCGCCGGGCTTCGCGGTGCAAGCGGCGGCCGCCGCCGGCGGCGTGGAGGTGGAGGACGTGGTGCTGCAGGTGACGATGCTGGGCGGCGGCTTCGGGCGCCGGCTCGACGTCGACATGGTCGCGCAGTGCGTGACGGTGGCGCGGCAATGCGGCGGCGCGCCGGTGCAGATGATCTGGTCGCGCGAGGACGACACCACGCACGACGTCTATCGTCCGGCCGCGCTGGCGCGCTTCGTCGCCACCCTGGACGCGGCGGGCAATGTGCTCGGCTACGACAACAAGTCGGCCAGCGGCTCGGTGTCGCACCAGTTCTTCAAGCGTAATCTGGGCCTGCCGGCCGGTGGCCCGGACAAGACCACCGCCGAAGGCGAATTCGATATGCAGTACGAGTTCGTCAACCAGCGCATCCGCCACGTGATCGTCGACAGCCCGGTGCCGCTGGGGTACTGGCGCTCGGTCGGCCACTCGCACAACGCCTTTTTCAAGGAAAGCTTCATCGACGAACTGGCGCATGCCGCCGGCAAGGACGGCGTCGAGTTCCGGCGCGGCCTGCTCAAGCGCCACCCGCGCCACCTGGCGGTGCTCGACGCCGCCGTGGTCCGTGCCGGCGCCGCGCCCGAAGGCCGCGCGCACGGCGTGGCGCTGCACCAGTCGTTCGGCACCATCGTCGCGCAGGTGGCCGAGGTCTCGGTCGAGGGCACGGAGATCCGTGTGCACCGGGTGGTGTGCGCGATCGACTGCGGCATCGCCGTCAACCCCAACATCATCGCCCAGCAGGCCGAATCGGGCGTGGTGTTTGGCTTGTCGGCGGCGCTGTACGGCGCGGTCACGATCAAGGACGGCAAGGTCGAACAAACCAACTTCCACGACTACCCGGTCGCACGAATGAACCAGGCTCCGGTCGTCGAAACGATTATCATGCCGAGTGCGGAGCACCCGGAAGGCATGGGTGAACCGGCCACGCCGCCGATCGCGCCGGCGGTGGCCAACGCCGTATTCAAATTAACCGGCAAGCGCTTGCGCAGCCTGCCGTTGACGTTATAGGAGAGCTGGATGAGGACAGGGTTATTGGTGGGAGCATGGTTGGTATCGGCGCTGGCCGGCGCCGCCGAGGTGACGGAAACGGGCGGCTTCACCGTCGGCGCGACCGAGGTGGTGGGCTATAAATTGAGCCAGGAAGGCGCGCCCGACGTCGAATACTTCATCTCCAAGACCAAGGAGCCGGCGCCGCTGGTGCTGCTGATCCAGGGCTCCGGCTGCGCGCCGGTGTTCAGCGGTTTGGACACTTTGCGCCGCTCGTCCAACGTGTTCGGCTACATCGATCTGGCGCAGCAGGGCAAATACGCCGTCATGGTCGTCAACAAGCCATACGCGCCCAAGGACGCGCCGAACGGCGGCGGCATCATCGCCTGCCCGACCGAATTCAATGACTACTTCACCCTGGAGAACTGGGTGCGCGATCTGGGGCGGGCCTACGACCATGCCGCGCAGCAGCCGTGGGTGAAGGCCGGCTCGTCGCTGGTGCTGGGCGTCTCGGAAGGCGCCACCGCCGCCGCCGGCCTGGCCGAGAAGGAAGGCCGGGTGACCGACGTCGCCATCGTCTCCGGCAGCGGCCCGTCGCAGTATTACGACTTCGTCGCCGGCGCCTACGCCGCCGGCGGCGGCGACGAAGAGATCAAGCGCCGCCTCGACGAACTGGAGGCGACGCGCCAGAAAATCGCCGCCGACCCGGACAACGCCAAGATCCTGGCCTGGGGCCATCCGTACAGGCGCTGGACCAGTTTCTTCCGCGCGTCGTCGACGCAATCGCTGTTGAAATCGCAGGCGCGGGTCTACATCGTCGGCGGCATGAAGGACACCAGTGTGCCGATCATGTCGGGCGAAGCGATGGCCGCCGAACTGCTGGGCGCCGGCCACGACGTGACCATGCGGCGCATCCCCAACGCCGGCCACAACCTGCTGCCGGCCGGCGCGGCCGCCGGCAACATGTGGCCGGAATACCAGCGCATCGTCGAGTGGTACGCGCGCGATCTGTCCAAGCAGTAACCGAGCACCAACAATCGCCGAGCACGCGCTCGGCGAAAAAATGTTGACATCGCGGGGCGTTCGTTTATGCTTACTGCATCGTTACAGTAAATCGATACAGTGATAGGCGATCTCATGTGGCCACAGAAACATGAAGTACGCGGAGACACGTAGGGCGGATTAGCGCAGCGTAATCGGCCATTTATGAGTCGCCGACGGCGCGTGCATGGCCGATTACGGCGTTCCGCCTAATCCGCCCTACGTGGTTTAGAAATATCGGTATCAAGCATACAACGGGGTTCGCCCCATATTTTTAACCGGTTTACTGTAACGTTACAGTAAACCGTTGCAGTACCCAAAAGATAAATATAAGATACGGAGACAATGATGACTGGACCAACCATGCCCGGCGCTTCACGCTGCCGGCCCACCCCGATTGCCGCAGCCGTGGCGTTGCTGTTGATCGGCGCCTTGCCCGCGCAGGCGCAACAAGCGGCCGCCCAGGCCACCGCCGACAACGCCGCCCAGCCCAAACTGGAATCGGTGGTCGTGACCGCCAACCGCCGGGTGGAAAAACTGGAAGACGTGCCCGCGTCGATCTCGGTACTGGGCGAGGAATACATGCAGCGCAACAACGTGCGCGAACTGGTCGACATCGTCAACCTGTCGCCGGCGCTGTCGGTCTCGGTCGGCACCCAGGTCGGCACCAACAGCATCAACATGCGCGGCATCGGCACCACCTCGAACAACCTCGGCATCGAGGGCGACGTCGCCATCATGGTCGACGACATCCCCTACGCGCAGACGCAGCAAGCGTTCCGCGACATGTCCGACATGGCCCGCGTCGAGGTGCTCAAGGGACCGCAAAGCACCTTGTTCGGCAAGAGCGCGATCGCCGGCGCGGTGGTGATGACCACCAAGCCGATCGGCGCCGGGCCGATGCAGACGAAAGTGAGTCTGTACCACACCAGCGACCAGGAATATCGCGCCTCCGCCTCGCTCAGCGGCCGCCTGTCGGACACGGTCGGCCTGCGCCTCTACGCCAGCAAGACCAACTTCCCCGGCCTGCTGCACAACCTGACCACCGATTCGATGCAAAACGGCTCGGGCGGCAAGACCTTCATGGCCAAGCTGCAGTGGAAGATCTCGCCCGACCTGGACGTGCTGATCACGCCGCGCTACGACCACTCCCGCGCGACCGGCAACACGGAGGCCATCACCTCGATAGGCGAGGGCGTCGGTTACCTGTACAACCGCAGGTACACCGCGCTGTCGAACACCGAAATTCTGCGCGGCATCAACGTCAGCCGCTGGAACCGCCAGATCCGCAACGACTCGCCGACCGGCCTGGACGCCACCGACCGCGCCATCGGCGTGCGCGTCAACTATGCCTTCCCGGACAGTTCGCCGCTGGCCGGCCACGCGCTGACCTCGATCACGTCGGTCGACAACAACCTGTCCAACGACTTCCGCGATAACGACAACATCGATCTGATCTCCACCTTCTACCAGCTCGACGCCAGCGGCAAGCCGTCCGGCATCGCCGAGCCGCCGATGATCAACGGCACTATCGCCAGCAAGACGTCGACCCAGGAATTCCGCCTGACGTCGCCGGACGGCGGCGACTTCCGCTACCTGGTCGGCGTGTGGATCGCGCGCAATTCGCTGTACCGCACCTACCTGCGCGGCAATGCCTTCGTCAAGGAAAGTAATTACACCGAGTACGACACCAACTCGGGCAGCCTGACGCACGCGCTCTACGCCAACACCAACTGGGATTTCGCGCCGAAGCAAAGCCTGAGCGTCGGCTTGCGCTTCAACCGTGAGGCCAACGACTACCTGTTCCACACCATCGACAGCCTGTCGTCGAGCGCACCGAACAACGTGCACACCGGCGAGCACCTGTACATCGCGCCGCAAAACAAGGAAAACGCTGTCACCGGAAAACTGGGCTACACCTACCATCTGAACGACGAGATGATGGTGTACGGCACCACCTCCACCGGCCACAAGGGCGTGGCCTACGACATGACCAGCGGCGCCAACAACGTCAACGTGTTTTCCCGCCTGCCGCTGGCGCCGGAGAAGGCCACCAGTTTCGAGGCCGGCTTCAAGGCCAACCTGTGGAACAACCGCGCCACCTTCAACGCGGCCATCTTCCAGACCCGCTTCCGCGACTACCAGACCTCGGCCACAGAGCGCTTCACCGACGGCAGCCAGGCCAGCGTGTTGTACAGCATTCCCTCGCTGCAAACGCGCGGCTTCGAGGTCGACGCCACGGTGCTGGCCACGCGCTCCCTGCTGCTCAACGCCAGCATGGCCTACACGCGCGCCGTGGTGCGCGACTGGAACCAGGGACCGTGCTACAGCGGCGCCACCGACTGCACCATTCCCAATGAACTGGTGCCCGGCTCGTTCCTGCGCGACGCCAGCGGCGGCATGATGCCGAACGCCCCCAAATGGAAGCTGAGCATGGGCGGCGAATACACGCTGCCGCGCCTGGCCGGGTTGCCGGTGGTGGCCGCGATCAACGCCCAGTGGCGCACCCAGTCGACGGTGCAGGGCGCGATCAGCCAGGACCCGTCGCTGGTGCGGCCCGGCTATGGCATTTTCGACCTTGGCGCCTCGTTCAAGGACGTCAAGGGACTCTATAAACTGTCGATCGGCGTAAAAAACCTGTTCGACCACCATTACGAATCCGGCAGCAGCGGGTCTTTCCTCAACTTCAAGCGGGCCGGCGGCGGCCCCGACATCCGGTCCTATGGCTGGAAGCCGGCCCGCGACGCGTTCCGCTACGCCACGATCCGTCTGGATGTGGCGTTCTGATCGCATAACACTTCACAAGGACATCATGAGCGAATCAAAGATTCAGGACGTAGCGAGACTGGCCGGCGTATCGACCACCAGCGTCTCGAATTTCCTGAACAACCGTATGGGGCAGATGCGGCCCGATACCCAGCGCAAGATCCAGCAGGCGATCGAGCAGCTGGGCTATCGGCCCAACAACGCCGCGCGCCAGTTGAAGACCGGAGTCGCCTCCATGGTTGGATTGCTGGTGCCGTCGCTGGCCAATCAGTTCTTCGGTTCGCTGGCCTGCGCGGTGGAGACGGCCGCCGCGCGCCACCAGTGCCACGTGATGACCTTCAGCACCTTCCGCGATCCCGAGCGCGAGCGCGCCGTCATGGCCGATCTGCTGGCCTATGGCGCGCAGGGCATCATCACCGGCTCGGCGCTCAACGACACTGGCCACCTGGTCGGCATCACGGCGCGCTGCCCGGTGGTGGCGTTCGATATCAAGCGCTCGGACGACAGCCATGAGCGCATCACCACGATCTCGGTCGACAACGTCGCCGCCACCACCATGGCGGTCGAGCATCTGGTGGCGCTGGGCCACCGCGCCATCGCGCTGGTGACGCCGCCGCCATACACCTTGAACCGCCAGGACCGCGTGAAAGGCTTCGAGCAGGCGGTGGCGGCGGCCGGTATCAGCGGCGAGCTGGTGATCGCCGACGCCACCGACGCCCCGGCCGACCTGCACGGCGACACCCGGCTCTTTGAGCTGGGCCGCAGCGCGGCGTCGCTGTTGCTGGCGGCGCGCAGCAAGCCGACGGCGGCGATCGCCATCAACGACATGATGGCGATCGGCATCGGCATCGGCCTCAAGCAGCTGGGCAAGCGGCTGCCGCAGGATTTCTCGCTGATCGGCATCGACGATATTTTCTTCTCCGCCGCCAACGACCCGCCATTGACCACGTTGCGCCAGCCGATCCAGGCCATGGCCGACGCGGCCGTCCAGCGCATCCTGGCGCCGGGCGCGGCCAGCGCCGGCGGCGAATTGTTCGCGCCGGAGCTGATCGTTCGGGCGTCGACGGCGGCGCCACCCCAATAATTCATTCCCCAACCACTCACAGAAAGAACATCGCCATGGAACTTATCGGAAAACGCGCCCTCGTCATGGGCGGCGCCTCGGGCATTGGTAAAGCCAGCTCGCTGGCGCTGGCGCAGGCCGGCGCCGACGTCGTGCTGACCTATTGGAGCAGCGCCGACGAGGCACAGGAAGTTGTGGCGCAGATCCGCGCCCTCGGCCGCCAGGCCCAGGCCATCAAGGCCGACCTGACCGACGGCGCCATCGCCGAGCGGGTGTTCGCCGAGGCAGAAGGCGCCATCGGCGAGATCGACATCCTGTTCGCCAACATCGGCGGCTTGATCCAGCGCTGCCGCGTGGCGGACATGCCGCTGACCTTGTGGAACGAGGCCATGAACCTTAACCTGACCAGCACCTTCCTGATCTGCCAGGCGGCGGTCAAGCGCATGGAGCCGCGCGGCCGGGGCGCCATCATCACCATGTCGTCGCTGGCAGCGTTCGATGGCGGCGGTCCCGGCTCGGCGCACTACGCCGCGTCCAAGGCGGCGGTCGCCACCTTCACCCGCGCGCTGGCCAAGGAGGTCGGTCCGTCGGGCGTGCGTGTCAACGGCGTCTCGCCGGGCCTGATCGCCACGCGTTTCCACGACACCTTCAATACCCCGGCCAACCGCCAGGCGATCGCCGAGCGTACCCCGGCCCGGCGCGAAGGCGCGCCCGAGGACGTGGCCAATGTCGTGGTGTTCCTGGCGTCCGAGCGCGCCGCCTTCCTGGCCGGCGAGATCGTCCAGGTCAACGGTGGCCTCGGCCTGTATTAAGTCTTGAAGTCCTGATTCCCTTTCGGAGCAATCGATGAACCACACCTTCTCACGGCGCCGCTTCCTCGGCGCCGCGGCCCTCTCTTTGCCGGCGTTTTCGTTGCCGGACGCGCTGGCGCAGGACGCGCTGGAATCGCTGGGCACCATGCAGGGCAAGGCGGGCGCCGGTCCGCATCCGCTGGAAACGCTGATGAAGGCGCATCCGGCGGCCTTGCGCGCCGAACTGCGCGGCGTCCATCCGCGCGTCTACACGACCAAGGCCGGCCTGGACGCGCTGCGCCAGCGCGCGAAGGGCGAGGGGCGCGCCAAGTGGCAGCAGGCGCTGGCCGGCCTGACCGCGCTGCGTACCGCGCCGGCCGCCGCGCCGGCGCAAAAGCGCCGCGCGCAGAACAACACCGCCATCGGCATCATCGGCGCCGCGCTGGCCTACCAGATCGAGGGCGACGCCAAGTACCTGGAAGCGGCCAAGCGCTACATGGACGCGGCGGTCAGCTACGAGGTGTGGGGCTACACCTACAGCAAGCCGGACATCGACCTCGCCGCCGGCCACCTGCTGTACGGCCTGGGCGCCGGCTACGACCTGCTGTATGACGCGCTGACGGAGGCGGAACGCAAACGCTATCGCGACAAACTCATCCGGCAGGCGACGATCCTGGCCAAGCACTTCACGCCCAAGCCGGGCAAATCGTATTCGTACAGCCAGAACCACTGCTTCATCCCGATCGCCGGGCTGGCGGTGGCCGCCTACGCGCTATGGGACGACACGCCCGAAGCGGCCAACTGGGCGGCACTGTCGCGCGCCATCTTCAGCCGCGTGCTGGAAGTGGCGTCGCCGGACGGCTATTTCTACGAGGGCGTGGAGTATTGGATTTTCTCGATGCCGTGGATTATCCACGCGCTCGACGCCTTCGCCCACGCCGCCGGCGACGATATGTACGACACGCCGGCCCTGAGCAAGTCGTACCTGTACATGGCGCATTCGATCACGCCCAACGGCCAGGACATCTACGATTTCGGCGACGCCTTCGAAGGCGCCATCACCCGCTCCCGCAAGGGCGAGGAGCCGGCCCGCACGCACCCGGGCGGCAAACTCAATTCCAACTACAACCTGCTGTACCGGCTGGCCGCGCGCTTCAACAGCCCGGAGGCGCAAGGCGTGGCCGACTGGATGGCATCGCTGGGCCACGTCTGCGCCGAGGACTTCTGGACCCTGCTGTGGCGCGACCCGGCGCTGAAGTCGGCGCCGATGTCGGCGCTCGCGCCGTATCATCACTTCGACGACCTGGGCACGGTCTACTGGCGCAGCGACTGGACGCCGAAGGCCACCGCCTTCGCCTTCCGCGCCGGACCGCCGGAGGGCCACCACGTTGCGGCCATCCTCGACAAGCTGCCGGACTGGCATCTGGAGATGGGCCACGCCCACCCGGACGCCGGCAGCTTCATCCTCTACGGCGGCGGCACCTACCTGACCGGCCCGATGGGCTACGCGGGCATCCCCAAGAGCGACCTGAGCAACACCTTGCTGATCGACGGCCAGGGCCAGGCCAACGAGGGCGGCGGCCACGACGCCTTCCGGGGCTACCCGTACGCGCGGCTCGATGCCATCAGCATCGACAGCGTGAAGCTGGAGAAGGGCCGCGCCGACATCGTCGCCCAACTGGCCGGCGCCTACCGGCCGGAACTCGGCGTCGAGAAACTGCAGCGCCGCTTCAGCTACGCGCGCGGCGTCTGGACCGTGACCGACACGCTGCGCGCGAGCAAACCGGTGGTGCTGACGGCGCTGGTGCACGGCGACCGTGACATCACCAAGACCGGCGCGCGCAGCTTCGTCGTGGCTGGCAAGCCCACGTCGCTGAAGGTGGCCGTGGCAACGACCACGGCGCGCGCCGAGATCGCGCCCGGTGTGCTGGTGGCGGCCGGGCCGCCGGGCAATGTCGACAAGGGACCGAGGGAGGAACGCGGCACCGTGCTGAAGCTGTCGCTGCCGGCCGCCAGGGACGCCACCCTGACCACCACCTTGACGTTCTGAAGAGGCCCGCATATGGGAATCCCCGATGTCGTCACCGTGGGCGAAGCGATGGCCCTGATGATCGCCCGCGAGCCCGGGCCGCTGGAGGCGGTGCGCGAGTTCGAACGCGCCACCGCCGGCGCCGAGCTGAATGTGGCGGTGGGGCTGAGCCGGCTGGGCTTCAAGGTCGGGTATCTGAGCCGGCTGGGGCAGGACAGCCTGGGCCGGCACCTGCGCGCGTTCATGGAGGCCGAGGGGCTGGACCTGCGCCACTTGCGCATCGATGAAGACTGCCCGACCGGCTTCATGCTCAAGCAGATGGTGGAGGGCGGCGCCGATCCGCAGGTCGAGTATTTCCGGCGCGGGTCGGCCGCCAGCCGCCTGTCGGCGCAGGACATGCCGGCGCAGGGCGATGATTTCCTGCGTGCGCCGCTGCTGCACCTGACTGGCATTTCGCCGGCGCTGTCGGCCGGTTGCCGCGAGCTGGTGTTGGCCATGGCGCGGCAGGCGCGCGCCGACGGACGCCTGGTCTGCTTCGATCCCAACCTGCGGCCGCGCCTGTGGCGCTCGCCGGCGGAGATGATCGCCACCGTCAACGCGCTCGCCAGCCAGGCCGACGTGGTGATGCCCGGCCTGGCCGAGGGGCGTTTGCTGACCGGCCGGCAGGACGCCGCCGACATCGCCGCCTATTACCTCGAAAGGGGCGCGAGCCGGGTGGTGGTCAAGCTGGGACCGGAGGGCGCTTACGCCGCCGACGCGGACGGCCGCGCCGACACCGTCCCCGGCCAGCCGGTGCGCGCGGTGATCGACACGGTCGGCGCGGGCGACGGCTTCGCGGTCGGCGTCATCAGCGCGCTGCTTGACGGTTTGCCGCTGCACCAGGCGGCCGCGCGCGGCAACGCCATCGGCGCGCGCGTGGTGCAGTTTCGCGGCGACTGCGAAGGCCTGCCGACGCGCGCCCAACTAGCGGCGGCCTAGGAGTGGGGCGATTCGCCCCGCCACAAAAAAATAATGGAGACAATCGCATGACAACAATCAAAGGTTTGCGCTGGCTGGTCATCACCTTGGTGGCCATCGCCACCATCATCAACTACATCGACCGCTCGGCGCTGGCGGTGATGTGGCCCGGCATCGCGTCCGAGCTGGGCATGGACAAACGCGACTACGCCAACATCGTCACCGTGTTTTTGATCGGCTACGCCATCGGCCAGTCGCTGTTCGGCAAACTGTTCGACGCGCTGGGCACCCGGATCGGTTTCCTGCTGTCGATCGTGGTCTGGTCGGGCGCCATCGCGCTGCACTTCGTCGCGCGCTCGGCGCTGTCGTTCGGCTTCTTCCGCGTGCTGCTTGGCGTGGGCGAGGCGGGCAACTGGCCCGGCGCCACCAAGGCCATCGCCGAATGGTTTCCGGTGCGCGAGCGGGCCCTGGGGCAGGGCATCTTCGGCGCCGGCGCCTCGCTGGGATCGGTGATCGCGCCGCCGCTGGTGGCTTTCCTGTACGCTTACGTGGGTTGGAAGACCACCTTCTTGCTGATCGGCTCGCTCGGCTTCCTGTGGATTGTGCCATGGCTGATCGTCTACAAGTCCGGCCCCGGCACCCATCCATGGGTCAGCGCCGAGGAGCGCGAGTACATCCTCACCGGCCAGCGCGCCGGCGCTGCCGCCGTGCAGGACGAGTACGTGCCGACCCTGCGCCAGCTGCTGCGCCATCGCCAAAGCTGGAGCGTGATCGCCGCGCGCTTTTTCATCGATCCGGTGTGGTGGCTGTTCGTCAGCTGGCTGCCGCTGTACCTGAACGAGCGTTTTCACTTCGACGTCAAGGAAATCGGCATGTTCGCCTGGGTGCCGTATGTGGGCGCGGCGGTCGGCGCATTGTCCGGGGGCTGGTTTTGCGGCCACCTGCTGGCGCGCGGCTGGACGGTCAACCGCGCGCGCAAGCTCGTCATCGGCCTGGGGCTGGTGGTCATGTTTCCGGCGTTGTTGCTGAGCGCGGCGGCAGAAACGCCGCTGCTGGCGGTGCTGTCGATCGGCGTGATCCTGTTCGGCTTCCAGGCCGCCATCACCAACATCCAGACCTTGCCCAGCGATTTCTTCTCGGGCAAAACGGTCGGCTCGCTGGCGGGCCTGAGCGGCACATCGGCGGTGCTGGGCGTGATCATTTGCATGCAGCTGGTGCCGGCGTTGACGACCGGCGGCGACTACACCCCGTTCTTCATCCTTGGCGCGTTGCTGCTGCCCTTGGTTTTCCTATCGATCTGGCTGGGCGGCCCCGTGGTGCGCGTGCAGCCGAAACACTAACCCGGAGACATGCATGAAAAATTCGATTTACATCAGATTGCTGCTGGCCGCGCTGTTGGCCGTCGGCCAGGTCGGCGCCCACGCCGCCGGCGCCAAGGTCAGCGCCTCGGAAGCCGTGGAGAAACAAGACAACGGCGTGTTCCTCAAGAAGCACGAGGCCATCCTCGCGCGCGGCAAGAGCGGGCCGGTGGGCTTGCTGTTCCTGGGCGATTCGATCACCGAGCGCTGGCGTATCGCGCCGGAAATATGGGACAAGTATTACGGCGCCCACCAGCCGGCCAACTTCGGCATCGGCGGCGACCGCACGCAGCACGTCATCTGGCGCATCGAGCACGGCGAACTGGATGGGCTCTCGCCCAAGGTCACGGTGCTGATGCTGGGGACCAATAACAGCCTCGATTACACGGCCGAGCAAATCGCCGCCGCCAACCGCAAGATCGTCGGCATGATACGCGCCAAGCTGCCGGAGACGAAGATACTGGTGCTGGGCATCTTTCCGCGCGGCCCGCGCGAGCGCGACGGCTCGCCGGTGACCGAAAAGAGCGTTGCCGAGGCGGCCAAGCGCATGCAGACCATCGATGCGGTCAACCGCGATCTGGCCGGGCTGGACGATGGCAAGACGATCCGTTTCCTGAATATTAATTCCGTGTTCCTGGACAAGGAAGGCCACATTCCGCCAGCCATCATGCCCGACCAGCTGCACCCCGGACCCGCCGGTTACCAATTGTGGGCCGACGCCATGCAACCACTACTTGAAGGAATGTTGAAATGATCCCTGCCATCCGATACGCCGCAGTAGCCTTGCTCGCAGCCACGCTGTCGCCTGCCGGCGCGCAAGGGTTCACGCCCCAAGCCACGCTGCAACGCCTGTTCTCGCTCGAAGGCAATTCGCCTTACCCGTCGCCGTACGCCGGCACGCTGAACTTCAGCGCCCTCGAGTCGAAATACGCCTCGCCCAATGGGCATGGCTATCGCAACGAATTGAAGGTCGCCGATCGCGAGCGCCTGAGTTTAGCCGACACGCGCGAACACTTCGCGGCCCGCATCACGGCCACCTTGCCGAACGTCGCCAAGACCATCGTCGCGCAATACCACGTCGAGGGACTTGACACGATACTCAAGGTCTACGTGCAGGACACCGCAGACAAGCAGGGGCTCGACGGCAAGAGCGGCAACGGCGTGTTCGACATCCTGGTGCGTATTCTTGGCGTCGACGGCAAGGAAGTGACGACCGCACTGGGCACGGTGCGCTCCGGCGAGAGCTTCGATCTCGATATCGTGTTGAACGCCGGCGAGGCGCAGGCCACCGCGCGGACCGCCAATGGCGGCACGCTCAAGACCGCGCTCACGCGCATCCGGCCCGACACGCGCAAGATCTACTTCAAGTTTGGCGACTATTTGCAGGCGCGCGATCCTGTCACCGGGGAGCACACCATCAGCCCGGAAAAATGGGAGGAGTACTATCGCCAGAACAACATCAACAGTAGCCACGTGCGCTTCAGCCACACTGTCTTCGAACGTAATGGAGCGCAGCCATGACCACCCCGGTTTCCGCAGAAACGCTGGCGACGTTGAAAACGATCGCCACCTCGACCATCACCACGCTGCTGTACAAGCGCGGCTTCCGTAACGTGTTCATTCAGGGCGCACGGCCGTTGAAGCCGGGCCAGCGGCTGGCCGGTCCGGCGTTCACCTTGCGTTACATCCCGGCGCGCGAAGACCTCGACGGGCTCGACGCCTTTCTCGATCCGCGCCATCCGCAGCGGGTGGCGGTGGAGGAAATTCCGGCAGGGTCGGTGCTGGTGATGGATTGCCGGGGCGACGTCACGGTGGCGGCGGCCGGCAGCATCCTGGCCACGCGCATGCAGGTGCGCGGCGTGGCCGGCATCGTCGCCGATGGCGGGCTGCGCGACGCCAGCGGCATCGCGCGGCTCGAGATACCGGCCTGGTGTTCGGGTCCGTCGGCGCCGACCAATCTGATCCGGCATCACGCGCTCGACCTGAACGCCCCCATCGGCTGCGGCGGGGTGGCGGTCTACCCTGGCGACATCATGGTCGGCGACGACGACGGCGTGGTCTGCATTCCGTCCCACCTGGCGGAGGAAATCGCGCGCGACGCGGTGCCGATGGAGCGTTACGAGGACTTCGTGCTGGAGCGGGTGCGCGGCGGCGCCAGCATCACCGGGCTGTATCCGCTCACGCAGCCGGAAAACCGCGCGCTGTTCGAAGCATGGCTGGAGCGGCAGGGCGCCGACGAGTAAGTGGCTTGCGCTCGGGGAAAACAACCCTGTTCGCGTCCCTTTGGTTCGGCGGCGCTTGGGGCGTTGTCATGTGGCTGGCGGTCTGGTCGCGGCAGGGCTGTTCTTCGGCCTGAGCATGTCGCTTTATTACGCCGATGGCCGGCGCAAGCACCGCTTGCCGGAATGGTCGTCGCTCAATTGAAAAGAAATTCGTACTGGTGCCACGCGCGGGACATGATTCGAACCAGTGGATGATGGATGCGCAGTACAGGGTGCTGAGGGAGCGGGTTGGCGATTGCCTTTGAGCACGGGCACATTGGACGTTTCACTGTACCAACCCCACTACTTTTCATTTCCCCTCAGGCTCCTCTTGCAACATCGCGTCCAGTGCATCGAAACGCTGTTCCCAAATTTGGCGGTTAAACGCCACCCAATGCGCAAGGACGTCTAGTCCCTGGCCGTCGAGCTCGCACATCCGAACGCGGCCGACCTTGCGCGTCTGCAGTATTCCGCAGGTTTGCAGTACGCGCAGATGCTGGGAGATAGCGGTAAGCGTCACATTCAGCGCCGCGGCCAAGGCGCTGACCGATTGCGGCCGCTGGGCGACCAGCTTGACGATCGCGCGGCGGGTGGCGTCTCCCAGCGCGGCGAAAACCTGATCAGCGGCGTCCGCCTGTATTGCCGGTACATGATTCATACGGGGGCCTTTACTCGACGGTCAGGGCGGCATGCAATTGGTCCAGCAACTGCTGCCAGCCGGCCCGCCGCAGTTCCGGGCCGTCCGCACCTTCGCCATACATAGCCTGATGGGTGAAGATCAGGCGTGTGGAGTCGGATCCTTCGCTGAAGAACTCGAACGTGTGCAACGATGCGGAAAAACGCCGTTCGCCCATCGCCATCGTGGCGGCGGCGACGATGCGATGTTGCGGCACGATATCAAGGAAGTATCCGTCCGATTCCAGCGCCACGCCGGCGAAGGGCGTGCCGGGCTTGAAGCGGTAGCGCGCCAGTTCGCGTCCGCCAACTTCGAATTTCATCTCGTACTGTTCGATCTCATGCTGGGCGCCTTCGGCAAACCAGCGCTGCTTCTCGCGCGGATCGCTGAACGCCTGAAATACGCGCGCCAGCGGGGCGGCGAAGGTACGTTCCATGGTGAAGGTATCGAACTGCGCTGACTGAGCCATAATTTCCTCCGATAGTGAAGTTGAGACTTCAGTGTAAGAGGATTGAATGGTGAAGTCAACACTTCACTGATGTGGTGTGGGATCTTAGGATGGGCTACGCGGGAGGTGTCCCGCACCAAGTCTCAGTGTGACAATCCGCGTGTTTCCGCTCGGTTGCGTTGCGGTACGATAGCGCGGTTATGCAAAGACAAAAAGTATCTGGATATGAACTTCACTACGATTTCCAAGCATCTGTGCTGGGATGACAAACCATTGATGGTGGGCCTTGCGCGCTCTGTCTGTGTTGGGGTATTCACTGCGGCGTTACTTTTGCTGTTGTCTGGCCTGCTGTTTGCATTGATGGGCCGTGCCAACGTGGGCGCGCTTGCTGGAGCCCGAATCTTCGAGCGTGGCTGGGTGGTCACCTTCTTCGCTGCGGTTATCTGGGCTCCACTTTTGGAGACGGTGATCGGTCAACTGGTTCCGATCAGCCTCTTGATCTGGTTTGGCGCTCGAACATTGATAGTGGTGCTGAGCAGCGCTGCGCTTTTTTCCGCCGGACATGTGGCTTCTGGTGGCGGTATTGGGCAGGGTGTAGTGACTTTTGGAGCAGGTCTGTTATTTGCCAGCTTGTTTGTTGCGAATGCACGTCTCGGGCTAGGGCGTGCCGGTCTATTCACGGGAACTGCTCATGCGACCAACAACGCGTTTTTAATATTACTCTCGTTTGGGCTTGGCGTCTAACTAGGCTATTCCTGCGAGCTCGGCAAGAAGCCGACCTTTTGACCGTTAGCGCTCGCATTTAACGAAAAATAAGGATTAGAAAATATGCCCGTACGAGTCCTTGCTGCGATACTGTTTTCACTGGTTACAAGTTCCGCTTTCGCGAGCAGCCATCCCACAACTTATTCCCTCCCTTGGGGGGAGAAATCGGAGCAGCTTACTTATCGTTCGTGTGGTTGTGCCGACAGCTGTTGGGTTGCGGAACTGCGTGAGCGTAAATCAAAGCGACTGAAGGATGTTTTGCGCTGCGATTGTTCTAATTTGCATGGAGTCTACCCCGCAGACTCTTCTGAGAGAGATCTGCAAGAAAGCTGCTCAGAGATAAATGACGGAAGCGATAAGATGCATTTAGTTTCACAAACGATGAAGCGGCTTATTGGTAGGGGACGCACTAAAAACGAGTAGTGCCGCGTCGAGGTGGTTCCGGTGGGCTGCAACCGGCCACAACCGGACATACAAAATTTGTGAGGTTAGTCGACGCTCACACATCGAGCCGGAAGTGTCGGTTTTTTCATACTGGGAAGTAGGATATATTGATTTCCTCTTTTTTGAAAGGATAATCAATGGCTACGTTTCTTCGTGCAGTACTGACCCTACTGTTTTGGAGTGCAGGGATATTCGGGGTGTTCAACTTTTCCCAAGTGGTCTCAGAAGTTCGAGAGATTGGGTTGCCGAATGAAACACTGATCGCATCTGCAGCGATACTCTTGCAATTAGGTGGCTCCTTTCTTGTCATTAGCAACTTTGCAAAGCTCGGCTGGCTGGGCGCGCTTGCGTTAGCATTATTCACGCTACTAACCATCCCATTTGGCCACGCGTTCTGGAGCTTTGCTGAACCACGAAGGACAGCTGAATTGCACATTGCGATGGAGCATCTTACTGTGGTCGGAGGGCTCTTGCTATGCGCTTACTATCTGAGACAGCAATGAACGTCATGAAGCGTGGCCGGGGACGGCCGAGAAAACTCGCTGCCATAGACGCTCTGCTGAGCGCAGGCCAGGAACTGCTGCTGGCCTACGGGCTACGCGTAACTGTGGACATGATCGTTGCCAAAGCCCAAGTGGCGAAGACAACCTTTTATACCTATTTCAAGGATAAGGAGGCGTTCGTCGAAGCAGTCATGTTGCGAGAGTCTACTAGGACAATTACCGACGAGGAGTTCCTTTCTGCGCATGAGGGCGAGCTGCGGGAGACCTTAGTTAGGTTTGGCATTCAATACCTTACGTTTGCTAACGAGATGCGGCTGGCCGCTTGGGATAGGTTGATCGCGTCAGCCAACGACTTCTATCCTGAACTGGCCTTGCGCTTTTATGACGCGGGGCCCGGTCGAGCGTATCGGCTGCTGGCAGAAATCCTCCGAGAAGCGCACAGCAAAGGGAATCTCAACATTCCCGATCCAGCCGCCGCTGCCGAGGAGCTGACGGGCCTATGGTATGGCTACACGATACTAAAGGTGAATTTAAAAGTGTTGCCACCAATGACCCCCGCCCAAATCAGATTGAGGGCCGAGAGGGGCGTGGATTTGCTGTACCGCATATACAGCTGACTCCGATAATTCAGTTCGGCCGTGCCGTGGAAGTGCCGACGGGCAGCAACTATTTTTTGCTGACCTGACGCGCCGTATCGTAGTACTGCCACAGCACATTGACGATCTTCCACTCGCCGCGCTGGTTTTTATACAAGTGCAAATAATCGATCCACTCATCGGCACTCAACTTAACAGTCGCCACGCGCTGGTCAATATCGAGGATCCTGATGTCCAACCGTGGCCGCTCCGGGAATTTCGTGCCATCCTTGTTGTAGTTCCTGGCCACTTTGAGCATAGTATCCATGTCGGTTTGCATGATGAATTCCGTGCCGTCCGCCGCCTGCCAATAGGTGCGTTTGGCGAGCAGTGGATCGAGCGCGCGTTCCATGCGGGCCGGATCGGGCTGGTGCTGCGACTCGATATAGTCGCGTACGGCGCCTTCGATCAACTGGCTATCGGTGATCCCGGCTGACTGTGCCACCAGTGGCGATACTGCGAACAACAAACACGTTAGAAAGCGCTTCATAGACAACCTCGGTTAGTGGGAAATCGTGGATAACAGACGCAGCGAAGCTTGGCCGCGCTTGTGCATGGATAACACTCAGGGCTTCATCAACACCGGCAAGATCAGGTTCGTCAGCAGTTTTTCGCTCAAGGGGTGCGCGTCGCGGATCTGGAAGTTGGTAGTCGTGATGACGACCACCGCGTCCAGCTCCGGCAGCACGAAGACCTTGTTGCCGCCCGACCCCGCCATGCCGTAGCTTTGCACCGCGCGGCCGGCCACCTTGAACGACTGCAGCCACCACAGGTAGCCATAGTCGTAGCCTTCGCGCGCGCGCGCCTGCGGCTGGATCGACCGCTGGACCCATGCCGCAGGGATCACTTGCTTGCCGCCCCAGCGTCCGCCGTCGAGGTAAAGCTGTCCGAGCTTCGCCAAGTCGGCGCTGCGCAGTTGCAGGCCGCCGCCAGTCATCGCCGTGCCTTTCGGTTGATACTGCCACTTCACCTTGTCGATGCCGATCGGTGTGAACAGGTTGGCGGCAGCGAAGTCCGGCACGCTTTGCCCGGTCACCCTTTCGAGCAGGGGGCCGAGCAGGGTCACGCCCGCCGTGCAGTAGCTCCAGGCGCGGCCGTGCGGCGATTGCTCGGGACGGGGCTGCCAATCGGGAAAGCCACGGATCGGCAGGTCTGCCGCAAAGCGGCTCCAGTCTTCCACCAGATACATGCGTTCTTCGTTGCCGCGCGAAATCTGGTTGTCATCGTCGCATTCGAGCAGCGAACTCATCGTCAGGAAATCCTCGACCGTGATTTTGTCCTTGCGCGGGTCGGCGTGGGCCAGCGGGTGCAATTCCGGAAAATAAGGCAGTACGGGGGTGTCGGCGCGTACCAGCTTGCGTTCGATGGCAAGACCGATCAGCATGCCGGTCACCGTCTTGGTCACCGAGCGCGTATTGCGCAGACCATCGGCCCCCTCCTTGTCGAAGTAGCGCTCGTACAGTAGTTTGCCATGCTGGGCCACCACCACGCTCGTGATCTGCTTGAAATCGCCCGCTGCCACGGCGCTCGTGACCGCGTCCAGTTCGGCCGCGTGGACCGCGCCGCCGACTGCCACAACAAGGGAAAGCGCAAGGGTACGCAACATGGACACCTCCAAGTCAATAAAATCGCAGTCTAGTCCGGAAAACTTGCCATCGTCTTGGACGTTTGAAACATCCGGCGCCGGTAATTGCCGGGCGTGATGCCGTACTGGGCCTGGAAGGCGCGATTCATGTGGCTTTGGTCGGCGAAACCCGCGCTCAGCGCCACCTCGGCTAGGCTCAATTCCCGGCGGCGCAGCAGGCCGCCGGCTTGCTCGACGCGGCGCCAGCGCAGCAGGTCGCCCGGAGAATAGCCCCAGGCTTGGCGGAACACGCGCGCCAGATGCACGGGGTGCACGCCCAGCGCGGCGGCCAAGTCGGCGATGCGCAGATTGGCGTCGGCGGCCATATCCATGACGGCCTCGTAGGCCACATAGGCCCAAGGGGGCAGCGGCGCTCGGGACTTGGGAGCGGCCACCTGCAGACTGGCCAACAACTCCCAAGCGCCCGCTTCTAGCATAGCGAGATCGCCGCCGCGCGAGATTTCCCGGGCGATTCCAAACGCTGCGGCGGCGCTGGCCGCATTGCCCAACACCGTGGCGCGCTCCTGGGCCGCGTGCAATTCTTCGGCGCCCGCCATTAGCGCAGGCGCCAGCGACACGGTCATGAAACTGCCTTTGCCGTCAAGGAAGCGGTCGCGGTGAGTGGTGCCGGCCGGATTGAAAACCAAGGTGGGCGACGGCGCGCGCGGCGGGGCGAGGCGGGCGCTGGAAATATAGACGCCCGACAGCACCAGGACGAAATGGGCATCGTCATGGCGGTGGGTTTCGACTTCGTCTTCGCTGCGGGTCGCGCGCAGGCGGCGGATATCAAACAGGCTGCCGCGCGCACCGTGATGCACTTCGCCATAAAACTCGCCCGACTTGAATTGGAGTGGAATGCTCATGCCGCTATTCTAGGCGCGGCCGCCCCCGCCCGCGCGCGCGGGCCGACGAGCAGCGCGCAACGATGGATGAACTGTCGATTTGGAGGGGCGAAGCCACCCACCCCCTCTCCCTTATGTGGGCCAACCTAGTCGACGCGCTCCTGGCGAGAAGGTTGGACACCTCCCCAAAGCGCTGTCTTGCCACCTGCGATCGGCTATCCGTTGAATCGCTATCAGCGACGACGGACTAATGTCCGTACTGGGGCGCTTTCGGTCCGATGTGAGAATTTGTGAGTTTTGCGGATGAGCAAGCTGCTATCCTGAACGCCATCGGCAGCGTTCGGCCAGAAGCAGACCTTTACGGCTTGAACGCTTTCGTTTCAAATCGACAAAAAAATGCCGCATAAATAAATGAAACGGTCTGCTGCCCCACGTAGCCGGCCGCAGATGGGGGCGACATGGCACAAGTGCTGAGAATACTGGTGGTCGATGATGTCGAAACAATGCGCAAGGTCACAGCTGGCCAACTGGCCTCGCTCGGCTTTGGACCGGTGGAGCTCGCATCCGATGGAGCCGAAGCCTGGCGCATGATTGAGCGCAAGCGTTATGATTTGGTGATCTCCGACTGGAATATGCCGGCGTTGACCGGCATCGCCTTACTGCAGATGATTCGTTCCAGTCCGCGCCATATGCACATGCCGTTCATCATGATCACCGCCGAGGCCGAGCGCAGCCGCATCGAAACAGCCATCAGCAGCGGTGTCAGCGACCTGCTAGTCAAACCCTACACGGCGGGCCGGCTGGCCACCAGCATCAAGCGTGCGATGGCGCATCAGGTGGCACCACCGGCGCCGGATAAGGAAACGAACATCGACGCACCCCAGGCCGCCGCGCCCTTGGACGATGTGATCGTCATGCCACCGGCGGCGGTCCATTTGCCACCAAGGGAACCGTTGCCGCCAACATTGCTCCTGGTCGACGACACCGCTGACAACTTGTACGTGCTGGCAAATGTGTTCAAGGGCCGCTACCGCATCAAGGCAGCACACAACGGCGAAAAAGCGCTGGCCTTGTGCTGTGGCGACATGCCGCCCGACCTAGTGCTGTTGGACGTGATGATGCCCGGCATGGACGGTTTTGAAGTGGCACGCCGCATGCGCGAGCATCCCGGCGCAGAAAATGTACCCATAATCTTCGTCACCGCCCTTACCGACGACGCCGCGCGTCTGCAAGGCATGGAGTTGGGGGCGGTGGACTTCATTACCAAGCCCATCGACCCGGTCCAGCTGAAGCTGCGGGTCGACAACTTCATGCGCTACGTCGAGCTGCGCCGCCACCTGCAAGCCGACTACGACAACATGCTCGCCATCGCCCGCCTGCGCGATGATGTCGAGGCCATGACGCGGCACGACCTCAAGGGCCCGCTGGCCGGCGCCATCGGCATTGTGCAGTCGCTAATCGACGCCGCTGACCTGGACCGCCGACAGCTTGAGAATTTGCGGCTGGCCGAGCAGGCCATGCTGCAGGTGACCGACATGGTCAACCTGTCGACCGAACTGTACAAGATCGAGACGGGAAAATATGTGCTCCATGCAGCGCCGCTACCCATCAGCGACATGCTGAGGCGGGTGGTTGAGACGGCGCGCGCCACTTACGCGGGCAAGCAATTGGTGCTGGCGGTCGACACCGATTTCGATGTCGGCACCGACGCTCCGCTAGCGCTGGGCGATGCTATGCTGACCTATTCGCTCTTGAATAATCTGATCAAGAACGCCTGCGAGGCAGCGCCCGAGCGCACCCGCGTCATCGCCACGCTGTACGCCGGAAGCCCGCTGCGCATCGAGATCGTCAACAAGGGTGTGATCCCGGAACCGATACGCGAACGCTTCTTCGACAAATTCGTCACCGACGGGAAGTCCGGCGGCACCGGCCTGGGCACGTATTCGGCACGCCTGCTGGCACGCGCGCAATATGGGGAGGTGGCCTTCGCCGTTGATGACGAGCTCCAGACCACCACCCTCATCGTCAGCCTGCCGTCGGCGCCGCCGCCGGCCTGAGGCGAATCGCGCGGCGGCCTTGCTTGTCAGGCTGACTGCACCACGGCATCAAGCGCTTCCAGCGCAGCGTCGAAGTCGAAGCGTTCAATTGCCTGGCTGACTTTGCGCAACTGTCGCGCCAGCGGGTGGCCGGCGGCTTGCGATTCCAATGTCTCCAACACGTCCAGCGCGGCGGTGTCGCTGTCGGCCAGCAGCTTGCGCAGTTGGGCAAGTGTGGCGGCCGCGTCCGGCGGCAGGGCGGGAGCCGCTGCGATGACCTCGGCCGGGGTGTTCTCTGCCGCTGCCGCGTCGTTGCCCAGTGCGGCCAGGCCGGAAAGCACCGCCCCCAGTTCGTTTTCGACCGCCGTCAGCAGCACAGCCAGTTCGGCTTCGGCTACACCGGCTTTGCATGCCAGTTCCAGTGCGGTAGCTGTCGCCGCCACGCCTTTGGCGCCGACGTTGCCGGCGGTGCCGCGCAAGGTGTGGGCTACCCGCGCCGCCGCTGCGGGGTCATCGCTTTGCCGCGCCGCCTCGAAATCCTCCCGCAGTCTGGCGTGGCCATCGCGGAAGCGCACCAGCATGCGCAGGTAAAGGTCCTGCCGGCCCATGCTGGTTGCCAGGCCGGCGCGCTGGTCGATACCGGGGAGTTGGGCAGGCAGGGCAGCGGCCATTTTGCCTGCGGCATCGGGCTGCATCGCTGGGGGAGCTGCTATGGCCGGCTGCGCCGGGTGGATCCACTTGCTCATGGTGGCGAACATGGCGGTGACGTTCAGCGGCTTGGAGATGTGGTCATTCATGCCAGCCGCCAGCGCCATTTCGCGGTCGCCGGCCATGGCGTTGGCGGTCATGGCAATGATCGGCAGATGCGCGTACAGGGGTTGGGCGCGCAGGCGGCGGGTGGCTTCATAGCCGTCCATCACTGGCATCTGGCAGTCCATCAACACGCCGTCGAAGGCGGCGGCACCGGCATGGGCGAGCAGGTCCAGCGCTTGCTGCCCGTCACCTACGACGGTGAGTACGATGCCAGCGCTTTCCAGCAGCTCGCGCGCCAGTTCCTGGTTCATATCGTTGTCCTCGGCCAGCAGCAGGCGGGCGCCAGCCATGCGGGCCTGGTCGGCCGCGCTGCGGTCCTGTCGCTCTGCCTGGCGCGTTTCGGCGACCACGCCCTTGCCCAGTACCTCGCCGATCGCTTCGAGCAGCGTCGACGGAGTGACTGGCTTGGTCAGCACGGCTGGCAGCGCCACCTGCTGGAGCGCCGCCGCCTCCTGCGCGTCGTCCCGGCCGAAGGCCGTCACCATGATGACAGACGGGATGTGATTCACGGCACCGCTCTGCATGCGCTGCAGCGTTTCGACCCCGTCCATGCCCGGCATGCGCCAGTCCAGTAGCACCAAGTCGTAAGGCAGGCCCTTGCGCTCGGCCTCGACCATGGTGCGCAGCGCGCTGTGGCCGCTGTCGGCGAGGTCCACCTCCAAGCCGAAACTGCGCGCCATGGTCGACAAGATTTCGCGCGCGCTGGCGTTGTCGTCTACCACTAGCACGCGCAGGCCAAGCAGCTCGTCGGCGTGGAACATGCGGCGCGGCTGCACCTCGGTCTGGCGTCCGAAACGAGCGCTGAAGTGGAAGGTCGAGCCCTCGCCCGGCGTGCTCTCGACCCAGATCCGGCCATCCATCAGCTCCACCAGCTTCTTGGAGATGGCCAGACCTAGCCCGGTGCCGCCGTATTTGCGCGTGGTCGAGCTGTCTGCCTGGCTGAAGGACTGGAACAGACGTTCGCACTGCTCGGCCGTCATGCCGATACCGCTGTCGCGCACCCAGAAGTGAAGCTCGACCTGATCCTCGGCGTCGGCCGCCATTTCGATCCCGACCACGATCTCGCCGCGTTCGGTGAACTTGGCGGCGTTGTTGCCGAGGTTGACCAATACCTGACCCAGCCGCAGCGAATCGCCTACCAATGCGGTCGGCAGGTCGGCCGAGGTGGCGAACAGCAGTTCCAAGCCTTTGTCCTCGGCCTTCAGGCCGATCATGCTGGCGAAGTTCTCCAGCACGTCCTCCAGCCGGAACGGGGCCTGCTCGATGTTCATCTTGCCCGCTTCGATCTTGGAGAAGTCAAGAATATCGTTGATGATGCCCAGCAGGTTCTCGGCTGAGCGGTGCACCTTCTCGATGTAGTTGCGCTGTTTCTTATCGAGATCCGTGCGCAGCGCTAGGTGGCTCATGCCGATAATGGCGTTCATCGGCGTGCGGATCTCGTGGCTCATGTTGGCCAGGAAGTCGCTCTTGGCGCGCGTGGCATCCTCGGCGATCTCCTTGGCGCGCAGAACCTCGGCCTCCGCCAGCTTGCGGTCGCTGATGTCGCGCACCGAGGCGCACACGCAAACGCCGCGCTCGGCGATGGCCGGCAGCCGCGACAGGCCGATCTCGACCGAGAAGCGGCTGCCATCCTTGCGCATACCGTGCAGGTCGGCGCCTGTCATGCCCATCTGGCGCGCCGTGCCTTGCGCAATGAAGCCGTCGCGCGAGCCGACGTGGCGCCCGTGCGCCTCCGGCGGCACCAGCGTTTCGATCGGCAAGCCGGCCAACTCGCCGGCCTCGTAGCCGAACAGCTGGTCGAGCTGCGGGTTGGTCATCATGATCAGGCCGTGCGCATCGATCACCAGCATGCCGTCCGGCGCCGCCTCGATGATGCCGCGATACCAGGCCTCGGTGGCTTTCAGCACCACCTGCTGCGCTTCGAGTTCGGCGGCCATGGTCTGCACCGCGTGGCTACGCGCCTTGATCTCCAGCGACATCGCCAGTTTGGGCAGCAGCTCGTCCATCAGCACGCGGCCCGATTCGCCGGGAGCATCGAAGCCGGCCAGCTCCAGAACGCCCATCAAGCGCTCGCCGTGCAGCAGCGGCAGCACCTGCAGGTGGCGCGGGTGCGACTGTCCCAGTTGCGAGTGGATTTGCGCGTAGTCATCCGGCAGCGTGTCGAGCCGCCGCGGCTGGCGGTCCTGCGCGCATTGGCCCAGCAGGCCGCTGCCCAGCGCCAGTTGCGGCGCCGGCGGATGATCCGGGTCGGCCGCATAGCTGGCGGCTAGGCGCAGTGCGGCGGCGTCTTCGTCAAGCAGGTAGAGCGCGCCCTGGCCGGCCTGTACCAGCGGCGCAAGCAGCGTCAACAGGCGCTGCGCGGCCTGGTCCAGGCTGGCAGCCTGCTGCAGCTCGGACTGGATCGAGGCTTCCTGCGACTTGATCCAGCGTTGCATGTCTAGCTGGCGCGATTCGACTTGCAGCTTGGCGATGGCGCGCGCCAGGTCGCCCGTTTCGTTCTGGTAGTCGGTGTGGGGAATCACGCTATCGAGCTGGCCAGCGGCCAGCGCATCGACCGCCTCGCGCAGGCGGTTGACCGGGCGCCGGATTGACAGGCTGATCCACCATGCGCACAGCAGCGCCACCGCCAAGCCGCCGATCAGCAGAGCGTAGGTGAGGGTGCTGCTGGTGAGCGCGAACTGACGAATGTGGTAGATGGTGCTGCGAGCGTTGGAGTCCTTAACGGCTGCGATCTCGGCCATCTGGAGGTCGGCGGTGCGCACCGCATGCTGGAAGCGCTCGCTGTTGAGTAAGAAGTTGGCTTCGACGTTGCGGTGTAGTCGCGCTAGTTCGATTGCCTCGTCGGCGATGCGCTCGGCGCGCGCCAGCATGCTTTCAAAGACGGTATGGCGTTGCTGATTGTCGGTGCGCAGCAGGGTGGCACGGGCCTCGTCGACGGCAAAGTGCAGCTGCTCGCGCGCATTGTCGACCTGTTCAAGCGCCTTGTCGAAGGCAACAGGGTTCGGGGCGTTGGTCACCTTGTGCAGCATTAGCTCGAAGCGGTTGAGCTGGATGCGGGCTTCCTTGACCTGCACGATGCCGATCATGCCCTCGCTGAGCAGGCGCTGCATGTCGCTGCTCAACTGGTCCTGGGTGCGCAGGCTTTGCAGCCCCAGCGCCAGTGCCAGCAGCAGCACCGCGCAAAAGCCGGCTGCCAGCTTCTGGCGCAGGCGCAGCCGTTCGAGATAGGCCAGCGGCGAACGCATGCGGGCGCTCACTGTACAGGCAGGGTATGCGCGATGGCGGCGGCCTGCTTAGCAATGTCGTGGTCGCTGTCGGCGTAGCGTGCGGCGACCTGCTGGAACGCGGGCAGGTTGGCCAGGAAGGCGTCGCAGACGTCGGGATCGAAGTGCGAGCCGCGTCCTTCGGCGATGATCTGCACCGCCTTTTCATGCGGCATGCCTTCCTTGTAGACGCGGCGGCTGATCAGGGCATCGTAGACGTCGGCCACTGCCATCAGGCGGGCCGAGATTGGGATGGCGTCGCCGGCCAGGCCTTCAGGATAGCCGCTGCCGTCCCATTTTTCCTGGTGTGAGTAAGCAATCTCCTTGGCCAAGCGCAGGAAGTCGACATCCATGCCCAGTTGTTGCTCGGCGTGGGCGATGGCGTCGCGCCCGAGCGTGGTGTGGGTCTTCATAATTTCGAATTCCTCAGGCTCGAAGCGGCCAGGCTTGAGCAAGATGCGGTCGGGGATGCCGATCTTGCCAATGTCGTGCAACGGCGCCGACTTAAACAACAGCTTGATGGTGTCGGGGTCGAGGAAAGCGCGGAAGCGCGGATGCTCGCACAGATGTTCGGCCAGCACCTTGACGTAGTGCTGGGTACGGCGGATGTGGTTGCCGGTCTCGTTGTCGCGTGTCTCGGCCAGCGAGGCCATGGCGTGGATCGTGACATCCTGGATCGCGCTCAGCTCGCGCGTGCGGCGCTGCACCTCTTGTTCGAGGTAGTCGTTCTTGTCGCGCAGGAAGTCGGCCGCGTCTTTGACCTTGAGCTGGGTGCGTACGCGCGCCAGCACCACGGGCGGGCTGATCGGTTTGGTGATGTAGTCGGCCGCGCCCAGCTCCAGACCGTGCGTCTCGTCCGCGCTGGAGGCCATAGCGGTCAAGAAGATGATGGGGATGTCGCGTGTGGCCGGGTCGCTCTGCAGTACCTGCGCCACTTCGTGGCCGGTCATCCCTGGCATCATGATGTCAAGCAGGATGAGGTCAGGCGGCGGTGCATCCCGCGCGATGCGCAGCGCCTTCTCGCCGTTATTTGCTGCTTTGACCGTATAACTATCCTTGAGCAAGTTGGCCATCAACAGAAGATTATCTGGCGTGTCGTCCACGACAAGGATTACAGGCCTGATGGGACGAGTAGAAGATGGGTTCATGCCTAAACGCTCCAATCAGGTTGCACCAATTTGTTGCCTAGACTATATCTGTGTGCTGTGTGCAAGTAAACTGAATATTGGTTTTGCTATGCGAACCGCTCCCGTCCTACACTACATTCTCCGATCCCGGGTATTGTATGGACTCCTCATCACTCAAGATTTCGAAAATGAAGATAGTGTGGAGACGGTGCGCTTAGGGGCACTTCCGCCGCCAGCTGAGCTTCTGCTTTGGGGCGACTGCTGGCGTCGCCCTTGTTCTTAAGCATCCATTTGCTCGGCCATTTCGAGAGCGTCATCGACTTCGATACCCAGATATCGTACGGTGCTCTCTAAGCGCGTGTGGCCCAGCAACAGCTGCACCGCTCGCAAATTTTTTGTGCGCCGGTAGATGAGTGTTGGCTTCGTCCTCCGCATCGTGTGTGTGCTGTATGCCGTCGGGTCTAACCCTATTTCATCGAACCATTGGTGAACAATACGCGCGTACTGCCTAGTCGAAATGTGCGGCGATTCTGAGATTCGACTTGGAAAAAGAAAATCGCCGTGGCGCAAGGCTGCGGCCGCCATCCAGTCCTCCAAGCTCTTCCTGGTTCCTGCGGTAAGTTCAAACTGGACGGGTTGCTTCGTCTTCTGCTGCATCACGCTGGCCCGCGCTGCCACATGGCCTCCATGGCATACATCGTTGACGCGCAGCTGGACCAAGTCGCAGCCACGCAATTTGCTGTCGATGGCCAAGTTAAAGAGTGCCAAGTCTCGGGCCCTGCCGAAGATTTCCAAGCGAACGCGAATTGCCCAGATTTCGCTTACGCGAAGCGGTGCTTTCTGCCCCACCAACTTACCCTTGTTCCACGGCGTACTTTGGCATGCGGAACTTTTCACTAGATTGTTCATGATAGACCTCCTGGAGTGAAGCTCTACTATGCGCTTAACTGCGCGGCGGTCGTATCCGAACGTGATGTGGTAATTGGTGAGATTTCCATTTGGGCAAGATGGTATCCTTGCTCATCGGCCGAGTGCGGCCAGAAGCCGACATTGAAAAAATTGGAGGTATTTACCGATGACAGTACGCGGTTTTCACGAACTAGATTTCCCTGCTGTATGCAACATCTATATCAGCTCAAAACACGACGAACTACAGTTTGAGAGCCGTAACTTTGAAATCACTCCGTTGGAAGAGGATGCTGTAATTCTGGCCGCTTTCAAAGAATCGGTTGTATTGGTCTTTGAGGAAGAAGAAATCCTGGGGTTTACAGCTCTATATGGCAGTCAATTGCGCGCCATGTTCGTTCGAAGAGATGCTCGGGGAAAAGGCGTAGGACAGGCTTTGCTGGAGGCCGCGCACTCAGGGAACAAAGAATTGGTTCTTAACGTCGCGAAGTCAAATGTGGGAGCTCAAAGGTTCTACGCACGTAACGGGTTTGTAGTTACGGGGGAAGCTTCCAGAATGTACGATGGCGCAACGATTACTTACGTGCAGATGAAATCTAGTCTTCCTGCTGCGAACATGCGGCTGTAACCGGCTGCGGATTCAATCGGTCATTGCAACACATCGTTCGAATCGTTGTGCTGGGCTGTCATAGCCTAGCGTTTTTCTTGGTCGAGCGTTCAGGCGATTGGCCACCGCATCGAGCTGACCTTGCGAGTAGTCCGAGAGATCGAGCCCCTTCGGGAAATACTGTCGGAGCAAGCCGTTGGTGTTCTCATTTGATCCGCGCTGCCAGGGGTTTTGCGGATCGCAGAAGTAGACTTGGATATCGGTTGCCAACTTGAATCGCTTGTGGTCGGCGAGCTCTTTGCCTCTGTCCCAGGTAAGCGACTTATATAGTTCCTGCGGCAGCTTGATGGCTTGCTGAATCAGTGCATCGATCACAGTTTGGGTATCTTTGCCAGCCACCTTCACCAGCATGACATAGCGCGTCTGGCGTTCGACAAGCGTTGCAATCTGGCTGTTGTGGCTACCGAAGAGCAAATCACCTTCCCAATGACCAGGCACCGCGCGGTCTTGGGCCGATGCCGGTCTTTCGCTGATGAGACGGCGTCCTTGATCCTGCCGTGATTGTCTGTCTTCTGAGTGTGATGACGAGAGCGGCGCATGGCACGGGTCCTTCGCAGATGCTCAAGCAGCTCCTTCTTCAGGGCTCCGCGCGCTTGAATATAGAGGCTACGATAGATGGTCTCGTGTGACACGTGATACTCCTCCGAACTCGGGAACATATGCCGGAGCCATCCGGCAATCTGTTCGGGCGACCACTCCAGTTGCAGCTTGCTGGCTACCAGGTCGGCCAACTCACGGTTCTCGGCCAGCTTACAACGTTTGGGGCGGCGCGCCTGAACCCAAGCATGCTGATCCGCTTGGACCGCGCGATATGCTTCGCGGCCACCATTGCGGTTGATCTCTCTGCTGATTGTCGAAGGCGCGCGCCGTAGGCGTGTTGCCAATGCGCGGATTGACTCGCCGGTAATGACGGAGCGAGATATTTCCTCGCGTTCGGATAGTGTCAGAGCCCGAGGGGCTCGGCATCGTTGTAGCGGACGTATGCCGCCGGTTTCCGCTAGAATCTGCTGGATCGATGAGTGGTTTCGATCGAACAGCTGGGCAATCATTTGAAGGGAATCACCTTGTTTCCAGTGTTCCCACATCAATGCCTTCTGGCTCTCTGTGTAATAGATCCGTGGCTTCATGTTCAACACTCCTCATGCTTACGCATTTAGGTTAGAGTGTTGCGACCACCGATTGAATCCGCAGGCGGAAGCAGCCGTTCAACTTTCGCGACCAAGGCGTTACCCCAACGCATTCCGCATCAACGTCCGCAAATTACAATCATTCTGCCAACGCGCCCGCTCCTCGCTGTTGAGCGCCAGCGCCTTGAGCTCCTCGTCACTTTGTTGGGTCTGAGACAGCACCAGCCGGTGCGCCAGCCCGCCATCCGGCAGCATTGTGCCGAAGAAGGTGACCAGCTCGTGATGCTGGATTAATAGGGTAGGGAAGTTCTCCACGTCCAGGTCGCCCACCACATCCGCGTGGTCCTCGATGTCGATCCAGACGAAGAACTTGTCCGGATGGCGAGCGGCCAGTTCCTCGAACGTGGCGCGGTAGGATTCGCACGTGCCGCACCACGCCGCGCACAGGCACGCGACGATCCAGCGGTCGCCGGACAGGGCGGCGGCGACTTGCTGGCGATTGGCGGAATTTAAGGTCAAACTTTGCATAGGATCGTCGAATGACAGCGTTCTCAGCGCCCAAAGGAGACATTCTACATGCCCGCGCGGGGTCGCGCCTGCCTCCGGGCCGGGTTAAAATACGGGATGCCTATTATTCTTGCCATTGAAACCTCGTCCGAACTGGCCTCCTGCGCGCTGCTGCGGGGCGAAACCGTCATCAGCCGCGTGTCGTCCGGCGTGCGTACCCATTCCCAATCCATCTTGCCGATGATCCAAGAGCTGCTGGCCGAAGCCCGCATCGCGCTGAAGGATTGCGATGCGATCGCCTTCGGTTCCGGCCCCGGCTCGTTCACCGGTGTGCGCACCGCCTGCGGCATCGCCCAGGGGCTCGCTTTCGGCGCCAGCCTGCCGGTGGTGCCGGTCGTCACGCTCGACGCGATGGCGCTCGCTTGCCGCCAGCGCCACGGTGCCGCCGACGTGCTGGCCGTGCTGGACGCGCGCATGGGCGAGGTCTATTGGGCGCAATACCGTTTTGAGGGCGACGCGGCCAGCATCGCCGAGCCTGCCGCCGTGCTGCCGCCGACACTGTCGGCGCCCGATGGCGTGCTGCCTCAGGGCGCGCCTGTCCCTTGCGGCAACGGCTTGGCGGCATACGCCGAAGCGTTCCCGGCCGGCGGCCACGCCGAGGTGATGCCGCACGCGGAGCAAATCGCGCAGTTGGCGAGCATCGCCTTCGCCGCCGGCAAGACGGTGACGGCGGCCGAGGCGCAGCCGCTGTATCTGCGTAACAAGATCGCTTACACCCAGGCCGAGCGGCGTGACATGGCCGTCGCCAAGGCGGCGGAAGGCGTGGCATGAAGCAGCTGTGGGATCTGGCGCGCTTGAACTACGAGCCGATGCAGCAGACCGACTTGGCCGAGGTGGTGGCGCTGGAGGAGAGCGTTTATCCGCATCCCTGGAGCTTGGGCAATTTCGCAGATTCGCTGAGCAGCAACTACGAGGCGTGGGTATTGCGCGACCAGGCCGGCGTGTTGCTGGGGTACTTCCTGCTGATGGCGATTGTCGACGAGGCGCATCTGCTGAACGTGGCGGTGTCGGCCGAGCGGCAAGGGCAGGGGCTGGGACGCTTGCTGCTGAACCAGGCGGTGGCTTGTGCGCGCGGGCTGGGCATGTCGTCGGTATTGCTGGAAGTGCGGCCGTCGAACGAGCGCGCGTTGAAGATTTACGAACGCTATGGATTTAAACAGATTGGCCGGCGCAAGGGTTATTACCCTGCGGCCGACCAGCAACGCGAGGACGCCATCGTTATGCGGTTCGGAATATGAGTCAGACAGCAACCCGCAGTGCGATTTTCCTTGAGGAGATGGGCGTCGGCGCTCATTGGTCTCTGCGCGACCGTCCAACAGCCCGGGCCCCGGTCGATGCCGCCGAGCAGGCCGACGAGCGGCTAGCCGAAGCCGAGGCTGACCAGGCCGCGTTCACTCATGCGGTTATGCAGGCGGTGATGGAACGTCCGGCGGTCGAACAGCCAGTTCGCGCACAGCCAGCCATTGAACAGCCTGCGCGCGAGCAGCCAGCCCCTCCGGCGGCCCGCGCACCGATGCCCGAAGCGCCGCCGGCCAGCGCCCCGCGTGCGGCCCCGGCGACTGCAGACGCCGCGCGTACGGCCCCATCCGCGCCGGGCACCGACATGCCCAACGACGACTCGACCGCCTGGTTCGACGAGGCGCCGGTGCCAACCCGCGCCGCGCCGGTCAGCGACGAGGCGATTGCCGCGATGGACTGGGCGCAATTGCGCACCGCTGTCGCCACCTGCACCCGCTGCCAGCTGTGCGCCACGCGCCGCAACGCCGTCAATGGCCGTGGCTCGACCGAGGCCTCCTGGATCGCGCTGGCCGCCGGTCCGTCGCGCCTGGACGAAAAAGACAACCAGCCCGTCGCGGGCGAGGCCGGCCAACTGCTCGACAACATGCTCAAAGCCATCGCGCTCAAGCCCGATGCGGACGTGTACGTGACCAATCTGGTCAAATGCCGCCCGGCCGCCGAGGACGGCGCCGACCGCCCGCCGACCATCGACGAGCTGACCGCCTGCCGTCCCTACCTGCACCGCGAGCTGCAACTGACCGGCGCGTCCATGGCGATGACGTTCGGCCAGCACGCCGCCAAGGGCCTGATGATGGGGCCGGCCGCTCGCGGCAAGGTGATGCGCTACGGTGCCGCCGAGCTGCCGGTGGTGGCAACCTACCATCCAGACGACCTGCTGCGCCGCCCGGAAGACAAGGCCAAGGCCTGGGGCGACTTGTGTCTGGCGAAGGCGGCCCGTGACTAGGCAGCCGCCCACGCCGCCCGACACCGCGCCCGAGAACTATCAGGCGCGGTTCGAGCGGCGCTGGGGCCACCTGACCCGTTCCCATGTGCGCGCGCTGGCCTGGCTGCTGGACGCACCCGACTTGCTCGATCCCGCTTCGCCGCACTGGCAGGGCCGCATCGCCAGCGTGGGCGCGATGACGCAGGACACCGCCGATTGGCTGGCCGCCTTGGAGCAGGACCCGATCCCGCTGGATGCGGCGCTTGGCGCCCGGCATTACTCCCGCCTGGGCTTGTACGCGGAGAAGCTGATGGCCTTCTACTTCGCCGAGCACGGCAAGCTGGTCGCGCATGGTTTGCAGGTGCGCGCCAACCGCAACGACACCGTCGGCGAGTTCGATTTCCTGCTACGCGACGGCGACGACCTGGTTCATCTGGAATTCGCCACCAAGTTCTATCTGCTCGACGCCGACAGTGCCGGCGAGGGCTTCAACGGCTTGATCGGTCCCAACCTGGCCGATACGCTGGGCGCGAAGATGCGCAAGATTTTTGATAAGCAGCTTTCGCTGGCGCGGCATCCGGCCGCGCAGCCGCTGCTGCCGCAACCGGTGGCGCGCGCGCTGGCGCTGGTCAAAGGCTGGCTGTTCTATCCCGGCGACGAGGCCGGGCGCGGCATGGCCGGTATCTCCCAACGCCACTGCAACGGTTTCTGGATGTCGATGGCGCAGGCGCAAAGCCTGTCCGGGGAGCGTTTCATCATCATGCATCGGCTGCTGTGGCTGGCGCCGTTGAAGGCTGCCGACGGCGCGATGGATCTGAGCGAGCTGATGGCCGCGCTGGGCGAGCAAATGGCCAAGGTCAGCGCGCCGGTGATGGTGGCGGTGATGCGGGAAGAGGGCGGTTGGCTGGTTGAAGAGCGGCGCGGATTTGTCGTGCCAGACGATTGGCAAGCGCAGGCCGCGCAACGGCGCCAGGACGGTACGTTGCCAACGTAGGGCGGATTAGCGAAGCGTAATCGGCCATGCATGAGCCGCCGGCGGCTCGTAAATGGCCGATTACGGCGTTCCGCCTAATCCGCCCTACGTGTTTGCGCGTTTGCATTGTGTTCGGCGGCGCAAACGCACCGCCGATCATCAATGCTTGGCTTCGCCGATCAAACCGATCGAGTCGAATTCGCGCTGGTTGGCCTGGTGCTTGCGCATGATGATGAACATGGTACCGGCCAGGAACAGACCGAAGATCAGGATGATGATGTTCAGGTTCAGATGGCCGCGCAGCATCAGCGAGTACGCCGCCAGCATCACCAGGATCGACAGATTCTCATTGAAGTTCTGCACCGCGATCGAGTGGCCGGCGCTCATCAGCACGTGGCCGCGGTGCTGCAGCAGCGCGTTCATCGGCACCAGGAAGAAGCCGCCCAGCAAACCGACCAGTACCAGCAGCGGATACGCCAGCGCCACCGAATTGACCAAAGTCATGCCCATGACGATGACGCCCATCGCGATGCCGACCGGGATCACCGTGAGCGATTTGCGCAAGGTGATCGAGCGCGCCGAGATGACGGCGCCCGCCGCCACGCCGATGGCGACCACGCCGACCAGGCTGGTCGACTGCTCGTAGGTCAGTTTGAGCGTTCGGTTGGCCCATTCCAGCACGATGAATTGCAGGGTTTGCGCGGCGCCCCAGAACAAGGTCGTGACCGCCAGCGAGATCTGGCCCAGCTTGTCTTTCCACAGCAGGCTGTAGCAGTTGGCGAAATCGGTGACCAGCTTGATTGGGTTGCGTTCCTGGTGGCCATAGCGGCAACCGGTGTCGGGGATGCGGGTGTTGAACAGCGCCGCGATGATATAGATGCCGACCACCACGCACAGCGCCGATTGGGTCGCGGTGGTGATGCCGGTGTCGATCAGCGGCATGTCGAAGCCGAGCAGGTAGGACGAGACGCGGTCGCCGACCAGCGCACCGCCCATGACGGTGCCGAAGATGATCGACATGACGGTCAAGCCTTCTACCCAGCCGTTGGCCGCGACGAGCTTCTCGGCCGGCAGCAGTTCGGTCAGGATGCCGTATTTGGCCGGTGAATAGACGGCGGCGCCGAAACCGACGATGGCGTACGCAAGCAAAGGGTGGACGTTAGCGAAAATCAGCATGCAGCCGCCAACCTTGATCAGGTTGGAGATGAACATGACTTTGCCTTTGGGCATCGAATCGGCGAAGGCTCCGACAAATGCGGCCAACAGCACGTAAAAGAGCGTAAATGAAAGCTTCAGCAGGGGCGTGATCCACCCCGGCGAGTTCATATTGATCAGCAGGTCAATCGCAACAAAGAGCAACGCATTATCCGCCAGCGACGAAAAGAATTGCGCTGCCATGATGGTATAGAAACCACGATTCATTCTGGGATGCCTGAAAGCTTGTATTGGCTTGCTTTATACCACGCTTTGATCGGAACCCCCAAGAATTGAGCAGTGCGCCTGCACGCGCTAATGGTGGGCGCACGGTAAAATACGGCTCCACTGTTTCTGATAAAGATAGCACTATGCCAAGGCCAATCGTCGCGACCATCCACATTGCATCACTGCAGCATAATTTGGCGCGCGCCAAGGCCGGCTCGCCCGGCGCCAAGGTGTGGGGCGTGCTCAAGGCCAATGGCTACGGCCACGGCCTGGAGCGGGCGATGCGCGGCTTCGCCGACGCCGACGGCCTGGCGCTGGTAGAAGTCGACAACGCCGTACGGCTGCGCGAGATGGGCTGGAAAAAGCCGATCCTGTTACTAGAGGGTTTCTTCGGTCCCGACGATGTGAACACCATGGCCGGCTACAACCTGGAGGCGGCCGTCCATTGCAACGAGCAGCTGGCGTGGCTGGAGGCGGCCCAGGAGGCGCTGACGGCGCGCGGCATCAAGCTCAATCTGCATCTGAAAATGAACAGCGGCATGAACAGGCTCGGCTTCATGCCCGATGCGTTCGCCGCTGCCCACGCGCGGCTGGTCGCCATTTCCTGTGTCGGCAGCATCACGCTGATGACCCACTTCGCCAACGCCGACGACGCCAAGCACCTGCTGTTGCCGATCGACGAGCAGATCCGCCGCTTCGAGGCCGCCGCCGCCGGCCTGCCGGGCATGCGCAGCCTGTCGAATTCGGCCGGCGTGCTGCGCCAGGACGAGCTGGCCGATATTCTACGCAACGACTGGGTGCGTCCCGGAATCATGCTGTACGGCGGCACGCCGGGCGGCAAGTCGGCCGAGGAATACGGCCTGCTGCCGGCCATGACCCTGACGAGCGAGATCATAGGCGTGCAGAACATCGCCGCCGGCGACGTGGTCGGCTACGGCAGCCGCTTCCAGGCCGAAGGGCCGATGCGGGTGGGCGTGGTCGCCTGCGGCTATGCGGACGGCTATCCGCGCCACGCGCCGGTCGATACACCGGTGCTGGTCGACGGCGTACGCACCCGCCTGGTCGGGCGCGTGTCGATGGACCTGCTGACGGTCGACCTGACCGATCTGCCCGACGTTAAAATCGGCAGCAAGGTGACGTTGTGGGGCCAGGGCTTGCCGATCGACGAGGTCGCCAACGCGGCCGGCACCATCGGCTATGAGCTGATGTGCGCGCTGGGGCAGCGCGTGGCCGTGGTCGAGGACTGAGCCGATGGCCAAGGCTAAAACCAACTATACCTGCACCGAATGCGGTGGCACGTCCACCAAGTGGACCGGGCAATGCGCCTCGTGCCAGCAATGGAACACGATGGTGGAAACACTCATCGAGACCGGCGGCAACAACCGCTATTCGCAGCCGCAGCACATGGCGCTGGCGCAGACCGCGCCGGTGTTGTCGCTGTCCGATATCGACGCCATCGACGTGCCGCGCTTCGGCACCGGCATCGAGGAGTTCGACCGCGTGCTCGGCGGCGGGCTGGTGGCCGGCGGCGTGGTGCTGATCGGCGGCGACCCGGGCATTGGCAAGTCGACCCTGCTGCTGCAGGCGCTGGCCAATCTGTCGCATTTAAAGAAAGTGTTATATGTCAGCGGCGAGGAATCCGGCGCCCAGATCGCGCTGCGCGCCAAGCGCTTGCAGGTCGACGCCCGCGATCTGAAACTGCAGGCCGAGATTCAGCTGGAAAAAATCCTCGGTACGCTGGCGGATCTGAAGCCGGACGTGGCCGTCATCGACTCGATCCAGACCGTCTATTCCGACGCGCTGAGCTCGGCGCCCGGTTCGGTGGCGCAGGTGCGCGAATGCGCGGCCCAGCTGACCCGCGTGGCCAAGCAGACCGGCATCACCATCATCCTGGTGGGCCACGTGACGAAAGAGGGCGCGCTGGCCGGTCCGCGCGTGCTCGAGCACATCGTCGACACCGTGCTGTATTTCGAGGGCGACAACCATTCGAGCTTCCGCCTGGTGCGGGCGATCAAGAACCGCTTCGGCGCCGTCAACGAGCTGGGCGTGTTCGCTATGACCGAGAAGGGGCTCAAGGGCGTATCGAACCCGTCGGCGCTGTTCCTGTCCCAGCACGACAACCAGGTGCCAGGCTCCTGCGTGATGGTGACGCAGGAGGGAACGCGGCCGCTGCTGGTGGAGATCCAGGCGCTGGTCGACGCCAGCCACCTGCCCAACGCGCGCCGCTTGTCGGTCGGCCTGGAGCAGAACCGGCTGGCGATGCTGTTGGCGGTCTTGCATCGCCACGCCGGCATCGCCGCCTTCGACCAGGACGTGTTCATCAACGCCGTCGGCGGCGTCAAGATCACCGAGCCGGCGGCCGACCTGGCGGTGCTGCTGGCGATCAATTCCTCGATGCGCAACAAGCCGTTGCCGCGCGGTTTCGTGGTATTCGGCGAGGTTGGCCTGGCCGGCGAGATCCGCCCGGCGCCGCGCGGCCAGGAGCGCCTGCGCGAGGCGGCTAAGCTCGGTTTCTCGATGGCGATGATTCCAACCTCCAACGCGCCCAAGCAACCGATCGAGGGCATGACGATTATTGCGGTCGATCGTATCGATGATGCCTTCAATAAGCTGCGCGAAATCCAATAAGGATGTATTGTTATGTGTTGTAATCAGCAATAGTGCTTACCACGTAACATTATGTATCTAAAGGATGGAATAAATTGTTAGTCGATCAACGATCAGTCGCGCGCAAGATCGTGCGCGCCAAGGCAGTCGTGGTGATGGATGGTATGCCTCCCCAGCAGGGCCGCACCATCGACCTCTGCGCCACCGGTTTGTCGCTCACGTTCGACCACAAGCTGGCGGTCGGGCACATGGGGCAGGTGACGTTTGAGCTTTTCCTGGACGGCAAGGGGCAACTGGTCAGCAGCCGCGCCAAGGTCACGTATTGCATCTTCAGCGGCGATCATTTCAAGATCGGCTACCAGTTCGTCAATCCGGACGCGGCCACCACCAGCATCGTCAGTAAGTTCATCCGCTAAGTCGTTCGACTTGGCTCCTGCGGCAGGCCGGCCCCGACATACCGGGCGCGCGGCCTGATCGGACGGTTGGCTTGCGCTTGCTCCAACGCATGGGCGAGCCAGCCGACGCATCTTCCCAAAGCAAACAACACAAACGGCGCCTCGTCCGGCAGGCCGCACGCCGCCGCCAGCGCTGGCAGCGCGAAATCGACCGTGGGCAGCTCGCCCGCCTGCGCCTCGGCTTCGGCGGCCAGATCGGTGTAGGGTTGCAATTCCGGCAGCATCTTCAGCATGGCGCGGGCGCGCGGGTCGCCTTCCGGGTAGAGCCGGTGGCCGAACCCGGGCAGGGGCCTTCCACTCGCCAGCCATTGCGCGATGGCGTCGTGGGCGCCGGCCTGTCTGGCGAGGGCGAGCAGCCGGGCGAATTCCGCCGGGGCGCCGCCGTGCAGCGGACCGCTGAGCGTGGCGAAGCCGGCCAGCACGCCGGCCGCCAGCGAGGCGCCGGTCGAGATGGCGACGCGGGTGGCGAAGGTGGAGGCGTTGAGCTCGTGGTCGGCCATCAGCACCAACGCGCGGCGGATCAGGTCTTGCTGGGACGGGCAATGCCAGGCGTGGGCCAGGCGGGCGCTGATGCTCAAGCGGGCGGCGGCGTCCGGCAGCGGGCCGGTGATGGCTTCGGTGAGCGTGGCCAGGATGGTGGCGGCGTCGGCGTGCAGGTCATTTAATGGCCGAGCCAGCGAGGGCGGAGCGTTCCCGGCCAGGGTTGCCAGGGTGAGCAGGCCGGTGGCGAGGGCGCCGGGGTTGGCAGGTCCGTGCGCGGCTGCCGCTGCGGTCTTGACGGGCAGGGCGGCTTGTATTGTCGCTGGCGGGCATTGCCATAGTAGCGCGGCGATCTCTTCCGGTGTCGCGGAATTCGCCAATATTGCCGCGTCCTGTCCGCGATAGAGCAGCTTGCCATCGGCCGTCGTCGAGATCGACGAGGGCAGTACCGGGTCGCCCCATTGCATGGCTTGCGCCGAGACCGCGTCGACCTTGCGGCGGCCGTTGGTGCGCCTCGCCATGCGCAACACGTCGTCACGGTGGTAGAGGCTGCGGCGCGGGTCGGTGTCGTCGGCCTTGGCGCGGATTTTGCCGCGACTGACGTTGGCGTACAGTGTTTGCGGACGGACGTTCAGGATGTTCAGGGCTTCGGTGGCGGTCATCCAGACCATTTGCGCTTCCTATGTTGACGGTTCAAGTCAAGATTGACGCGTGATGCTTGCGGGTTCAAGCTGGCCAGCATATCAAGTTCTGGAGCTCTTATGTCTGTTATCTCTCGCCACATGCTGCAAGCGGTGTCGTCGGCGCTGGCGCTGCCGGACGGCGTGCAAGACGCGGTCCGCTTCGGGGGAGAAGGCGCGCTGCCATCGTATTACGCCGTCACCGATCTGGCGGCCGCGTCGGTCGGGGCGGCGGGACTGGTGCTTCGGCAGTTGATCGTTGCGCAGGGCGGCGATGCCATGCCGGTGCATGTCGACCGCAGGCTGGCGTCGCTCTGGTTCGGCTGGTCGTTGCATCCAATCGGCTGGGAGCGCCCGCCGTTGTGGGACGCGGTGGCCGGCGACTACGCCACCGCCGACGGCTGGATACGCTTGCACACCAACGCCATCCGTCACCGCGACGCGGCCCTGGCCGTCCTGGGTTGCCCGGTCGATCGCGACGCCGTGGTGCGCGCGGTCGGGGGATGGCGCGGCGCGGAGCTCGAGGCGGCGGTGGTCGGCAACGGCGGATGCGCGGCGATGATGCGCTCGGCGGCGGAATGGGCGGCGCATCCGCAGGGCGTCGCCGTCGCCGCCGAGCCGCTGATCGCGTTCGAGACGCGGCCGCTCGACGGGGGCGCCACCGGGCATGGCTGGCGCGGCGCCGCCACGCCCGGCCGGCCGCTGGCGGGATTGAAAGTGCTGGACCTCACGCGTGTGCTCGCCGGTCCGGTGGCAACCCGGTTTCTGGCCCGCTATGGCGCCGACGTGCTGCGCATCGATCCACCCGACTGGAACGAGCCGGGCGTGATCCCCGAAGTAACGCCGGGCAAACGCTGCGCGCGGCTGGACCTGCGCCAGCCGGCCGACCGTGCCGTCTTCGAGGACTTGCTGGCGCGGGCGGACGTGTTGGTGCACGGCTATCGTCCCGCCGCGCTGGAGCGGCTGGGTTATGGCGGGCAATTCCGCCGCGCGCTCAACCCGGGACTGATCGACGTCTGCCTGGACGCGTACGGCTGGACCGGTCCGCTGGCCGGCCGGCGCGGTTTCGACAGCCTGGTGCAAATGAGCTCGGGCATCGCCGAGCATGGCATGCGGATGCAGGGCGCCAACAAACCGGTGCCATTGCCGGTACAGGCGCTGGACCATTCCACTGGCTACCTGATGGCGGCCGCCGTGTTGCGGGGCTTGCTTTTCCGGTTGGCCGACAACCGCGCGATGAGTGCGCGGCTGTCGTTGGCGCGCACCGCCAAGCTGCTGACCGATTCCGTGCCCGAGGTCGGCGCGCAGCCCTTGGCCGCCGCAGGCGAGGCCGATCTGGCGCCGGGAATCGAACATACGGAGTGGGGCGCGGCCCGGCGGCTGTTACCACCGGTCGTTATTGGCGGCGCGGTGATGGTATGGGATAGTCCGGCGGCATCGCTTGGGTCGGCAGCGCCAAAATTCAGGGACGCGTAGGGCGGATTAGCGTAGCGTAATCGGCCATGCATGGGCCGCCGAAACGCATGCATGGCCGATTACAGCGTTCCGCCTAATCCGCCCTACGTGTTTTCGTGGTTTTGTGACTTCGTGGCGTGTTATTGGGAGGTAAATCCTGTTCTGTTCGGCGCATCGGTTATCCTGACCATATTGCATACTATGTAATCATCCAGGCAGGAATACATCATGGCGACCTCCATCAACTCCGCGACCAGCGCCGCCAGCACGGCGGTCTCGAGCGACATCTACAAACGCGTCGAGCAGACCATGACGGCGCAAAACGGCGCGGCGACCAAGCTCAACGCTTCGCTGGTGCGCGACCAGACCAAGCTGTCGGGCCTGGGGCAGCTGCAAAGCGTGCTGGCTGATTTCCAGACGCTCGCCGCCGGCCTGACCGGTAGCGGCTTGAGCACCAGCGCCGCCAGCTCGGCCAAAACTGTCTTGACGGCCACTTCCACCGGCGCGGCCAAGGCCGGCACCTACGCGATCGACGTCAAGCAGCTCGCGCAGGGCCAGTTTCTGACCAGCGAGGAATTCACCTCCGCCACCACCAAGATCGGCGGCGGCGCCACCACCACCGTCAAGATCGACTTCGGCACCGCCGGCGGCGCCAAGGGCTTCGGCACCAACGGCACGGCCAGCAGCAAAACCATCACCATCGATAGCACCAACAACACGCTCGAGGGCATGGCCGCCGCGTTCAAGGCGGCCGGCGTGGACGTCAAGGTGGTCAAGGGTGACGACGGCAAGTTTTCGCTGGGTATCGCCGGCGAGAGCGGCGCGGCCAACAGCATGCGCATCAGCGTCAGCGGCGACGCCGCGCTCAAGGGCCTGCTGGCGTTCGATCCCGACGGCGCGCAAAAACTGAAGCAAACCACGGCGGCGCAAAACGCCATCCTGACGGTCGATGGCAAGGAAGTCACCAGTCCGACGAACACCATGGCGAAGGACAACGGCATCGCAGGCGCCACCCTGACCTTGACCGGCACCGGCAAATCCGACGTGACGATCAAACAGGATGCAAGCCAGATCGGCGCCAACCTGAAGTCCTTCGTGGCCGCCTACAACGATCTGAACAAGAAGTTGCAGACGCTGCAGCAGGGCGCACTGAAGGGCGATACCGCCATTGGCCAGGTGGTCAGCCAGATGAGCATGCTGCTGAAGACGGGCGGCGGCAGCGTGTCGATTTCCGCGCTGGGCGCGGCCGGCGTTAGCCAGGACGCCAAGGGCAATATGGTGGTCGACGATAAGAAATTGCAGGCGGCGTTGACGGCCGATTCGTCGTCGGTGGCCAAGTTGTTCACCAATGATGGCAAGGGCATCGCCGATTTGATGTCGTCCAAGGCGTCGGCGTTCACGTCCTCGACCAGCGTGATCAGCAAGGAAGCCAAGCAAATGAACACGGAAATCGCCAGCATCAACGGCAAGCGCGCCGTGCTGACCAAGGCGCTGACGGCGCAGGCCAACGCGCTGGTGGCGCTGTACAGCGCGCAGGCCCAGACCGGCGCCGGCAGCGCGATCAACGGCGCCGGCGGCGGCACCGGCACCTTGTTCGATATGCTGGGCTGAACCCGCACACCCAAGCGGGGTCGTACCCGGCGGGTACGACCCCATGGCGCGCGCCGCTGGCTTGCCCGTGAGCCGGCGGGTGGGATTTTCTAACGAACTCCTTGCGTGGAAACGGTGGATGCCCGATCATCACGGGTTGTGAATGAATCCACTTTTCGGAGGTGCTATGGCAGGGAAGTTCGTTGGCGCGGCGCTGGTCGCCGCAGGTTTGATGGCCGCCGTGGGGCAGGTCGCCGCCCAGGCGCCTGAGGAAAAAGTCCTCAACATCTATAACTGGTCCGATTACATCGCGGAAGACACGGTTAAAAACTTCGAAAAAGAAACGGGCATCAAGGTCCGTTATGATGTTTTCGACAACAACGAGATTCTCAATTCCAAGCTGGTGGCCGGCAAGTCCGGTTACGACATCGTGGTGCCGACCGCGCCGTGGGCGCGCCTGCAGATCGAAGGCAAGCTGCTGCGCAAGCTGGACAAGTCCAAGCTGCCGAACCTGAAGAACCTCGATCCGGCGATCCAGGCCAAGCTGGCCAGCATCGACCCGGCCAACGAATATCTGGTCGACTGGCTGTGGGGCTATACCACTGTCGGCATCAACGTCAACAAGGTCAAGGCCGCGCTGGGCAACCTGCCAATGCCGGAGAACGCCTGGGACCTGCTGTTCAAGCCTGAGTATGTGTCCAAGCTGAAATCGTGCGGCGTGTCGTTCCTGGATTCGCCGTCGGAGGTGTTGCCAGCGGCGTTGATGTATCTGGGCAAACCGGCGTACTCGAAAAACGCCGGGGACTACGCCGAAGCGGGCAAGCTGCTGTCGGCGATCCGTCCGAGCGTAACGTTGTTCAGCTCGTCGGGCTATATCAACGATCTGGCCAACGGCGCGGTTTGTGTTTCGTTGGGCTGGTCTGGTGATATCAACATCGCCCGCCAGCGCGCGGTCGATGCCAAGAACGGCAATGTGATCGAGGCGCTGATACCCAAGACGCCGGCGGCGTTGATGTTCGATACGATGGCGATTCCGGCCGACGCGCCGCATCCGAACAACGCGCATTTGTGGATCAATTACATTATGCGTCCGGAAGTGCACGCCAGCCTGACCAACAAGGTGTTTTACGCCAACCCGAACGCGGCCAGTTTGAAGTTCGTGCGCAAGGATATCGCGGCGAACAAGACGATTTTCCTGTCCGAGGCCGACAAGCAGCGCATGGCAGCGCCTGAGGCGGTGCCGGCGGATATCCGCCGCGTGATCACGCGCACCTATACCAAGTTCAAAACCGGCCGGTAGTGTAAGCGGGCGATGCCAGCGGAGCGTGGCCGATTACGCTTCGCTAATCCGCCCTACGTGGTTCCGATGGCTTCGACTGTCGCTGGACCACGGAGACACGTAGGGCGGATTAGGCGGCACGCCGTAATCGGCCAAGCGCCGCCGATATATTGACCGCCACGCGTTAACGAACATCGGCGCCAATTGGCGCCGAGCGGGCTTCGTATGAAGCGGTGTGCTATTCGTGATAGCGGTCGGTCAGTTTATGTTTGCTGCCTGCGGTCTCCTGCATCAATTCGTAGACAACAAGGGCGGCCATTCCTCCGAAGATGCCCATCGTGAGCAAGGTAAAAAACATCGTATTCCCCCCTCTGGTTGATACGATTTCACTTTAGCAGATCATTGCCGCTTTGCAAGCTCGACTATGATCCCGCCGTCGCTATTTCACCACCAGATCGGCCGCCATCACCGCTTTTAGATACACGCTCATGGCATTGCCCGGATCGCGCTGCGCGAACCACCAGGCGCTGGCCTTGCGGATATCCCATTCGAGATCGTCGCCCGTCAACAACATCGAGGCGACCTGGCCCAAAGTCGGTTGATGGCCGACCACCAGCACCGAATCCTTGCCGCCGGGCCAGTTGGCCGCCTTCAGGATATCGGACGGATCGGCGCCGGGCGCCAGATCGGTATGGATTTTATATTTGCGTCCCAGCGCCTCGACCGTCTGCAAGGTGCGCACGGAAGGGCTGGTCAATATGCGGCAGCTGTCGGGCAGCTGCGAATTGAGCCATTGCCCCATGCGACGCGCCTGCTTGACGCCCTTGGCCGTCAGCGAGCGTTCCAGATCGGACATGCCGGGCGCCGCATCCTCGGCTTCCGCATGCCGCCATAAAATGAGATCCATGCTTTTCTCCTGACTATCATTAGAAAAAGATCCCAGCGGCGAACCTTCCGGCCCGCCGTGCGTTGTTGTTATTAGCCGTCGCCGAGGTTCGCCCCCGGCGTGCCCAGCGTTTCCATCAAATGCTGCTGGGCGCTAAAGCCGATCTGCTTGGCGCGCGTCTTGCGCCGCGTGTAATGCCCGTCCGCTTCCAGCTCCCATGCGTTGACATTGTCCTTCAAATACGGATTCAAGCCCTCGGCCAGCACGCGCCGCTTGAGGGTTTTGTCCAGAATCGGGAACGCCACCTCGATGCGGCGGAACAAGTTGCGGCTCATCCAGTCGGCGCTCGACAGCATCACGTCGTGCGCCAGATCGTTGCGGAAGTAATAAATGCGGCTGTGCTCCAGGAAGCGGCCGATGATCGAGCGCACGCGGATGTTTTCCGACAAGCCCGGCACGCCCGGCTTCAGGGTGCACGCGCCGCGCACGATCAGATCGATCTTGACGCCGTCCTTGGACGCCGCGTACAGCGCGCGGATCACCGATTCGTCCACCAGCGCGTTCATCTTAACAATAATACGTCCGGGGCGGCCGGCGCGCGCGATACGCGCCTCGTTGCGGATGCATTTGATGATCTCGTTTTGCAGCGCGAACGGCGCCAGCCACAAATGCGTCAGCCGGTGCGGCTTGGTGAGACTGGTCAGGTGGATGAACACCTCGTTGACCTCCTGGCTGATGCCCGGATGGCAGGTCAGCAGGCCGAAGTCGGTATAGAACTTGGTTGTCGTCGGGTGATAGTTGCCGGTGCCGAGGTGGGCGTAGAAGCGCAGCTTGCCTTCCTCGCGGCGGATCACCAGCGCCACCTTGGCGTGGGTTTTCAGGCCGACCACGCCGTACACCACCTGGGCGCCGGCCTGCTCGAGTTTATCCGCCCAGTTGATGTTGGCTTCCTCGTCGAAGCGCGCCTTCAGCTCGACGATGACGGTCACTTCCTTGCCCATGCGCGCGGCCGTGATCAGCGATTCCATCAGGTCCGAGTTCATGCCGGTGCGGTAAATGGTTTGCTTGATCGCCACCACTGACGGGTCCAGCGCCGCGCTGCGGATGAAGTCGATCACGGTCTGGAACGACTGGAACGGATGGTGCAGCAGGATATCGCCCTTGCGCAGCGCGGCGAAGATGTCGGCGCTGCCGGGTTTCTGGGCGATGCCCGGGAAGAACGGGGTGAAGCGCAGCGCCGGATTGTCGACGTGGTCCATGATCTCGGTCAGGCGCACCAGGTTGACCGGGCCGTTGACCGCGTACAGGCGGCTTTGGTGCAGGCCGAACTGGTCGAGCAGGAACTGCGACAGTTCCGGCGGGCAGTTCTTGGCCACTTCCAGCCGCACCGAGGTGCCGAACTGGCGTCCCTGCAACTCACCCTTGAGCGCCTGGCGCAGGTTCTTGACCTCGTCCTCGTCGACCCACAGGTCGCTGTCGCGGGTAACGCGGAATTGCGAATAGGCGATCACTTCGCGTCCTGCGAACAGGTCGGAGATATGCGCGTGGATGATCGAAGACAGCAGGCAGAACGACACACCGCCGCTGTCGGACAGCTCGTCCGGCAGGCGGATCACGCGCGGCAGCACACGTGGCGCCTTGACGATGGCGATCGCCGTGCCACGGCCGAAGGCGTCCTTGCCGTTCAGCGAAACGATGAAATTGAGACTTTTATTGACGACCTGGGGGAAGGGGTGGGCCGGATCGAGGCCGATCGGCGTCAGCAGCGGGCGCACCTCGGTGTCGAAATATTCCTTGACCCAGGCGCGCTGGGCTTCGTTGCGCTCGTTGTGGCGCACCAGGTGGACGCCGTTGGCGGCCAGTTCGGGCAGCACTTCCTGGTTGAGGATTTCATATTGGTGCTCGACCAGCACATGGCATTCCTCGCAGATGCGCGAGAGCGTGGCGACCAGGGCGGGGTGGTTGGCCAGCGAGCCGTCGACGCTGCCGGCGGCCAGCAGGCTGGCCACGCGCACCTCGAAAAACTCGTCCAGGTTGCTGCTGGCGATGCACAGATAACGCAGGCGTTCTAATAAAGGAATGTTCTTGTCTTCGGCTTGCGCCAGCACTCGCCGGTTGAACATCAGTTGCGACAGTTCCCGGTCCAGAAAAGCAGAGTTCTTATTTACTTCAGCATGCAAGTCAGGCTTCATGTCATATCACTTTGCAGATGGTGTAATTCTAGCCTGTATCGACAGAATAATGATTGCAACAGTGTAAATACAAAATATGACAACTCTGTGACATGACATGTCATAAATGACGTGGGGGCTTGTCACAATTGTGACAAGAGGGCGTAACATGAGGCGGTCTGTTTGTGACATTTTAGCCGTTCTCATAGGGGAAACGCCGCGTAAAACATGGACACATGGTTATTTTAGAGATTTTTTTGGCATGTCATAAACCTGTCATATTGCCCCGGTAGACTGCGCAGCATCCTAACCTGTCATAACAAAGGACTTGAAATGCGAATCAAACAATTGATCTCTTCCCTGGTAGTGGGCGTGTCTGCCGTGATGGCATTCTCGTCGGCCGCCACCGCCGCCGATATGACCGGCGCCGGCGCCACCTTCCCGTACCCGATCTACGCCAAGTGGGCCGAGCAGTACAAAGCCGCCACCGGCAACGGCCTGAACTATCAGTCCGTCGGTTCGGGCGCTGGCATCAAGCAGATCAAAGCCAAGACCGTCGACTTCGGCGCGTCGGACATGCCACTGAAGGCGGAAGACCTGGACGCGGAAGGCCTGATGCAGTTCCCTGCCATCATGGGCGGCGTGGTCACCATCGTCAACCTCGACGGCATCACCCCTGGCCAGCTGAAAATGACCGGCCAGATCGTCGGCGACATCTACCTGGGCAAGATCACCAAGTGGAACGCGCCGGAAATCGCCGCCGTCAACCCAGGCGTCAAACTGCCAGCGGAAGACATCACCGTGGTGCACCGCGCCGACGGTTCGGGCACCTCGTTCCTGTTCACCGACTTCCTGTCGAAAACCAACCCAGAGTTCAAGACCAAAGTCGGCTCGGGCACCGCAGTGAAGTGGGTGGTTGGTGTCGGTGGCAAGGGTAACGAAGGCGTCGCCGCCAACGTTCAGCGTATCAAGGGTTCGATCGGCTACGTCGAGTGGGCTTACGCTAAGAAAAACAAAATGTCGCACACCCAGCTGAAAAACAAGGACGGCAATTTCCTGCAGCCTGACGACGAGTTCTTCAAAGCCGCCGCCGCCAACGCCGAGTGGACCAAGACCCCGGGCTTCGGCGTCGTGCTGACCGACCAGGCTGGTAAAAACTCGTGGCCGATCACCGGCGTGTCGTTCATCCTGATGCACAAAGTGCAGGCTGACGCGGCCAAAGGCAAGGAAGTCGTCAAGTTCTTCGACTGGGCCTTCAAATCGGGCGGCAACGCTGCCGTCGAACTGGACTACGTTCCACTGCCAGCTTCGGTTGTCAAACTGGTGCAGGATTCCTGGAAAGCCAACCTGAAAGACGCTTCGGGCAAGGCCATCTACTAATCCTGACTCCCTTCGCCGCCCGGCAGTTCAAGGCGGCGAGGGGGTTAGCCTGCTGCGCCCAACCGGACGCCGCAGGCTAGCCTACATCAACGAGATAACAATATGAGCGCTGATATCACTTCCACGCCACTTCCAAAACCGGAGCAGTCGATGCATACCAGCACAGCCCAGTCGAACCAGGCGACCGCTGCCGAGCAAGCTGCCACGCAAGCGATGCACCGCACCATGCGCAACCAGCGCATCCAGGATTTCTTCTTCCATAAAGTGACGATGACGTTCGCGCTGTCCGTGCTGGCGGTGCTGCTTGGCATCATCATCTCGCTGATGATCGGCGCCTGGCCGGCCTTCAAGGAGTTCGGCCCGGCCTTCATCACCACCGTCGAATGGGACCCGGTCAACGATAAATATGGCGCCCTGATCGCCATCGTCGGCACCCTGGCCACGTCCGGCATCGCGCTGCTGATCGCCTTCCCGGTCAGCTTCGGCATCGCCTTGTTCCTCACCGAAATCTGCCCGGCCTCGCTGCGCCGTCCGCTCGGCACCGCCGTCGAACTGCTGGCCGGCGTGCCGTCGATCATCTACGGCATGTGGGGCCTGTTCGTGTTTGCGCCGCTGTTCGGCGACCACGTGCAGCCATTGCTTAAAGCCGTTCTGGGACCGCTGCCGATCATCGGACCGTTCTTCAGCGGCCCGACCATGGGCATCGGCATCCTGACCGCCGCGCTGATCCTGGCTGTGATGATCATTCCGTTCATCTCGTCGGTGATGCGCGACGTGTTCGAGATCGTGCCGGCCGTGCTGAAGGAATCGGCATACGGCCTGGGCTGCACCCGCTGGGAAGTGGTGCGCAAGATCGTGCTGCCTTACACCAAGACCGGCGTCGTCGGCGGCGTCATGCTCGGCCTGGGCCGCGCGCTCGGCGAGACGATGGCCGTTACCTTCGTGATCGGTAACGCCAATAAGCTGTCGTTCTCCTTGTTCGCTGCCGGTAACTCGATCGCCTCGACCTTGGCCAACGAATTCGCCGAGTCGGACACCGTGCTGCATACGTCGTCGCTGTTCGCACTGGCACTGATCCTGTTTGTTATCACGTTTATCGTTCTGTCCGCCGCCAAACTGATGTTGGCCGGCATGTCCCGCAAGGAAGGCATCAAATGAACCAAGCCGTCATCAACCCTGCGCACGCCGTTGCGCCGGTCAACAAGGTCTACCGCAAGCGCCTGCTGAAGCACCGCATCGGCATCGCGCTGTCGGTGTTCGCCATGACCATCGGCCTGGCCGTGCTGTCGTGGATCCTGATCACCCTGATCATCAAGGGCTTCGGCGCGCTGAGCGTGAACATGTTCACCGAAACCACGCCGGCCCCGGGCAGCGAGGGCGGCGGTCTGGCCAACGCCATCTTCGGCAGCTTCATGATCGTCGGCCTGTCGACGTTGCTGAGCACGCCGATCGGCATCCTGGCCGGCATCTACCTGGCCGAGTACGGCGAAGAGAACAAGATCGCCGCCATCACCCGCTTCGTCACCGACATCATGCTGTCGGCGCCATCGATCGTGATCGGCATGTTCGTCTGGGCCATGTACGTCGCCACCACCAAGCATTATTCCGGTTACGCCGGCTCGATCGCGCTGGCGCTGATCGCCATCCCGGTCGTGGTGCGCACCACCGACAACATGCTGCGCCTGGTGCCGAACAGCCTGCTCGAAGCGGCCTTCGCCCTTGGCGCGCCACGCTGGAAGGTGGCGACCCTGGTGCGCCTGCGCGCCGTCAAGGCCGGCGTCATCACCGGCGTGTTGCTGGCTGTTGCCCGCATCTCCGGCGAAACCGCGCCGCTGCTGTTCACCGCGTTGAACAACCAGTTCTTCAGCAAGGACATGAATGGCCCGATGGCCAACCTCCCGGTCGTGATCTACGGCTTCGCGATGAGCCCTTACGACAACTGGCGTGACCTGGCCTGGGGCGGCGCGCTGCTGGTGACCTTCAGTGTGTTGGCGCTGAATATCATCTCGCGCACCCTGTTCAGCCAAAAAATCCCGAACTAATCTCGTCGACCACTAGAAAAGCGATCGAAAATGAATACGCAACTGAGCCCAGAAAATACCGCCGTCATGACCGGCAACAAGCGCAAGACCATCGAAATCAGCGGCCTGAATTTCTTTTACGGTAAGACCCAGAGCCTGACCAACGTCAACCTGGACATCCACGAGCGCCAGGTGACGGCCTTCATCGGCCCGTCCGGCTGCGGCAAGTCGACCCTGCTGCGCACCTTGAACCGCATGTACGACCTGTACCCTGGCCAGCGCGCCGAAGGTTCGATCATGTATCGCGGCCGTAACATCCTCGAAGAAGGCCAGGACGTCAACATGCTGCGCGCCAAGGTCGGCATGGTGTTCCAGAAGCCGACCCCGTTCCCGATGTCGATCTACGACAACATCGCCTTCGGCGTGCGCCTGTATGAAGACCTGTCGAAAGGCGAGATGGACGAGCGCGTCGAATGGGCGCTGAAAAAAGCCGCGCTGTGGGGCGAGGTCAAGGACAAGCTGACCAAGAGCGGCCTGTCGCTGTCGGGCGGCCAGCAACAGCGCCTGTGCATCGCGCGCGGCGTCGCCGTGAAACCGGACGTGCTGCTGCTGGACGAGCCGACCTCGGCGCTGGACCCGATCTCGACCTCGAAAGTGGAAGAACTGATCAGCGAACTGAAGCAGGATTACACGATCGCCATCGTCACCCACAACATGCAGCAGGCCGCGCGTTGCTCGGACTACACCGCCTATATGTACCTGGGCGAGCTGGTCGAGTTCGGCGAAACCGATCAGATCTTCATGAATCCGGCCCGCAAGGAAACCCAGGATTACATCACCGGCCGCTTCGGCTGATCGCACTTATAATATCAACCGGATACGGAGAAGAACATGATCGGTGAGCACTCATCCAAACAGTACGACAATGAATTAGAAGCCATCCGCTCCAAGGTGTTGCTGATGGGCGGCATCGTCGAGACGCAGTTCCTCGACGCCATGACCTGCTTCCGCATCGGCAACCCCGAGCGCGCCGACCGTGTGATGCGCGAGGACGACACCGTCAACCAGCTGGAAGTGTCGCTGGACGACGCCTGCAGCCACCTGATCGTGCGCCGCCAGCCGGCCGCCAACGATCTGCGCACCATCATGGCGACGATCAAGGTCATCACCGACCTCGAGCGCATCGGCGACGAAGCGACCAAGATCGCCCGCGTCGCCAAGGCCCTGCATGCGCGCGGCGCGGTCACCGTCAACCACTATGAAATGGTGCGCGGCATCGCCAACAACACCAGCGACATGCTGCACGACGCGCTCGACGCGTTCGCCCGCAACGACGGCGCGCAAGCCTTGCAGCTGATCGCCCAGGACGCCGTGATCGACCACGAGTTCCGCTCGATCATGCGCAACCTGATCACGTTCATGATGGAAGACCCGCGCACCATCTCGGCCGCGCTGGACACGCTGTGGGTCGCCAAGGCGATCGAGCGCATCGGCGATCACGCCAAGAACATCGCCGAATACGTCATCTACGTCGTTGAAGGCAAGGATATCCGTCACACCAAAACCGTGCAGCCGATCCCCGACGACGTCCCGGCGCAAAGCGAGTAAAACAAGAAAATGGCATCTGATAAAACCACAGTACTGATCGTTGAAGATGAACCGGCGATTGTCGAACTGGTGACGTTCTCGCTGCGCGAGGCTGGCTGGAACTGCTGCGCGGTGCAAAGCGTGGGCGAGGCCTGGGATTTCATCCAGACCCGCACGCCGCAATTGATTTTGCTCGACTGGATGCTGCCGGACCAAACCGGCCTGCGCCTGCTGGCGCGCATCCGCTCCGACCGCCAGTTCAACGAGATCCCGGTGATCATGTTGACGGCCAAGAGCATGGAAGAGGACAAGCTGGCCGGCCTGAACAGCGGCGCCGACGACTACGTCACCAAGCCGTTCTCGCCGCGCGAGTTGCTGGCGCGCGCGAAAGCACTGTTGCGCCGCAAGAGCCCGGAGCACGCGCAAGCCACGATGCGCGCCGCCAACGTCATGCTCGATCCGGTCAGCTGCACCGTCTCCATGGACGAGCAGAAGATCGACATCGGCCACGCCGAGTACAAGTTGCTCAAGTTCCTGCTGGCGCATCCGGAGCGCGTGTTCTCGCGCAGCCAGCTGCTCGACAAGGTCTGGGGCGATCACGTCGTCATCGAGGAACGCACCGTCGACGTGCATGTTCTACGCCTGCGCAAGGCCTTGAAGGAAGCTGAACATTTGATTAAGACCGTTCGTAGTGTAGGCTACATGCTTTCGGAAAAATAAGTCTTAAAAACATGAATCCAAAACTGGTGTTCTGGGTGCCGGCAGCATTGCGCACCGCTCTTATTCTGGCGGTATGCGCCTTGCTGGGCTGGATGTTCGGATGGATGACCGGTCTGGTGGTCGCCCTGGTGGCGATGCTGGTGATGGTGTTCGTGCAGCTGTCCTACCTGTACCAGTTGAGCAACTGGATGGACGATCCGCAAAGCGCCAAGCTGCCCGACGGCTGGGGCGCCTGGACCAACATCTTCTCGCGCCTGTACCGCATGCGCCGCGACGACGAGAAGAACCAGGCCGAGCTGACCGAATGGCTGGCGCGCTTCCGCCAAGCCATGCACCTGCTGCCGGACGGCGTGGTCATCATGGACGACGTGCTGTTCCTTGAGTGGTGCAATCCGGCCGCCGAAAAACACCTGGGCCTGACGCACGAGCGCGACAAGGGCATGCGCGTGACCAACCTGGTGCGCAATCCCGACTTCATGGATTACATCATCCTCGGCCGCTACGAGCAGCCGCTGACGATCAGCTTCCGCGAGCGCAAGCTGATCGTGCACATCATTCCGTTCGAGAACCGCCGCCAGATCCTGGTCACGCACGACGCCACCGAGACCGAGCGGATCGAAGAGATGCGCCGCGACTTCATCGCCAACGCCTCGCACGAGCTGCGCACGCCGCTGACGGTGATCGTCGGCTTCCTGGAGATCGCCGCGTCCGAAGGGTTGGACGTGGCCACGCGCTCGGCGCACTTGAAGCTGATGACGGAGCAGGGCCACCGCATGCAGCACCTGATCGAGGACATGCTGACCTTGTCGCGGCTGGAATCGGTGGACTACCCGATGCGGCCGGAGCAGATCGACGTGCGCAAGCTGATGGAGCAGGTGCTGCGCGACGCGCGCGCCCTGTCGGCCGGCAAGCACGAGATCACGATGGAGTTCGATGGCCCGGACATCATGGGCAGCTACGAGGAATTGCACAGCGCCTTCGGCAACCTGGCGTCGAACGCCGTGCGCTACACGCCGGCCGGCGGCAAGATCAATCTGGTCTGGCGCGAGTTCGACAGCGGCGTCAAGTTCAAGGTCGAGGATACGGGCATCGGCATCAGCCCGGAGCATATCTCGCGGCTGACGGAGCGCTTCTACCGGGTCGACAAGAGCCGCTCGCGCGAGACCCAGGGCACAGGGCTGGGCCTGGCGATCGTCAAGCACGTGTTGCTGCGCCACGGCAGCACCTTGCAGATCAAATCGGAAGCGGGCAAGGGCAGCAGCTTTATTGTGTGCCTGCCGAAAACCGCCATCGTCCAGCGCCAGCCGGAGTTGATGCTCAACTAATCACCACGGAGACACGTAGGGCGGATTAGGCGGAACGCCGTAATCGGCCATGCATGCGCCACGTCGGCTCATGAATGGCCGATTACGCTGCGCTAATCCGCCCTACGTGTCTCCACGAAAACGCAAATGTCAGGTACCTTGGTTGAGTTTCCACGGAACGCCGAAACGGTCGACCACAATTGCATAGCATGGCGACCAGAATGTTCTCTGCGGTGAGAGCACGACATGCCCGTCGGTTTGCAACGCGTCGAAGAAGGATCTGACCTTCGCCTCGGAGTCGACACCGAGCAGCACATAAAAGCCTTTCGGCTTCTCGTAGCGGATCGGGTCGACGTCCGCACCCGCCAACTCGACACCATCGATACTGATATTCGCATGCACGATTTTATCTCCATGCGACGCCGACGACGCAGGAATTGGGGCGTCTTTAAGCCGGAGCATCGTGCCGATCGTTCCACCAAGGTGCTCGGCGTAGAAGTTAAACGCCTCCTCACACTGCCCGTTGTAATCGATATGAAATGACAAGCTCATGCTGGATATGTCCTCAAAAGGTTAAGTCGCTTTGCTTTGCAACGCTTTCACGCAACTTTGCAGCGCGTCTTCAAACGAATAGGATACGTGGTCGGCCTGGTCGAACGTGCACTCGCGAAGGTCGGGATTTTCGAACGGGCTCGGTAATAGCACTGCGAACTGCTTGCAGTGCGGCAGACTTTCGCGGAATTTTTGGATCGCCAGTTTCATCTTGTCGCGGTCGTTTAGCGGATCGATGCTGACCAGGCAAACGATCGACACCAGCTCCGGTGACGCCTCGGGCGGCGCCGGTTCGTCCAGATCCTCCATGCTCATGCTGCGGGCGTCGATCTTCTGCTCGCGCAGCACGCGCACCAGAATCTCCGTGGCCAGCTCGTCGAACTGGCCGTCGAGGCCGATCGTTAGCACCAGGCTGCCGGGCGGCACGTCGAACGATCCCTGCCATTCACCGGTGGCGGAGATGCGGCTGTCGCGCAACTGGCGTCCGATGCCGACCCCGGCCAGGGCCGAGACGCTCTTGCGCCGCTTCCACCATTTCGGATTGCCGCTCAGCGCCTCGATGACGGCGATGACGGCGGTGCTGACCTTGACTTCCTCCTCCGGCGTGATGGCGTTGTCTTTCAGGTCGAAGTGCGCCAGGTGCAGCGCGGGCACCAGCACGCCGTCGCAATAGGCCGCCAGCGATTTGTGCTGCATGTAGCGCTTGGCGCTGGCGACGATCTCGTGGGCGTCACCGGAGAGGATGCGCTGATAGAAATTCTGCGGCATGGTCAGCGCCGGCAGCTCGCCGAACATGATCTCCAGCACCTTGAGCGCGCGGATGTAGCGACCCGCCACCACCAGGCACAAGGTCAGCGGCGTCGACAGCACCAGCCCGACCGGCCCCCAGATCGCGCTCCAGAAGATTGCCGCCACCACCACCGACAGCGGCGACAGGCCCGTGGTGTGGCCGTACAGCTTGGGTTCGATGGTCTGGGCGACGATGATGTCGACCACCAGGAACCAGCCGAACGTCATCAACGCCAGCGACCAGCCCGGATCGATGGCCGCCGCCAGCAACGTGGCGCAGAACGCGGACATCCAGAAGCCGACGTAAGGAATGAAGCGCAGCACGGCGGTCATCGTGCCCCACAGCAGCGCCTGCGACAGGCCGATCACGCTCAGACCGATCCAGATGGCGACGCCGGTACAGGCGTTGACGGCGAATTGCGAGATGAAGAAGCGCGATAGCCGCTCGCCGGCGTCATTGACGGCGATGGTGGTGGCGCGCAAGTCGGCGCCGCCGGCCAGGCGGATGAAGCGGTCGCGCAGCGCCTCGTGTTCCAGCAGCACGAAGATCAGCACGATGAAGACGATGCCGGCCATTTCCAGCGGCGGCCAGACCGAGGCGATGATTTTGCCCAGCAGCTGCAACGGTTTCAGCGCGGGTTCGTGGATTTCAACCGGCACGGGCGTGCGGCTCGACCCCGGCAGGCCAGGCTGCGCATCGAGCGGCGTGCCCGGCACGTCCTGCGTGAGATGTTCGATCAATTGGCCAGCCGGGCCGCCCAGGCTGCCGATGGTGCCGCGCGTGAGGCTGTCGAGGGCCTCGACCTTGGCGGCGATGGTGTCCTGGTATTGCGGCAAGCTGGCGCCGAGGCGGCTGACTTGCGAGATGATCACCGCGCCTATCATCAGCAGCGCGGCGGTGACAAGCAGCACGCCGGTCAGCACGGAGGCGGTCTGGCCCAGGCCGATGCGGCGCAGCGAGCGCACGAACGGCGCGATCAGGAAGCTGAAGATGAAGGCCAGCGTGATGGGAATGAGCACGTCGCGGCCGAAGTACAGCAGGCCCAGCACTGTGGCCGTACCGACCAAGCCGACGACGGCGTTGGGCAATGCGCGGGCGGGGAGGGAGTCTGACACGTGTTCCTTGTGGGTAGTCTGCGGAAGGCAAGCATGGGCCTGCTTTCCGAGCCTAAATTAAGGGCTATCGTGTGTCAATGCTTCTTACGTAGGGCGGATTAGGCGGAACGCCGTAATCGGCCATCTTCGAACCGCTGGCGGCGCGTACATGGCCGATTACGCTTCGCTAATCCGCCCTACGTGTTTCAGATGGCGCTTCGGTTGGCGGTAAAATTCAGGTGGTGCTGCGACGCAGGTAGTTGACCGGGGTCGAAATGGGCAGGTCGGAAACGGTGACCGAACTGGCCAGGGCCACCTGGTCGGCTTCGCGCAATTTGGCGTCGGGGGCGAGGACGCGTTCAATGACTTGCGGGTTGATATTAATGCTCTGCAAAAACTCGACCGCGCTTGGCGTGCCGATATCGCGTTGGACTTCCAGCGCTTGCCGGACGATGAATTCCAACGAATGCCAACCCGCCGTTTCCGACGTCTCCGGCGGTCGGCTCTGACGTCTGTCGTGCTCTGGACTCATGTCGTACTCCTTGCAACGGGGATGAAAAAAGATGGGAAGAAATTTGAATGAGCCCAATTGTAGCCTAACTCGCGGCCCCGCAACACCATACATCGCGACGATTTCCGCATCGCCGAAACTAGCCGCTTACTAGCCGCCGAACCATTGTTTAAGCGTGTCCCTGGCTTTTTGCACGTGCTCGTCCTTGATGTGCGCGGCGACTGCGGTGGCGGCGGCGATCAGCACGCCGATATCGTCGGTGTAGCCCAAGGCCGGCAGCAGGTCGGGTATGGCGTCGATCGGCGAAATGAAATAGCCGAGCGCGCCGTAGATGGTCGTCTTCGCCCACAACGGCGTGTCCGGGTCGGTGGCGGAGTAGTACATTTTCAGCGCCTGTTCGAGCACTTTTTGCCCGGCGGTTTTCGCGTGGGTCTTTACCTTGTTCCAGAAGCCGGCATCGGAATAGTGCGACGCGTACTCGGTCTTGGCCATCATTGTTCTCCCTCAAGCACAACATTGAACTGCGTAGTTGCAGCCAGTGTAGCTTGCCGGGACGTAAAGCTCAAAATCCTACGGAACATTGGGCCGCCGCCAGCGTCAAGCGCCCAAGCGGCACGGTCTGATGTCGACATCTAAACCACGTAGGGCGGATTAGGCGGCACGCCGTAATCGGCCATGCATGCATGCTACCGCGACGCATGCATGGCCGATTACGCTTCGCTAATCCGCCCTACGTGATTGCCGATGTGAGCTAACGCTGCCGGCGCTGCTCAACGTAGCGCCGGATAGCTGAACGCGATAAAGTGGGCGGCGTTGAGGGCGATGTGGAGGAAAATCGGCGCCTCGATGCGCTGGGTGGCGTGGTAGGCGTAGGCGTAGCCGAAGCCGGCGACGGTGGCCAGCAGCGCGTAAGCCGCGCCGCCGGGCAGGTGGACCAGGCCGAACAGTAGCGCCGAGCAAACCAGGGCGATCCACTTGCCCGAGCGCCAGCGCGCCAGCGATGCGGCCAGGCGATGCTGGAGGAAGCCCCGGAAAAAGGCTTCCTCCGCCACCACGGTGAAGAATAGATTGACTGCGATGAATTGCATCGTCAGCTGCGACAGCTTGAAGTCCGGGCGCACCGCGCCGATGGCCATGGCCAGGCCGAGCACCGTCACCAGTGTCACCAGCAGCACGGGCAACGACTGCTTGAGCACGCCGCCGAACTCGTTCCACGAGCGTGCCCGGCTACACAGGAAAGCCAGCAGGATCAGGCCGACTGCGCCCTTGTCGAAGTTGGCGTATTGCGTGAACGGCGCTGCGCCGGGGGAAATCGTGACGGCGTCGATCACCACCGCGTTGTTGAAGCCGGGCAGCTTGTGGATCGCCAGCGCCAGTGCCAGCACCGCCGTGGCGACGCCGAAGATCACCCGTACATATTGTTGCGGCGTTCGCGCCGTCATATAAGTTGCGCCGGCCAGCGCCGCCAGCGCGACGATGGCCGGCGGCCGCAGCACGCCGGCCGCCATGCCGAACGCGAGCGCGGCGACGAAGAACGCCAGCCACGGCGCGATGGTGACCCGCCCGAGGGCGACCGGTTTGGCCCACGCGGCGCAGATCGCGGCGGCAAGCAGGATATAAGTGGCGAGTGTGGTGTCCGGGATCATTGCGCGATGGGTTTATTTTTCGCGCAATAATATCACCTGAGCAACCTCAATCAAAACTTATAGCTAATGCCCGTCATCAGCATGGGCGTGGTCTTGCGCTTGGTCAGCGGGCTGTCGGCGGCGTCGCCCAGCAGTCGCGTGAAGCCGACGGCGGTGTGGGTCGACCAGCGCTTGTCGATCACGTGGTCCCAGCTGACTGCGGCGCTGACGGTTTCAAAGCCGGATTTGGCCTGGTAAGCCTTGAAGCCGGAGCGGGCGCTTTGCGCGCCGGTGACGCCGAAGTAAGTCTGCATGTGCTTGTTGTCGCCATAGACCGCCGACCCGCCCAGGCTGACCTGGTCGTTGGCGCCGCTGTACAGCGGCACCGAGGCGCCGAGGGTGTAGGTGGAGCCGTTCTCGCGCTTGCCGACGGCCTGCGTGGTGCCGACGCTGAGGCCGACCTTGCCGAGCTGGTAGCTGGCCGTCAGCACGGCTTGCAAGCCGCCGTCGATGTCGCCCATGCCGCGCAGCGCGTCGGAGCCGGCGGCGAAGGTGCGCTTTTTCTCGTCGCGCGCGCCGCCGTAGGTCAGCGCGCCGCTCAGGTTGACGACGCCGACGTTGGTTTGGTAGCCCAGGCCGCGCCGCGTGCTGATGAAGAAGCCGTTGTCCCAGGTGCGTTCCAGGAACGGCACCGGCACCACACGGCTGTCGTCGCTACCGGCGTATTCCGGCACGTAGGCCGCGCCCAGGCCCACCATCAGGCTGTCGCCGTCGGGCGCGTCGGCGGCGCTGCTGTTGGCGCTGATGGCGCACAAGGTGGTCAGGGCGAGGGCGAGCTGGAGTTGGAGGGCGTGGCGCATGGTGGTTATCCTGTCGGTTGTGGTTCGAGGTCCGCCGGTGCGTGATTGCCCGGCTCGGAACGGGCTGAAGTGTGGCAACATTTGCGGTCCGCCGCTATCGGCTTGGCTGAAGTATCATTTGCTGAATTCTCAGGTATCGCGTGGCGATGCCGGCACCCAGGAGCTGACATGTCTTTGACCCTTTATTACCATCCGCTGGCCTCGTTCTGCCACAAGGTGCTGATCGCGCTGTACGAGAACGGCACGCAATTTGACAAGCGCATCATCAATCTGGGCGAGGAGAGCGATCGCGCCGAACTGCAGGCGATGTGGCCGCCGTGCAAGTTTCCGGTCATCCGCGACCACGAGCGCACGCGCGACGTGCCGGAGACCTCGGTCATCATCGAGTATCTGGATCGGCATTTTCCCGGCGAGAAACCGCTGATCCCGGCCGACTGGGACGCGGCGCTGGACGTGCGCCTGTGGGACCGCTTTTTCGATAACTATGTGCAGGAGCCGATGCAGACCATCGTCAACGGCCATCTGACCGGATTGCAGTGCGACCAGACCAAGGAGCGCACCAAGCTCAAGACCGCCTACAAGATGATCGAGAAACGCATGACGAGCAGGGTGTGGATGTGCGGCGACGACTTCAGCATGGCGGACTGCGCGGCCGCGCCGGCGCTGTTCTATGCCAGCACGATCTTGCCGTTCCCGGAGGAGTACAGCCAGTTGCAGGCGTACTTCGAGCGGCTGGTGATGCGGCCGTCGTTCAAGCAGGTGTTGGAGGAGGCGAAACCGTATTTCTCGATGTATCCGTTCGTGCAGGATATTCCGGACCGGTTTTTGTAGGTAGGTGCGGTGCGCCGTCTTAACCCGCAGGACGGGAAGAGGGGTCGTACCCCACTGGGTACGACCCCGCGACTATCGCCGTGCGGGGCAATACTCAGCTTTAGCTCTTGTTGCCTTTGTTCTCGTCGCTTTGCATCGAAGCCGGCTGTTGCATCGCGCGGTTCTGCGACGCGACCTGGGCGAATTGGGTCGCCTGGTCGAGGATTTCCTTGCCGGCGGCTTTCTGCATGCGCAGTTGCTGGTCGGTCTGGGCGGCGGCCTTTTGGGTCACCACGTCGGCCAGCTCGGTGGCGGTACGCGCCGTCTGCGGCACGTGCTGTTGCGCGACCTGGTTGATGTTGGTCTGGAAGTCGCTGGTGATCTTCACCAGTTGCTGTTGGTAGGTCTGCAGTTTCTGCGCGACCGCCTCGACGGACGGGCTGGCATCGGCGCGCTCGGTGGGCGGCGTCAGCATTGCCGTTTGCAGCATTTGCGTGGAATCCTGCATCCAGCTGCGGCTGAACTGCAGGTTCACTTCTGCAAGTTCGCGCATCGTCTGCACCATGGCAAGCGACACATCGTTAAAGTAAGCGATACGTGCTTCGATGTGATTTTTTGCTGCTGGCGATATGGTTTCCACAAACGAATTCATGTTGATCTCCTCATTCAAATAGCGGCCAAAATGTGAGGCGACACAGGCGCTTTGGCCGGACGCCGGAAGCGATATTCTGGCAGGTGTGCGGGAAAATTGACACACCAGAGCCTGCCGGCACTATTCGTTTTGCGGGGTCAACAGATGCTATCTGTTGCTCAATTGAAGGGAGCCGCGCCGCCAGTGGCGCGCGGGATCAAATACATGCTTTTTTGCCGGCCATCGAGGTAGCGCACGCCCGACGCGTCAAAGAACGCGTCCTCTTCCAACATGATATTGACCGGCGCCGGCCAGCCCGGTAAAACCGACGCCGCGCTCAGTTCTATCGAATACGCGGTGCGCTCGCGCAGCGCCTCGTCGCCGCTGCCCGGCACGCCGTTTTGCATGTCCCACATGCCGATGGCCGGGCCGGCGGCGTGGCCGTGATAGCCCAGCGGGTGGCTGTAGATGGTCGGTTTGATGCCCTCGGCGCGCGCCTGCGCCAGCGCGCCGGCCAGCATCTGGTTGCCGGTGCGGCCCTCCTTGAATTGCTCCAGCAGGATGTCCTGCAAGCGGTTGGCCTGGCCGAAGGCTTGTGTCAGCGCCGCCGGCGCGGCGTTCTCGCCCGGTTGGAGCACGTACGCGTGCTGCTGCACGTCGGTGTTCAGGCGCAGGTAGGTGATGCCGATATCGACGTGCAGCAGGTCGCCCGGCACGATCACGGTCGGATCGGGCAGGCCTTTGCCGCTGCGCTGGATCGCCACCGACGGGTGGAACCAGGTATCGTAGCCGAGCTCCCGGATCTTCTGGCGGAACCACCACACCACGTCGTCGCTGGTGGTGATGCCGGGCGTGATGACGCGCTCGGAAAAGCCCTCGTCGATGATCTTGTGGGTGGCGTTGACCAGTTGCGGATAGATTTGCATTTCGCGCTCGCTGCGCGTTTCGAGCCAGCGGATCGCCAGAGGCTCGGCCGAGACCACCTTTTGCTTGTATGCGGCCGGCAGCGCTTGCAGCAGTTCGACGTAGTCGGTGTGGTCGATGCCGTCGGCGTGGCCGAAATTGCGCGAGGTGTTCAGCGCGATCTTGTTCGGATTGCGCGTCTTGATGATATCGACCAGCGCGTCCCACTGGTCGGGGAATTTTTTCATGTCCCAAGCGGCGGCGATGCTCTTGCCGACCGCGTAGCGCGCGACCGCCAGCTTTTCCACCGTTTTCTTGACCGGATCGCGGTGGAACACAATGATTGTGCGGCGGCGGGCGTTGAGCCACTCGGCCGGCAGCATGGTTTTGAGCACCGGGTCTTCGTTGTACTCGCGCGAGACCAGCACCCACATGTCGATGCCGGTCTGCTCCATCATCCCCGGCAGCAGATTGTCCAGGCGGTCGGCCAGCAGTTCGTTGACGACCGTGGCCTGGTCGCGCGGCGAGAGCACGGTTGCGTGGCAGGCGGTGGAGATCAGCAGGGGGAGGGCGAGTGCCAGCAGATATTTTTTCATGCTCAGATGTTGACGGCAGATTACAATGAAGTCAACGATTTGGATACCAACCAACCTGGAGGATCACCGAGTGCAGCCACCGACGATATTCTATTTGCATGGCGGGCCGGGTCTCGGCACCGCGTTCGAGCGCCAGCGCTATCCGGACGCCGACAATGTGCACTGGTGGCAGCAGCCGTCGGCCGTGTCCTGCGCCACGCGGCCGTATCAGGACCTGCTGGCCGCGACCGTGGCCGAGTTCCGGCTCAGCGTCGACATGCTGGGCGGGCCGATGACGATCATGGCCAGCTCCTTCGGCGCCCATCTGGCGGTGCACCTGGCGCGCCAGATGCCGGAATCGATCGCCCGCATCGTGCTGTTGGCGCCGACCTTTAATCCGGAGGAGGCCGCGCTGCGGCTGGCACGCCACGGCCTGGCGCTGCATGCGGAAGATGCCAACGCCGGCAAGCTGGTGGCTGCGCTGGCGGACTACGAGGCCGCACCGGGACGCGCGCGGTTCTGGGACGTGATGGGTGCCTTGTGGCTGCTGCCGAATGTAACGTCGCTGTATTTCGGTCCGAACTCGGGGGATGAGCCGCAGGTGTTCGCCTATCTGCTGCAGCAGCCGGGCGTCTTTGACGGGCCATCGTCGGTGGCGACGTCGGACGATTTTGCCGCCAGCGCGCCGGAGCCGGTGCGCAGCCCGTACCAAGGGCCGGTGTCGGTGATTTTCGGCGAATTCGATCCGATGATCGACCCGGTGCTGGATTGCGCGATCTGGAAGGATGTATTCCCGCAGGCCGCAGTGCACACGCTGCCGACCGGGCATTTCCCGCTGTTGGAGTTGTCGATCGAGGCGTGCCTGAACCCTTAAACCCAACCCGGCATGCGTCTGGCGATACACATGCGTTACCACTTAGGGGTCGTACCCCGTTCGGGGTACGACCCCGCATGGCCGTGCGGGTTACCGCTTAATTGACCGGTTTTTTGTCCTGCGCTGGCGCAATGTTCTCGTCGATGTCGCTCGATGCCGACTTCACGCGCTGATACGTCACGCTGCCGCTGTTCTCGGGCAGCGCCGCGCCGGTGTAAAGCAGCGCCACTTCGGCGATGGCGACGGTGTTGTCTCCGCCGAAGCCACTGAGCGCGGTAAAGCGCAGCTGCCGCGCGCTGACGCTCTTGCCGAATTCAATCCGCTGCTGATCGTAGGTGGAAACCAGCGCGCCGCGTTTGATCTCCTTCCAGTTGTCGCCATCGTCGCTGGTTTCGATCAGATAGTCGCGCACGTCGCCTTCGTGGTCGCGGTGGTTCTGGCGCGGCATCAGCAGCAGTCCGGAGAAGGAAGCCGGGGCCGGGAAGCTGACCGTCAGCGTTTGCGGAGCGCGCGGCGCCGCTTGCGTACCGGCCGTCCAGAAGGTGTTCGGATCGCCGTCGATGGCGTTGGCCGGGTTGTTTCCGCCGCTGGCCTTGGCGGCCAGCTTCTTCATCACCAACGTATCGAACAGCGCCTTGCGGAAGTCGGCGGCGCTGATGGCCGTCTGCGGATTGAAGCTGTCGCTGGCCATGTAGTCGAGCACCGATTTGCGCAGCTGGCGCGCGACGATGCGCTTATCCAGATTGGTTTCCAGGTCCGGACTGGCGACTATCAGGCGGCCGTTGCCGACCTTCGCCTCCAGCAGCAGGCCCAGTTTGAAGTTGCGGTTCCAGTCGTCGACCGGTTGCACGATCGGTTGCAACGCGGGCGGCAGCTGGTCCAGATTGATGGTGCGCGTGCCCTTGATCAGCTCCGACCATTGCCAGTCGTTGAAGCGGTCGGTGGGGAATTGCGTCAGCGCCGGGTGTTTGTTGTCGATCCAGACGCCGAGTGTGCGGCTCCACGCTGGATTCATCAAGCGGTTCCAGAACACCGGCACGCTGTCGAGCGGCGGGCCGCTCCAGTCCAGATCCGGCGCCAGCGGCAGGAACAGCACCTTGCCGCCAGCCGCGAGGCCGGCTTCGGCGGCGGGCCAGCTGTGCGTGACCAGCACGTCGGCCGGTTCCGGCGCAGTGATCTTGGCGGGATAGAGCCAGATGTTCCAGTCGTTTTCAGCCAGCGGTTCAACCCCTACGCCGACGCCGACCTGCAGCCGGTACGCCAGTGGCGCCGCCAAGTCCTTGAGGGGCAGCTTGATTTGTCCGAGCGGGATGTTCTTGCCGATGTCGATGGTCCTGCGTGCGAAGTCGCCGCCGGCGACGACGCGGCCGGTGGCGTCGATCAGCTTCCACCAGGGCTGCGCGTCGCTCAGGGCGGCGGCGCCGAAGTGGGCGATCTCCACGTCCGCCGTCAGCGTTTCGTCGGTGCTCCACGTGCGTTTGAGCAGGCGCGCCAGCGGCACGGTCTGGCCGTTGAAGCGCCGGAATTCCTCGGCGGTCGCGTAGCCCTTCGGCTCCCAGAACGTGTCCAGGATGCCGACCAGCGCCGTGCCCTGGCCCAGATAGTCGTGCAGGTCGAGCAGCTGATAGCCCATCAAGCCGGGCGTGCGCAGGTTCGCTTCGATCTCCTCCTTGTAGGCCTGCACCTGGAATTTGCCGGAGGCCCAGGCGAAGTCCTTGTTGCGCGACGCCATGCCGTGGCGCGCCAGCGAGTCGCGGAAGATCTCGTAGTTCCCGGGACGCAGATAGCCCCGGAATTTGCGGATGATGTCGTAGTCGGGATAAGCGGCCCACTGACCCGTTTCGTGCGACACCACCGGCACGTTGACGCCGGCCAGCGAGGCGCCGTAGTCGCGGCCGAACCAGCCTTTGTCGCCGCGCAGCGGTTTGGGACCGATGCGCTGCATCGACAGGAAGTCGGTGCCGTCGGCCAGGCCGGGGACTTCCTTCTCGGTGTGGCCGGTGCCGTTGGAGTAGAGCCGGCGCGGATCGGCCTTGCGGTAGTGGGCGATCCATGTATCGAAGGCCTCCTTCCAGCGGCCTTTCGGCTCGTTGGCGGGGCTGAGCAAAATGAAGGACGGATGATTGCCGTAGGCTTTGATCATGCGCTCGGTCTCTTCGTACAGCATCTTGTCCATCGCGGTGCCGGGTGAAACCTCGTTCCACATGCCCGGTTCCGGTTGCAGGTACACGCCCAGTTCATCGGCGGCCTGGAACGCCGCCTCGGGCGGGCAGAAGGAGTGGAAGCGTATGTGGTTGATGCCCCAGTCCTTGTTGATCTGGATGATCTTGCGCCAGTAGGCGACGTCGGTCGGCGGATAGCCGGTCAGCGGGAAGTCGCCGCCGTGGTGGGTGCCGCGCAGGAACAGCGTGCGGCCGTTCAGCATGAACTGATTGCCCTTGGCGGCGATCTGCGCGAAGCCGAAGCTGACGTCGCGGGTGTCGGCGGCGCCCGCGCCCTTGAGCTGGAGGCGGATATTCTGCATCGCGGGGTTGAATTCATCCCACGTCTGGGTGTTCGCCGGGAAGCGCACCTTGATCTCGGCGCTGCCGCCTTGCGCGTTCCATTTGACCTTGTGCGCCACGCCGTTGGCCGTGACGGTGCCGCTGCCGGCGCGGCCGCCGGCATTGCCGATGCTGATCTTGACGCGCGCCGTTTTGCTCTTCACATCCGGGTAGACTTGGGCGTCGTCCAGCCATACCGGCGAGGTGGCGCGCAATTCCATTTTGCCGACGATGCCGTTCCAGCTCATGCCGAGCGAATCGGAGACGCTGTGGGCGTCGGGCCGGTAAGCCATCAGCATGCGGTTGTCGACGCGGACGGAGATTCGATGCCGCCCCGGCGCCAGCAGACCCAGGTCGTATTCGTGTTCGGCCACCAGACTGAGATTGCTGCCGACCTTGCGCTCGTCGATCCACAAGGTCGACCCCCAGCGCGGACGTTCCAGGAACAGGGCGACGCGCTTGCCGCGCCAGGCCGCCGGCACGTCGATGTCGCGCTGGTACCAGGCGGCGCCGAGGTAGTGCTTGGGCGGCTGCGACAGGAATGGGACTTTGACGTTGCCGGCGGCGGTGTGGGTTTTGTAGTCTTCGCGCTGGTCCCAGTTTTTATCGTATAGCGACAGCACCCACGGCGTTTTGGTGGTGATGTCGTCGCCGTAGCCCTGCGCCTGCAGGATACCGGGGAGGGCGATGCCGTCCTTCAGATCGCGGGCGAACCAGGCCTGGTTCACGCCTTCGTCGTTGCGGTCCATGGCGAAACGCCACTCGCCGGAGAGGTCGCGCGACTCGGCCGCGTGCAGGATGCCGTGGGCGCAGACTGGGACGCAAAGGAGGGCGATGGCGAGGATGCGGAGCATGGAGTGCCTTGCAAAACGAGGGTAGCGCGAGTTTATCAACCAATTCAACCAATCCGCATGCGGCTTTCAGTCAACTACGTGCGCGTTTGGCGTCGTCCGGGCCTATTCAGTTACAATCTGCTGCGCCAAACCAGCCACTATAGCCACTATACCAACACATGCAACTACGCCGTCTTACCCTTGCCGCTTTGGCCATCTTTGCTGCAACTGCCATCGTCGGCTGCAAAACCACGCCAGTGATTGAAACGCCGGTGCAGCCGATCGCCGTGCCCGAGCCGCTACCGCCGCGCAAAATCAAGATCGGCCTGGCGCTGGGCGGTGGCGCCGCGCGCGGCTTTGCCCACATCGGCGTGATCAAGGCGCTCGAGGCGCAGGGCATTTATCCGGATATCGTGGTCGGCACCAGCGCCGGCAGCGTGGTCGGGGCGCTGTACGCGGCCGGGAACACCGGCTTCCAGCTGCAAAAACTCGCCTTCGACATGGACGAGGCGGCGATCTCCGATTGGGCCATGCCGCTGTTCGGCAAAAGTACCGGTGTGTTGAAAGGCGAGGCGCTGCAGGCCTACGTCAACAAGGTGGTCAACAACCAGCCGATGGAAAAGCTGAAGGTGTCGTTTGGCGCCGTGGCGACGGATTTGAAGACCGGCCAGCCGATTCTTTTCCAGCGCGGGAATACCGGCATGGCGGTGCGGGCGTCGTCGTCGGTGCCGGGCGTGTTCCAGCCAGTGACGATCAGCGGCCGCTCGTACGTCGACGGCGGGTTGGTGGCGCCGGTGCCGGTGCGCTTCGCGCGCGACATGGGCGCGGACTTCGTCATCGCCGTCAATATCTCCACGCAGGCCGACGTGCAGGCGACCGTCAGCTCGGTCGACGTGATCATGCAGACCTTCAGCATCATGGGCCAGCGCATCAACCAGTATGAATTGAAGGACGCCGATATCGTCATCGCGCCTAGCCTGGGCAAGATGGCCGGCAACGACTTCGCCGGCCGCAACCAGGCCATCCTGGCCGGCGAGCAAGCCGCCGCGCTGGCCATGCCGCAGCTCAAACAGAAACTCGAAGCGCGGCGCAGGCCGTAGGCTTTACAATTACCTTTCCAAATAATAAGCAACAACCAAGGAAGAACCATGCAAACCAAACCGTATCTGTCGCTTGCCGACGTCAAGAAAATCGCCGCTGCTGCTGAAGCCGAGGCTGTCGCCAACAAATGGGCGGTCGTGATCGCCATCGTCGATGACGGCGGCCACCTGCTGTGGCTGCAGCGCCAGGACGGCGCCGCGCCGTTGTCGTCGCACATCGCGCCGGCCAAGGCGCGCGTGTCGGCGCTGGGCCGCCGTGAATCGAAAATCTACGAAGACATGATCAACAATGGCCGCGTTTCGTTCCTGAGCGCGCCGGCGCCGCAGACCGACGGCATGCTCGAAGGCGGCGTGCCGATCATCGTTGACGGCCACATCATCGGCGCCGTCGGCGTCTCCGGTGTCAAATCGGCGGAAGACGCGCAGGTCGCCAAGGCCGGTATCGCCGCGCTGAACTAGTGCGAACCTGTAGGGCGGATTAGCGCAGCGTAATCCGCCCTACGGAAACATCGCATGCCGATCTGGCAATAGAGGTAAATCGCCCGCAACGGGCGATTTTTTTTTGCCGCTGTTTCGCTGCCCCTCCATTGCCAAGCAGGGTGGATTTGGTTATAATTCAAAGGTTTAGCCAATCTCACCCTACCGTAGCCGACCACCACTCACTCCATATTCAATCTGACCTTCCACCCCGGCCTGCGACGGCCTTGGGTACACGACGGTCGTCTGACGTGGCGCAGCTACGGTAACTTTATCAGGAGTTACCCTTGCCGCCATTTTTTTCTGGCCCCGCCGTTCCAGCCATACTGGCCCTCGCCGACGGAACCATTTTTAAAGGTTTTTCAATCGGCGCCGCCGGCCATACCACCGGCGAAGTCGTTTTCAATACCTCCATGACCGGCTATCAGGAAATCCTGACCGATCCCAGCTATTGCCGCCAGATCGTCACGCTGACGTATCCACACATCGGCAACACCGGCGTCAATCCAGAAGACGTCGAGTCCTCGAAAGTCCACGCAGCAGGTCTAATCATCCGTGATCTGCCGCTGATGGCGTCGAACTTCCGCTCCACCCAGTCGCTGGCCGATTACCTGAAGGCCGAGAACATCGTCGCCATCGCCGGTATCGACACCCGCAAACTGACCCGCATCCTGCGCGAAAAGGGCGCCCAATCCGGCGCCATCCTGGTCGGCACCCAGGGCAACGAGCCGTCCACCGCGCAAGCGCTGGAACTGGCCCGTTCCTTCCCGGGCCTGGCCGGCATGGACCTGGCGAAAGTCGTTTCGACCAAGACCGCCTACGAGTTCACCGAAGCGGAATGGAAGCTGGGCGAGGGCTACGGCAAACTCGCGGAGCCTAAATTCCACGTGGTCGCCTACGACTACGGCGTCAAGCGCAACATCCTGCGCATGCTGGTGCAACGCGGCTGCAAAGTGACCGTGCTGCCGGCGCAGGCCACCGCCGCCGACGCGCTGGCGCTCAACCCGGACGGCGTGTTCCTGTCGAACGGTCCTGGCGATCCTGAGCCATGCGATTACGCGATCCAGGCCACCAGGGAATTGATCGACAAGGGCATCCCGGTGTTCGGCATCTGCCTCGGCCACCAGATCATGGCACTGGCCTCCGGCGCGAAAACGCTGAAGATGAAGTTCGGCCACCACGGCGCCAACCACCCGGTGCAGGACCTGGACAGCAAGAAGGTGATGATCACTTCGCAGAACCACGGTTTCGCCGTGGACGCCGCGACCCTGCCAGCCAACACCCGCGTAACCCATAGCTCGTTGTTCGACGGCTCGCTGCAGGGCTTCGCCCGCACCGACAAACCGGCGTTCTGCTTCCAGGGCCACCCTGAAGCTTCGCCCGGCCCGACTGACGTCGCTTACCTGTTTGACCGCTTCATCGGCATGATGGAAGCAACGGAGAAAAAATAAGATGCCTAAACGTACAGACATAAAAAGTATTCTGATTATTGGCGCTGGTCCGATCATTATCGGCCAGGCTTGCGAGTTCGATTATTCCGGCGCCCAGGCCTGCAAGGCCCTGCGCGAAGAAGGCTACAAAGTCATTCTGGTCAACAGCAATCCTGCGACCATCATGACCGACCCCGAAATGGCCGATGTGACCTACATCGAGCCGATCACGTGGCAAGTCGTCGAGAAGATCATCGCCAAGGAAAAGCCGGACGCGATCTTGCCGACGATGGGCGGCCAGACGGCGCTGAACTGCGCGCTGGACCTGCATCGCCACGGCATCCTGGACAAATACAAGGTCGAGCTGATCGGCGCCACGCCGGAAGCCATCGACAAGGCCGAGGACCGCTCCAAGTTCAAGGACGCGATGACCAAGATCGGCCTGGGTTCGGCACGCTCCGGCGTCGCGCACTCGCTGGACGAGGCGTGGGCCGTGCAGCGCGACGTCGGCTTCCCGACCATCATTCGTCCATCGTTCACGATGGGCGGCAGCGGCGGCGGCATCGCCTACAACGAAGAAGAATTCGAAGCGATCTGCAAACGCGGCCTGGAAGCGTCGCCGACCAACGAGCTGCTGATCGAAGAATCGCTGCTGGGTTGGAAAGAGTACGAGATGGAAGTGGTGCGCGACAAGGCGGACAACTGCATCATCATCTGCTCGATCGAGAACCTGGACCCGATGGGCGTGCACACCGGCGACTCGATCACCGTGGCGCCTGCGCAGACCCTGACCGACAAGGAATACCAGATCATGCGCAACGCCTCCTTGGCGGTGCTGCGTGAAATCGGCGTCGACACCGGCGGTTCGAACGTGCAGTTCTCGATCAACCCGGCCGACGGCCGCATGATCGTCATCGAAATGAATCCGCGCGTATCGCGTTCGTCGGCGCTGGCCTCCAAGGCCACCGGCTTCCCGATCGCCAAAGTGGCGGCCAAGCTGGCCGTTGGCTTCACGCTCGATGAGCTGCGCAACGAGATCACCGGCGGCGCGACCCCGGCCTCGTTCGAGCCTTCGATCGACTACGTCGTGACCAAGATCCCGCGCTTCACGTTCGAGAAATTCCCGACCGCCGACCACCACCTGACTACGCAGATGAAATCCGTCGGCGAAGTGATGGCGATCGGCCGCACATTCCAGGAGTCGTTCCAGAAAGCCTTGCGCGGCCTGGAAGTCGGCGTCGATGGCCTGAACGAGAAGACCAAGGACCGCGAGAAGATCGAAGAGGAACTGGGCGAGCCAGGTCCGGAGCGTATCTGGTACGTGGGCGACGCTTTCGCCCAGGGCTTCACCCTGGAAGAAGTACACCAGCTGACCAAGATCGATCCATGGTTCCTGATCCAGATTAAAGAGATCGTCGATCTGGAACTGTGGATGGACACGCAGAAGCTGGAACAGCTGGACAAGACCGTGCTGTACAAGCTGAAGCAAAAAGGCTTCTCGGATCGCCGTCTGGCCTTCCTGCTGCAGACCGATGCCAAGGCCGTGCGCGCCCGTCGTCATGAACTGAACATCCGTCCGGTGTACAAACGCGTCGACACCTGCGCGGCCGAGTTCTCGACCAACACCGCGTACATGTACTCGACCTACGATGAAGAGTGCGAGTCCAACCCGACCGACAAGAAAAAGATCATGGTGCTGGGCGGTGGCCCTAACCGTATCGGCCAGGGTATCGAATTCGACTACTGCTGCGTACACGCGGCGCTGGCGATGCGCGAAGACGGCTACGAGACCATCATGGTCAACTGCAATCCGGAGACCGTGTCGACCGACTACGATACCTCCGACCGCCTGTACTTCGAGTCGCTGACCCTGGAAGACGTGCTGGAAATCGTCGATCTGGAAAAACCGGTCGGCGTGATCGTCCAATACGGCGGCCAGACCCCGTTGAAACTGGCGCTGGACCTGGAAGCCAACGGCGTGCCGATCGTCGGCACCTCGCCGGACATGATCGACGCCGCCGAAGACCGCGAGCGTTTCCAGAAGATGCTGCAAAAGCTGGACCTGCGCCAGCCGCCCAACCGCACCGCGCGCACCGAGGCCGACGCCCTGGCGCTGGCGCAGGAAATCGGCTACCCGCTGGTGGTGCGTCCTTCGTACGTGCTGGGCGGACGCGCGATGGAAATCGTCCACGAGCAGCGCGACCTGGAACGCTACATGCGCGAAGCGGTCAAGGTATCGCACGATTCGCCGGTGCTGCTGGACCGCTTCCTCAACGACGCCATCGAGTGCGACGTCGATTGCATCTCCGACGGCGAAACCACCTTCATCGGCGGCGTGATGGAACACATCGAACAAGCCGGCGTCCACTCGGGCGACTCGGCGTGCTCGCTGCCACCGTACTCGCTGGCGCAGGAAACCATCGATGAACTGAAGCGTCAAACCTCGCTGATGGCCAAGGGCCTGAACGTGGTCGGCCTGATGAACGTGCAGTTCGCGATCCAGAAGCAGGACGTCGACGGCGAATCGAAGGACGTGGTCTACGTGCTGGAAGTGAATCCGCGCGCATCGCGCACGGTGCCGTTCGTGTCCAAGGCGACCGGCCTGCAACTGGCCAAGATCGCGGCGCGCTGCATGGTCGGCCAGACCCTGGCGCAGCAGGGCATCACGACCGAAGTCGTGCCGCCTTACTACAGCGTCAAGGAAGCCGTGTTCCCGTTTGTGAAATTCCCTGGTGTCGACACCATCCTCGGACCCGAGATGAAGTCGACCGGCGAAGTCATGGGCGTGGGCAAGACCTTTGGCGAAGCCTTCGTCAAGTCGCAGATGGGCGCCGGCGTCAAGCTGCCGAAGTCGGGCAAGGTGTTCCTGTCGGTGAAATCGTCCGACAAGCCGCGCGCCGTGAAAGTGGCGCGCGACCTGGTGGAGATCGGCTTCTCGCTGGTGGCCACCAAGGGCACCGCCGCCGTGATCTCGGCCGCCGGCATTCCGGTGACCGCCGTCAACAAGGTGGTCGAAGGCCGTCCGCACATCGTCGACATGATCAAGAACCACGAGATCGTGCTGGTGATTAACACCGTCGAAGAGAAGCGCAACGCCATCACCGACTCGCGCGCGATTCGCACCTCGTCGCTGGCCTCGCGCGTGACGACGTACACCACCATCGCCGGCGCCGAAGCGGCGGTCGAGGGCATTCGTCATTTGGACGAACTGCAAGTGTACGATTTACAAGGGCTGCATAAAACCTTACACTAAGGCTTAGCAGTACTTTTGAACCACAGAGCTCGCGCTGCAGTTGGCGTGGCCTCTGTGGTTTTCCATTGTAAAACCAGAGTAAATAAACAACATGACTTCAGTTCCACTTACCAAGTACGGCGCCGAGCTCTTGAAAGAAGAGTTGCACCAGTTGAAGACCAAAGAACGCCGTATCGTGATCGACGCGATTGCTGAAGCGCGTTCCCATGGCGACCTGTCTGAAAACGCCGAGTACGATGCCGCGAAGGAACGCCAGGCGTTCGTCGAAGGCCGCATCGCGGAATTGGAAGGTAAGCTGAGCGCAGCGCAAATCATCGATCCGACCACCCTGGACGCCGAAGGCCGCGTCGTGTTCGCGTCGACCGTCGACCTCGAAGATTTGGAATCGGGCGCGAAAGTGACTTACCAGATCGTCGGTCTGGACGAGGCGGATTTGAAATTGAGCAAAGTGTCGGTGACCTCGCCGATCGCCCGCGCGCTGATCGGCAAATCCGCCGGCGACGTGGTGGAAGTGCAGGCGCCGTCGGGCCCGCGCGAATACGAAATTCTGGAAGTGCGTTACATCTGATGCTACTTGCGCGTATCCGTTTGCTGGTCGCGACCTTGTGGGCGGGCAGTTTGTGGGCGATCGGCTACCTGGCCGCCCCGACCTTGTTCGCCACCTTGACCGACCGCGTGCTGGCCGGCACGATTGCCGCCAGCCTCTTCAACAACCTCGCATGGCTGTCGATCGCCTGCGCCGCGATCATGCTGGTGCTGGTGTGGGTGAGCAAGGGCACGGAGACAGCCGGGATTTTCGCCGGGTCGGCCCGCAACTCCGAGGTCAAATCCCGCCGTACATTGATGGCGGTGATCCTGGTGATGCTGGGATGTACGTTGGTGTCGCACTTCGGCCTGCAGCCGATGATGGGCGCGCTGCGTGCCGCAGCGGGGCCGGGCGGTGTGATGGAGTCGGCTGCCAAGAACGAGTTCGGCATCCTGCACGGCATTTCCAGCGGGCTGTTTTTGGTGCAGAGCTTGCTGGCCGCGTGGCTGGTGATCAAACAGTAACCCCAAACCGATGGGGTCTGACCCCTTGGGGTCAGACCCCGGGCCAACGGGGTGCGGGGTTCAACGGTGCCGCTAGCGCCGTTATTTCGAACCCAGAGCGCTCTTCTTCGAGGATTTCTGCTGTGGCTTGGCGCGCTTGATGTTGCCGCCCTGGGTCACGCGTTCATTCCCTTTCAACAGCACCTTGGTCACGGACGGACGTTTGGTGCCGCTCGGGCTAGGCTTGACGATGGTCACTTCGCGCAAGCCCTTGCCGGACGTCGAACGTTCCTTCGTGGTTTCCACTTTCGGGCGGTACAGGACCAGCAGCTTGCCGAGGTGTTGCACCGGGGCGGCGTCCAGTTGCTCGCAGATGGTGTCGTACATGGCGGCGCGGGCTTCGCGGTCGTCGCCGAACACGCGAACCTTGATCAGGCCGTGCGAATCCAGGCCCAGGGCGATTTCCTTGAGGACGTTGGCGGTCAATCCCGCTTCGCCGATCAGAACGATGGGCTTCAGCGCGTGAGCTTCGGCGCGCAGGGCGCTGCGCTCAACGGGTGTAAGTTTTTGCATAATATATTTTTAGTGGTTCCCTTAAAGGCAGTATTCTACGCGAATGAAGAAGAAGAAATTAAACAAAAACTGGTTGCACGACCACATTAACGACCCTTACGTGAAATTAGCGCAAAAAGAGGGCTACCGCGCCCGCGCCGCTTTCAAGCTCAAGGAGATCGACGAGGACGAGCACCTGATCAAGCCCGACCAGGTCATCGTCGACCTCGGCTGCACTCCCGGCAGCTGGGGCCAATACGTGCGCCGCAAGCTGGCCGGCAAGGATGGCGGCGGCATTAACGGCACGCTGATCGGCCTCGACATGCTGCCGATGGAGCCGATCGCCGACTTCCATTTCATCCAGGGCGATTTCCGCGAGCCGGAGGTGTTGCAGCAACTGGAAGATCTCGTGAAGGGCCGGAAAGTTGACGTTGTGTTATCAGATATGGCGCCCAACCTGTCCGGCATCGCCAGCGCGGACGCCGCGCGCATGGAGCATCTGATCGATCTGGCAATAGAATTCTCGCAGGCGCATTTGAAACCTAGCGGTTCCTTGCTGGTCAAATGTTTTAAAGACATGGGTTTTAACGATATAGTGTTGAAGTTTCGCCAAGAGTTTAAAACGGTGGTGCAGAAAAAACCGAAAGCCAGCCGCGACAAATCGTCCGAGATTTTCCTGCTCGGCCGTGGTTTGAAAAACCCCACCGACGGCATGGCATCGGCTCAGCCGTTAGAATCCGACCAATTCCGTCCTTGATCGCTCTTGTTTTTTACCGTACGGGCCGCACATGCAGCAAGGAAGCGTACTTTTGTCTTGATCCGCACCATATTTTGATCAAATAATGTGCCTTTCTGCTGGGTTTACACCCCTGCGCACGGGTGGGCTTCTGGCACCGCCTGCTTATTACGAGTAAAATCGGGTTTCTAGCCCTAGGTTAAAAGATGCGCCCCGCATCCAAGGAGTTTTCGTGAATAACATGTTTTCCAAATCAGCCATCTGGGTAGTCGTCGTACTGCTCCTGCTTATGCTTTACAAGCAGTTCGATAGCCATGGCGTTGCAGGCGGCGCCAAACCCATCGCTTACTCCGATTTGCTGGATGACGTGAAAGCCAAGCGCATCAAGGATGTCGTGATCGAGGGTGGCAACATCACCGCGACCCGCAGCGATGACACCAAGGTGCGCACCACCGCCACGATCCTCGATCGCGGCCTGGTGGGCGACCTGCGCGACAACGGCGTCCGTTTCGACGTGAAACCGCCTGAGGAGCCATCGTTCCTGCAGCAAGTGTTCGTGTCGTGGTTCCCGATGCTGTTGCTGATCGGCGTGTGGATTTTCTTCATGCGTCAGATGCAGGGCGGCGGCAAGGGCGGCGCGTTCTCCTTCGGCAAGTCGAAGGCGCGCATGATGGACGAATCGAACAACACCGTCACCTTCGCCGACGTCGCCGGTTGCGACGAAGCCAAGGAAGAGGTCAACGAGATCGTCGACTTCCTGAAGGATCCGAGCAAGTTCCAGAAACTGGGCGGCCGCATTCCGCGCGGCGTGCTGATGGTCGGTCCGCCGGGCACGGGTAAAACCCTGCTGGCGCGCGCCATCGCCGGCGAAGCCAAGGTACCGTTCTTCTCGATCTCCGGTTCGGACTTCGTTGAAATGTTCGTCGGTGTCGGCGCCAGCCGCGTCCGTGACATGTTCGAGAACGCCAAAAAGCATTCGCCTTGCATCATCTTCATCGACGAGATCGACGCTGTCGGCCGTCACCGCGGCGCCGGCATGGGCGGCGGTAACGACGAACGCGAACAGACCTTGAACCAGTTGCTGGTGGAGATGGACGGTTTCGAAGCGTCGTCCGGCGTGATCGTGGTCGCCGCGACCAACCGCGCCGACGTGCTGGATAAAGCGCTGCTGCGTCCGGGCCGTTTCGACCGTCAAGTTTCGGTCGGCCTGCCGGACATCCGTGGCCGCGAGCAGATCCTGAACGTGCACATGCGCAAAGTGCCGATCGGCACCGACGTCAAGGCCGACATCCTGGCCCGTGGCACCCCTGGCTTCTCGGGCGCCGACCTGGCCAACCTGGTCAACGAGGCGGCACTGTTCGCCGCGCGCCGCAGCAAGCGCCTGGTCGACATGATCGACTTCGAAGATGCCAAGGACAAGATCTTCATGGGTCCGGAACGCAAGTCGATGATCATCCGCGAGGAAGAGCGCCGCAACACCGCGTACCACGAGTCGGGCCACGCGGTCGTCGCCAAGCTGTTGCCCAAGGCCGATCCGGTCCACAAAGTGACGATCATGCCGCGCGGCTGGGCACTGGGTCTGACCTGGCAGCTGCCTGAGCACGATAATATTTCGGGCTACAAGGACAAGATGCTGGAAGAGATTTCGATCCTGTTCGGCGGCCGTATCGCCGAGGAAATCTTCGTCGGCCAGATGTCGACCGGCGCCTCGAACGACTTCTCGCGCGCCACCAAGGTGGCCCGCTCGATGGTCACCCGCTTCGGCATGTCCGACGCGATGGGCGTGATGGTCTACGAGGACAGCCAGAACGACGGCTTCTTCGGCGGCGCGTCGAAGACGATTTCGGAAGCGACCCAGCAAATGGTCGACGCCGAGATCCGCAACATCCTGGACCAGCAGTACAAGCTGGCCCGCTCGCTGCTCGAAGCGAACCGCGACAAGGTCGAGGTCATGACCAAGGCGCTGCTGGAATGGGAAACCATCGACGCGGACCAGATCAACGACATCATGGCCGGTCTGGAGCCACGTCCACCGAAACCTGGTGTGACGATTCGCAAACAGCCGCCTAGCGACGGCGGCACCGGCGTGACGCCTAGCGTGACGGCACCGGCCTAAGCAGTGGGCCGCACGGTCCGCTAGCAGAGACAAGGGTGAGGAGAAATCCTCGCCCTTTTTCATTCCCCCACCCGTTTTCTTCATGCGATCCACACTACAGTTCGGCCGATTCAATTACCCCCTGCAAGGTGAGTCCGCGCGCGCCCGCGTAATGGGCATCCTCAACGTCACCCCCGATTCGTTTTCCGACGGCGGCCATTACCAGTCGCTGGAATTCGCCATTTCGCACGCCGAGCAAATGATCCTCGACGGCGTGGACATCATCGACGTCGGCGGCGAATCGAGCCGCCCCGGCGCGCCGCCGCTGCCGCTGGAAGACGAGTTGCGCCGCGTGATGCCGGTGCTGTACGCGCTGCGCGACCAGGGGCCGGCGATCTCGGTGGACACCTACAAGCCGCAGGTGATGCGCGAAGCCATCATCGCCGGCGTCGACATGATCAACGACATCAACGGCTTCCGCGCGCCGGGCGCGCTGGAGGCGGTGCGCGACAGCGACTGCGCGCTGTGTATCATGCACATGCAATCCGATCCGCAACACATGCAGCTGGCGCCGTCGTACACCGACGTGGTGGCCGAGGTGATTGCTTTCTTGCGGGAACGGATCGATGCCATGATCGCATCGGGAATTGATCCCCGTCGATTGTGTATCGATCCCGGCTTTGGCTTTGGGAAGACGGTGGAGCATAATTACGCCTTACTCAGAGCCACAAGGCGGTTGATTGAGGAACTGGATATGCCGTTGCTGGCCGGCTTGTCGCGTAAATCGATGGTCGGCGCGGTGACGGGCAAACCGGTCGAGCAGCGCATGGCCGGCAGCGTCGGCGGCGCGCTGGCGGCGGTGGCGCACGGGGCGGTGATCGTCCGCGTGCACGACGTCGCCGAAACGGTCGACGCCCTCAAGGTATGGCAGGCGGCACATTAAAACCAATAACGACATCACACAATAACGACACCGACGATAAAGAGCACACAACATGGCACGTAAATATTTTGGCACCGATGGTATCCGCGGTCTGGTCGGCGAATCGCCAATCACGCCTGACTTCGTTATGCGACTCGGCTACGCAGCCGGCAAGGTGTTGGCGGGCGTTCCGCGCACCGGCGGCAAGCGACCGACGGTCCTGATCGGCAAGGACACGCGCATCTCCGGCTACATGCTTGAAGCTGCGCTCGAGGCCGGCTTTTCGGCGGCCGGCGTCGACGTCATGCTGGCCGGCCCGATGCCGACCCCGGCGATCGCCTACCTGACGCGCGCGCTGCGCCTGTCGGCCGGCGTGGTCATCTCGGCGTCGCACAACCCGTTCCAGGACAACGGCATCAAATTCTTCTCCGACCAGGGCACCAAGTTACCCGATTCGGTCGAACTCGATATCGAAGCGGCGCTGGACCTGCCGATGGTGTGCGTGCCGTCGGAAAAACTGGGTCGTGCCAAGCGCCTGGACGACGCCCAGGGCCGCTATATCGAATTCTGCAAGAGCACCTTCCCGAACGAGCTGGACCTGCGCGGCATGAAGCTGGTGGTCGACTGCGCGCACGGCGCCGCCTATAACATCGCCCCGCACGTATTCCACGAGCTTGGCGCGGAAGTCATTGCCATCGGCAACAAGCCGGACGGCTTCAACATCAACCTCGGCCATGGCGCCACCGCGCCGGAAGCGATGGCGGCTGCGGTGCGCGCGCATGGCGCCGATCTCGGCATCGCCCTGGACGGCGACGCCGACCGCCTGATCATGTGCGACGCCAATGGCCGCCTCTACAACGGTGACGAGCTGCTGTACCTGATGGTCATGGACCGCATGGCCACCGGCCCGGTGGCGGGCGCCGTCGGCACCCTGATGACCAATATGGCGGTCGAGGTCGCGTTGAAAGAGAAGGGCGTCGGTTTCGCCCGTGCCAAGGTCGGCGACCGCTACGTGCTGGAAGTGATGCAGGACAAGGGCTGGCTGCTGGGCGGCGAAGGCTCGGGCCACCTGCTGTGCCTGGACAAACACACCACCGGCGACGGCATCATCTCGGCGTTGCAAGTGCTGTCGGCACTCAAACGCGCCGGCAAATCGCTGGAGGAGTGCACTGCGGAGCTGGTGCTGTTCCCGCAGACCCTGGTTAACGTGCGCGTCGCGCCCGGTTTCGACTGGACCAAGAACGCCGCCATGGTGGCCGAAAAGGAAAAGGTCGAGCGCGAACTGGAAGGCAGCGGCCGCGTGCTGATCCGCGCCTCGGGTACGGAACCTTTGATCCGCGTGATGGTCGAAGCACGTAACGCCAAGGACGCCGATTCGATGGCCCAGCGCATCGCCGACAAAGTGGAAGCCCAACTGGCGGCTTAGGGTGACAACTGAGTTCAGCAATGAACGATTAAGCTGGCCCTTGCATTGACGGCGAGGGCGCCAAGCGTTAGAATACTGTCTTCGGAGTGTAGCGCAGCCCGGTAGCGCACCTGGTTTGGGACCAGGGGGTCCAAGGTTCGAATCCTTGTACTCCGACCAAAAACACTAAACGGGTTGTCATAGACAACCCGTTTTTCATTTCTGCGGCGAATTCTCGCTGTCGTGACTGCCCATAGCTCAGTTGGATAGAGCATTAGCCTTCTAAGCTAAGGGTCGCAGGTTCGATTCCTGCTGGGCAGGCCAAAACATTTCTTATATCGTTATTTCAGCGGGTCGCCGCAGTTAGTGAATAAATCTCGCTGCCGCGAATGCTATGCCTGAAATGGCAACCGCTGTTCCGATAAACCATTTCAGCAGCGTGCCCTCCATCTTTGCAAGATCCTCTTTCGTTGCGTAGTTTGATTTCACCACGGCTAAATCAACCTCCAACGCAGACAGACGATCCAAGATATTTTGGTTTATTGATTCAAGTGATGATCTGCGGTCTTCCATGGTGAATCTTTCGATCGCCGACTAGTTAATAAATTTGGCTGCAGCGAAGGCTGAGCTCGAAATTGTCACTGTGATTCCTATAAACCATTTGCGTAAAGTCGCCTTCGACTTTGCGATCTCTTCTCTCAAGCTGGCGACGTCCTCTTTAGTTGCATAACTTGATTTGATTACGGCCAAATCAACCTCACGCACACTAATTCGCGCCAAAGTCTCTTCAGCAATCAATTCAAGTGCCAATGTACACGTTGCCATGCGGTTGTCGTTTTCTAGGGTACGAATTTTCGCTGCCGAAGCCGACGTATGGGTTAGACAGCCTTCCGGGCAGAAAGGTTCAGTACCTCTACGCGTTCTGGAAGAAGTTTGTCAGTGCCAAAAATTAGCTTCATTACACCAATTTCTGGCACGTCTTGCCTTAGAAGCGGTAGCGGGCGGTCAGCTGCACTGAGCGGGGGGCGCCGGGCAGGTTCAAGTTCTTGCTGCTGCCGTGGCCAGCTACGATGTAGGCGCGATCGAACAGATTCGTCAGGTTTAAGGTCAAATCGATACCCGCGTGACGATAATAGGCCATCGCATCCGCAGTAACGTAGCTAGGCAGCGTTACCGTATTGCCCGGATTTGCAAAACGGTCGCCGACATAATTCACGCCACCGCCAATGCCGAAACTACCGCCGAGCGCTTTGCTTACCCATAAATTGGCCGCGTGCTTTGGAGTTAATGTTGGACGTTTCCCTTGAACGGGCTGGCCGTCATCCCGTGCGATCGAAGAGATCATCGCCGCGTCCAAATAGGAATAACCGGCCCACGTTTTCCAGCCATTCCCCAGATCGCCATTGAACGTCAGTTCGATGCCTTTAGTCCGCTGCGTTCCGAGAGGTAACAGCTGAAGCGTCAGCGGATCGGCAGTTTTAATATTGGTGCGAGTCAGCTGGAATACCGATACACCTGCCGAGGCGCGGCCATTGAATAAGTCGTATTTGGCACCGATTTCCTTATTCTTGGTTATCTCTGGCGCGATCTGCGCATTCGCGGTGGTTAAGGCGAATCCTTCACCCGACGGCTGGAACGAACGGCTGAACGACGCGTAATACGATTGCACCGCGTTCGGCTGATAAACCAGGCCCGCGCGCGGACTCCAATTGCGATCGGTGCGGCTGACACTCGGAACGCCTACGCGCCTTTCGACATTCTCCTGTTCAAACCGGTCGTAGCGAATACCGGCCAGCGCTTTCCATTGAGGCGCCAACGTCACCATGTCCTGCAAATAAGCGCTGGCGATTTTGAAGATGCCCAGGTTATTCGACGTCGGCGCGCCGGCGGCCGTGAACGGCACAACCGGATTTACCGGATTAAACAATGACACGGTCGCAACGTTGGGTTGCGAGCGCACCAGCTGGTTCTTGTTCTGCTTGCCGAACTCGACACCGTAAAGTATCTGATGCTGCATGCCGGCCAGTTCCGCCAGTTGGGTCAGCTCGGTCTGGTTCGAATAGCCATCCTCGTCGCGCGCGACATTGCCACGGGTGAGGGAGGCGGTGCGCGCCGCTTCATTCACCGAGCCGACCAGCGTGTTGTTGCGGTCGAGCGAGTAATCGTAGTGGCGGAAGGCGTTGCGGATCGACAGTTTCTGATTGAAGCGGTGATCCAAGGTGAAACCGTAGGCTTTCACTTCCGACTCGCTGTAGTCGAAGTCTTCGGCGTTGGCCGCGCCGTAGTAGGTCCCGGCCGGCACGTCGACCGCGCGCCCCTGATACGAGGGGATGCCGAAGTCGGTCACGCGCTTGTCTTTCAGATATTCCGCCTGCAGCAGCAACAATGTGTCGGCGCCGAGCTTGAATTGCACCGACGGCGCCAGCGCCTGGCGCTTGAGGAATTGCTGGTCGCGGTAGCTGTCCGAGTCTTCCGCCGCGCCCGTCACGCGGAAGGCGACGCCGTTGTCCGTCAAATTGCGCGCCAGGTCGAACTCGCCGCGTTTCTGGCCCCAGCGGCCCACCTGCAGGCTCACTTCGCTACGGTCGATGCCCGGCTTCTTGGTGATGCGGTTGATCATGCCGCCTGACGAGCCACGGCCATACAGCACCGAAGCCGGCCCCTTGATGACCTCGATCTGCTCGACATTCGACAAATCGCGGAAATACAGCGCATCGTCGCGCATTCCGTCGACAAACTGGTCGCTGATGGCGCTAAAGCCGCGAATGGTGACCTGGTCGCGCTGGCCGTCGCCGTGCGACATGCCGATCCCGGGCACGGCCTTGAGCACGTCCTGCATCGAGCGCGCGCCTTGATCGCGCAGCAGTTCCTGCGGCACGACGTTGATAGTTTGGGGAATGTCGCGCAGCGGCGCGTCGATCTTGGTGCCGGTGGTGGAGGTGGTCGGGCGGTAGCCGTCGGCTTCGCCGCTGACGGTCACGACCGGCATGGCCTGGTCGGGCACCGCGCCGGTTTGCGCCAGCGCGGCGTTGGAAAAGGAGAGGCTGGCCAGCATCAAGGCCAGCGGGGTCTTGGTCAGTGTCATGTGAGTACCTTGAAGTAGTTGTTGGCTGGCTACTTGGGTCGCATGACACTTCGCTGGCTAAATAGGAATAATTATCATCTGATTATCCTCCTAAGATGCTAGCAACGCAAGAATCGGCGCCGAATCAGCGCGTCGCCGGCAACAGCTGCACTTCGATGCCCGAGTACATCGACGGCGCGCGATATATCCGTTGTGTCGCTTTCTGGAAGTCCTCCGGCTTGGCTTTAGGAATGTCGACAAAGGTCTGCGGATTCAAGTCCACCAGCGGGAACCAAGAGCTCTGGATCTGCACCATGATGCGGTGCCCGCGCCGGAAGGTGTGGTTGACGTCGCTCATCGTGTAGTTGACCGCCTCCACCTTGCCCGGCGTGAACGGCTGCGGCTTCTCGAAACCATTGCGGAACTTGCCGCGCAGCGGGTCGCCGCGCACCAGTTGCTGGTAGCCGGCCATGCTCAGCGTCGGTTTCGGCACGTCGGTGTGGTGTTCGTCGCTGTGGCCGCTGTTGGGATAGCTTGCCGGATAGACGTCGATCAGCTTGACGACCCAGTCGGCGTCGGTGCCCGTGGTGGAGACGAACAGCCGTGGCTTGACGGGGCCACTCAAGGTCACGTCTTCTTCGAGCACCTCGCTGCGGTAGGTCAGCACGTCCGGCCGGGTGGAGGCGAAGCGCTGGTCACCCACCATGTATTCCTTCGGCACGCCGGTCGCCGGATAGGCGGTGTACGGCACCGGCTTGCGCGGATCGGCCACATACTCGTCGAAGGCCTGGGCGGCGCCGGCGGCCGGCTGCTTCCAGTCCAACGTGCCGTTCGGTCCCAGATACAGGGTGCGTGCCTGGGCCTGCTTTGGCGGCCACGCCGCGTAGTTGCGCCAGACGTTGCTGCCCGTTTCAAACGCATACACCTCGGACACGTTCTTGTTTGGAACGCCTTTCAGATGCTGCTCGAAGAACGGCAATTCGATCTGGTTGCGGAAGTACTCGCCGGTTTTCGAGTCGAACTGGACATGGCCCAGGCTCTTGCCGTCGTAGCGGCTCCAGCCGCCATGCGACCACGGGCCCATCACCAGGCCGCTGTAGATGCCGGGATTGTTGCGCTTGATCGTGCTGTAGGTTGTCAGCGGCCCCTGCAGGTCTTCGGCGTCGTACCAGCCGCCCACCGTCAGCACCGCCGCCTTGATGTTTTTCAGGTGGGGCGCGATGTCGCGCGCCTTCCAGAATTCGTCGTAGGTCGCATGTTCGATGGTGGGCATCAGCAGCGTGCGCTGGTTTGCCGTCATCGTGTTGGTGATGTTGGACAACGTCAGGTGCGACAGGAAGAATTCGTAGGCGTCGGCGGTGCCGTAGTCGAAGCGGGTCCAGGTTTTCGGCAGCGGCGTCGGGTTGGGCACATCGACGAAGGCCGAGTAGAAGTCGAAGTTCGCCGACAACATGAAGGCGCCGCCGTGATACGAATCGTCGTTCATGTACAGGTTGGTCACCGGCGCCTGCGGTGAGGCGGCTTTGATGGCCGGATGCGAATCGATGATGCTGGCCGAGGTGTAGAAGCCCGGATACGAGATGCCCAGGATGCCGACCTTGCCATTGTTGTTGGGGACGTTTTTCAACAGCCATTCGACCGTGTCGTGCATGTCTTCGCTCTCGTTGCCTTCGCCCTTGGCGCGCTTCGCGTTGACGTGCGGCGTCATCTCCTGCCACTTGCCCTCGGACATGTAACGGCCGCGCACATCCTGCTGCACGAAGATATAGCCGCTTTGCTCGAACTCGGGCGACGGTCCGACATGGTCCGGATAAAAGTCGACGCCGTAGTGCAGCTCGTCCTCAATGTCCACGCCGGCGCTATAGGGCGTGCGTTCCATCAGGAAGGGGTAGCGCTTGGTCGCATCCTTGGGCACGTAGACGGCGGTGAACAGGCGCACGCCATCGCGCATCGGAATGCGATATTCGTACTTGGTGTAGTGCTCGCGCAGATTGTATTTGGCCGGCGCGTCGATGGCGGCGGCGGTGACCGGGAAGCAAAGTCCGCCCAGCACGAGCGCGTTGAGGGCGAGAGCGAGGGCGGTAAGACGCGATTTCATGGGTTCCTTGTGATCTGATAGGCAAAGATGCATTAGTGTAATGCCAGTGGATAACTTTGGCTGCGACAAATTTGCGCATCACCATATTTCTCTTTAAAAACATCAACTTGCGTGATGGGTTTGACGCTTGTTAACAGCCTTATCCACAGAATTTGTTAACAACCGTCATCGATGTTATATCGGCAATAATTTGTACATTTCGACACTTATGTTGGCTACCGCACAGTTGGCGCGGAGACAAAACTATATTCTCCGCATCACCGAATAAGGGTGTTCGGTAACTCTAATTGCTTAAATACTAACTACTGCGGAAACAAAAATGAAAATTAAAAATATCTTGCTGGCATCGATGATCGCGGGCGCCAGCCTGTTCGGCTCGGCAGCTTTCGCCGCGAACGTGGGACAAACCGTCAGCATCAACCTGGATAGCGATGGCGTCGGCGGTTTCAACGCGCACTTCGGCAACACCTACGGTAGCGCTGACCGCACCAACACGTTCACCGACAAGTATATGTTCGTTCTGAACTCCAATTTCGACTCGTCCACCTCGCTGACGTCGAGCTACCTGGCGTCGAGCACGGTCAAGGATCTGCAGATCACCTCGTTCAACCTGGTGAAATATGATCCGATGACCAGCGCCGTGCTGGGCACCTACGCAGGCAGCAACGTCACCGGTGGTGGTGCGCATCCGACCGATCGTTGGGAATTGACCGCGACCGGCCTGTCGGCAGGCAGCTATTTCGTTCAAGTTGACGGTCTGGTCGCCGGCACCGGCGGCGGCGCTTACGGCTCCGACCTGACCATCGCCGTATCGGCAGTGCCAGAACCAGCAACCTACGGCATGATGGCCGCCGGCCTGGGCCTGCTGGGCTTTGTCGCACGCCGCAAGCAAGCCAAAAAAGCGTAAGAACCTAGGGTAGGTGTTGTCCGACGCGTCTGAGCCTACGAACTCAGACGCGTTTTTTTATGGCTGCAAGCTATCGATCAACGCGCGGCAAGCGGCCGACATGCGCCGATGCGGCGGATAAATCAGTGAAAACGGTTTGCTGCGGCCCCCGAACGCCGGCAGCACTTCGACCAGTTGGCCGGCCCGCAGCCGCTCGTCGGCGACAAAGCGGTAGGTCTGGCAAATGCCCAGGCCTTGCTGCGCCAAGGTCACCACCCCCAGCACATCATCGGCCACGCGCATGCGCGCCGGCGCCAGCCAATCGACATCCTTGCCTTCCACCCTCAGCAGCCACGGCGACAGCCGGCCGGTGCTTGGCATGGTGAACGGCAGGCAAGCGTGGCTGGCCAGATCCTCCAGCCCCATTGGCGTGCCCGCGCGCCGCAGATAGTCGGGCGAGGCCACCAGGCAGACGTCGGCGTCGCCGAGGCGCTTGGCCGCCAGGCCGCTGTCGGCCAACTCCCCCAGCCGTATCGCCATGTCGTAGCCTTCTTCGACCAGATCCACATTGCGGTTGGAAATGCTCAATTCGATCATGACTTTCGGATGGCGCTCCATGAACGGCCGCAGCATCCCTGGCAGCCGGTAGTGGCCGTAGGTCGTCGGCGCGCTGATGCGTATCGTGCCTGACAGTTCGCCGCCCCGGCCCTGAATGGCGCGCTCGGCATCGGCGATCAGTCCGAAGGCGCTGCGCGCCTGTTCCAGATACAAGGTGCCGGCCTCGGTCACGCTCAGGCGGCGCGTCGTGCGGCGCATCAGTTGCACGCCCAAGCGCGCTTCGAGCCGGGCGACGGCGCGGCTGAGTACCGAGGGCGTGGTGCCCAGCGCCACCGCCGCCGCGCTGATGGTGCCCTTGTCGACGATGGTCACAAACGCTTCCACATCCGCCATGTGATCGAATTGACGTCCCATTCCAGCCTTCAAAGAACAAATGATTTGAGTTTTCGGTTATTTACACACTTTACAGTCATCAATAGAGTAGCGCTACTGCAAAACCACTGCCAAACACCTTACAGGAGCACTCTCATGACACTTACCATCCGCAAAACCGCCGCCACCGCCGCCGCGGTGGCGTTGAGCCTCGCAGCCCTGAACGCAAACGCCGCCCATGTGCTGGTCGTCCTGTCGGACGCCTCGCAGCTGGAACTGCGCGACAACCGCACCTTCGACACCGGCTTTTACGCCAACGAATTGATGCAGCCGGTCAAAAAGCTGCTGGACGCGGGGCATACCATTACCTTCGCCACGCCGTTGGGCAAAGCGCCTACGCTGGACCGCAATTCGGTCGATAAGATGTACTTCGATAATGACGAAGCCAGCATGCAACAGCATCTGGCGCTGCTGGAAAAATTGCGCATCACGTCGGCGGAGCAATCGCCGGTCGTCAGCCTGGCGCGGATCGAGCAGGGCGGTTACGCGCGCTACGACGCGGTCTACGTCCCGGGCGGCCACGCGCCGATGCAGGACTTGCTGCACAGCGCGGCGCTGGGCCGCCTGCTGCGCGACTTCCATGCGCGGGCCAAGCCGACGGCGCTGGTGTGCCACGGACCGATCGCTTTGTTGTCGGCGCTGGAGGAGCCCGAGCAGTTCACGCGCAAGCTGACGTCGCCGGCCGCCGCTGTCAGGACAGCGCCCGCATGGATCTACGCCGGCTACCAGATGACTGTGATTAGCAATAGCGAGGAAGAGGCGGCCAAAGGCATGTTAAACGGCGGCACGATGAAGTTCTTGCCGCAGACAGCCTTGCAGCGCGCGGGCGGTGTCTACGGCAGCGCCGCCAACTGGCAAAGCAAAGTGGTGGTCGACCGGGAGTTGATCACCGGTCAGAATCCGGCCTCGGCGTCGGCGGTGGCGGACCAGCTGCTCGCGCGCCTGAAGCCTTGAAGCCCTGAAGCCCTGATGCCCGGCGCGGCCGCGTCAGCGGCGGCCCGGACGCTACGACATTTATCCGCCCATCGGCACGAACATCTTGCGCTGGAAGGGATTAATGTCTTTTTTCAGCAAGTTCGGCAGCAACGGATCGGCCACGAACGCCTGCGCTTTGTAGAACGACTCGGTGCCGTCGGCCGCTTCGAGCAGCAGGCGGCGTATGCCTTGGGCATGACAAAATTGTTCGATGCGCGCCATGAACCAGCGGCCGACGCCGCGTCCACGGAACTTGCTCGAAATAATCAGCTCCGACAGGTAGCAAAATTCCGGCGGCGCCAGTTCCAGGCGCGCGATGCCGATTTGTTTGGCTTTCCATTCCACGCTGACCCACTGGACTTTGCCGCGCGCGTCCGCAGACGACGGCTTCGGCCGCGTCCCGGACAAGTTGCCGTCCTTGCGGTAGGCTTCCAGCGCCTTGTTCGACAGGGGCGCCTTGAGCGGACGGAATTGCAATTCTTCGATCATGTAGGGCATTCGGCAGAGAAGGTGCTCAAGCGTAAACCTCGCGCGCCGGTCGCGCAAGGGCGGCGTCACAGGTATTCGCTCGTGGACGCACCAGTCCGGTCCAAAGCACAAGTCGAATCCTTGTGCGAAAATCGGCCATGGCGCCATCGTGCGCCGCACTGACCGGAACCATATGACCGAACGCTATTTTTACCAGCCATCCCAGGGCCACGGCCTGCCGCACGATCCGTTCAACGCCATCGTCGGGCCGCGCCCGATCGGCTGGATTTCCTCGCGCGGCGAACCGGGCAACCTGAACCTGGCGCCCTACAGTTTTTTCAACGCCTTCAACTACACGCCGCCATTGATCGGCTTTTCCAGCCAGGGCCGCAAGGATACGCTGCGCAATATCGAGCAGACCGGCGAGTTCGTCTGGAATCTGGCCACGCGTCCGCTGGCCGAGGCGATGAACGCCAGCTGCGCGCCGGCGCCGCCCGAGGTGGACGAGTTCGTGCTGGCGGGGCTGACGCCGGCGCCGTCGCGCATCGTCGGGGTGCCGCGCGTGGCGGAAAGTCCGGTCGCGTTCGAATGCAAATGCACGCAGATCATCCGCCTGCAAAGCGCGGCGGGCGAGCCGACCAATGGCTGGCTGATCATGGGGGAGGTGGTGGGTGTGCACATCGCCAACGAACTGCTGCGCGACGGCATCTATGACACGGCGGGCTCGCGCACCATTTTGCGCGGCGGCGGCCCGGCCGATTACTTCGAGATTGGGGCGGATAGCCTGTTCCGCATGCGGCGGCCGGACTATCCGTAAGTCCTGCGATTAATACGTGTAGAACATTTTCTGCACGGCCTTGCTGTCACTGGTCTTGGTCAGTGCCAGCATCAGCAGGATGCGCGCTTTTTGCGGGTTGAGCGTGTCGGCGGCAACGAAGTCCAGCTCGTCGTCGTTGGCTTCGCCGTTGCGCGCCAGGATGCCCTGGCCGACGCGGCTGCCACGCACGATCATCACGCCCTGTTTGCGGGCCGCGACGAGCGCCGTTTTGACCGAAGTGGCCAGGCTGCCGTCGCCGACGCCGGCGTGGATGATGCCCTTGGCGCCGGCGGCGACCAGCGCGTTCAACGCGACCGGGCCGACGTTGGCGTAGCCGTAGACGATGTCCACTTGCGGCAGTTTGTCCAGTTTGCTGATGTCGAACTCGGTGTCAACCGTATGCTTGCGGGTCGAGGCGCGGTAGAAATAAGGCTTGTTGCCCTGGATGTAGCCCAGCAGGCCCAGTTCGGTCGTCTTGAAGCTGTCCGGGGTGGAGGTGTTGGTCTTGCTCACGTCGCGGGCGCTGTGGATCTGGTCGGCCATGGCCACCAGCACGCCTTTGCCGGCGGCGTCGGGATTGGCGGCCAGCAGCACGGCGTTGTAGAGGTTGATCGGGCCGTCGGCCGACAGCGCGGTGCCCGGGCGCATGGCGCCGACCAGCACGACCGGCTTCTTGCTTTTCACGACCAGGTCGAGGAAGTAAGCGGTTTCTTCCAGCGTATCGGTGCCGTGGGTGATGACGATGCCGTCGACGTCGGACTGCGCCAGCAGCACGTTGACGCGCTTGGCCAGGGTCAGCCAGTGTTCGTTGGTCATGTTTTCGCTGGCGATCTGGAACACCTGCTCGCCCTTGACCTGGGCGACCTTGGACAGTTCCGGCACGGCTTTGATCAGGGTGTCGACGCCGACGGTGGCGGCGGTGTAGCCGACCGTGGTCGTGCTGCTGGCGCCGCTGCCGGCGATGGTGCCGCCCGTGGCGAGGATGGTCACATTGGCCAGTTTGTCCGCTGCCTCCGCATAGCTACCAAGCAACAAAGTACAGGCCAGTAAAACTTGGTAAACACGGTTGGTAATATTATGGTTATGTAACATGCGATCTCCTGATCAAACTGTAAAGCTTGAGATAGTAACAAATACACACTCTGTCAACAATGCAAGGTGTTGCGGCGTTACGGTTGACAGACCTGCTATATTAGAGGTGATTTCAGGGAATTACAAAAGAGAAAACATTATGACTTTAGCAAACACCCTTCGCCGGGGTGCGGTGCTGTCGGTGGCGTTGACGCTGCTGGCCTGTGTGACCGCCTGCGGCAAGAGCCAGGCGCAGAAGCAGCAGGAAGAAGTCCTGACACTGACCAGTTTGGGCGAAAAATATGTAAAAGAAAAGATCCGCGACCCTGGTTCCGCGCAATTTCGCAACCAGTTCATCGGCAAGGGCGGCGCGCCCTGCGGCGAGGTCAACGCCAAGGATGCCTTCGGCACCTATATCGGCTTCCAGCGCTACATCTCGGTCGCCCGCGAGCTGACCTTGCTGGCGCAGGATGTCGCCCCGGCCGAGTTCGAGGAATCGTGGCGCGAGCTGTGCCGCTAGCGGCGGCGCCACCGGAGGCCTCCCAACATCATTGAACTGTCGAGGACACGCATGGAACAGCAGCCCGGCGCCGGCATGGCGATCAGCCCGCATTTGGCCTCATCGGACATCGGCAACCGCCGCCACCAGATCTTCCCCACGCTGAGCGACCGGCAGTTCGAAGTGCTCAGCCGCTACGGCGAGCGCCGCGCCATCGCCGCCGGCGGCGTGTTGTTCCGCCAGGGCGACCGACACATTCCCATGTACGTGCTGATCTCCGGCGCCATCGAGGTCGAGCGCGCCTCGGCGCTGGGAACGACCGTCATCGGCACCCACGGCCCCGGTTCCTTCACCGGCGAGATGGGCACCCTGGCCGGGCGCGCCGCCGTCGCCACCGCCCGCGTGATCGCCGATGCCGAAGTGATCGTCATCAGCGAGGAGTCGCTCGGCACCCTGGTGGTATCCGAGGCCGATTTGAGCGAAACCATCATGCGCGCCTACATCCTGCGGCGCGTCGCCTACATGCAGGACCAGAGCGGCGGCCTGCTGATGTTCGGCGCGCGCGACTCGGCGCCGACCCTGGCGCTGCGCCACTTCCTGACCCGCAACGGCCAACCGGCCGCTTATTTCGATCTCGACCTGCACGAGGAAACCGGCGCGCTGATGGCGCGGTTCGGCGTGACGGCGGCAGATATTCCGGCCGTGGTCACGCCCAATGGCGAGGTGCTGCGCAATCCCACCTTGCGCCAGCTGGCCGACGGCATCGGCCTGAGTTCCGACCGCATCGACGGCCGCACCTTCGACCTGGTCGTCGTCGGCGCCGGGCCTGCCGGCCTGGCCGCCGCCGTGTACGCGGCGTCGGAAGGCTTGAGCGTGGCCGTGCTGGACGCCAAGGCGCCGGGCGGGCAGGCCGGTTCCAGTTCCAAGATCGAAAACTACTTCGGCTTCCCTACCGGCGTCTCCGGCCAGGCGCTGGCGGGACGGGGACTGTCGCAGGCGCGCAAGTTCGGCGCCGAGGTGGCGGTGCCGGTCAAGGTCAGCGCGCTCAATTGCGACAACGCGGAATTCGACATCGCCATCGACAGTGGCGAGCGGCTGCGTGCGCGCTCCATCGTCATCGCCACCGGGGCGCGTTACCGCAAGCCGGACTTGCCGGGACTGGAGCGCTTCGAAGGGCGGGGCGTCTATTACAGCGCCTCGTTCATGGAGGCCACCTTCTGCGCCGACGAGGAGGTGGTCATCGTCGGCGGCGGCAATTCGGCCGGGCAGGCGGCGGTGTTCCTGGCCGGGCATGCGAAACATGTCCACATCGTGGTGCGTGCCGACGGCCTGGCCGCCAGCATGTCGCGCTACCTGATCCAGCGCATCGAGGCGGCGCCGAACATCACGCTGCACACGCGCAAGCAGATCGTTGAAATGGTCGGCGGCGACCGGCTCGAGAGCATCGTCTGGCAGACGGCGGGCGGCGAGGCGCGGGCTTCGCCGGTGCGCCATGTGTTCCTGTTCCTGGGCGCCGAGCCCAATACCGCGTGGCTAGGCGATTGCGTGGCGCTGGACGACAAGAACTTCGTGCTCACCGGATCGGATGTGGCGCCGGGCGCCTGGCCGCTGGAGCGGGAGCAGCATTTTCTGGAGACCAGCAGGCCGCGCATCTTCGCCGTCGGCGATGTGCGCAGCGGCTCGGTCAAGCGGGTGGCGGCGGCCGTGGGTGAAGGCTCGGCGGCGGTTCAGGCGCTGCATCAGGCGCTGGCCTCGGATTTTGTCTAATGGTGCGTGCGTTATCGGCGGCGCATGCATGGCCGATTACGGCGTCCCGCCTAATCCGCCCTACGTATTTCCGTGGCGGATTTTAGGCTACGACCCTATGAGGGCACGCGGAACCACGTAGGGCGGATTAGCGAAGCGTAATCCGCCATGTGCGCGCCGCCGATGGCGCATCCACAGCCGGTCACACCCCGCTTAACCGCTTGCTGTACCTGGTCGCCCGCCGCACCGGCGGATGCTGTCCGGCGGGATGCGCCAGCGCCTCCGTCGCGCGGTCGTAGCCGTACTGCCACTGGTCGTTCATGTGCTGCACAAAGGTGTCGTATGTCGGCGGCATCGCCAGCTCGATGCGGTTGCGGCGCCAGTGCAGCTTTTGCTGCAACTGCTGCTTGGCCAGCACCCGCGACACGTCCGACGAATCGATACGCAAGTCCGCCAGATGGGTGTTGGCATAGCGCAGACGCGCATTGCCGTTTAGTCCCAGCACCGCGCGCCAGGCCGGTATCGAGAACACCTGGTCGAACGCCTCCTTGAACTCCATGATCACCTCATCCCCCAACCGGCGCGCGATTTCGACCGGGAACAGATCCAGCACGCCGCCAATGTACTCATCGCCACCATACTGGCGGCAGCGGAAGTAGATCATGTCGGAGATCGAGATGCGGGCCGCCTCGGTGATCGGCACGCCGCCGTCGATCAGCAAATCACCGGACACCGCGTGCTCGCCCCAGCGCGGGTCGCCGAGGGGCGAGGGCATGCCACGCAGCGCGGCGGCGGCGCGTTCGCCACAGAACACGGTTTCCGCGAACAGCTTGCGCTGGCCGCGAGGCTGGCCCACTTCCGAAGGATCGAACAGCAGCTTGCCGCCGATGATGGCCACGTCGACCTCCGGCGCGCCGCTGGCGGACGGGAAGGGCAACTGCGGCGGAATGTCGAACAGATAATCGCCGAACAGGTCTGGGATGACGGGTACGCTCGCCGGCGACAGCCTGCGCCTGGCGGCGCGCGCCAGGGTGCCGATCAGCGCCGCGTGGCGCGTCGACTTCAGCCCGCACCAGAAGTCGTACATATCGCGCGACGCCAGCCATGCGCGCTGCTCGCCCGGGTCGGGCAGGTTGTTGATGATGGTCGCGGCGATGGCGCCCCCGCAGCTGGCCAGCAGGATGTCCGGCGCCTTGCCCGCCTGCCGCAGCGCCGCGTACATGCCGATGTAGATGCCAAACCGGAAGCCGCCGCCGCCCATCACCATGCAGCGTTTATACGGTTTATAGACTTCTTGTAAAGGTTGGGTTTGTGCGTGCGTCATGGATGAGACCTTACCACAGCGCAGCCTTCAATCCGGCAATTTGATCTGGTCGATATTGCGGAGCGGTGCCGCTTGACGTTCTAACGTGCGAGGCGAATCATATGGTGATGGACGACTATCGATACATCGCAATAGAAGAAGCTCTCCGCGCGCTGCAGGCGAGCAATGAGGCCTTGCATGCGGACTCTGCACTCGTGCGTGAAGAGGTTGCAGTAGTGCAGAGCACGGTCAATAGACTTCAAAGTGACGTGAACAAACTTCAGAGCGATGTGACGAAGGTCCAAAGCGATGTTGCATCTCAGCAGTCCGCTTTGACGCAAGTGCAAGCGGAAGTCACGATCTTAAATGGCAAGTTCGATTTTTTCATTGAACACTACGCTAAAAAGGTGGACGTCGAAATGGTGCGCACAGAATTCTACAAGGCGATGGAGGCCCAGACGTGGCGGTTGATCACATGGATGACAGTGGTTTGCTCAGGACTGACGGCAGCGGTCTACTTCATCGCCCGCAATGTTCATTAGCCGCGCGCTCGATCACAGCTGGTACTCCAGCATCACGCGCAGCGTGGCGCTGCTGGGCGTGACCGTCACCCGGTGCCGCACGCCGCCGGTATCGACGTAATCGTGCCACTCGGTCGCGGTTTGCCGCAGCAGGTTGCTGCCGGCGATGCGCAGCTGTGTCTTCGCATCGATTTTCCATAGCGCGTACAGATCCAGCTCCCGTTTTGGACTGCTGCCCAGCCGCACCTGCCGCGCCTGCCGCACCGGGCCGCCGGCCTGGTAATTCAGATTGCCCCCTACCGTCAGCGCCGACCCATCCGGGCGATAATCCGCGCCCAGGTTGGCGGTGAGCGGGGTCTGCGTCTCCAGCCGGTTGTCCGGTCCCGGCACGTTGTCGACGCGCGACCAGTTGCGCGCCAGGTTGGCGCGCAGGTCAATCGCTGGCGCACCGCGCACCAGGCGGCGCAGCGGCAGCTTGGCCTCCAGCTCGACGCCGCGCACACTGGCGTTGCCGTTGTTGAACGGCGCCTCGACCCACTCGCCATCCTGCTCGAACAGGCGCGTGATCGTGACGTCGCGTATCCGCCGCAGATAGGTGCTAACACTGAGCAGCGCACCGTCGCCCAAATAATGTTCATAGGCCGCGTCCAGCCCCCACGCCAGTTCCGGGCGCAGATTCGGATTGCCCTGTTCATCGGGATTGGTCGGGTTATTGTTGTTGTCGTTGGTGTAGCGGCGCGGCACCAGCTTGGCCAGCGGCGGCGCCTTGTAGGTGCGGCTGACCGCCAGGCGCAATACGTCCTTGTTCGGCAGCGCGTAGCGGGTTTGCAGCGACGGACTCCAGACCGCCGAGCGCGAGTCCAGCGCATCGGGCGCGTTGGCCGCGTCGGCGCGGCTCGCGGTTTCCAGCCGTTCGTGGCGCAGGCCCAGATAGAGCGAGTAGTTCTTGGCCGCCTCCCATTCGTCCTGCACGAAGAAGGCCAGGCGATTGACGTTGGCGCGGTAGTCGGCGTTGTTGGCGCCGGTCTGCTCGCCGTCCGCACCGAACGTTCTTTCGTTGCGGTCCTCGTTGCGCACGGCGCGGCTGACATCCCAGCCCAGCGCCAGCGCGTGGCGCTCGCCGACCGGGTGGCGGTAAGTGCCGCTGGCCGTCACGCCGGTCTCCGACGGCCCGGAATCGACGAAGTGCCGCGCCTTGGGATTGCCTTCGATATCCATGCCGTAGAAATCGAAAGTGCCGCTGCGACGGTTGCTGCTCACGCCAAGTTTCGTTTCCAGCCTGGCGCCGTGTGACATCAAGTGGGTCCAGTTCACATCGCTGCGCAGCATGACGAAGTCCGCGACGAAGTCGGCGAAGTTGCGCGGATACTCGCTGTTGTCGCCGACCAGCGCCGTCTCCTCGGCGCGGTTGCGATTGTCGACCCGGCGCAGATTGGCGAAGCTTTGCCAGCTGACGGTGTCGCCGCCTGCCAGCGTCCAGTTCAGGCGCGGCGTCAGGGTCAGCGAGTCCGTGCGGCCGGAATCGGTTTGCGGCGTGCGCCGCAGCAGGAGCAAGGCGCCATTCAGGTCACGCTGCTCCTCAAAGTCGGTAAAGGGCTTGTCCGTATGCTTGCGCTGCACCGTCGCCGCCAGACTGTATGAGTAGCCTTTGTCCTGGTCTGAGAACTGCGCCGTCAGGGTTGGCGTGGTCTCGCCGCCGTGGCGGGCAATGCTGGCGCTGAGCGAACGCTGGCCGCGCTTGACCGCCTTTTTCAGGATGACGTTGATGGCGCCGGCCACCGCCTGGTTGCTGAATTCCGCCGTCGCGCTGCGCATGATCTCGACGCGTTCGATCATCTCGGGTGCGATGGAGTCCAGCGAAAACCCGGCCGCCACCGGCTCGCCGTTCAGCATGATCTGTGTGTAGCCGTTGCCAAGTCCGCGCATGCTGATCGCGCCGCCCTGGCCTGGTGTGCCTGAGATGCTGATGCCCGGCAGGCGCTTGAGCGCGTCGGACAGGGACTGGTCGCCCTGGCGCACCAGTTCCTCATGCTGGATGACGATGGCGGTGGTGGTTTCGCGCTGGCGCTGGTCGGCGCGGGCGCCCGTGACCTGCACCTGGAGTGGCTCGGGTATGTCGGCGGCGTTGGCGCCCGCGGCGGAGATCAGCAGCAAGCTGCCGGCGATTCTGTGTAACGGCATGGCGGTTCCTCGATGGTCGCCGCCAAATTTTGGGCGGCAGTTCACCTTGCCGCAGCCTTCAAGGGCTGCGGCTTACTGGCAAAGAATGGTTGAAAAAGGGAAGTGGGACGGCGGCCTAGTAGCCTTGTTGCTGGCGCCTGACCTTCAGCGCGCGCCGGGTGGCGTGGGCATCGAGATCGGCGAGCACTGTCGCGGGATCGATCGTCCGATTATCCTGGCGCACCTCGAAGTGCAGATGCGGCCCGGTGGCAAAGCCGGTTTCGCCGACGGCGCCGATCAGTTGCCCGGAGGTGACGCGGTCGCCGACTTTGACGACGACGCTGTTCAAATGCGCATACAGCGTTTGCCGCGAGCCGGTTTCGATGATGACCGAGGTGCCGTAGCGGCCATTGTTCTCCGCCAGCTCGCCGGCTGCGATCACTTTGCCCGCCGCCGCCGCGTGTATCGGCGTGCCTTTGGGCGCCGCCAGGTCGATTCCCTGGTGCGGCCTGTCCGAGACGTCGCGCCGCACGCCGAAAAAGCCGGACACGCGCATCTTGTCGAGCGGATGGCGCCAAGTGGCGGCGGCCGGCGCCGAGGTATCGACAGCCGCCGGCCCGGCCGTGGCCTGCCGCTCGATATTGAACGCCAGCGCAGGCTGCAGCAGGGCGCCCGCCGCCAGCACCGCCGCCATCAGCGCCGCCACGGTCCATGCGGCCAGGGTGTTCAGCGCCGGCAGCGAGGTTTTCTGCATATGCAGGATGCGCGCGGCGATGGTCTCGCCATGAATGCCGCCGAACGCCAGGCCGCCGTTCGGCGGCATCGTCGCCTGGGCCTTCCACTGTTGCAGCAGCGCGGCGGCGTAGCGCTTGCGCTGTTGCTGTGGCCGGCCGGCCAGCACGCGCTGGTCGCACGCCAGTTCCAGCGCCCACGTCATCTTCGCGGTCAGCCAGCGCAGCGCGGGATTGAACCAGAATACCGTTTGCAGCGCGCTCGACACGCCCAGGCAAAGTGGATCGCGCGCGCGCCAGTGGTGCAGTTCGTGCGCGACGATCATCTGCTGCTGATCGGCGCTGAACTCCCGCAGATGGCGCGGCAGCAGCAGTATCGGCCGGCGCAGGCCGATCAGCATCGGCGAGATTGCCGCCTCGGTCTCCATCACCGTCAGGCGGGATCGCCCGATCTCGGACAGTTGATCCTCGCTGAACGCCCCATGCGCCAGCAACTCGCGCGGTGACAGGGGCCGGGCGGCCGCCAGCAATCGCCGCCACAGCATGTTGGCGCGCAGCAGGCGGGCCAGCGCGTAGGCCAGGCCGGCGGTGTACAACGCGGCCCACAATATCGGTAGCCCCGCCGCCAGCGCGGCCATGGACGGCTGCCGGCCGCCGGCATCATTGGCTGCGTCACGCGGCGCGACATCGGCATGGTCAAATGGCTCGGCGTCGCCATGCCGGTCGCCGTCATCCTCCAGCGCCAGGCGACGAATGGCCGATGACTCTTCCGCGTTGAGCGTGACGGCCGGCGCCACGCTGATTTGCTCGCCGTGCGGCAGGAAGGGCAGCAGCGCCGCGCCGGCGACGACCATTTGCGCGGCCAGCCATACCGCGCGACGCGCCGCCAGCGCCGGCCACACACGCAGCGCGGCGTTCAGCAGGTAGTACATCGCCAGCCCCGCCAGCGCGCAACTGACGCCGGCCAGCAGCCATTTGAACATCAGCACATAGGCGGACATCATGGCTTCGCCGCGTCGTCGTCGGGCCACTCGTGCAGCATCTGCTCCAATTGCGCCAGTTCCTGTTGGTCGACCAGTTTGCTGCCGGTGAACATGGTGACGGGCAGCGGCGCGTCCATTTCCATCACGCGCCGGCCGAAGTCGTGCGCGAACGCCGCCAGGGTGCCGACTTTTTCCAGCTGCGCGCTGTAGACGTTGATGCCGTGGACCGTTTGCAGGCCGACCATGCGCTTTTCCAGCATGCGGTCCAGCGTCTTGCGGGTCGACGAGAACGACCACGCCAGTTCGTCGGCGGCGGCGTCGTGGATTTCGCGGGCGCTGAGCGGCTGTTGCTTCCACAGCGCTTTCAACAGTGTCAGCTCGCTGACGGAGGGAATGGGGGTATTGACGGACATGGCTGGACCTTTATGCGACGATTGGGATGATTATGCGACATATGTCGCAGGCTGGTCAATCCCAATTGCATGAATTTGTAACATTGCTTTGAATTAATTCCTAATATGCTACGATTGAGTTTTTGCTAATTGCAAATAAAGTATGGTCGATGCAGGCTGGACCGAAGGTATCGCGGCGTGGGTACAAGGCTGAACACGTGGTGAGCACCATCGCGGCGCGCGGCGATGCGCTATACAATGCACCTGGCCACAGCGCTCCCTGCCGTGGCCACATCTGCATTGGAAGCACATATGTATTACGGAGAGCGCTTCAACAGCATCACCCACGTCATCGGCGCGGTGCTGGCCGCTATCGGCGGCACGCTGCTGATCGTGATGGCGGCGCGCAGCGGCGACATCTGGAAGGTGGTCAGCTTCAGCGTCTACGCCGCCACCTTGCTCGGACTGTATCTGACCTCGACCCTGTATCACAGCATGCGTGGCCGCGCCAAAGACGTGCTGCGGCGGATGGACCATTGCGCCATCTACCTGCTCATCGCCGGCAGCTATACGCCGTTCACCTTGGTCAGCCTGCGCGGACCGTGGGGCTGGTCGCTGTTCGGCGTGGTCTGGGGGCTGGCCGTCGTCGGCATCCTGCAGGAGATCTGGTATGCCAAGGGCGCGCGCGTGCTGTCGCTGGTGATCTATGTCGCCATGGGCTGGGTCGGCGTGATCGGCGCCAGTCCGCTGATCGACGCGCTGGGCTGGGATGGCTTCATGTGGCTGGCCGCCGGCGGCGTGGTCTACACGGTGGGCATCGCCTTCTTCGTCACCGACCACAAATGGCGCTACGGTCACGGCGTCTGGCATTTGTTTGTACTGGGCGGCAGCGCATGCCATTTCGGCGCGGTGTTGCTGTACGTGGCGTAACGATTTTTTGAGCTGAAAACGTGGATATTAATTCCGACGATCTGAAAACTTTCATCACCGTGATCGACAGCGGCACGCTGAGCGCGGCGTCGGTCCATCTGGGCCAGACCACCTCCGGCGTGAGCCGGGCGCTGTCGCGGCTCGAGGACAAGCTGGCCACGTCGCTGCTCACGCGCACCACGCGCCGCATGGAGCTGACCGAGGAGGGCCACCTGTTCCTCGAGCGCGCGCGGGCGATCCTGGGCGCGATGGAGGAGGCCGAGGAAACCATCCGCATCCGCCGCCAGAAGCCGGCCGGCCGTTTGTGCGTGGACGCGGCGTCGCCATTCATGCTCCATTGCGTGGTGCCGCACATGGCGGAGTTCCGCGCGCTGTACCCGGACATCAAGCTCGAATTGAGCAGCAACGACCAGATCGCCGATTTGATCGAGCACCGCACCGACGTCGCCATCCGCATCGGCGCGCTGACCGATTCGACCCTGCACGCGCGCGCCCTCAGTTCCAGTCCGCTGTACGTCATGGCCAGTCCCGACTATCTGGCCCGCCACGGCACGCCGCAAAAGCCGGAGGACCTGGCCGCCCATTCGCTGGTCGGCTTCGCGCAGTACGAGCAGGGTAACAGCTGGCCGCTGCGTCACGCCACCGGCAACAGCCTGCAGATCACGCCGTCGATCTCGGCCTCCAGCGGCGAAACCTTGCGCCAGCTGGCGCTGGCCGGGCAGGGCATCGTCTGTTTGGCCGACTTCATGACGCGCGCCGATCTCGACGCCGGCCGCCTGGTCAAGGTGCTCGAGGACAGCTACACCGGCTACCGGCAGCAGATCCACGCGGTCTATTACCGCAACACCCAGCTGGCGCAGCGCATCAGCTGTTTCCTCGAGTTCCTGCAGCGTAAGCTGTGAGGTCACCTTGAGGTAAGCCTTGAGGTAAGCCGCGAGGTAAACCTCGATGATTGCGAGTGTGTGGCGCCGTACAGATATTGATAGCGTAGCGACGTACACTGGCCTTGCGTGCTTGGAGCGCATCGTCAGATGAAAGCTCAGCAGCAGGTAAGCCGGTAGCCTCAAGTACCGGCACCAACAACAGGGTTGCTGACTGGGAGAACATCATGTCGCAGACTACTCATCCATCCAAGCATCTGGTCCGGGCCTACCTGGAGCGCCGTACGCGCGACGTCAAACCGCCGCCCAAGCCCGAGGAAATCCGCCGCCAGCTGGGCTGGGGCATGTTGATGTTCGAGCCCAAGCTCAGCAACGGCGGACGCTCCTGAACCCGCGCGGGCGCTCCCGCTTTTCGCCCCGCGTTTCGTCATTCACCGGCTCTTTTCCGCTATTCGCCGAATAGCGGTTCCCCCGCCTTCCGTTCCCCGGTATTGTTCTATCCATACCGACTTGGGGAACTCACATGAACGCAGAAATAGCTTATCAATGGCGCAAACAGCTGGTCTGGGGGCTGATCATGATCGCCGTCGGCTGTACCTTCCTGCTCGATCGCGCCGGCTACATCGACGTGGAATTCGACATCACACGCTTGTGGCGCTACTGGCCATGGCTGGCGGTCATCAGCGGCGTCACCCAACTCATTCCACCGACCTCGCCGAAGTACATCCTTGGCGGCCTGGGATGCCTGTTCACCGCCGGCTGGTGGTACGTCTCTTTCAACCGCATCTGGGGCTGGGGCTTCGAGGACACGTGGCCGGCGGTGATCATCGCCTTCGGCATAGGCCTGCTGCTGCGTCCACTGCTTGACAACATCTTCGCCGCCGCCAAGGAGCAAAAATGAGCTCCTTCGCCAAAACAGATCCAAAATCGCAGATGGCCATCGGTATCGCGGTCATCGTCATCGGCTTGCTTTTCCTGGTCGATAACCTGGGCTGGATCGATCTCGATTTCCGACGCCACCTGCTGCCGCTCGCGCTGATTTTCTTCGGCACGCTCAAATTGATGCAAACCCGTACCTCGTCCGGCAAGTTGATCGGCGGCGGGTTGATCGCCGCCGGCTGCCTGATTTTCCTGCGCCGCTTCGGCATCCTCGACATCAGCTGGCAATCGCTGTGGCCCGTGATGCTGATCGTGTTCGGCATCGCGGTGGTGTTCAAATCGAGCACCGGACGATCCGCCTTCAAGCAACCAGGCGCCAAGGCGGACAACGAGTTCGATCAGATGGAAGTCGACATCACCTCGTTTATGGGCGCCTTCAAGCGGCGCATCATCACCGCCGATTTTCGCGGTGGCGAAATCACCGCGCTGATGGGCGGCTGCGATCTCGATCTGCGTCAAAGCTCGATCAACGGCGAGGCGGTGCTCAACGTCTTCTCGCTGTTCGGCGGCGTCACCATCAAGGTGCCGGTCGACTGGACGGTGGTCTTGCAGGGCACGCCGATCATGGGCGGCTTCGAGGAAAAGACCGCGCCTCCCGCCACGCCGGGCAAAGTACTGTACGTGCGCGGCTACGCCATCATGGGCGGGCTGGAAGTACGTAATTAAGAAGTAGCCGAGCATGCAGGAGAACTCCCCCGGCCGGCGTGGCGCGGCCATTTACATGGTCGTGTGGCTGTTCATCGGCGTGGCGCTAGGCGGTGTGATCGCGCTGTTGGGCGACACGCCGATGACCAACGCCATGCTGTTCGCGATTCCGATCACCCTGGTGTACGCGTTCGCGGCCGGCTACTCGGCCTATTATATGTGCCGCGCCTACCCGCTGGGCAGCCGCCGCCCGCTGTCGATCGCGCTGGTGTTGTTGGCGGCGGCGGTGGTCTGCGGAATACTGTGGCTGCTGCTGGGGCATATGTGGAACGGCGTGACCAGGTTGCTGGGCGCCGATTGGGCGGGCATCGTCATCACCCGGCAGCTGTCGGCGCTGATCGTCGGACTGGGCATCCTGCTGTACGGCTTCGCGGCGGCGCTGCATTACATGGTGATCGAATTCCTGCGCGCGAAACAGGCCGAGCAGCGCGAGTTCGAATCGCTGCTGATGGCGCAGGAGGCCGAGCTGCGCATGCTGCGCACGCAGATCGATCCCCACTTCCTGTTCAACAGCCTCAATTCGATCAGCGCGCTGACCTCGCAGGACCCCAAGGCGGCGCGCCGCATGACGCTTGAACTGGCGAGCTTCTTCCGTCAAAGCCTGGGCATGGAGGCGCACAAGAAGGTCACCTTGGGCGAGGAGATGGTGCTGATACGGCACTTCCTGGGGATCGAACAGGTGCGCTTCGGCCAGCGGCTGCTGGTGGAGGAGTCGCTGGAGGACGCCGCGCTGGCATGCCTGGTGCCGCCGATGATCATCCAGCCGCTGGTGGAGAACGCCGTCAAGCACGGCATCTGCAATATGCCGGAAGGCGGCACGGTGACGATCAGCGCGCGGCGCGCCGGATCGGTGCTGTATATCCGCGTCGACAATCCGGTCGACGCCGATACGCCGCCGCAGCCGTCCGGCAAGGGCAGCGGCATCGGCCTGGCGAATGTGCGCCAGCGCCTGGCGGGCGCGTACAAACACGAAGCCAGCATCCATTGGGGCTTCAACGAGAACGGCTTCGGCGTGGAGATCGCGATGCCGGCGCAAACGACAGAGGATGGAGAGTAATGGTGGAGATCAAAGCATGCGTATCGTAATCGTCGACGATGAAATGCTGGCGCGCGCGGTGGTGCGCGAATACCTGTCCGAGCATGCGGACGCGGAGATCGTGGCCGAATGCGCCAACGGCTTCGAAGCCGTTAAGGCGATCACGGAACTGTCGCCCGACCTGGTGATCCTCGATATCCAGATGCCCAAGCTGGATGGCTTCGAAGTGGCCGAACTGGCGGGCGCGAGCGCGAAGACGCGCTACATCTTCGCCACCGCCTTCGACCAGTATGCGATCAAGGCGTTCGAGTTCCACGCGCTCGATTATCTGCTCAAACCCTTCAGCCAGCAGCGCTTCGACCAGGCGCTGGCGCATGCGCGCGCCAACGTGGGCAAGGGCGACGACGCGGCCGATCCCGTGGTGGAGAACCTGGTGCGCGAAGCGGCCGGCCGCAACAAGCCGCTGGGCCGCGTGCTGATACGCGACGGCGCCAAGGTGCACGTCATCAGCAGCGACAAGATCGACTATATCGAGGCGCAGGACGATTACGTGCAGATCCGGGCGGAGGGCAAATCCTATCTGAAGAACCAGCGCCTGACGGAACTGGAAGGGCAGCTCGACGGCGAACAATTCCTGCGCATCCATCGCTCGTACATCGTCAACATCGCCTGCGTGGAGCGCATCGAGCAGGCCACCAAGGACAGTCACGTGGCGATCCTGCGCGACGGCGTCAAGCTGCCGGTGAGCCGCAGCGGCTACCAGAAAATCAGGGATGCGGTTCAGTAGCTGTGGCTACCAGGGTTAAAACGGCTTGCTTTGTTTGCGCGCCGCGATGCCCAGCATGCTCAGGCCGAGCATGACCGTCAGCACCGCCGACGGCTCCGGTACGGAAGATACGGGCAGCACCAGCAGGGTGTCGTTCGCGGTGGCAATGACGTTGCCGGCGCTGTAGTCGTACTTGGACAAATAGGCTTGCGGATCGATGCTCGAATTCCAGACAGGAGAAGGGCCGGTGGCGACGTCGTCGTTGGCAACAATGATCACGGCGGCAAATGATGGCGAGCTGATCAGCAAAAGGGCACACAGCATGAAGCAAATCGTCTTCGGCATTGGCAACCACCTGTTGTCAGTTATAAACAGAAGCCTTGTGAGCTTAGCTGGTTATCATACTATGGAATAATTATCATTATGTTATTGAATTTTCCCATTATGACAACGTCCGCAATAGTGTGCGGCTATGGTGTGGGCAGGGCGGATTCAATCCGCCACCATGCCGGCATCAGTTGCTGGATCTCAGGGCGGCCGAAGCGGTCGTCGATCAGGTAGACGGTGCCCTGGTCCGACTGGGTGCGGATCACGCGGCCCGCCGCCTGCACCACCTTCTGCAGGCCGGGATAGGTGTAGGTGTAGTCGTAGCCGGCGCCGAAGATGGCGTCCATGCGCAGGCGGATTTGCTCGTTGACGGGATTGATCTGCGGTAGCCCGAGGGTGGCGACGAAGGCCCCGATCAGGCGCGCGCCGGGCAGGTCGACGCCTTCGCCGAAGGAGCCGCCCAGCACCGCGAAGCCGATGCCTTCACTTTCGAGCGTGAAGCGGGCCAGGAATTGCGCGCGCTCGGCTTCGTCCATGCGGCGCGACTGGCGCCACACCGGCACGTCCGGATAGGCTTCGGCGAACTGGCTGGCCGCCTTTTCCATGTAATCGAAGCTGCTGAAGAAGGCCAGGTAATTGCCGCGCTGCTGCTGGTACTGGCGTCCCATCAGGGCGGCGATGGGACGCAGCGATTGCTGGCGGTGCTGGTAGCGCGTGGAGATGTGCGCGGCCACTTGCACCGACAGCTGCTCGGCCACGAACGGCGATTCGACATCTACCCAGGCCGTGGTGTCGGGCATGCCGAGCATGTCGCCGAAGTAGTTCCAGGGACTGAGCGTGGCCGAGAACAGCGCGGTGGTGTGCGTGCTCTCGAAGCGCGGCTTGAGGAAGGGCGCCGGCACGATGTTGCGGATGCAAAGCACCGAGTTGGAATGGCTGGCGCGCGCGCCTTCGCTCTTTTCGATATCGAACAGCGCGTGGTCGCCGAAGCTCTCGGCCAGCCGCGCGAACAGCAGGGCGCCGAAGTAGAATTCCTGCAGGTCAGCGTCGACGTAGCTCGGATGGTCGGTCATGTAGTCGGAGATCGCCGTGGCCGCCGTCTGCAGCGCGCCCATGAACTTCTCGGGCAACGTCGCGTAGCACTGGTATTCGGCCGTCTGGTCCTTCTCCAGCTGGTTCCATTGCCGGTGCACGCGGTCCAGCGGCTTTTTCAATTCCTCCGGCGCCACCTTGCGCAGCATGCGCAGGCTGGCGTGCTCCATCTCCGCCGAGTACATCTTGCGCGCGCGGGAGACCATGTTGTGCGCCTCGTCCACCAGCACGTTGACCTTCCAGTCGTTGAGCAAGGTGAGGCTGTGCAGCATGGCGCTGATGTCGAAGTAGTAGTTATAGTCGCCGATGACGATGTCGCACCAGCGCGCCATCTCGCTGCTCAGGTAATACGGGCAAACATCGTGCGCCAGCGCGACCGCGCGCAAGGTTTCGCGGTCCAGCGCCAGGAAGGACGCCTTCGCCGCTTCGCCATCCTCTGGTGATGGCGGCAGCATGATGTCCAGCGCCGACTGGCGCGCGGCCGGCAGGCGGTCATAGAAGCCCTTGGCCAGCGGGCACGATTCGCCGTGGCAGGCCTTGTCCGGATGGACGCAGGCGGTGGACTTGGCCGCCAGCTCCAGGGTGCGCAACGGCAGCAACGGCGCGCCTTCGCGAATGATGTCGACGGCGTCCAGCGCCATTTGCCGGCCCGAGGTTTTCGCGGCCAGGAAAAACACCTTGTCGACGCCATGTTCGGCGCTGGCCTTCAGCATCGGGAACAGGCTGCCGACGGTCTTGCCGATGCCGGTCGGCGCCTGCGCCAACAGGCACACACCCCGGTTGCTGGCCTTGTACATCGCCTCGGCCAGTTGCCGCTGGCCGGGACGGAAATCCGCGTGCGGAAACCGCATCGCCTTGAGCTGCGTGTCGCGCGCCTCGCGGTGCGCCATTTCCTTCTCCGCCCATTGCAGGAACAGGCCGCACTGCTTTTCGAAATAGGCGCGCAGTCCGAGCGCCGTATGCTCCTCGTGCAGCATGGTTTCCTTCTGGCTGCCGATGTCGAAGTAGACCAGCGCCAGATGCACCTTGTCGAGGGCCTGGTCCTTGCACAGCAGATGGCCATAGATCTTGACCTGCGCCCAATGGAGCTGGCGCTGGTTGTCGGGCATCTTCTTCAAGTCGCCGCGATAGGTCTTGATTTCCTCCAGCCGGTTGGCGCGGCGGTCGTAGCCGTCGGCGCGGCCGCGCACGTGCAGCGGGCCGAAGTCGCCGGACAAGGGGATCTCGGTTTCGTAGTCTTCGTCGCGGCGCGAGGTCACCAGCGCGTGGCCGGCGATGCCTTCCTGCGCGGTGGGCGAGGGCGTGAAACGCAAATCCAGGTCGCCGGTCTTGGCGGTGAACTCGCACAACGCGCGCACGGCGACGGTGTAGGTGGCGCCCTTCATGCCGCCCATTGCAGATAGCAGACCGAGATCGGCATCTGGTGCGTGGCGCAGTATTCGATCCAGCGCAGCTGGTTGTCCTGCAGGCGGTCGCCGGGACCCTTCACCTCGATCATGTTGTAGCGCCGCTCGGCGGGCCAGAACTGGATCAGGTCGGGAAAGCCGCTGCGGTTGGCTTTGATGTCGAGCAGGATGCGCTCGAAGGCGCGCTTCAGGTGCAGCGGCGGGATGCAGTCGAGCGCCAGCCCGATCAGGTCCTCGTCGAGCGCCTCCCAGTACAGGAAGGGCGACTGGATGCCGGTCTTGGCGGCGTAGTTGGCCAGGATGGTGGCGCGGTACTGGTCGCCGTCGAGCTGCGCCAGGCAGTTGGCGAATTGCTGCGCGCGGCGGCGCTGGAAATCGGCGCTGTGCAGGTCGGCCGGGCCGCGATGGTAGGGATGGAAGAAGGCGCCCGGTATCGGGCAGAACACGGCATCCCAGCACAGCAGGCCGAACAGCGAGTTGATCAGCGAATTCTCGACGTAATAAACCGGTGCGTCGTCGCGCGTCAGATGGTCGCGCACGACAAATTCGACGTAGCTCGGTTCCTGTGGTGGCGGCAGGCTCAGGTCGATGCGCAGCGCCTGCGCCGAGGGCGTGCGCGGCGGCTTGGCGTGGCCCAGCTTGCGCGCCAGGCGTGGCCCCATGCGCAGCAGTTGCTGGCGTTCGGCCTCGCTCTCGGGCTGTTGCAGCGCAAGCTGAAGCAAATCAAACGCTTCGCGCGGCTGCTCGTCTTTTTCCAGCACGCGGATGGCGCGCGCGCGGGCGCCCGGATAGTGACAGGCGGCGTAGAGCGCATGCGCGGCCTTCCAGTCGGCCAGCTTTTCCACATGCTGGGCGATGGTGAAGGTCAGCTTGTCGCGGCGGCTGCGCAGCCATTCGTTGTCGTCCGAGCACGGCGGCAGATCGCGGATCACGTCGGCCGGGTCCTCGCCGTCGACAAAGCGCTCGTGGCACCGGTGCAGCATCAGGAAATCGTCGATGTCGCGGCGGCTGCGGAAACCGCGCGCGGCCGGCGAGAACGCCACTTTTTCGTACTGGTAGATGCCCAGGTCGGACAACACGAACTCGGTCCAGTCCTGGTGATAGTTGCCGAAGAAGATAAGGCGCAGGCGGTCGCACAGTTGCTGCGTCAGATGGCTGTAGACATGGTCGCCGGAATTCTCGTACCAGTTGGAAAAGCGGTGCTGGCCATCGTACTGCTCGCGCAGCGCCTCGAGCTGCTCGCTCTTGCGCAACTGCCGCACGTGCGGCGTCAGCTGGAAGATCTTGCCGATCTCCGGCTTTTGCAGCAGATCGAACAGCTGTTGCAGATCCAGCAGCGGATCTTCCTCGATCAGGCCCAGCGCCGCCAGCGGACGGGCGGCCTCGTGCGCGCTGCCGATCTCGGCATACGCCAGCTTGCTTGCACGGAAAAGAGTTCCCTTACGCATGACCATACGCACCAGCAGCGCGCGCGACGCCTGTGGCAGCGTGGGAAAGGCGGTGATGAAATCGCGCTCCTCGGTGGTCAGCAGATCGTCGTAACGGTCGCCTATCCACGTCAGCACCTGATGGAAGTTATCCAGGTAATAAAACGCGTTGTCGAGAACTTTGATCATTGCAGGGGAAGCGGAAGCGAGAAGAGCGATAAACTGTATTTATATACAGTGTATCGCTTTCAGCACCGCTTGCCCAGCAAAATTACGTTGGAACCGAACGGATCAGGCTTGCTTGGCGGCGGGGGTGTTTTTTTCCACCATTTCGCTGGCTTTGGCGATTTGCGCCTCCACCGACTGCACCGCTTGCTTGGTGGCTTTGGTCACCTGCTCGTAGCCGTTGAAGGCGTTGTCGATGGCGGTTTTGACGATTTGCACCGCGTTCTCCGAGCCGGGACGCACGTTTTTGGTGACGTCGTAGATCAGCGCGCTCAGATTGCTCTTGGCCTCGGCCACATGGGCGTCGGCCGCGCGGGTGAATTCTTCACGGATCTCGGCGATGATCAGGCCCAGTTGCTGGTTGTAGGCGTTGGCGCCGGCGACGCCGGGCTGCAGCTTGGCGGCGGCCAGGCTCATCGCCGCTTTCGGGTCGGCCGCCTGGCTCATTTCCTTGCCGGTGGCCAGACCGTCCTCTATCTGCGACTTGGCGGTGGCCATGTTCAGCGCCACCACCTGCTCGACGCCTTGCACGGCTTTGCTGGTCAGTGCGTTGAATGTTTCAAGTTGGAATTCAAACAGGGCTTTGGTGGCGTTGGCAAATTGCTCGGGATTCGTAAACATACAGTCTCCTCATTATGATGATGGTATGTAATGCCCCGGGGTTCTCCCGTGTTGTTGTGGGTCCATTATTTAGCAAGAACTAACTTTTCGCAACGGCTATCTTTGTACGGTCCCGCGACCCTCTCCCAGCCGGCGCCGAGCGGGGTTTGCGAACACGCCAGCTTGCCGTCGATTTTGCTGCGGTACTGCCACCACGGCGCCGGACCGGCGCTGAGCTGGGCGCTGCACAGCATCAGTGTCAGCACGGCGGCGACACGCGTATTGATATTCGTCATGCTTTGAGCGTACAGCAAAACGGCGCCGGTGGCGATGCGTGTCGATCCGACACTATGGTCGATAACATCATGGCCGCTAACATCACAGCGGCGCCACCTTCGGCAGCCGCAAGGTGAAGCGCGCGCCTTGGCCCTCGACGCTGCTGGCGTCGATGCGCCCGCCCAGCACGCCGGTGACGATGTTATGGGTGATGTAGAGGCCCAGTCCGGAGCCGCCCGAACCGAGCCGGGTGGTGAAGAAGGGATCGTAGATGCGCGGCTGGTTGGCGGCAGGGATGCCGGCGCCGGTGTCGCCGACCTCGATGACGAGCTCGCCGTTGCCGCCGTCGCGCGCCGACAGCGTGATCGTGCCGGAGGTGCGGCCGTCGAAGCCGTGCACGATGCTGTTCTCGATCAGGTTGTGCAGCGCCTGGCTGAGCGGACCCGGATAGCTGTCCATTTCCAGCATGTGGTCGACGTCCTCCTCCAGGGTCAGGCCGTGCTGGCGCAGGTCGGCGTCGAGCGGTTGCAGCAGTTGCGCGATCGGGTCGCCCAGCACGAAGCGGGCCCGCTGCGAACTGGCGCTGTCGGCGGCGATGTGCTTGAAGCTGGCCACCAGCGCGGCGGCGCGGGTCAGGTTGCGCACCACCACCTCGTCGGCGCTGGCGGCCTCCTTCAGGTAGCTTTCCAGCGCCGAGCGGCGCAGGCCGCTGTCCATGTCGCGCCGCAGTTCGGCCGTGCGCTCGCTCATGCTGCTGGCCATCACCAAGCTGTTGCCGATCGGCGTGTTCAACTCGTGCGCGACGCCCGCCACCAGCGCGCCCAGCGCCGCCAGCTTGTCGCGCCGCACCAGCTCCTCCTGCGTCAGGCTGAGGTTGTCGAGCGCGGTGGTCAGCTCTTCGTTGATGTGCTCGGCTTCCTCCTTGGCCTGCAACAGCTCGGCCGTGCGCGCCGCCACCAGCTCTTCCAGATGCTCGCGGTGGCGCCGCAGCTCCTCCTCGCGGCGGGTGCGGACGATGGCGATGCCGGCGATGTAGGTGGCCGCGCCGATCAGGCTCAAATCTTCGGGGCTGGGCGTGCGCACCTCGCGGTAGTACATCGCGAACGAACCGAGCACGGTGTCGTTGTCGAGCATGATCGGCATCGACCAGCACGCGCGCAGGCCGTATTGCGCGGCCGACTCCCGGTAGCCGGCCCACAGCGGATCGTTCATGATGTCGGCCACCACCACCGTTTGCTTGCGGTGGATGGCGGTGCCGCAGGAGCCTGCCGCCGGCCCGACGGGCAAGCCTTCGAGGGCGGCGAGGTATTCGGGCGGCATGCTCGGGCCGGCGCCGACCTGGACGCTCACCCCGTCCGGCGCCAGCAGCATGGCCGTGCACATCACGTCCTCTGCCTGCGACTCGATCAGCAGCATCAGGCGCTCGAGGATATCGCGCAGCGGCGCGGCGCGGGCGATCATTTCCAGCAAGCGGTTTTTGCCGTCGCGCAGCGCGTCGGCCAGCTTGCGCCGCGTGACATCGACCACCCGCACGTGCATCAGCCGGTGCTGCCCGGAATTGAGCGGAACCATGCGCAGCTCGCAGCACACGGTACGGCCCGAGCTGTGCCGCATGGTCAGCTCGAACACCTGCACGCCGCCCGCCATGACTTGCTCGACGTGCGCTTCGAACACTTGCGACGACGCGCGCCCGTCCGGCTGCGCGGGCGGGCACAGCGACAGAAAATGCGTCTGCACCAATTCCGTCTCGGTCAGCCCGAATAGTTCGCGCGTGCGCCGGTTGACGTCCAGCAGGCGGTAGCTACCGCGCTGCAACAGCAGGATGGCGTCCGGCGAGCCGGCCAGCATGGTGTGGTAGTTGACCTCGAGCGTGGCCATGGCCGGCAGGTCGGCCGCGATCGGCGCGGGCGGAATAACCCGCAAGCGCAGCAGGATTTTTTCGGCCAGGTCGTCGGCGTTGAAACTGAGCGGCAGATAGGCGTCGGCGCCGACCGTCTGCGCGCGCTCGCGTTCCTCCTCGCTGGGAGAGCTGGACAACACGTAGATGGGCAAATCGGAACCGCACACCTGGCGCAGGCGCTGGCACAGTTCCAGGCCGGCGCTGCCGGCCAGCGCCGCGTCCAGCACGGCCAGGGCGATGCCGCCCGCGGCGGCCACGGTCAGCGCTTCGTCGCCGCGGCTGACGGCGCGCACGTCATAGCCGTACCTGCCCAGCGTCTTGCCGAGCGTGACGTGATCGTACGCCGAGCTGGTGGCAATCAATATCGTGTGCGGCTGATCGGATGGGAACGGCGGCATCATGGGAGTGGGTCCGGTTCCGCAAGGCGGAGGTGAAAACTAGTGTATTACAAGATGGGCGCGACCTGCCAGCTTTATGCCGCCGCCGCCGTTGCGGCCTCCTGCGCCTGTTTGATTTGTGGGAAGTTATCCTCGATCCAGTCGACCAGCACCTCGAGCCGCTCGGCCGCCTCGCGTCCCAGCGGGGTCAGACTGTATTCGACGTGCGGAGGCAACACCTGTTGCGCCACGCGCAGCACCAGGCCGTCGTAGGCCAGCGCGTCGAGCGTTTGCGCCAGCATTTTCTCGCTGACGCCGCCGATCGCGCGCCGCAACTGGCTGAAGCGGTGGGTGCCGTCGAGCAGCACCACCAGCACTAGCACGCCCCAGCGGCTGGTGATATGGGCCAGCACGGCGCGCGACGGGCAGTCGGCGGCGAGCACCTCGGCGCGCTGGCCGTCGCTCAGGGCCGCGAGGCTGTTGCGCAGGGATTTGCTGGTTTTTGGCTCGGTCATGGCGGTGTCCATTCTGGAAAGGGCGAACTTGCTAAGTTGTACTTACCAAATTGTACGTACTTACAATTCGAAAGTATAGGCCTTATGATAGTTCAAACCGCGCGGAACGTCCCTGCGGAGCTCAATCAAAGGAAAAATCATGATTATTGTTACTGGTGCAACCGGCCAACTCGGCCGCCTGGTGATCGCTAGCCTGCTGAAAACCACGCCCGCCGCGCAGATCGTCGCCGCCGTGCGCGATGTCGCCAAGGCCGCCGACCTGGCCGCGCAGGGTGTGCAGGTGCGTCGTGCCGACTACAACGACGCCGCGTCGCTGGACAGCGCCTTCGTGGGCGCGACCAAGGTGCTGCTGATCTCGTCAAGCGAAGTGGGGCAGCGCGTGCCGCAGCACCGCGCCGTGATCGAAGCCGCCGCACGCGCCAAGGTCGGGCTGTTCGTCTACACCAGCGTGCTGCGTGCCGACAGCAGCCAACTGGGCCTCGCCGCCGAGCACCGCGAAACGGAAGCGTTGATCCGCGCCTCCGGCCTGACGTACTGCCTGCTGCGCAACGGCTGGTATGTGGAAAATTACACCGCCGGCCTCGGTGGCGCGCTGGCGCACGGCGCACTGGCCGGCGCGGCGGGGGAAGGGCGCATCGCCGCCGCCGCGCGTGCGGATTACGCGGACGCGGCGGCGGCTGTGCTGTCGAGCGCCGGACCGGTCGAGCAGGTGTATGAACTGGCGGGCGACACCGCGTTCACGCTGGCGGACCTGGCGGCGGAATTGTCGCGCCAGTCCGGCAAGCAGGTGCCGTTCCATAATTTGCCGCAGCAGGAATACCGCGAGATGTTGATCGGCGTGGGCCTGCCGGCGCCGGTGGCCGACCTGCTCGCCGATTCCGACGCCGCCGCCGCCAAAGGCGCGCTGGACGACAGCGGCCACGCGCTGAGCAAGCTGATCGGCGGCCCGACCATCACCTTGGCGGACGCCGTGAAAGCGGCGCTGTAGTTCTAGAAATCGAGCTGGGCCGTGGTGATGCCCAGCGCGACGGCTATTTTCTTGATGGTGGCGGGGCGCAGGCTGCCGCTGGCCTCCTGCTTGGCGTACGAAGGTTGGGAGATGCCCAACCTTGCAGCCATTTCAGATTGAGTGAGTTGAAGGTGCTCGCGCCACGCGCGTATCGGCGTCGCGCCGTGAAGCGTAGCGCCAACCACCGCTTGCGGAATCAGGCTGTGCTCCTTTTGATACGTTCGCATGAATTCGTCGTAGGGCACGACGACAAAGGCCGGGTGTCCGTCGGGCCCGTTGATCAGTTGAATGTTAGTAGGTGCCTTCATCTCGCTTCTTCACTTCTTGAATTTCAACAATTTTGATGACCGTTGACCAGTCGAAAAGCACGCGAAAGTTTCCAACTCGTAGCCGATATCCGTAGGGATGATTCTTCAGTGCTAGAACCTGCGGGCAATTGGGCATATGTTCCAATGTGGCCGCGGCTTCAAATATTTTGAGCTGAAACTCAGGCGGCAGTTTACGGAGCTGGCGCGCTGCTTTGGAGGTCCACGTAACTTGGCTTTTCAAGTTCATGATAGCTCAAATATAGCTTTATGCCAGAACCGGCTGTGATGGGAATGTGAGCGCCTATTGTCTTGTGGATGCCGGGAATGGGGCTTGCGCAAAACCGGGAGCCAATGAAAAAAGCTCCATCGGACCTTTCGGCTGATGGAGCTTTTTTGCGTATCCGGTAGAGTGGTGCCCACGGAGGGACTCGAACCCCCACACCTTGCGGCACATGGACCTGAACCATGCGCGTCTACCAATTCCGCCACGTGGGCACTGAACTGCTTGCTACTTCTTACATCCCGCTGCGTGTTCTGCAACAGAGGCCCGAATCTTAAAGGAGGGCAGTCACCTCGTCAATAGCAATTTGGTGCCTCGGCGAAATTATTTAAATTTCAAAGTTGCGGGTGTGCCGACGCCGAGCGGGCGGGACAAATGAAAAAAGCCTCCAAGCGGCCCTGCGGCTGATGGAGGCTTTTTTGCGGAATTTTGTGGTGCCCACGGAGGGACTCGAACCCCCACACCTTGCGGCACATGGACCTGAACCATGCGCGTCTACCAATTCCGCCACGTGGGCACTGTACTGCTTGCTGCTTCTTGCTAACTGCTGCGTGTTCTGCAACAGAGGCCAGAATCATAAGCGGGCCGCTCACCGCAGTCAAGGGAGAAACCATTTTTTTATGAAAGAAATTCGCGCGCCACACCATACAGCGCGCAGGGGATTTCGCGCTTGCTTGTTCAGTCGCACTTTCGTAAGCTCCAGTTTGCCCGCTCGGCATCAAGTACACGGAGACAGTCGATGGAGATGTTGAACAACTGGTTTAACAGCCAGGGATTTATGCCGCACGGCCACTGCTTTTTGTGGATACCGTCCATCCTGTGGACAAGCGTTATCGCCGACGCGCTGATCGCACTGGCGTATCTGACCATTCCCGTCACCCTGATCTACTTCATACGCCGCCGCCGCGACATGCCGTTCAACTGGATGTTCATCGCCTTCGGCGTGTTCATCCTCGCCTGCGGCAGCACGCACGTGGCCGAAATCTGGGTGGTCTGGCGCCCCGACTACGTGCCGCTGGTGATCCTCAAGGCGATCACGGCGGTCGCCTCGGTGGTGACGGCGATCGCGCTGGTGCGGCTGGTGCCGGTGGCCTTGCTGATTCCCAGCCCCGCGCAGCTGGCTGCAGTCAACGCCGAACTGCTTCAGGCCAACAAGGACTTGCGCGCGGCGATGGAGCGCGCCGAAGTGGCGAACCGCGCCAAGAGCGCGTTCCTGGCCGCGATGAGCCACGAGCTGCGCACACCGCTCAACGCCATCCTCGGCTACACGCAAATCCTCAAGCGCGACAAGCAGCTGTCGCCGTCCCAGCAAGCCGGCCTCGGCACGATCCACCAGGGCGGACACCACCTGCTGGCGCTGATCAACGACGTGCTGGACCTGTCGCGCGTGGAGGCGGGCAAGATGGAGTTTCATCCCAAGCCGGTGCGGCTGGGCGAGTTGCTGACGGTGGTCGCCGACATCATGCGCGTGCGGGCCGAGCAGCGGCACTTGCATTTCGAGCTGGAGCTGGCCGGTGGCCTGCCGCTGGCGATCAGCGTCGATGAAACCCGGCTGCGGCAGGTGCTGTTGAACCTGCTTGGCAATGCCGTCAAATTCACCGATCACGGCGCCGTGCGCCTGCGCGTTTCTCCCGCGCCCGCGCCGGCCCCGGTGGTCGCGGCGGTGGATGGTTCGGCCGGCGTTTCCGCCGTGCCCGAGGTGACGGCCACGGCCCATCTGCGCTTCGAGGTATTGGATGAAGGCGTGGGCATCGACGCCTCCCAGCTGGACATCATTTTCGATCCGTTCGAACAGGTCGGCGACGCCGCGCGGCGCGCGGGCGGCACCGGGCTGGGCCTGGCGATCAGCCGCCAGCTAGTGCGCCAGATGGGTGGCGACGTGAAAGTGGAGAGTGTGCCAGGGCGCGGCAGCCGCTTCTGGTTCGATGTGCCGATGCCCGTCGTCGACGCGCCCGGCGCCGCCGTTGGTGGCGATGACATTCCGAGCGGCTACCTGGGGCCGCGCAAAACCCTGCTGGTGGTGGATGACGTGGCGACCAACCGCGCTTTGCTGCGCGATCTGCTGGGTCCGCTCGGTTTCCGCATGCTGGAGGCCGACAACGGCGTCGCCGCGCTGCACCAGGCGAAGATCGACCCGCCGGACCTGGTGTTGATGGATATGGTGATGCCGGACATGGACGGGATCGAAACGACGCGCAGGCTGCGCGCCGAGCCCGGTACCGCCAAAACGCCAGTGCTGATCATTTCGGCCAGTTCGACGCCGGAGGAGGGGCAGCGTGCGATCGCCGCCGGCGCCGACGCCTTCCTCGGCAAGCCGGTCGACGAGCAGGTGTTGCTGGCCGAGATAGGCGCGCGCCTCAGCTTGCAATGGATAAGGTGACCGCAAGGCGGAGACTTCTCTAACTGCGCCCTTGGCGGGGCAAGGAAAACCGCCACCCAAAATTCATTCCTGCCACTGCGGCAAGAATTGCTACCGAACCTAGGACCTGCACCAAGCTCAGGCGATGACCGAATGCCCACGCGTCGACCTGGATGGCGACAATTGGATAAATGAACGAGAGCACGCCGACCAACGAGGTCGATATTTTTTGAATCGCGCCGTACAGCAGCGTGGACATCAGGCCCGTGTGAATGAAGCCAATGGCCAGCAAGAGTCCCCAGGCATGCTGTTTCGATTCGCCGCTTGGCCATGTCGCGAAAGGCATGAGGAGGAGTGCGCCCACGACCATCTGGATCAGGACGATCTCGCGTGGTGGCACCGTTTTAAGGTGCTTGGTAATGGCTGCGGCAATGGCGTAGAAGAACGCGGCGGCAAGTGTCAGGCCGACGCCAAGCAGGTAGTTGGATGCGTGCGCGTCCGACTGCCGCCCGCCTATGACGACGAGCAGCACGCCGCCAAACGCAACACCCAGCCATCCAACTTTTTGCGCCGTCAGCTTTTCTCCGAAAAACAGTGCTCCCAACGCCACCAGCATGAACGGCTGGGTGTGATAGGTCACCGTGGCGATCGCGATCGATGCGTGCGAATAGGCTGCAAAAAGAAGGGTCCAGCTGGCCGTCAAGGCGATTCCGCCGAACGCGGCCATGACGCCCTGCCTGGTGCTGAGACCGCAGTCGCGCCACAAGCCCATACGCAGGCAGACCACCAGCATGGCGACTGCCCCAAAGGCGCAGCGCCAAAACACGACGGAGACGGCGGGCATGTCCGTTTCGACGACGAACCAGCCGACCGTGCCGGCGATGACCATGGCTGCGGTCATCTCCAGCGTCCCTGCGGTCCTTGTATCCATGATTACTCCTGTGGCAGCGCCGGCTTGTGGAGAGGGTAAGGGTGTTCGGCAAAGCGAACAATTGGATTGTATAATCTCACCATGATGGATGTTCGTCAAGACGAACGATTGTTCTTTATAACGGAAAAGATGATGACGCCTATTAATTCCACCAGCCCTTCACCGATCAGCCTGCTGTCTGCGGCCGTCCGGCGTGAGCGTGAGCGGCTCGGTCTGTCCGTGTCCGAACTGGCAAAACGAGCCGACATCGCCAAGTCGACGCTCTCGCAGTTGGAGGCCGGTTCGGGAAACCCCAGTCTGGAGACGCTTTGGGCGTTGGCGACGGCGCTGGGCGTCCAGGTAACCCAACTGATTGCCCAGCCAAGAACCCATGTTCAGGTCATTCGGGCCGGGGAGGGTGTTGCGTTGACGTCGGAACAGGCGAACTACTCGGCGACGCTGCTGGCGGTTTGCCCGGCCGGTGTTCGGCGCGATCTCTACCGCCTCGTGGTTCAGCCCGGCTCACCCCGCAAGTCCGAGCCGCACCTGCCGGGAACGGTGGAGCACGTCCTCCTCTGCAGCGGACGCGCCAGACTGGGCCCTATTGGCCATCTGGTCGAGCTTTCGGCGGGCGATTACGCCAGTTATTCGGCGGACGAGGCGCACGTGTTTGAAGCGCTTGAACCCGATACCACCGCAGTAATGGTAATCGAGCACACATGACGTCGGGCGGAGGCATTGTCGGGGAAGGCGAGGGGCAATGAAAAAAGCCCCCAGGTCGCCGTAAGGCTAACTGGAGGCTTTTTTGCGGAATTTTGTGGTGCCCACGGAGGGACTCGAACCCCCACACCTTGCGGCACATGGACCTGAACCATGCGCGTCTACCAATTCCGCCACGTGGGCACTGATGCTACTGAACAACAACTGCTATTATAGCGACAGGGTGAGTTTCGCGCCAGATGAACTTTCGTTCCATACTGCGCATCAACCCGGTCTAGCAGTTTCTCGGTTAAACTTTGTTTTTCAACATTGTCGCTGCGAGAGACCAAGATTATAGAGCAATCCTGCGCAATGTCAAACACCAAATTCGGAATATGTCTGAAAAATCCTGCAGAAGGGTGGCGAATTAGGCTATCGCGGCGTTTCCAAGTACACTACGCCTGTCGTCGTGTCATATATATGCACCCGACGATTTTGCCAGGCCGGATTTCCTCTGAACACTGTCAATAACAACTACAGAAATACTTTTGAACCAAACTACCCACACCATTCCCAGCCGGGAGGAAATTCTCGGCATCTTCCGCAGCGCCAAGGCGCCGCTTGACCTGCTCGCAGTAGCGAAGTCGCTCAAAGTCGCGCAAGACGCACAAGCCGTGCTCTCGCGCCGGCTCAACGCCATGCAGCGCGACGGCCAGATCGTCGCCGACGACAGCGGTCACTTCTCGCTGGCGACCGAGACCGGCTTTGTGGCCGGCCGCGTCAGCAGCCACCGCGACGGCTTCGGCTTTGTCATCCCGGACGAGCCGGGCGAAGACTTGTTCCTGCCCGAAAAAGAAATGCAGAAAGTGCTGCACGGCGACCGCGTGCTGGCCAAGGTCATCGGCGTCGACCGCCGCGGCCGGCCGGAAGGCACCATCGTTGAAGTGGTCCAGCGCGCCAACACGCACGTCATCGGCCGCCTGCTCAACGAAAACGGCACCTGGATCGTCGCGCCGGAAGACCAGCGCATCGCCCAGGACATCCTGATCGAAGGTTCGATCGGCAAGGCGAAATCGGGGCAGGTCGTCAGCGTTGAGCTGACCGAGCAGCCGATGCGCTTCAAGCAGCCGGTCGGCAAGATCGTCGAAGTGCTGGGATCGCTCGACGATCCGGGCATGGAGATCGAAATCGCCGTGCGCAAGTTCGGCGTGCCGCACATCTTCTCGGACGCCGCGCTCAAGCAAGCCAACAAGCTGCCCGACGTGGTGCGCGAGATCGACCTGGCCGACCGCGTCGACCTGCGCGACATTCCGCTGGTGACCATCGACGGCGAAGACGCGCGCGACTTCGACGATGCGGTCTACTGCGAGCCGGTCAAGATCGGCCGCGCCAACGCCTACCGCCTGATCGTCGCCATCGCCGACGTCAGCCACTACGTCAAGCCGAACGACGCGCTCGATACCGACGCGCTCGAACGCAGCACCTCGGTCTACTTCCCGCGCCGCGTGATTCCAATGCTGCCGGAAAAACTGTCCAATGGCCTGTGCTCGCTGAACCCGGCTGTCGACCGTTTGACCCTGGTGTGCGACGCCGTCATCACCGCCAAGGGCGAGATCAAGGCCTACCAGTTCTATCCGGCCGTGATCCACTCGGCCGCGCGCCTGACCTACACCGAAGTGGCCGACATCCTCGGCAACACCAAGGGACCGGAAGCCGCGCGCCGTCCGGGCATCGTGCCGCATCTGCTGAACCTGTACGACGTCTACCAGGCCTTGTTGAAGGCGCGCAGCGAACGCGGCGCGATCGACTTCGAGACCACCGAAACGTACATCGTCTGCAATCCGTCGGGCAAGATCGAAAAGATCATCCCGCGCACCCGCAACGAAGCGCACAAGCTGATCGAAGAATGCATGTTGACCGCCAACGTTTGCGCGGCCGACCTGCTGATCCGCCACAAGCATCCCGGCACCTACCGCATCCACGCCAGCCCGACCGCTGAAAAGCTCAAGCAGGTGCGCACCTTCCTCAAGCAGGTGAACCTGAACTTGAACGGCGGCGACAAACCGACCGCCGGCGATTACGCCGAGCTGATGCGTCAGGTCAAGGAGCGTCCGGACGCGTCGCTGCTGCAAACGATGCTGCTGCGCTCGATGCAGCAGGCGGTCTATTCGCCCGACAACATCGGCCACTTCGGCCTGGCGTACGAGGCGTATGCCCACTTCACCAGCCCGATCCGCCGCTATCCGGACTTGCTGACGCACCGCGCCATCAAGGCCATCCTGCTGGGTAAAAAGTACGAGCCGAAAATCCCGTCGACCAGCATGCTCAACACCAACGTCTCGAACGCCACGCGCAAGCAGCAGGCCAAGGACAAGGCCGACGGCAAAGAGAAAAAAGCCGCCGTCGACCTGACCGTGTGGGACGCGCTGGGCGTGCACTGCTCGGCCAACGAGCGCCGCGCCGACGAAGCATCGCGCGACGTCGAAGCCTGGCTGAAGTGCTACTTCATGCAGGACAAGCTGGGCGAGGAATTCACCGGCATCATCACCGGCGTGACCAGCTTCGGCATCTTCGTGCAGCTGGACCAGTTGTTCGTCGAAGGCATGGTGCACATCACCGACCTCGGCACCGACTACTTCCAGTACGACGACGCCCGCCACGAACTGCGCGGCGACCGCACCGGCAAGCGTTTCCAGCTGACCGACAAGGTCGATGTCCAAGTGGTCCGCGTCGATCTGGAATCGCGCAAGATCGATCTGCGCCTGGCCGGCGTCGATGCGCCGCCGCCACGTCCGGAGAAACCGTCCAAGGACAAGGATCGGAAGGGCAACATCAAGCCGGGCCCGACGACGTCGCAGCGCCACGAGGTCAAGACCACCGCGCCGAAGTCGGCGCCGTCCAAGCCATCGCAATCGGCCCAGCCGTCAGCGCCGCAGCCGGCCGCCAAGCCGTCGCGCTCGCGCGGCGGACGCGGCAAAACCAATGCCGCGGCGGGTGCCGCGGTAGCACCCCGAGCAGCGCAGCCTGCCTCAAAAAGTAAGAAGAAGCGATAAATAATGAAGAACAAAATGATTTTTGGTTTCCATGCGGTGACCTCGCGTTTGCGTCATGAGGCCTCATCCGTGGAAGAGATTTTCATCGACGCCACGCGCGACGACCGCCGCATGAAGGATCTGGTCGCCAACGCCAAGGCGGCCGGTGTGCGCGTCATGCCGGTCGACTCGGCAAGGCTCGACAAGATCGTCGGCACCCGCCGCCACCAGGGCGTGATCGCCTTCGCCTCGCAGCTGGCGCTGGCGCGCAACCTCGATGAACTGCTCGACGCCATCGAAGGCCCGCCGCTGCTGCTGGTCCTCGACGGCATCACCGATCCGCACAACCTGGGCGCCTGCCTGCGCGTGGCCGACGGTGTCGGCGCCCACGCGGTCATCGTGCCGAAGGACCGCGCCGTCGGTCTGAACGCCACGGCCGCCAAGGTCGCCAGCGGCGCGGCTGAAACCGTGCCGTACATCACCGTCACCAACCTGGCGCGCACCCTGCGCGACCTGAAGGACCGCGACATCTGGCTGATCGGCACCTCCGACGACGGCGAAAAAGGTTTGTACGAAGCCGACTTCACCGGCCCGACCGCGCTGGTCATGGGTTCGGAAGGCGAGGGCATGCGCCGCCTGACGCGCGAGACCTGCGACATGCTGGTCAGCATCCCGATGTTCGGTTCGGTTGAAAGTTTGAACGTCTCCGTGGCCTCCGGCGTCTGTCTGTACGAAGCGCGCCGCCAGCGCCTTGCCAGGGAAGCTTAAACAGCATCCCGGCAAAGCAGTTCCGGCGGCTCACTTCGAGGGCCGCCGCCGTTTCATCCCCCTCCAAGTCTGCCGCTTCTTAGCAACCTCCGACCGGATACGCTAACATGGGCGTTTCGGTTGTCATTCCGTACAGCTATGTTCAACCATCTGCGACAAGACATCAACAGCATCATCGAACGCGACCCCGCCGCCCGCAATACCTGGGAGGTGCTCACGTGCTATCCCGGCCTCCAGGCGATCGTCATGCACCGCTGGGCCAGCTGGTGCTGGTGGCACGGCATGAAGTGGCTCGGACGCTTCATCTCCTACCTGGCGCGCATCATCACCGGCATTGAAATCCATCCCGGCGCCACCATCGGCCGGCGCGTCTTTATTGACCACGGCTTCGGCGTGGTCATCGGCGAGACGGCCGAAGTAGGGGACGACTGCACCATCTACCAGGGAGTAACCCTGGGCGGCACTTCGCTGCATACCGGTAGCAAGCGCCATCCGACGCTGGCGCGCGGCGTCATCGTCGGCGCCGGCGCCAAGGTGCTGGGCGGCTTCACGGTGGGCGAATACGCCAAGGTCGGCTCGAACGCCGTGCTGCTCAAGCCGGTGCCGGCGGGCGCCACGGCCGTCGGCAATCCCGCGCACATCGTGCAGAAGGAAGCGGCCGCGCCGGTCAGCGCCACCGCGCATTTGTTCTCGGCCTATGGCGTCACGCCGAACGGCGACGATCCGCTATCGAAAGCGCTGCACGGCCTGATCAATCATGCCGTCCAACAGGAACAGCAGATTGAGCGCATCCTGGCAGTGCTGAAGGCGGCGGGCTTGCCCTGTCAGGGAGTAGCCGAATGTGATAAATTGAATTCCGACCAATTAAACAAGCTCGTCGAATAAGGATCATGGACATGGAATCACCCGCAGGCGCAGAAATACTGGACCCGTTTGAAATCCGCGTGCTGGCCGTGCTGGCCGAAAAGGAAGCGCTCACGCCGGACAACTATCCGCTGTCGCTGAACGCGCTGGTCAACGGCTGCAATCAATTGTCGAGCCGTGATCCGGTGATGTCGATCTCGGAAGAAACGGTCGCCGATGTTTTGCAGCGGCTCATGCAGCGCAAATACGTCAACGGCATTACGCAGGCGGGCGCGCGGGTGACGAAGTACGAGCACCGGATGCGCATCAAGTGGTCGCTGGAGCAGGACAAGCTGGCGGTGTTGACGATCCTGATGCTGCGCGGGCTGCAGACGGCGGGCGAGATCCGCACCCGCACGGGGCGGTTGCACGACTTCAAATCGGTGACCGACGTCGAGAACGCGCTGCAATTCCTGATCGACAAATACCCGCCGCTGGTCTCCAAGCTTGCCCTCGCGCCCGGCACCAAGGAACCGCGCTACGGCCAGTTGCTGGGCGGCGAAGACGCGCTGGCGCGCGAGGAAACGGCGGCCGGCCTTGGCGGCTCGGTCAGCTCGGCCTCGTCAGGAGGACGGGTCGCCGCGCTGGAGCAGGAAGTGCAGCAACTGCGGCGCGACTTCGACGACCTCAGCGCCCAGTTCGCCGAATTCCGCAAACAGTTCGAATAACAACTGGTGGATCAGCCTTCCTCGCGGCGGCGGCGCATCCAGATGGCCACCGCTATCATGGCCGCCCCAGCGGCGACCCCGATCCATACATTGGCGTTGCCCAGGGTTGCCCACGATTCGCCGAAGATCTGCGGCACCGGCAACCGGTGCGGCACGCCCTCCGTCAAGACGCGGGCGTCGTCAAACAGCAGCCACGCGCCCGGCACCACGCTGAGCAACAGACGGCAGACGATATTGCTGACGAACCAGGCCGAGTCGATGCCGATGTGCATGGCTTTTTCGGCCCACAACAACAGCAGCGCGGTCACCAGCGGCGTGCCGACCGCCCACAGGAACACCTTGGAGCGCGCCATGCTCGACACCATCAGCAACCAGCCCACCGTCGGCAGCGCCCACATGACATACAAGGGAAGCAGACCGAGCATGCGCAGCGGCGTCAGGTAGAGGTCCGGCGTGAGGAACAGTTCGCCGAATACATTGGTGCCGTGCGTGAGCAACAAGAAGGCGCCGATCAACAGGACCAGCAGCGACAGCACGAAGCCGATGCCCAGCGTGATCAACGGCGCCACGACGGCGGCGAGCAAGACCTTCGACATGACCGTCATCGAGTCCGACACCGGTAGCGATTTCCAGAACAGCAGGCTGCGGTCGCGCCGCTCGTCGTGCAGCGCGCCGAGGCAGTAGAAGAACACCAGCACGCCAAGCACCAGCAGCACCGGCGCGGAAGAGGCCATGTACGCCTGCGCCATCGTTTCGACCACTTGCGTGCGCACCTTGCCCTCCAGGGTAACGGACAGGATTTGCGATGGCGAACCGTCACCGTTGATGCTGATGTTTTTGTCGAATGAGGCCGCTACCAGCGCCATCACCGCGACCAGCGCGGCGATGACCGCCGGCGCCCACACCAGCATGCCCTTGTGTTCCCACATTTCGCGCTTGATCAGCCATTTCATGGTTTTCATGCGTAGGTTCCTTTCATGGTGGCGACAAACAGATCGGCGACGCTAGGCGTGCGCAGTTCGCCGAAGTTCGCCAGTTGCTCGCGCGATACCCCGTCAAACAGCATGATGGATTTGCCGAACACGGTGCGCTGGGTCATCGGTTGCAGTGCGTTCGCGGCGGCGATGAACGGCCCCTCCACCATCACCTCGGTGAAGCGCTCGCCGACTTCATCCATCGTCGCGGCCAGCGAGATCTTGCCGTCCTGGATGAACATCAGGTCGGTCAGGATGTGTTCGACCTCTTCGATCTGGTGGGTCGTGATGACGATGGTTTTATTCTCGTCGAAGTAGTCCTCCAGCAGGTTCTGGTAGAACTGCTTGCGGTACAGGATGTCCAGGCCCAGGGTCGGCTCGTCGAGCACCAGCAGCTTGGCGTCGATGGCCATGACCAGCGCCAGGTGCAACTGCACCACCATGCCCTTGGACATGGCCTTGACCTTCATATTCGGATTCAACTTGGTGATGGCCAGATACTTCTCCGCCTTGCTGCGGTCGAAGCGCGGATGCACGCCTTCGACGAAATCGATCGCATCCTTGACCTTGAGCCACTTCGGCAGGATGGCGACGTCGGCGATGAAGCATACCTCGTTCATCAGCGCATCACGCTGGGTGCGCGGGTCCATGCCGAGCACCGACAACTCGCCGTCGAACTGGGTCAGTCCCAGCAGGGCCTTGAGCGTGGTGGTCTTGCCCGAACCGTTGGGGCCGATCAGGCCGACAATGCGACCTGCCTCGACCGTGAAAGTGACGCCGTCCAGCGCGGCTTGCTTGCCGTATTTTTTGCTGAGGTTGGTCGCGGTGATGATGGCGCTCATGCCGAACCTCCCGGCGTGGCGGGCTTGAGCAGCGATTCGGGTTCCAGGCCGAGGCGGCGGATGCGTTCGAGCATCGCCGGCCATTCTTCGCGCAGGAAGCGTTCGCGTTCGCTGGCCAACAGTTTTTCGTGGGCGCCGTCAGTAACGTACATACCTAATCCCCTTCTTTTTTCGACTAAGGTTTCGTCCACGAGCTCTTGATAGGCCCGCGATACCGTAATCGGATTGAGTTGATAATCGGCGGCAACCTGCCGGACCGAGGGCAGGGCGTCGCCCGGCTTGAGGACGCCATCGAGCATCATGCCGATGACCTTGTCCTTGAGTTGCCGGTAGATCGGCGCGTTGTCATTCCAGCCTATCGTGGACATACATGTGGTCCCCTTGATGTGTGTTAATGAGGTGGTGTTGTAGTGAACTATAACAGTGAGGCAAAAAAAAGCAAGCAAAAAAGCAAGCAAGAGAGCTAGCCGATCGCCCGCGATGCGTCGCTACCCGAGTTTGGCCATCAATTCGAGCGCGTTGGGCAGCGCCGCGCCGGAAGCGGTGTTGTCGAAGATGCACCAGCCCGGGTGTTTTTTTAGATAGTCGGCCACTTGATTCAGATATTTTTCTTCATACGGTGAGTAATAAATTCGCGGACTGCCGTGCAAACGCGCGTAAACCATGTCGGTGGTCGGCACGAAAACGCCGGCTTGGCCCGCTGGCGGGTCGGCGATGACCCGCGTCACGCGATGACGTTTCATCAACTCCGTCGCCTCGTCGCCGAACCAGCTGCCGTGTCGCGCTTCGCAGGCGAGGGCGCATTTGAAGCTGTCGTGCAAACGTTCGAAGAACCCGTCGGCAACTTTCACGTCGAAGACCAGGCTTGGCGGCAACTGCACCAGAATGCACCCGAGTTTTTCTCCCAACGCGCCAACCTCGGCTGCAAACGTTGACAACAAATTATCAATGTCAAATAGTTTTTGATAATGTGTAATGCTTCTAGGTAACTTCACCGAAAAACGGAACTCATCAGGCACGCTTTCAGCCCAACGCGCGTAGGTCGAGGCCTGGTGCGGCTTGTAGAAGGATGAGTTGATTTCGGCCGCGTTCAGTACGGTCGCGTAACGCTGCAAATGGCTGCCTTCGCCGGGAAATTGAGATGCGGACTGCCGGTCGATACCCCATCCGGCGCAGCCAATACGTATATTTGAAATCATTATTATTAACTCCCCGTTCAAAAAAGAACACATTGGTTCATTTTAAGAGTTCTGTGCAATCGACGGCGCCCAATTCACGGGATTGGCCGGACCAATTAACCGATCATCTTTTTGATTATTTACGGTTACTAGCAATCCTATATTTTCTGAATATATCTGGTATATGGATTATTTATTATTCGTTCCGGGTAAGTAGAATACCGTACTTGACATATTAAATGGCACCAAACTGGTGCATTCAAAGAAATGACAATAGGAAAGTATTGTTTAAAATATGAATTATTGAACAATGTTGGCATCATCGAAAACTCCGTGCTATATTGTTTTCACCGCTGAAGCCTTTGGTTGTCCTCTCCGCGCTGTTATCAACCACGATAGCGGTGACGATGAGATATTCCAATTTTCCATACGTCTGCGCAGGCGTCCGGGTTAATTGGTAGTGCTGCCCTCGATAACTTTTTGTTTAAATCTCTTCCAATTCGATGTCATCTTTGATCATCGGTGGATGATGGCTGGCGCCTGTCTGACTAATCATAGTCATCCGTTTAAATCATTCATCAGCATGGATATTGATTATGAATAAACTTAAGTACGATATACCGGCCGCTATCGTGGTCTTCCTGGTGGCCCTGCCGCTATGCCTGGGCATCGCCCTGGCCTCGGGCGCACCCCTGTTCTCCGGCATCATCTCCGGCATCATCGGGGGCATCGTCGTGGGGATGATCAGTGGATCGCAGACCAGCGTCAGCGGTCCTGCCGCCGGCCTTGCCGCCGTCGTGCTGGCCTCGATCACCAAGCTCGGAACGTTTGAGATCTTGCTGGTGGCGATATTGATTGCCGGGGTTTTGCAGTTGGCGATGGGACTATTCCGCGCCGGCTTCATCGCGAACTATATTCCATCGAACGTAATTAAAGGCCTGCTCGCGGCAATCGGTATTCTATTAATCCTTAAGCAGATTCCGCACGCGATCGGCTACGACAAGACCGATGTCGATAATTTCTCATTCACGCAGGGGAATGGCGAAAATACCTTCTCGGCTATTCTCAATGCATTGAATGTCATTACGCCGGGCGCGTTGATTATATCGTTGCTGTCCGTGCTGATCCTGGTCTATTGGGATAAAACACCATTCAAGCGATTCAAGCTGTTGCCCGCTCCGCTGTTCGTGGTGGCCTTGGGTATTTTGTTGAATGTCATGTTTAATATGTACGTGCCGGCATTGGGCATCGAACAGACCCATTTGGTGGATATTCCACCCATCGATACCAGCAACCTTGGCGCCTATTTGCATTTGCCGAACCTCGCCCATTTCGCCAATCGCGACGTCTGGTTCGTGGGTATTACCATTGCCATCGTCGCCTCGCTTGAAACGCTGTTGAATGTCGAAGCGGTCGACAAGGTCGATCCACACAAGCGTGAAACCCCGCCGAACCGCGAACTGGTGGCCCAGGGCGTGGGTAACATCTTCGCCGGCCTGCTGGGCGGCTTGCCGGTGACCTCGGTGATCGTACGCAGCTCGGTTAACGTTCAGTCCGGTAATAAAACCAAGGCTTCCGCCGTATTGCACGGCGTATTCATGCTGGTCAGCGTTGCATTGTTGAGTCCGTTATTGAATCTCATTCCGTTGGCCGCTTTGGCTGCCATCCTCATCACTACCGGCTACAAATTGGCGAAGATATCGTTGTTCCGCGATATGTACCAAAAAGGATGGTCGCAATTTGTTCCGTTTGTCATTACTGTGCTGGCAATTGTTTTCACCGATTTGCTGATGGGCGTATTGATCGGTTTGGCGGCGGGCGTGTTCTATCTCATGCGCAGCAATTTCCGCAATCCTTTCTCCATAGAACAATATCGCCTGCACATCGGCGAAGTGATCAAGATGGAGTTGCCTAATCAGGTATCGTTCTTGAACAAGGCCACGATCAAAACTGCCCTGTGGGAAATTCCTGATGGCTCGAAAGTGCTGATCAACGCCAGCAATGCCGATTTTATCGATCATGATGTTTTGGAAACTATCCAGGACTACCGTGTTGTGGCCGCCGAGCGCGACGTGCAGCTGAACGTCATCGGCCTGCGCGACAAATACGCGCTGAACGATCCGATCCAGTTTGTGCCCGTGCTGGACCAGGAAACCCAGAAAAAGCTGCGTCCGCACGAGGTGCTGCAGCTGCTGCGTGATGGCAATGAACGCTTCAAGGCCGGCCGCTGCTTCGAAAAGTACTACCTGCATCAGGCCGATGCGACCGCGTCCGGCCAGCACCCGATGGCGGTGGTGGTGAACTGCATCGATTCGCGGACGTCGCCGGAGATCATTTTCGATGCCGGCCTGGGTGATTTGCTGACGATCCGCATCGCCGGTAACGTCATCAGCAGGGAAATCATCGGCAGCCTGGAGATCGCGCACAAACTGGGCGCAAAGCTGATCGTCGTCAAGGGACACTCGTCTTGCGGCGCCATCGGCCTGGCCATGGCGAACGAACATGCGCACAGCATCGGCGCCATCACCGGCAAGATCCAGATGGCGATCCACCAGTGCTCGGGACATGGCGTGGCCGGCAGCAAGGAGTTGCGCGATCAGATCGCCCGTCAAAACATCGAGAACTCGCTGGCGGAAGTGATCAACGGCAGCGAATATCTGCGTGGTTGCATCCAGCGGGGCGAGATGGGCCTGGTCGGCGCCTATCACGATATCGCGGCCAGAACGGTGCAGTTCGGCGATTTGGTCACCGGCGACAAGGTACAACGCTACCGCTCGTCCGATAGCGATCTCGCCGCCTGAGCCAGGACGCCGCAGGTCGGTCATAATGTCGACGAGTTCATCTCGAAACGGACAATATGATCGACCTTAAACGCTCTCTCAAGTTTTCCTTCCCGCTGTTGGCGGCCGCGTTCCTGCTGGCCGCCTGCGCCTCCCTGATCGGCCCGCGCGAGGTCGATCTGCCCCAGGAGCGCCTGCAACACAATCTCGACCGAAAGTTCCCCATGCGCCAGCGCGTGCTGGGCGTGTTCGAGGTTGAGCTGAGCCATCCCCAATTGACCATCCTTGCCGAAAACAACCGCGTCGCCTTGAATGTCGACCTGAACGTGACGCCGCTGCTGGCGCGCCAAGCCTGGCGCGGCAATATGACGGTGTCCGGCCGTCTCAACGTCGACAGCGTGCGCAACACCATCTACCTGAGCGAAGCCCACGTCGACCGCTTCGCCATGGACAATATGGATGAGGGTAAGCAGGTGCAGCTCGCCAGTGTCGCGAATTTGCTGGGCGATAACGTCGTCAAGGACATCGCGGTGCATACCTTCGACCCGAAAGAGTTGCGCTATGCGGGCGTACAGTTCGTCCTGACCGGCATCGGCACGCGTCCCGGCGGCCTGGTCGCAAATCTGCTCCCGGCGGAGCAATCGCGCTAGCGTCGCATTTTTTACCGGGTAAGATGTTTCAACTCACCCCGCCAAGGACCTCCAGCATGCAACAAAAGATCGTCGCCGATATCGCCGTCATCCAGTCGATGGCCGTCGTGCCGACGATACTGGAGACCGTCGCGGCGCTGACCGGTCTGCGATTTGTTTGCGTGGCGCGGGTGACCGCCGATTCCTGGACCACCTGCGCGGTGCTGGACAAACTGAACTTCGGCTTGAACGTCGGTGACGGGCTCGACGTCACCACCACCATTTGCGAAGAGGTGCGCGACACCCGTCACGCCGTCGTGATCGACCACGTGGCGCAGGACGAGCGCTACCGCGACCATCGCACGCCGCGCATGTACGGCTTCCAGAGTTATTTTTCGATTCCGCTGTTCCGTCCGGACGGCGACTATTTCGGCACGCTGTGCGGCCTCGACCCTGTTCCCAACGAGTTGTCGACGCCGAAAGTGAGCCAGACCCTCACCTTGTTCGCCCAGCTTATTTCGGCCCAGCTGGAATGCGAGCGCGAGCTGGCCGAAACGCGCACCGCGCTGTTGGACGAGCAGACCAGCGCCGAGCTGCGCGAACAGTTTATCGCCGTGCTGGGCCACGATCTGCGCACGCCGCTCAGTTCCATCGTCACCGGTGCCGATGTGCTCGGCATGCTCGCCTTGCCGCCTCAGGCCGTCAAGGTGGTCGAGCGCATCCGCCGCAGCGCGATGCGGATCGCCGGGCTGGTCGACGATGTGGTCGATTTCACGCGCGGCCGCATGGGCGGCGGCATCGCTATCGAACTCAAGCTGGAAAACAACCTGAAAGCGGCCTTCGAGCAAGTCATCGCGGAATTGCGCGGTGCCCATCCGGACAGCGAGATCACCGCCGATATGTCGCTGGGCGGACCGCTCATGGTCGATGCCGGGAGGATGGCGCAGCTGCTGTCCAACCTGCTCAAAAATGCGCTGGTGCACGGCGACACCAAGCGTCCGGTACGGGTGCACATCACGCAGCAGGGCGGGGCGCTGGAAATCATCGTCGCCAACGAAGGCCCCGCCATTCCCGAGGAAACCCTCAGCCAGCTGTTCAAGCCGTTCTGGCGCGGCAAGCCGGTCTACGGCGAAAAAGGCCTGGGTCTGGGCTTGTTTATCGTGTCGGAGATCGCGCTATCGCATCATGGCGAACTCGATGTGATTTCCACCGATGATGCGACCTCGTTTATCTTCAGGATGAAACAGTCGATTCGCGCCGGCTGACGGCAATTCGCGCCGCCGTCCGGCATTTCGTCGCACAGCGCTGCTTTGGCGCGTGGCCGCAGGCATAGTGGAGGCAACTCAACCAGCCCTGCGGAGCACGCCATGATTCAGCAAATTATTTCCCACACGCCCATCTATGTCTGGGTCTTGCTAACCTTTCTCGTCTATCGCGGCGTGATGGCTGCCAGGGACCGGGAAGTACCGCTGCAGAAACTGTTCATCATTCCGGTGGTCATGCTGGTGGTTTCGCTGGCAGGCATGAACGGTCACGGGTCGCTGGGCGCGGGCGTTTGGGGCGTGTGGCTGACCGCCATGCTCGCCACCGTTGCGTTCATCTGGACGACCGGCAAAGGCGAGATCGTCGTCAACCGCGCCGCCGGCACGGTCCTGCAGCGCGGCAGCTGGACGCCATTGGTGCTGATGCTCGCCATTTTTGTCACCAAGTACACGGTCGCGGTGCTGTCGGTCATGCATCCAGAGTTGCAGCGTCAGATGCCGTTCGTCGTGGCCGTGAGCGGCTTGTTCGGGGTGTTCAACGGCGTCTTCGTCGGCCGCCTGCTGCGTTGTGTGGCGGCCTATGTGCGCCAGCCGAGGCCGGCCCTGGCTTGATTTAGCGAATACTTAAGCAGCCCCGGCCTTCCTTGTGGCCGACTGCAAGAGCTCTTACAATGGGCCGCATCGATGACATTGTTGGGGCGGTCTATGTATATATTTGGTATCGGCATACACGTGCTGGCGGCGATTTTCTTCGCCATCCACGTGGTCCGCAGCGGTCAGCAGATGTACTGGCTGATGATACTTTTCATGTTCCCGGGTATCGGCAGCGTCGTGTATTTTGTTGCTATCTACCTGCCCAACTCCAAGTTGCAGCACGGTGCGCGCAAGGCGGTGACGGTGGCGGCCAAGACGCTCGATCCGGGGCGCGAGTTGCGCGAAGCAAGGCAAGCCTACGAGTACACGCCGACCGCGCAAAACCAGATGCGCCTAGCGAGCGCCTTGCTCGAGGCGGGTGATGCGGACGAGGCGGCGACGACGTATGAAGCCTGCTTGCAGGGGCCGTTTTCGGGCGATCTGGAGATTCGTTTCGGCGCGGCGCGCGCCACGTTGGCGTGCGGCAGGGCGCTTGGCGCGGTGACGCATTTGCAAACCATCCGCGCCGCCAATGCCAATTTCAGGCCGGAGCAGGTGTCGTTGTTGCTGGCCCAGTCGCTGGCGGCGGCGGGGCGGCAGGACGAAGCGAGGGCGGAGTTCGATTATGCGCTGAGCCATCACAACAGCTTCACCACGCAGGCGGAGTGCGCGATATGGGCGGCCGGCGTGGGCGATGCGGCCAAGGCCAACCAGCTCGATCAGGAATTGCAGCGCACGATACAACGCTGGACCAGCCATACGCGGGATTTGAACCAGCCGTTGATAAAACGGCTTAACGCGGCGATGGCAGCAGTAAGGAAATAGGCCTCTACACGGGACTCATTGCGGAGACACGTAGGGCGGATTAGCGTAGCGTAATCCGCCATGCATGCGCCGTCGGCGGCTCACAGATGGCGGATTACGGCTTCGCCTAATCCGCCCTACGTGTCTCCGTGGTCATTTAAGCAGCACAGTTCCGTGGCGATTCGCGCAGCACGGTTCCGAGTTCAGTCAGGCAGCACGGCGCCGTTCAGGTCGTGACGGGTGATGGTGCCGTTGGCGTCGATCGCGATCCAGCCGCCGCGCGGCGGTGTCGCGTCTGGCTCCCAGTCGGGCAGCACGTAGCGGCGCGTGGCGCCGACCTGGTGCAGGGCGGGGCGGTGCGTGTGGCCGTGGATCATCACATCGGTGCCCGTTTGCGTGAACACGTCGCCGATCGCCTGCGGCGTCACATCCATGATCTCGTACGATTTGGCGCCTTGTTCGGTGCGGCTGCTTTCGCGCATGCCGGCGATGATGGCCTTGCGCTGCGCCAGCGGCATCGCCATGAATTGCGCCTGATACGCCGGCTGCCGCACCATCGCCCGGAATTGCATGTACTTCACATCCTCGGTGCACTGCGCGTCGCCGTGCAACAAGACCAGGCGTTGGCCGCCGATCTCGGTCACATGGGTTTCCGGCAGCAAGGTCAACCCGGCCGCCTCGGCAAAGCCGGTGCTCACCAGGAAATCGCGGTTGCCGCCTATCCAGTAGACGCGCGTGCCGCCATCGCTCACCTTACGCAGCGCGGCAACGACTTGCGCGTGGAAGGGATCGCCGATGTCGTCGTCGCCCGCCCAGAATTCGAACAGGTCGCCGAGCAGGTACAACTGTTGCGCGCGCCGCGCATGCCGCTCCAGGAAGTCGAAAAACGCTGCACTGGTGGCGGGATGCGCGGGCTGCAAATGCAGATCGGAGATAAACAGCGCGAGAACGTCGCTCGCGCGCTCGCCGGTCTGATGTTGGCTCATTGAGTCTCGCTCGCTGGAATTTAAGCGGCCAGCTCGATGCTTTCGATGATGACGTCTTCCGCCGGCACGTCGGCGAACATGCCGCTGCGGGTGGTTTTGACTTTCTTGATCGCGTCGACGACTTCGGTGCCTTCGATGACTTTACCGAACACGGCGTAGCCCCAGCCGTCCTGGCCTGGATAGTCGAGGAAGGAGTTGCCCTTGACGTTGATGAAGAACTGCGCCGAGGCCGAGTGCGGCGCCGAAGTGCGGGCCATGGCCAGGGTGTACGGCTCGTTTTTCAGGCCGTTCTTGCCTTCGTTTTCCACGGTCGCGTCGGCCGGCTTTTGCTTCATGCCTGGCTCGAAACCGCCGCCCTGGATCATGAAACCGTCGATCACGCGGTGGAAGATGGTGTTGTTGTAGTGGCCGGCGTTCATGTAGGCCAGGAAGTTTTCCACGGATTTCGGGGCTTTTTCGTCGTTCAGTTCGACGGTCATTTTGCCCATGTTGGTGGTGATGATTACGTTGGTCATGTTGTTATCCTGTGTAGTAAATGAGGTATTTTTATGCCGCAGGGCGCTATTTTACATTTTTGGCTGGATCGGGGTCTTCAAAATCGTCGCGGACTTGATCACCACCGGAATTACCGGGATGTTCTGGAAGATCCCCTTGTCGTCGACCAGCACGCCCTTGATCTTGTCGACCACCTCCTGGCCCTGGACCACCTTGCCGAACACGGTGTAGCCGAAGCCGTCGCGGCCGGGATAGTTCAGCGCCTCGTTATCGGCCACGTTGATGAAGAACTGCGAGGTGGCCGAGTTCGGGTCGCCGGTGCGCGCCATCGCCAGTGAATAGGTGACGTTGGTCAAGCCGTTCTGCGATTCGATCGGCACCGGCTTGTTGACCTTTTTCTGCGTCAGCTTTTCATCGAAGCCGCCGCCCTGGATCATGAAACCGTCGATGACGCGGTGGAAAATCGTGCCTTTATAGAAGCCCGACTTGACGTAGCCGAGGAAGTTTTCCACCGACTTGGGCGCTTTTTCGCGGTCCAGTTCGACGACGATGTCGCCCATGGTGGTCTTGATCTCGACCTGGGGCGTGGGATTGGCCGGCGCGGCGGCCTTGGTCGCCGGTCCCGCCGCCAGCGCCGCGCCGGACAGCGCGACACCCGCGAACATGGTCATCAGTTTGCCGAACAGCGATGTCTGCGATTTGTACATTCTTGCTTCCCCATATAGATTTTGTTGGTGACGATCGGCCCGACGAGCCAAAATCCTGAGTCATATCGGGCCAATACGATTTTTATCAATGCTATACTTCTCCAATACATTCCATTCTACCCGCTGTCCGGTGGAATGAAATAACGCAACAAGATAACGAAATAACTATACCGAGGGTCTGTCAGTCTCCACGGCATGCGATGAAATACACGGTGCGCCCCGCCCATTGGTGCCGCGCCAGGTTCTCGTATTGCCCGGGGCCGACAGGCGCTTCTATAAAAGAATACCAAGAGTCCGATGAGCAATTTAAAGATTTACAACACGCTGGCGCGTGACAAGCAGACCTTCGTTCCCATGGAAGCCGGCAAGGTCCGCATGTATGTCTGCGGCATGACCATCTACGATTACTGCCACATCGGCCACGCCCGCATGATGATGGCGTTCGACGTCATGTACCGCTGGCTGATGGCCTCCGGCTACGACGTCACGTACGCCCGCAACATCACCGATATCGACGACAAGATCATCAAGCGCGCGGTGGAAAACGGCGAGACCATCTCGCAGCTGACCACCCGTTTCACCAAGTACATGGACGAGGACACCGGCGCCCTGGGCATTTTGCCGCCCACCTTGGTGCCGCGCGCGACCGAATACGTGCCGCAAATGCTGGCGCTGATCGAACAGCTCGAAAGCAAGGACCTGGCCTACCAGGGCACCGACGGCGACGTCAACTACGCGGTGCGCAACTTCCCCAACTACGGCCGCCTGTCGGGCAAGTCGCTCGACGACCTGCGCGCCGGCGAGCGCGTCGATGTCAACACCGGCAAGCGCGATCCGCTCGACTTCGTGTTGTGGAAGGCGTCCAAGGAATCGGAGCCGGAAGAAGTCAAATGGGACTCCAAGTGGGGCAAGGGCCGTCCGGGCTGGCACATCGAGTGCTCCGCCATGTGCTCGGCACTGCTGGGCGAACAGTTCGATATCCACGGCGGCGGCGCCGACCTGCAGTTCCCGCACCACGAGAACGAGATCGCCCAATCCGAGGGCGCGTTCGGCCACGCCATGGTCAACTACTGGGTGCACAACGGCTTCGTGCGCGTCGATAACGAAAAGATGTCCAAATCGCTGGGCAACTTCTTCACGATCCGCGACGTGCTGAAGAAATACGATGCCGAAGTGATCCGCTTCTTCATCCTGCGCGCCCACTACCGCAGCCCGCTCAATTATTCGGACGCGCACCTGGACGACGCCCGCGTCGCGCTGACGCGCCTGTACACGGCGCTCGACGGCGTGGAAACGGACGGCGCCGCGCTGGACTGGCAAGAGCCGCACGCCGCCCGCTTCGCCGAGGCCATGGACGACGACTTCAACACGCCGGTCGCGTTGGCCGCGCTGTTCGACCTCGCCAGCGAGCTGAACCGGTCGAAATCGCCCGCCGTGGCGCGCCAGCTCAAGGGCCTGGCCGACGTCATCGGCTTGCTGGCGCGCACGCCGCAGCAATTCCGCCAGGCCGCCGTCGGCGACGCCGACGTCTCCGGCGACGCCGCCATCGACGCCGCCATCGCCCAGCGTATCGAAGCGAAAAAGGCGCGCAACTTCGCCGAATCGGACAAGATCCGCGCCGATTTGCTGGCCGCCGGCATCATCCTCGAAGACAAGCCTGACGGCACCACCAACTGGCGCCGCGCATAATGGTCACCGCCAAGGATAACGAGGGCGGAGTTAGCCCGGTATCGGCCGTGCCGCCGTACTGGGAAGAGGCCAAGATCGAGCTCATGAAGCGTGACCGCATCATGAAAAAGCTGATCCCGCAATTTGGCGACCTGCACCTGGTCGGCCACGACGACCCGTTCACCACCTTGGCGCGTTCCATCGTCGGCCAGCAAGTCACGCCCAAAGTGGCCGACGCCGCCTGGCACAAGCTGCTGCTGGCCTGTCCCAAATGCACGCCCGCGCAGGTCGTCAAGGCCGGCGCCGAGCAACTGTCGGCCTGCGGCCTGTCCAAGCGCAAGACCGAATACATCCTCGACCTGGCCGACCACTTCAAGAACAAACGCGTCCACAGCGCCCAGTGGGGGCAGATGGACGACGAAGCCGTCATCGCCGAACTGGTGCAGATTCGCGGCATCGGCCGCTGGACGGCCGAGATGTTTTTGATCTTCAATCTGTTGCGTCCCAACGTATTGCCGCTGGACGACCCCGGTCTGATCCAGGGCATCAGCCAAAATTATTTCTCAGGCGAACCCGTCTCGCGCAGCGACGCGCGCGAGGTGTCGGCCAATTGGGAGCCGTGGCGAACCGTCGCGACGTGGTACTTATGGCGTAGTTTGGACCCGGTTGCTGTAGAATAATCACTCTAATCGCTGCGCGAGGCCTTTTTGTGCGCGTCACAAGATCGCAACTGAGCCGCAGCTGAGAATAAACTCGGAGGTACAATGACCAAAACGACTTTCCTCAATTTTGAGCAACCGATTGCCGAACTCGATGGCAAAATCGAAGAACTACGATTCGTCCAGGATGATTCGGCCGTCGATATCTCAGAGGAGATCGACCGCCTGGCCAAGAAGAGCCAGCAACTGACCAAGGACATCTACGCAAAGCTGACCCCTTGGCAGGTCGCGCAAATCGCGCGTCATCCACAGCGTCCATACACCATGGACTATGTGAATGAAATCTTCACCGACTTCCACGAACTGCACGGCGACCGCACCTACGCCGACGACCTGTCGGTCGTGGGCGGCCTGGCGCGCTTCAATGGTCAGGCTTGCATGGTCATCGGCCACCAAAAGGGCCGCGACACCAAAGAACGCGCGATGCGCAACTTCGGCATGCCGAAGCCGGAAGGCTACCGCAAGGCCATGCGCCTGATGAAGCTGGCTGAGAAATTCGGCATCCCGATCTTCACCTTCGTCGACACCCCGGGCGCCTTCCCCGGCATCGACGCCGAAGAGCGCGGCCAGTCCGAAGCGATCGGCCACAACCTGTACGTCATGGCCGAGCTCAAAGTGCCGCTGATCGCCACCATCATCGGCGAAGGCGGCTCCGGCGGCGCGCTGGCGATCGCCGTTGGCGACGTCGTGCTGATGCTGCAATACTCGACCTACTCGGTGATCTCGCCGGAAGGTTGCGCCTCGATCCTGTGGAAGACGTCCGAGCGCGCGGCAGACGCCGCCGAAGCGCTGGGCCTGACCGCGCACCGCCTCAAGGCTATCGGCCTGATCGACAAGATCGTCAGCGAACCGCTGGGCGGCGCCCACCGCGATCCGAAGCAGATGGCCACCATGCTCAAGCGCGCGCTGGCCGATTCGCTGCGCCAGTTCCACGGCATGAAAACCAAGGACCTACTGGAAGCGCGCCACGAAAAGCTGATGAGCTACGGTAAGTTCAAAGAAACCACGCCGCAAGAGTAAGCGCGAGCGGCACCGCCGAAACCCGCACACCGCAGGCCAGGGTCGTACCCCAAGGGGTACGACCCTTTCGTCTTAGGGTTAGAGCACGAGATAATCAACCACCGGGAGCGCTGCTCCCGGTTTTGCATTTTGGAGCAGCACTTGAAGAAGCAGCAAATCCCGACCCTGTCCCATATTTTCGAACAAGCCGCCGACGCCGCGTTGACGCGCGTCGGTTCGGGGCAGGGCGGCCGCATCGCCATCGCCCTCAGCGGCGGCCTGGACTCGTCCGCGCTGCTGCACCTGGCGCACGCCTACGCGCAGGCGCACGGCGTGGTGCTGGTCGCCTTCCACATCCACCATGGCCTCAGCCCCAACGCCGACGCCTGGCAGACGCACTGCGAACAAGCCTGCGCCGTGCTGGGCGTCACCTTCGAAGCGCGCCGTGTCGAGCTGGTGCGCAAGGAAAAGACCGGCACCGAGGAAGCGGCCCGCAAATCGCGCTACGCCGCCCTGGGTGCGCTGTGCCGCGAGCACGGCGTCCAGCTGCTGTTCACCGCCCACCACCAGGACGACCAGGCCGAGACCGTGCTGCTGCAACTGCTGCGCGGCTCCGGCACCGCCGGCCTGTCCGGCATGGACGCCGCCAACGCCGCGCCGGACCTGCTGGCCAATCCCGACCTCGTCATGGTGCGCCCGCTGCTGCCGGCCTCGCGCAAGCAACTGGCGGCCTACGTCGCCGAGCATGGCATCAGCCATATCAACGACGAATCGAACGACGACCCGCGCTTCGCCCGCAACGCGCTGCGCCACAAGGTCATGCCGGCGCTGGCCGACGCCTTCCCGGGCTTCCAGGAACGCTTCGCCCGCAGCGCCCAGCACGCGCAATCGGCGCAGCGGCTGCTGACGGAACTGGCGCAACAGGACCTGGCGATGTGCCTGGACGGCGACTGCATCGTCATCGCCAAACTGCGCACGTTGAGTACTGACCGCAGCTACAACCTGCTGCGTTACTGGTTCGGCACGCGCGACCTGCGCATGCCGAGCGCCGCCTGGCTGTCCGAGATGCTGACGCAGTTGCTGGAGGCGCGCGACGGCGCCCAGCTGCTGGTCACGCACCCGGATTGCCACGTGCGCCGCCACCGCGACCGCCTGCACCTGACGCCCAAGCTGGCCGATCTGGAAGGCACGCGCGAGGACGAATTCGACCAAACGCCGGGCACTTCCTTCGTCTGGACCGGTGAGAGCGCAATGGCGTTCCCGGCCTATGGCGGCGTGCTGCACTTCGATGTCGCCGATGCGGGCGCCGGGCTGGACCCGGAATGGTTGCGCGGGCAAAAGTTGGTGATCGAATTCCGCAGGGGGGGAGAGCGGCTCAAGCCGGCGCACAACCGCCCGACGCGCGGGCTCAAGTATCACTATCAGGCGTTGGGCATTCCGGCCTGGGAGCGCGGCCGCCTGCCGCTGGTGCGCGCGGACAAACAGATGCTGTTCGCCGCCGGCATCGGCATGGATTGCAATCAGCTAACCGAGGGGGCGGAGCGCATCGCGTTGCGTTGGCAAGCGGCATAAAAATTTCCTTGCATTCGCCGAATTTTGTATGTGCATATGCTTATACGGTATGACTTTATGAGCTTTTTGACTTGTTATTTTGCACTGCGGCATGTAGAGTTAAGGGTTCCATTTACCTTTATTTGAGCGGAAACCTCACTGTTATGGCTTTAATCGTGCACAAATACGGCGGTACGTCGATGGGTTCGACGGACCGTATCAAGAACGTCGCGCGGCGTGTCGCCAAGTGGCATGACGCCGGGCACCGCATCGTCGTCGTGCCATCGGCCATGTCCGGCGAGACCAACCGCCTGATCGGCCTGGCCAAGGAAATCCAGGCGCAACCGGACCCGCGCGAACTGGACATGATCGCCTCGACCGGCGAGCAAGTCTCGGTCGGCCTGCTGTCGATGGCCCTGCTGGCGATCGGCAAGAAAGCGGTCTCCTACGCCGGCTGGCAAGTCGCGATTAAAACCGATTCCGCCTTCACCAAGGCCCGCATCCAGTCGATCGACAACGAAAAGGTCAACCGCGACCTGGACGACGGCAAGATCGTCATCATCACCGGCTTCCAGGGCGTTGACGACAACGGCAACATCTCGACCCTGGGCCGTGGCGGCTCGGACACCTCGGCCGTGGCCATCGCCGCCGCCATGAAGGCGGCCGAATGCCTGATCTTCACCGACGTCGACGGCGTCTACACGACCGATCCGCGCGTCGTCTCCGAAGCGCGCCGCCTGAAGGCGATCACGTTCGAAGAGATGCTGGAACTGGCGTCGCTGGGCTCGAAAGTGCTGCAGACCCGTTCGGTGGAATTCGCCGGCAACTACCGCGTGCCGACCCGCGTGCTGTCGTCGCTGACCGACCCGCTGCTGGATATCGAAGAAGAAGCCAACTCTGGCACCCTGATTTCGTTTGAGGAAGATACAAACATGGAACAAGCAGTCATCTCCGGTATCGCGTTTAACCGCGATGAGGCCAAAATCACCGTGCTGGGCGTGCCGGACCGTCCTGGCGTTGCGTACCACATCCTGGGACCGGTGGCCGACGCCAACATCGAGGTCGACATGATCATACAGAATCAGTCGGTCGACGGTAAAACGGACTTCACCTTCACCGTGTCGCGCAACGACTACCAGCGCGCGGTCGACGTGCTGACCGGCACCCAGGCGGAACTGGGCGCGGCCAGCATCACCGGCGACGCCAAAGTATCGAAGATCTCGGTCGTTGGCGTGGGCATGCGCAGCCATGTCGGCGTCGCCTCGCAGATGTTCCGTACCTTGTCGGAAGAGGGCATCAACATCCTGATGATCTCCACGTCGGAAATCAAGATCTCGGTGTTGATCGACGAAAAGTACATGGAACTGGCCGTGCGCGCGCTGCATAAAGCGTTCGAACTGGAAAAGGCTTAATTTTTTCGAAAAAAATGGTCTGGTTTCCTTGACCAGATCAATCCCGGTCTATACCATTGCGGTCGTCTGCTCTGGTGAAGTTTGGCCGGATGGACAAGGTTGAGCAATCAACTGGGAGACGTGGCCGAGTGGCCGAAGGCACATCCCTGCTAAGGATGCATACGGCTTATACCTGTATCGTGGGTTCGAATCCCACCGTCTCCGCCAAGAATCAGAAAAAAAGCCCCGGCAACGGGGCTTTTTTTCGTCCATGCCATCGGCTTAACCGATGTTGGGGCGTATTGTCAGAATCTGGGCCAGTGTGCCGATCGGCCCCGTTTCATCATAAATGGTCGAACTGGTCAGGCCCAGTCCGTCAACGCCAAACGACACCGACGTATCAAAGCCCAACCATTCCCCGCGCGGCGTCGCGAACAGATGCGCCGTCAGGTCCAGGTTGGGGAAGGCCACTTCGGTCGGCGCGGCGCGCACGGCCATGCCGTTGGCGATATCAAACAGCGATGCGGCGCGGGCGAGGGGGCTGACCGGTTCGTCGTCAAGCAGCGGCTGGCGGGCGCGTGCCCAATACGCCGCCCGGCCGGGCTCCTCGGACGCGCGATGCACGTCGATGGTGGCGATAAAGCCGCCCGGCCAGACCGAGGAGGGATCCCATCGCGGCATCCCCTCGGGACCGGGTATTGCGCGAATGGCGTTCCCGGCGATGGCGCCCGTATCGTTCGGTTTGACCAGCCAGGCGCGGGCCCGCAGCGCCGCGCGCCCGTTATGCAGCAGGGTCGCCTCGACCAGTTCGATGGTCCGGCCCGAGCGCAGTGACTGCACCTCGGTCTGTACCTCCCCGATCGGGATCACGCCGAGAATGTCGAACGCCAGGCGGCCGATTTTGAAGCCGTTGCCGCGCAGTGCGCAGTCCAGTTCGATGACATGGGTGAGTAGCCCCATCGGCGCCGCGATGTGTTGTTCGTGGACGCTCCAGGCTCCGCCGGTGTGCTCGGTGGCTTGAAAGTTAGTATCGCTGAGGCGGTTGAAGTAGGCCATGTCGGGTATCCGTTCCAATGCGATCCACTTTGGCCGCATGATTGATCAAATCGCTATCATAAGCCAACCTGGTGAAAGCGGGAAAATGCACATATGTGGGGCGTACCCTTGACCAAGCGGCTACCGATCTATATCATAACTCGCGTCCACATTGCTGCTTCACGGCAAGTGGTCATAGTTGAGTGATCGACTAGGAGACGTGGCCGAGTGGCCGAAGGCACATCCCTGCTAAGGATGCATACGGCTTATACCTGTATCGTGGGTTCGAATCCCACCGTCTCCGCCAGAATCAATAAAAAAGCCTCCCCTGCGGGAGGCTTTTTTATTTGCTTCGGACGAAGACGGTGCGCCAAGGCGGCCGGTTCGAAAACGTAGCGCCCTAGCGGGCGCGAGGCTATCCGAATCGCCCAACTGCTGCCGCAACGCGGCAGCTTCGCGCGCCGAGGGCGCGCGTCCTCCCTCTAGCTAATAAAGCGCGCCGCACGAGCCAATAAACCTCCTTTCCCCCTCCATCCGCCACTCGTAAGATAACCGTAAGGCAATCATATCGCTCCACCAATAGAGTTCAGTCCGCAGGGAGCGCGTTGCGGAACGCGTCCCGTCCCCGGAGGCAGACATGAATGCTCGGCTTGAAATGGTGAACCACGACAACGTCCCGGCGCCGCTCGCCGACTGCCTGCGCAGCGCCGCGGCATCAATACTGTGCAGCCCAACCTTCGCCAAAGCGCCGCGCATGCGGCAACTGCTAGCCTTCCTGATCGACGCCGAACTGACCGGCAGCGCCGGCCAACTGAGCGAGTACGCCATCGGCCTGGCGGTGTTCCGGCGTGACCCGCGCGTCTACGACACCACGCTCGACCCGGTGGTGCGCGTCCAAACGGGGCGGCTGCGGGAGCGCCTGGCCGCCCATTACCGCGCCGCCGGCGCGCCTGACGGGCTGGAAATCTCGATTCCAAACGGCGGTTACGCGCCGCGTATCGCCGCGCCGACCACGGCCCCCGGCCGCGACGTACGGCTGCAACTTGCGCCGCTGCGCGACCTCAGTCGCGTGCAAGGCAGCGATGCCTTCGTGTGGGGACTGGAGGACGAACTGGGCGCCAGGCTGTACCGGACATTCGGCGAGGGGATCACGCTTGGCAATGTCGGCGCCGGCGGCGGTGTGGCGGATTACCGTCTGGAGGGCGGAATCCGGGTCGAAGGACGCCGCGTGCGCGCCTGCGTGCGGCTAGTGGAGGGGGGCGCCGGGCAGGTCGCCTGGATGTCGCAGTTTGACGGCGACGGTGACCTGGGCATGGCGCTGCAGGAGGAGCTCGCAGGCGCCATTTATGACGGCCTGCGGCGCCACCTTGCGGGTGGGCCTAGTTGCGCACGTTAGTCTCTTGCGGATCGAACTTAAATTTTTCTTTCCCGTTTGCGAAATGCAGGTAGTACTTGTATTGACTCAGCGTAAGGTAGGGATCCATGACCATCAGCGACAGCTTCTTGGGGCCGGGCAAGGTGTTCAGGGTGGGGCTGCCCATACCTACCGCGCTAATTTCCGTGATGGTCCAGCCGGCCTTGCTTGTCGCGTAGTCCAGAATGAACAAGCAATCAGTGGGGCAGGTGATATTCAAGCTGATCGACGGACTCGTCACCGGTCCGTTGCTTGCTTCGTCGAAGTAGGTAAATTGGACGTTGTGGCCTGGTAGGATCGACACCAGGACGGGGTACTGCGCTGCGGAAGTGGTCATGCTATTCCTTAATGGTGGGGGGGAGGGATTGCAGATAAGCCCGGTCGAGGTAGCCAATCTGCTGGAGGCGGGCGGCGGCCAGCTGTATCGCCGGCCGATCGCCCAGACAAGTGTTGACTCTGCTCCACAGTTCGAGCACCTGGTAGTTGCGTGAGGCGGTGACCTCGTCCTTGAGCATGCCATGAATCTGTTGACAAATAGAAATTGCCAACCTGGTGTCGCCTTGATTTCTCTGTAACGACGACGATAACAACAGCGCTTCGGCCAGCGCGAGCCGGCCGTTTAAATTGCCTGGATTGCTGTCATGCAGCGACTTCAATGTCGCCACCGACACCTTTAGTTCCTGCCCGGCGGCGACGTCGTGTCGCGCGGCCATTAGCGTGGCGGCGAGATGAGCGCGGGCGGTGGCCGCGCGGCGCGCCCACAACACGTTCTTCGGATCGAGCAGCGTCATCTCGTGCAAGGTGTGTCGCACGGCCGCCAGCCGCGATGCCATCTCGGCCGGCCGCGCCGTGCGCGCCAACAGCCACAGCCGCTCATGCTCGATGTGTGCCTGCTCGGCCTGCCACTGGCGGTGTTTGGGATCGTTCTCCAGGATGTTCGCGTACAACCGTCCCGCCTGTCCGTAATCGCGCAACGCGTCCGCGTCCATGCCCAGCGCCATGCCGATGAGCGCGCGATGTTGCAGGGCCACCGCGTGCCGGTGGGTCCACAGCGCCTCCTCGGGCGCGCCCTCGGTCAGCCGCAGCACCAGCTGCATTTCGTCGGCGTACAATTTGCGCGCCTCCTCGAGCCGTCCCAGCGACTGGGTGGCCGACGCCAGCCACGAATAGCTGTCGGCCAGCTCGGCGAGCACGGTGCGCGAGGACGGCTCGCGCACCAGGGCGCGCTGCTTGAGCGCGATCGAGGCCAGAATCTCCGGCACCGCCAGGTCGGGCCGGCCGCGCAGCAGCGCCAGGTTGCCCAAGTTGTTGTGGGCGTAAGAGCGTTCGACCCACCACTCGGTGTTGTCCGGATCGCGCTCGTATAACAGGTCGGAAAAGCGCAGGTAGTCGCGCCAGGCAGCGTCGGCCGCTTGCAAGTTGTTGCGGTCCTTGTGCAACTGGCCGATCCAATAGGCGTTGGCGCCGAGGTTTTTCAATACCTGGAGGTCGCCGGGCGCCTGCTGGTGCTGGCGCATCAGGATCGTATTGGCCTGGTTGAGCGCGTCGATGGCCCCGGGCGAGTCGCCTCGCGAGCGGCGGATCTCGCCGATCATTTGCAACCCTTTGGCGCGCAAGGTCAGCGCTGACGCGTTGAGGTCGTCGTTGCTGGTGCCGCGCAGATACTGCAGCGCCTTGCCGCTGACGCTGTCGAGGAAATCGAGCCTGCCGAGCGGCCGCAGCTTGTCGGTCAGGTCGCCCAGCATGAAATCGACCAGGCCCTCGGCCTGTTCGCGGCGCGACTCGGCCGAGCGTTTGGCCGACAGCGCGCTCAGGCCCAGCAGCGAGGCCAGTAGCGCTAGCGCCACGATCAGCGTCATCGCCGCCAGGCGCAACCGGTCGCGCTGGCGGGCCCGCCGCGCCGACGCGACGATGCATTCGACCTCGGTGTCGGTGAGCGTCACCACGCCGCCGTGGCGCAGCAGCTCGGCCTCGGCCAACAGCGTGCCCTTGGGCAGCAGCAAATCGCCGGGACGGCCCTCGTCGTGCCAGCGCCGCGCGTGCTGGGCCAGGCGGCCGCGCGCCCGCAGGGCGTCGCGGTGCGTCTCGATCCAGTCGCTCATGCGCGGCCAGCGCCGCAGGATGGCCTCGTGGGCGATGCCGAAGACTGGCGTGCCGGCCACCAGGTCGCTGACGAACAGGCGCGCCTCGATCAGCGCCTCGACCGCCTGCCGCGCCGCCTCGTGGGGCAGCGCGGTCCAGGCGGCCCGCTGGCTGCCCAACTGTTCGTCGTCGTTCGACAGCACCACCACCTGCGCCATGATGCGGGGCAGGGCGTCGCGCTGCGCCGCCGTCAGGCCCAGCACGACCTGCTCGGCGCGTTGCCCGATCGCGCCCTCGAGTTCGCCCAACTGGCGGAACGCTTCGAAGCTCAGCTCGCCGGTGACGGTGCGCAGCCGGTACAGCTCCTGCAGGCAGTATTGCAGCATCGGCAGCGCGTCGGGGCTGTTGGCGGCGCTTTCGCACAGCACGTCGTCTAGCCGCGCACGGGTGTGCGGATCGATGCCAAAGCTGAGCCCCGCGGCTGCGGCCGGGGCGCGGATGATGTCCGGAATATCGTTAAAGCCAGGCGGCGCCAGATCGAAGTGGCCGCCGAGGCGCCGCGCTTCGCTCAGCAGTGGAATCTTGGCGATGCTGGGATAGTAATCGTTGCGGCAGGCCACCACCACCAGCATGGCCGGACTGCGCGCCAGCTGTTCGAGCGCGCGCATGAAGGCCGCGCGCGCGGGCTCGTCGATGCGCGCCGCGTTGAACAGCACTTCGAAGCGGTCGATGAACAGCGCGAACCGCAAGCCCGGCCGCGCGCGGGCGTGCGATGCCAGCACGGCGGCCAGTTCGGCCACCACGCTCTCGCAGCCGTGCTCGAGCCGCGTGCCCAGCGACAGCGCATTTTCCCCGGGGAGCGCCAACTGCTCGCCCCATTCCAGGTCCAGCAAGGCGCCGGCCAACGCGGTCGTCAGTGTTTGGCTGCCCAGGTCGATCAAGTCCAGCGTGGTGGTGGCCAGCACCGCCAGCTCGCCGGTGGCGCGCGCCGGCGCCAGACCGGCCAGCAGACCGGCCTGGATCAGCGAGGTCTTGCCCGACCCGCTGGGACCGAGCACCAGCGTGAGCGAGAGGCCGCCGCGCGCCTGCGCCTGGACGGTGCGCGTCAGCTGGCGGGTTGTGTCGTCGCGGCCGAAAAACACCGCCGCGTGGGCCTGGTCGAACGCCAGCAGTCCACGAAACGGCGTACCGTGTTCCCAGTTGCCGGAACGTTTGTCGCCGTCGGCGAAGAAGTCGAGTGGCGCCACCGTGCGGTAACCGCGCTTGCGGATGGTGGCGATGTAGGTGGGCGCGCCGGCGTTGTCGCCGAGCAGGCGGCGCAGGTGGGCGATGTTCTTGTGAACCGAGCTGTCGCCATGGAATGCTCCGCCCCAGCAGCGCTCCAGTAAGTCTTCGCTGCTGACGATGTCTCCGCCGGCGGTGCACAGGGCCAGCAGCACCTCCATCGTGCGCGGCTCCATCTGACGCCGCTCGCGCACATTGGAGATCGCGTTCAGGGACGGTTCGACCAGCCAGTCGCCGAAGCGGAACTTCGCCGTCACGCTTGGCGACGGCGGATGGGATGCGGCTTGGATGCTCGGCTGTGGCATGGCAGGTTTCGAGAATACTAATCTTAGCATTTTAGTACCGTCCAGCCGCGCCGAGGTTGTTATCTTTTATTTATTTATTTATTTTCCGTAACGCCCTTGCGGCGCCGTGCGAGCGCGCCGGTCAGGCCCAGGCCGGCGAGCAGCATTGCATACGTCTCCGGTTCCGGCACTGCGGTGACGGCGGACGTGACGCTGAACGAGTTATTGGTTGTGTGCAATTCCCAGCCCGGATATTGCCAAGCGTCGGTGTACATGCGGATGCTCAACGGATCGGCGGCGCTCCAGGTCACGCCGCGCAGCGCCGCGTTCAGGCCGCCGAGTAGCGCGTTGTTGTCGGCGATGTCGAAGGTGACGGTGGCCTGATCGTGGGACGAGCCGGCGACGAGGAAATTGAACACGTTCGTGGTGCCCTGGAACAGGCCGATGAACACGCCGTTGCCTGGGTCGGTGAATCCCCAGCCCTGGTCCACCAGGGTCGATGTGCTGGTCAGCGCATAAATGGTGTTGGTGCCGGCGCCCAGCGTCACGCCGCCCATGTCGAGAACGCCGCCGTTGGTCGACCAGTATTGATCGGTGCCCGAATGCGACATGGTTTGGGTGACCGCCGCGTGCGCGGGCGCCGCCAGCGAGACGGCGACGGCCAGGCCCAGTACCGCTTTTTGCAAGATGTTCATGTTTTCCCCTTTGTGATGGTGTGGTGGGCTGCGCCGAAAAATGTTGTCGTGCAGCTAATGAACTATCGCAGTTGGCGACTTGGTCGGCCAGTATCGACAGGTATCTTCCACGTAACAATGGCAATGACGACCGCGTCAAGCGCATCGAAATCCTTGGACTCGATACCGGAGCAGCGGGCGCCGCCGACGATGTCAAATTGAACAACAGGGGGGATTTACCGATCTTCTCCCCCGATCGCGGCATGCGGGAACGCGGTAGGATCGCATGTGGAAGTACTATGTATTGATGAAAGGACAGAAGATGACGACCATTTCCAGCACTGCCGCTGCAGCTGTCCAGGTGACGCCTTCACGGCGCACAGCGATCGAATCCGGTAACGAGGCCAAGGCCTTTGTCCGTGGCGAGAAGGAAGTCATGGTTTTTCGTCGCGGAGGAACACCGACAGCCGAGCAAACGGCGCAGGTCGCTAAACAGAAGGCCATTGCGGCGGAAATGACAGCCGGCTTCGCGAAGCAAGCTCTCGAAGCGGAAAAGCTGCGTCCAGGAATTACCCGGATAGACTTGCCGAACACGGCGACCATGTCGCTTGAAAATGCAAGGACGGCCCCAGGCACCACTCAAGGGCCGGTCGGCAATCGCGAGGACAAGGGTGTCAATGAAACCGCGATGCCAAGGGCGACAGCGGTAGTGGCAACTGGCCCTTCGCAGGCGAATACGATCGCCGCATCGTTTTATCGCCTGATGCAAGATATGGACACCAAAGGCGGCACCGAAGGCTAGGTACTCCCTGCCAGAAGCACCCGCCAACCACACCCGGTTAAAACTTCAGAACCTCGCCATCTTCCGGGATGCGCACGCGGTCCTGGATGCCATGTTGCTTGACATGTTCCTTCAGATCCTTGCGGCTCAAGGTCATGTGGTTGATCGCGTCCATATGCGTGGCGATGATGGTCGCGTTCGGCATGGCCTGGTACGCGTGCAGCACGTCGTCCTTGCCCATGATGATGGAGCCGGCGTAGCCCACCATCCGCGCGTCGCCGGCGTTGATGATGATGACGTCGGGCTTGAACTTTTCCAGCGTCCGATCCACCTCGGAGCGCCATACGGTATCGCCCACCACGTACACGGTTTTGGCGCCCGGCGCCTGGAACACGATGCCCATCGCCTCGCCGAGCATCTCCGCCACCGGCTTCTTGCCGTACATTTCATCGGTACCATGCTTGCCGCCGGTCCTGGATAAGCGCACGCCTTCGAACGCGGTGTTCTCGCCGAGGACGCGAACGTTGGTGTAGCCCTGGCCGCGTATGAGTTTGGCGTCGGTGTCGTTCTGCACGAACAAAGGAAGCGCCTTCGGGATGAACTGGTGGGCGCCGCCATCCCAATGGTCGAGGTGAGTATGGGTGACGAGCACCGCGTCCACTCCTTTCATGAGTTCGTTCGCCGACATCGGCAGCTCGACCATCGGATTGCGCAACTGGCTGTTAAACGTCCCCGGGAAGCCTGGATAGGCGCCTTTCTTCGCCAGGAAGGGATCGACCAGGAAGGTCTTGCCCGCATAGCTGATCTTGGCGGTGGCGTTACGGATTTGCTGCACCTGGACGGTGGACTTGGCGCTTGCCGACGCCGCGTCGGCGGCGTGGACGGAGGCGCCAGCCGCGCCGAAGGTCAATGACAGGGCGATAAGTATCTGTTTTAGTTGTCGCATTTTGCTGCTCCATGGATGTTGTGATCGGTAGCAGCATTGTGGGTGCGCGGGCTTGAATACAAAATTGGCCCGTAAGCCAACTATCGACGCTTTCGGGCCATAAGCGATCGACGCCGGCCCCAGCCGTCAATGGAAGAGGCGACGACGGTGTAAAATAGTCAAATGTTCATCTCCCGACAGCGACGACGGTACTTCGCATGGCTGCTCTGCGCATCCATGCTGATGACGGCATTGATGCCGGCGTTCTCGCGTACCTTCGCGTCGGATGGCGCGGCGAATGCCGTGCTGCTGGAAATCTGTTCCGCCATGGGCGTCACGGTCGCCAAGTCGACGGATGCGGAGTCATCCGGCAAGCAAGCCGGCATGATGGACGACTGCCCCTATTGCCGGGTTCACTTCGATCTGCCTGTCCTGCCGCCCGCGCCGGCCCAGCTTCCACACTTCAAGATCACCTCGGAGCGGCCCGCGCTGTTCTATCGTTCCCCGACGCCGCTGTTTTCCTGGGCCGTCGCGAAGCCGCGCGGTCCGCCCGCCGCCTGATATCCGCCGACCCTGTGCGGGCCGCTTCGCCCGTCCGCGCAGACACGTTACTCCAGACCGACGCACCTGACAGCGCCGCCCATAGTGGCAGCCGCTGCCGCTTGACGCCGTCTGGCCGAGGTCCGCCCCATGGCGGGCTGGATATCCATTTCGCGTATCGATACCATGAACACTATTTCCCATTCGTCCGGCGCCCGTGTCGCCACTTTTTGCGTACTGGCGCTGCCACTGCTGGCCGCCAACGCCAACGCCAACGCCGTGGAGGACGCCACCTTGCCCACGGTCGTCGTCTCGTCGCGTGCCGACAACGGCGGCTTGAATTCGCAGACCGGCACCGGCTCCAACCTCGACCTGAGCCGCTTCGACACGCCGGCAAGCGTCGACGCCATCACCCGCGACCAACTGGAACGGCGCGGCGACACCAGCCTGCTGGACGCCATCACCCGCGCGCCCGGCATCAGCGCCATGCCGCACCCCGGCAACGGCGGCTCCTCCGTTGCGGCGCGCGGCTTCACCGACACGCTGTCCGTGATGCGCCTGTATGACGGCATGCGCCAGTACGGCGGCGCCGGCCTCACATTCCCGTTCGACACCTGGGCCGTCGAGCGTATCGAAGTGTTGCGCGGACCTGCCTCCGTCATCTACGGCGATGGCGCGATCGGCGCCGTGATCAACGTGGTGCCCAAGAAGCCGACGCGCGGCGGCATCCAGACCGAGCTGCAAGCCGGCCTGGGCACCGAGAACAGCCGCCGCTTCGCCATCGGCAGCGGCGGCGCCATCGACGACAAATGGTCATACCGCTTCGACGCCAGCACCGACCGCTCCGACGGATGGGTGGAGCGGGGCGAGTACAGCAACCGCGCCTTCTCGGGCGCGGTGCGTCTCGACATTTCTCCGCGCCTGAATGTGCAGCTCGGCGCGGCGAAGGGCAAACAAAAGCCGATGAAGTACTTCGGCACGCCGCTGATCGACGGCAAGCCCGATCCGGCATTGGCGGACAAGAACTACAACGTCGCCGACAGCGTGATGCGGTACGACGACCGCTGGATCGACGTGCTGGTGAACTGGAGCCCGAACGACAACGTCAGCGTGCGCAGCCGCTTCTACGACATCGACAGCGACCGCCATTGGCGCGATGTCGAGGCGTACCGGTACAACCCGGCCACGCGCCTGATCGACCGCTCCGACGCCACCGAGATCTATCACCGGCAATCGCAAACGGGCAATACCACGGACGCCGCGTTCAAAGGCAGCTTGCTCGGGCTGGCCAACCGGTTCTCCGTCGGCTTCGACGTCAACTCCAGCGACTTCAGACATATCAACAACACCTACGTCGGCAGCGCGCCGTCGGTCGATCCGTACAATCCCGTGCCCGGGTCGTTCAGCAGCCCGGTGCCGACCATCCCGCGCTACGACAGCGACGCCAAGCAGTACGCGCTGTTCGCCGAGGACCGTCTGGCACTGGACGAGCGGTGGTCATTGCTGGCCGGCGTGCGGTACGACCACGCGACCTTGCGCCGCACCGACCTGGTCGCCAACAGACTGGCTTACGACAAGACGTCGACCAATGTCGGATGGCGCCTGGGCACGGTGTTCCAGGTGACGCCGTCGCTGGCGCTGTACGGCCAGGTCGCCAAGGCGGCCGACCCCATCAGCTCCCAGTTCTTCCTGTCGGCGGCCAACAGCCAGTTCAAGAACGCGACCGGTCGCCAACTCGAGGTCGGCGTCAAGCAGGCGTTCGCGCAGGGCAGCGGCGAATGGACGCTGGCGGTCTACGACATCACCAAAAACAATCTGCTCACCCGCTACCCGGCTAATCCGGCGCGCAGCGTGCAGGTGGGCGAGCGCAGCTCGCGCGGCATCGAGGCGACGGTGATGGCGGTGCTGGCGCCGGGATGGAGCGCGGAGGCCAACGCGTCGCTGCTGCGCGCGCGATTTGAGGATTTCAGTGAAGCGTCGGGCGGAAGCGTGGTCTCGCGCGCCGGCAACGTGCCGCCGGACGTGCCCCGGCGTCTGGCCAATGTCTGGCTCAATTGGGAGCTGATGCCGGCATGGACCGCCAGCGCCGGACTGCGTTATGTCGGCGAACGCAACGCCGACAATGCCAACACGCTCAAGCTGCCGTCGTATGCCGTCACCGACGCGTCGCTGCGCTGGAAGGTGTCGGCCGGCACCAATCTGACCTTGCGGGTCGCCAACGTCTTTGACAAGCGCTATTTCACCACCGCGTATTACTCGCCGACCCAGTGGTTCTACGGCCAGGACCGGCGCGCCGACATCATCCTCAACCACCGCTTCTGATCGGGGACGCGATGCGACGCTATATCTATCTGCTGCACCGTTGGACCGGCATCGTCATGTGTGTGTTGATGGCCATGTGGTTCGTCAGCGGCGTGGTGATGCTGTTCGTCGGCTATCCCAAGCTGACACCTTGGGAGCGCCTGGCCGGATTGCCGCCCTTGTCACAAGCGGGTTGTTGCATCGCACCGGAGCAGGCACTGGCGAAAAGCGCCGCGCCGGACGATGTCCAGCGCCTGACGCTCACCTCGATCGCGGGCCGGCCGCATTATCTACTGGTTGAAGGGAATGGGCGATACACGCCGGTGGACGCCATCAGCGGCGCCGTGCTTGGGCGGGTGGGCGAGGGCGCCGCCCTTGCCGCCGCGCGCAGTTTCAAGCCCGGCGCCGGCGCCCGCTACCAGGGCTTGATCGATGAAGACCGCTGGACCCATTCGCGCGCCTTGACTCCGCACCGGCCGCTGCATATCGTCGATCTCGCCGACGAGGCCTCGACGCGGGTCTATGTGTCGTCCTCGACCGGCCAGGTCGTGCTCGACGCTCCGCGCGCCGAACGCTACTGGAACTTCGTCGGCGCCTGGTTGCACTGGATGTACATGATCCGCCAGCAGCCCACCGATCCGGTGTGGACCTGGACCCTGATCGGGCTGTCCGCCGTGGGCGTGTTGTCGGCGCTCACAGGCCTGGTGAACGGCGTGTGGCGCTGGCGCTTCAGCGGCCGCTACAAAAGTGGCCACCGCACGCCATACCGCGAGGCATACATGCGCTGGCACCATATCCTTGGCCTCGTTTTCGGTCTGATACTGTGCACCTGGATCTTCAGCGGCTTGATGTCGATGAACCCGTTCAACATCTTCGGGGCGAAGGGCGCGCGTCCCGACGCGATCGCGATGCAAGGTGGAACGCCGGCGAACTTGCGCCCGACGCAAACGGTACCGCAGGTGCTCGAGCGCTTGCACGCCGAGTCCTTCGCGCCGCACGAGCTGGAGTGGAGCGTATTGAATGGCCACCCGTTCATCCTGGCGCGCGACGGCATGAACGACACCCGGATCGTGGACGCCGGCGGCGACGGCTTGCGCGTTCTGACATCCTGGCCTCTGGCGCAACTTGAGGACGCGGCGCGCCGGCTGCTGCCGTATCAAGTCAATTCCTTTGACATGCTGACCCGCTACGACGCGCAGTACTTCGCGCGGGAGCAGGCGTCCATGTACGGCGCCAACGAGCGTCGTTTGCCGGCCCTGCGCGCAGTGTTCGACGACCCGGAAAACACGTGGGTATATTTGGATGCGCGCACCGGCCAGATCGAGTTGAGCGCCGACAAAACCCAGCGGCTCGGACGCTGGCTGTTCAACTTCCTGCACAGCTGGGATCTTCCCGTGCTGTTGACACCGGCGTGGCCGCGCGAAGCGGTCATCATCGCCCTCAGCCTCGGCGGCTTGCTGCTGAGTATGACGGCGGCGGTCATCGCCTTGCGCCGTTTGCGGACCATCCTCAAGAACCGGGCGCCGGTTTCCGGTTCCCTGGCAGACGCAACTAGTGGAGAATGGGGTACCGCCAACGAACCGACCGGACTCCGGAACCGTCAACGATGAAACCAAGCCGCCGCCACGCACCCGCCAAATTGTTTGTCCACTGCCTCGCCGGCATGCTGCTGGCGAACGCTGCACCGGCCGCCGCCGCCGAGCCGCCAAAAATCGAAGTGCGCGGCAGCCAGATCCTTGGCCCCGATCAGCAGGACAGCGGCGAGGCGGACTGGCTGGCCCGCCTGAACAACTGGAAGCGCGACACCACCGGGCAGCACGCGCCCTGGCTGGCGGCGATGCGCTCGTGGCGCGCCGACCAGCTCGCGAAGACCGGTTACGACGACGCCCAGTACCGGCGCCCTGAACTGCGCTGGACGCAACGCGATTTCGTGCAAACCCAGGCGATGATGGAAGACCGCTACCTGTACGACCCGGCCACCGGGCGCTACACCGTCGACCGCTTCCTCGACGATTTGAACCAACGCTACGGCGGCATCGACAGCGTGTTGCTATGGCCGGTATATCCGAACATCGGCATCGACGACCGCAACCAGTGGGACATGCTGCGCGACCTGCCCGGCGGCGTGACGGGTGTCCGGCAAATGATCAAGGACTTTCACGCGCGCGGCGTCAAGGTGTTCTTCCCGACCATGCCCTGGGATACCGGCTCGCGCGACCCTGGCACGACCATCCACGAGGCGACGGCCGCGCTGATGGCCGAGATCGGCGCGGACGGCATCAACGGCGACACGATGTTCGGCTTGCCGCTGGAATACCGAACCGCCGCCGACGCCACCGGCCACGCCATGGCGCTCGAGCCCGAGCTGTTGTTCAGCGACGACCGCATGCTCGCCTACAACAATCAAAGCTGGGGTTACTGGCCGGCGTCGCCGGTGCCGCTAGTCAGCAAATGGAAATGGCTGGAGCCGCGCCATCAGGTCCACGTGTGCGACCGCTGGGCAACCGACCGCACCACCTTGCTGCAGGACGCCTTCTTCAACGGCGTCGGCGTCCAGAGCTGGGAAAACGTCTGGGGCTGGTGGAACCGCATCACGCCGCGCGACGGCGAAGCCTTGCGCCGTATCTCGACCATTTATCGCGCCTTCCCCGAGCAACTGGTCAGCAGCGACTGGCGGCCACACGTGCCGACCCTGCACCATGGCGTCTACGCCAGCGAATTCCCGTTGCCCGGCAAAACGTTGTGGACGCTCATCAACCGTACCGACTGGCGCGTCGACCAGCGCGTCATGCGCGTCCCGCATGCGCAAGGCCAACGCTACTTCGACCTCTGGGATGGCAAGGAAATGACGCCGACGGTGGCGAACGGTTACGCCGAACTGGGCGTGGCGCTGGAAGCGCATGGTTACGGCGCCGTGCTGCGCCTCGATCCGGGCGTCGATGTGGCCAGCCTGCCGGCGACCTTGAAGACGCTCGCGAAGCAGGCCGCGCGGCCACTCGAATCGTACTTGAATGCCTGGACGCCGCTGCAACAGAAGATGGTCGCCATCGCCGCCACGCCGGCAGCGCGCGCCACGCCGCCCGGCATGGTGAAGGTGCCCGGCGCGCTGTTCGACTTCCAGGTGCACGGCATCGAGATCGAAGGGGAGAACAAGCCGGGCCTCGATGTGCAATATCCATGGGAGCCGGTGGCGCGCCGGCACCACGTGCGCAGCGTGCCGATCAAGACCTTCTACATCGACAAGCATCTCGTCACCAACGCGCAGTTCAAGCAATTCCTCGACGCCAGCGGCTACCGGCCGGCGGACGCGCACAACTTCCTGCGCCACTGGATCGCTGGCGCCCCCAAGACGGACGACGCGCAGCGCCCGGTGGTGTGGGTGTCGCTCGAGGACGTGCGCGCCTACCTGCGCTGGGCCGGCAAGCGCCTGCCCAACGAATGGGAATGGCAGTATGCGGCGCAAGGCACGGACGGCCGCCTTTACCCATGGGGGAACGAATGGAACGCGGCGATGGTGCCTACGCCGGAAAAAGGGCGCGCGCTATCCGCGCCGGAAACGGTCGGCCAGCGCCCGCAGGCAGCCAGCCCGTTCGGTGTCGAGGACCTGGTGGGCAATGTCTGGCAATGGACCAACGAGTTCGCCGACGAGCACACCCGCGCGGCGGTGCTGCGCGGCGGCAGCTACTACCAGCCGCAAAACTCGTATTGGTACTTCCCGCAAGCGTACAAGCTCAACGAGCATGGCAAGTACCTGTTGATGGCGCCATCGAAAGACCGCTCGGGCGCGCTGGGGTTCCGGGGCGTCAAGGATGCTGCGGACTGATAGTGGACGCTTAACGCGGCCGGAAGCTGCGCCGGTAATCCTGCGGACTGGTGCCGACCTGCTTGCCGAAGCAGGCACGGAACGCCGCGCTGGAGCCGAAGCCGGTGGCGTTGGCCACCTGTTCGACCGACAGCGCGCTCGTTTCCAGCAAGGACTGGGCGCGCCGCACGCGCGCGCCGAGCAGCCATTGCAGCGGCGAGGTGCCGGTCTGTTGAACGAAGCGCCGGCTCAGGGTGCGCTTGCTCAGCGCGGCATGGTCGGCGATCGCCTCCAAGGTCAGCGCGCGGTGCAACTGCGACTCCATCCACTTGAGCACAGGCTGCAGCGCCAGCGACGACGACGGCTCTGGATGCACGATGAACTGGGCCTGGCCGCCACTTCGCTCGAGCGGCATGACCGCCTTGCGGGAGGCGTCGGCGGCAACGGCGGCGCCGTAGTCGCGCCGCACAATGTGCAGGCACAAGTCAAGTCCGGCGGCGGCGCCCGCCGAGGTCAGCACTTTGCCGTTGTCGATGAACAGCACGTTCGGATCGACGTCGACGGCGGGAAAGCGCCGCGCCAGCTCGGCCGCCGCCATCCAGTGGGTGGTGGCGCGCCGGCCGTCGAGCACGCCGGCGGCGGCCAGCACGAAGGCGCCGGTGCAGATCGAGGCGATCCGCGCGCCGTCGGCCGCCGCCGCACGGATGGTCGCGAGCACCGCCTCGGGGAGCGGCGCGTCGATGTCTTCGATGCCCGGCACGATCAGGGTGTCGGCCCCGCGCGCGTGGGACAGGTTCCAGCGGGTGTGCAGATCGAACAGCCTGGTGGCGACCGAGGGGGCCTCGCCGCAGACGGTGACTTCGTAGGGAACGGGCACGCCCGGCACGTGGACCCGGCTGAACACGTCGCAGGCGGTGGCCAGATCGAAGGGGATGACGCCGTGCTGCGCCAGGATGACAATTTTATGCATGGCCAGATTATAGTGACCATATGAATTTTCGCCAGCGTGAAGGCAGGGTTTGGCGGAAAACAGGCGAAGATCGGCAATCCGGCCAGTGTTCGCCTGCCTGTTCCATCTTCACAATAGGGCTTCTTTCAACTTCCTGGACGGACCACGATGGAATCACGTTTGAAACAACTGCGGCGCCTGCGGTACGCCGCACTGGGCGAGGGGGTGACGCTGCTGGTCTTGCTCGGCATCGCCGTACCGCTCAAATATATGGCCGGGCAGGCCTTGCTGGTCAAAGTGATGGGGCCGCTGCACGGAATGGCGTTTCTCTACTATCTCTCGACCATTTCCGACACGGTCATCGGCGAGGACGACTGGACCCGCGCCGAGCTGTGGAAGCTGCTCGCTTGCGCCATGCTGCCGTTCGGCGCCTGGTACAGCCTGGCGCTGATCCGGCGCAAGGAGGCGGCCATCGCCACGCCGGTCGACTGACCAGCCTTGCCGCAGCCGCGCGGGCGCGCTTACGCGAACGCCCGCTCGAGCTCGAGCGTCGAGCGCACTCCGAGCTGACCGGCATTCGTCCGCAGCCATTCTTCGGCCGCCGCAACGCCGCGCCCGTGCAGATGCGTCATGAAATCGGGTTCCGCATTGAACTTGCTCGACATGCGGTATTCCGAGAACAGATCATTGCCGCTGATCAGATGAAGCCGGGATCGGTTTGAGTGCGCGGGCGCGCCTTCCTGCTCGTCGAGCGCGTCCAGCCCATGCTTGAGCGTGGCAAGTTCGCGCACGAAACTGATGTTGAAGGCGATTTCGTTGGCGCGGTTGCTGATGTCGGCCATGCTGCGCGGCATGGTCGAGCGCGAGACCGGATTATTTTGCACCACGATCACGTCGCCGGCATCACGGTCGAGCAAAGGCGCTAGGGGCGGATTGGCCACATAGCTGCCGTCCCAGTAGCTTTCCCCGTCCACCTCGACGGCGGCGAACACGGTCGGCAGGCAGGCCGACGCCAGCAGCGACTGCACGGTGATCTCTTCGCGCGGGAAGATGCGGCCCTTGCCAGTGCGCACATTGGTGGCCGCGATGAACACCGGGATGGTGTCGCTGGCGCGCACGCGGTCGAAATCGATCAGGCTCGATAGCAGCATGCGCAGCGGATTCTGCGTGAAGGGAACCTCGAACACGGGCCCGGCCAGCACGCCGGCCATCTCCAGCCCGTGGTAGGCGGGCGACGTTTCCATCGTCCAGCCGCCGACAAGGTGGTCGAGCAAGGTGCGCCGCATCGGGCTGAACGAGGCGGCCGTGGCCAGCCCGGTCCAGAAGCGCCGCAACGCCTGTTGCGCGCCGCGCCGGCCGCCGCCACCGGCATAGCCGTCGGCCAGCACCGCCGCGTTGATCGCGCCCGAACTGCTGCCCGTCAGGCAATCGATGACAAGGTCGTCCTCGTCGAGCAGCCGGTCGAGTACGCCCCAGGTGAAGGCGCCGTAGGCGCCGGCCCCTTGCAGGCCGATGCTAACCGTTCTGGGCTTGGAGTCGCGCATCGGCGGATCCTTTCAATAAATGCCCGGCCGCGATGCCCCCGGCCAACGCCAGGACCAGGGCGGTGGTACTGCCGGAAAAACCGACCACGCCGCTGGCGGCGATCGTCCCCACCTTGCCGCCGACCAGTTGCAGGCGGCGCTTGGACATCTGGATGCCCATTTCGCTGAGCTGTTCGGCGCTGAGCAACTTCTCCGCATTGGCCAGCAGCACGGTTTCCTCGTCGGCCACATGGTGCATAACAATGCGCATCAGTTCCATCAGCAAGCGGTCATGCTCGTCGTCAATGGTGGTGCTGGCGCGTAGCCGGGCGATGAGTTGGCGCATCTCATCGTGTTCGGGCTCGCTCTTGGCGGTGACGGAGTCGGGGCTGATGCGGCGCATGGTTGGATAAAAACATTCCTCTTCCAAGGTCGCGTGGATTTCCAGCGCGGTACAGATGTGGGTGGTGAGCGCTTTTTTGACCCGTTTTTTGGCCCCACCCGTGTATTGGTGAAAGGCGAGCAAGACATGGCTGTGATCCATGCGGATCATGTCGGTGATGGAAGGACTGAGTTTGCTAAGTGAGAACATGGCTGACTCCTCGATATTTAAAATGGCGTGGTGCGGTCGTTTATTTCTCGCGCGGGGCAGCGGCTTGGGCGCTGAGTTTCCATGCCGCCAGCAAGGTTCCGCCGACCAGCAGCGACAGCGCGAGCGGCTTGCCGCGTGTGCTCAGGTAGGTGTAGGCCGAGCGTTCGTGCACCTTGTTGCGGTGGCCGCCCATGCGCTCGTTCAACTCCATGCCGTTCGACGCGTACAGCGAATCGGCGCGGTTAGGCACCGTCGGCTGGTCCTTTTGCTGCTGCTTGAACATGAACAGGTTCATGAACTTGTCCATCGTGCGCGGCATGATTTTGCTCTCCAGCGAGATCATCTTCGAGGCGCCGCCGACGTAGATGTCGCGTTGCGGATGCTCTGCCGCGTACAGGATCGCGTCGGCCACCAGCTCGGGCGCGTATAGCGGCGCCGGCAGTTCGGGCTCTTTCTCCATGTAATTGCGGGCGTGGCCGGTAAACAGGGTGTCGATGCCGGCCGGCTTGACCAAGGTGACCGAGATCGGGACTTTGTCTTTTTCGATTTCCATCCGCAGCGAGTCGGTGAAACCTTTCACCGCGTGCTTGGAGGCCGAATACATGCCCTGCAGCGGCACCGCGCGGTCGGACAGTTCGCTGCCAAGATTGATGAGCGCGCCGCCGTTGTCCTTCATCAAGTCCAGCGCCACCAGCGAGCCGTGCACGACGCCCCAGAAGTTGGTCTGGAATAGCTTTTCCTGGTCGACCAGCGGCACGTCCTGGTTGCGCCCGTAAATCGAGATGCCGGCGTTGTTGACCCAGGTGTCGATGCGTCCGAAGCGCTGTATGGCGGCCCGGCCGAGGGCGGCGACCTCGTCCCGGTTGCCGACGTCGGTCGGCACCGCCAGGGCCTCGGCGCCGGCGGCGCGCAGTTCGGCCACCAGGGTATCGAGCGCGGCGCTGTCGCGCGCGGCCAGCGCCAGGCTGGCACCCTTGCGCGCGGCGGCGCGCGCGGTCGTCAAGCCGATGCCGCTGGTGGCGCCGGTGATGACCATTACTTGGGAATGTAGCGGTTTCAATCGTGTTGGCATGGTTTGCTCCTCAGGTAGGGTGGTTGGATCACGGCCGTCGCGGCCGCTATGGTTGTGGTTCGTCGCGGGCGGTCGCCCACGGCATGTCGCGGTTGCTGCAAGCGCCGCTGTCGGTGGCGCTGACGGCGATCAGGCCGATGTCGATGGCTGGATCGAACAAGGTCAGCGCGCGCTCCAGCGCCGCCGGCAATGCCATGCCATCGGCCAGCCAGCCGTGCACCCGGTGTGCCAGCAGGTGGCGCACGATGTGCTCGCCAATGCCGGTGACGGCGACTGCGCCGGCCGGTCCGGCGTAAAACCCGGCGCCGATGATCGGCGTGTCGCCCACGCGGCCGAGCAGGGCCGGCGCGCACCCGCCGGTCGAGCCGGCCACGGCGAAATGGCCGGCGGCGTCGCGCACCACCGCGCCGACGGTGTCGCAGGCCTGGCCCTGCGCCAGCGCCAACGGCGTGGAGTAATTCCAATACCGCGCGAAACTGGCGTTGTCCTCGCCCGGAAGCAGGCGCTCGCCGTGTTGCAGGTCTTCAAGCATTTCACGGTGCTTGCGCAGCGCTTGCGCGGTGGTCGGATCGTGGCCGCCGGCGCCGATGTGGCGGGCAAAACGCAGCGCGCCTTCGCCACACAACATCCAGTGTGGCGTGCCCGCCACTGCGGCCGCCACCTCCACCGGATGGCGCACGCGGCGCAGGCCGGCGACGGCGCCAAGGCGGCCCAGGCTGTCCATCACGCCCGCGTCCATCTCGATGGTCGCGCCGTCCATGCGCAGCGCCGAGCCGGTGCCGGCGTTGAAGCGGGGATCGTCCTCGAGCACGCAGACTGCGGCCACCGCCGCCTGCAGCGCGTCGGCGCCGTCGCCCAGACGCTCCAGTCCCGCCTCGGCGGCGGCTGTGCAGCCGTCCTTGTATTGGATATCGGCGCCGGCGCCGCCATGTGCGACCACGACCGGCGCTTGCGGAGAAGATGTTGGGTTGGAAATAGCAGCTGTCATTGGGGCTTATTGATGGGGATCGGTTCCGTCATCATGCCCGCGTCGCGTGGCGCGCGCTGTAGGCGTTACGCGAAGGAGGAAGTAGGAATTTGACGTATGAGGATGAGTGCGCTAAAGCGGCGCCAGCGTGCGCTGACACACAGTCCGCTGCGGGCGCGCTGGCTAAAGTGGTGGCTACCCATTTCAGGAATCGCCATGGATGATCATCTCACGACCGCGCCGCCCGCTGCGGCCATCTCAACCTATCCCGTCAGCCTGCGGATCAACGGCCAGCAGCACCGCTTCGAGGTGGAAGCCTGGGTCACGTTGCTGGATTTGCTGCGCGAACGCGCTGGATTGACGGGCAGCAAGAAAGGCTGCGACCACGGCCAGTGCGGCGCCTGCACCGTGTTGGTCGGCGGCAAGCGCATCAACTCCTGCCTGACCCTGGCGGTCATGCAGAACGGCAAGGACATCACGACCGTCGAGGGCTTGGCCGACGGCACCCGGCTGCATCCGCTGCAGCAAGCCTTCATCGAGCACGACGCCTTCCAGTGCGGCTACTGCACGCCCGGCCAGTTGTGTTCGGCCGTTGGACTGATGAACGAAGGCCAGGCGGGCACCGTCGCCGACGTGCGCGAGCTGATGAGCGGCAATGTCTGCCGCTGCGGCGCCTATCCTGGCATCGTCGCCGCCGTGACCGAGGTCATGGGGCTGCCCGAACGCAAGGACAATCCCGACCGGCCGTATCTGCCGGGGACGGTGCCGGCATGAATCCGATCACTTATGTCGAAGCGACCGACGTCGCCGGGGCGCTCGGCCATCAGTATGCTACGGGGCGCGCGTTCATCGCCGGCGGCACCAACCTGATCGACCTGATGAAGGAACAGGTGATGCGGCCGAGCACCTTGGTCGACGTCAACGGCCTGCAACTCGACGCCATCGAATCCACCGCTTCCGGCGGCTTGTTGCTGGGCGCGACCGCGCGCAACGCCGATACCGCCTACCATCCGCTGGTGCGCGACGGCTATCCGCTGCTGAGGGCGGCGATTCTGGCCGGCGCCTCGCCGCAGATCCGCAACATGGCCAGCAACGGCGGCAACCTGTTGCAGCGCACCCGCTGCCACTATTTCTACGACATCGCCACTGCTTGCAACAAGCGCGACCCGGGCAGCGGCTGCGCGGCCATCGGCGGTCTGACGCGCCAGCACGCCATCCTCGGCGCCAGCGCGCACTGCATCGCCACCCATCCGTCGGACATGTGCGTGGCGCTGGCCGCGCTGGAGGCGGTGGTGCACGTGGTGTCGGCCGGCGGCGCGCGGCAGATCGCCTTCGCCGATTTCCACCGGCTGCCGGAGGACCATCCCGAGCGCGACACGACGTTGGCGCCGGGCGAGTTGATCACCCATATCGAGCTGCCGCCGGCGGCGCACTTCGCCGCCCACTCGGCCTACCTGAAGTTCCGCGACCGCGCCTCGTACGCGTTCGCGCTGGTGTCGGTGGCGGCCATGCTCGACGTCGGCGACGACGGCGTGGTGCGCGACGCCCGGCTGGCGCTGGGCGGCGTGGCCCACAAGCCATGGCGCGCGCCGCTGGCCGAGGCGGCGCTGATCGGCCGGCGCGCCGGCCCCGAGACGTTCGCGCATGCGGCCGAGCTGCTGCTGTCCGGCGCCCAGGGGCAGGGCGAGAACGACTTCAAGATCACGATGGCGCGCCGCGCCGTGATCCGCGCGCTCAAGCAGGCGCTCGAAGGCACGCACGACAATTCCCATGAATTCGCAGGCAAGGAGTCACCGTGACCGATCTGATTGAAGCATTGCGCACTCCTGTGGCCGATCAAGGCACCGGCAACGTCAACATCGGCATGGCCGTCTCGCGCGTGGACGGGCGCGACAAGGTCACCGGCCAGGCGCGCTACGCCGCCGAGCACTGGCCGGAGGCCGCCGAAGGGCCGTTGCTGTACGGCGTGGTTGTCAGCGGCAGCATCGCCAAGGGCCGCATCACCGCCATCCACACCGCCGCCGCGATGGCGTTGCCGGGTGTGGTGGACGTGATCTCGCACGAAAACCGGCCACGCATCCGCTCCTTCGACATTTTCTACAAGGACATGACGGCGCCGGGCGGCTCGCCGTTCCGCCCGCTGTATGACGACAAGGTGCTCTACAGCGGGCAACCTGTCGCGCTGGTGGTGGCCGAGACGTTCGAGGCGGCGCGGCACGCCGCCGCGCTGGTGCAGATCGACTACGACGTCGAACCGCACGAGACCTATCTGTTGCAGCATCGCGGCCGCGCCTATACGCCGAGCCGCCTCAAGGCCGGCTACACGCCGCCGCCCGACACCAAGGGCCACCCGGACGACCGCTGGGACAGCGCGGCGGTCAGGATCGAGGGCGAGTACTACAGCGGCGTCGAGCACCACAATCCGCTGGAGATGTTCGCCTCGACCGTCATACGCGGCGCCGACGGCCACCTGACCATCTACGACAAGACCCAGAGCTCGCAGAACAGCCGCTGGTATGTGTCGCACGTGTTCGGCCTGTCCAAGGACAAGGTCACGGTGCGCAATCCCTACGTGGGCGGCGCCTTCGGCTCCGGCCTGCGGCCGCAATACCAGTTGCCGCTGGCGGTGATGGCCGCGCTCAAGCTGGAACGCTCGGTGCGCGTTGTGCTCACTCGCCAGCAGATGTTCAGCTTTGGCCACCGGCCCGAAACGCAGCAGCGCGTCAGGCTGGCGGCCGAGCCGGACGGCACCCTGAGCGCCATCATCCACGAAGCCGTGGCCGAGACCTCGCGCATCGAGGATTACGTCGAGGTGGTGGTCAACTGGTCGGGCGAGCTGTACGCCTGCGAGCATATCCGCCTCGGCTACAAGCTGGTCGATCTCGACCACGCCAGCCCGATGGACATGCGCGCGCCGGGCGCGGCGCACGGCGTGCACGCGCTGGAGGTGGCGATGGACGAGCTGTCGTACGCGCTGAAGATGGACCCGCTGGCGCTGCGCCTGAAAAACTACGCCGAGGTCGATCCCAGCCATGGCCTGCCGTATTCGACCAAGGAGCTGCGCGCCTGCTACGAGCAGGGCGCGGCCCGCTTCGGCTGGGACAAGCGCCCGCTGGAACCGGGCACGATGCGCGAAGGGCGCGAACTGATCGGCTGGGGCATGGCCACCGGCATGTGGGACGCGATGCAAATGTTCGCCCGCGCCAGCGCCGTGCTGCACGCCGACGGCAACCTGGTGGTGAGCAGCGCCGCCACCGACATCGGCACCGGCACCTACACGGCGATGAGCATCATCGCCGCCGACGCCATGGGCCTGCCGCTGGAGCGGGTGCGCTTCCAGCTGGGCGACTCGACCTTGCCGGTGGCGCCGATCGAAGGGGGCTCGTCGCACGTGGCCACGGTCGGCTCGGCGGTCGATGGCGTGTGCGACAAGCTCAAGGAGCGGCTGTTCAACATGGCCAGGAGGATGGACGACTCGCCGCTGGCCACGGCGCGCCTGGCCGACGTTGAATTCGCCGCCGGCGCCGTACGCCTGATCGCGCGGCCCGAGGTCGCCGTCGCGTTGACGAACATTATGGCCGCCAGCGGCGAGGCGCGCATCGAAGAGAAATACATGATGCTGCCCAATATGCTCAAGCAGATGAAGTACCAGCGCGCCACGCACTCGGCGGTGTTCGTCGAGGTGCGGGTCGATCCGGACTTCGGCACGGTGCGCGTGACGCGGGTGGTCAGCGCGGTGGCGGCGGGGCGCATCATCAACGCCAAGACGGCGCGCAGCCAGATTGTCGGCGGGGTAGTATGGGGCATCGGCCAGGCGCTGCACGAGGAAACCTTCTGCGACCATCACGAGGGGCGTTTCATGAACCACAACCTGAGCGAATACCACGTGTCGGTGAACGCCGACATCCACGATATCGACGTCATCTTCGTGCAGGAGGATGACCGCATCGTGAGCAGGATAGGCGCCAAGGGCGTGGGCGAGATCGGCCAGGTGGGCGTGGCGGCGGCCGTCTGCAACGCCATCTACCACGCCACCGGACGGCGCGTGCGCAGCACGCCGATGACGCCGGACAAGGTCATGCTGCCGTAGACAACACTGGAGAATGCCATGCCGATAAAAACCGTGGACGGATACGAAATCGACTACACGGCCGAACCGTTGGAGGGTTGCGACGATTGGGGCGCGTATGTCGCGGTCTTCGCGCCGTCGGACAATCCCATGCACATGAATAATATTGTGCCCAAGAAGCGCGTGGCGGCCGATGTTACGCTGACCAGCGAGGCGATGGCCGAGCAGGAGGCCGAAAAGGCCGCCATGGAAATTCTCGGTCAACTGCGGCCGGGGGCGGCATAGGCGCGTGCGCCGGATACTGGCCGGACAGGCCGGGAATTATTTATTTTTTGATCGTGGAGTGATCTATGAATATGTTGTCGTCCGGTGACTTGGTCAAACCCAAGCTCGGTGGCCCGGAAATGATCGTGGTCGGCGTCGCGGACTTCCACCGCGACCGGCCGGAAGCCTTGTCGGTGTTTTGCGTGTGGGACGAGAACCATTTCCTGCATGAGGAAGTGTTTCAAACCAAGCACCTGGCGTTGATCCGCAAGGAGCGACGGCGCGCCGTGCGCAGGACCGACGCGGAATACCGCGCCTGCGCGCCAAGCCAGCCGACCGCCGGCATCGAGCTGCAGGATGTGTCGCTGTCGATGGATGGGCAGCGGGTTACCTTTTATGTACAGATCGCGACGACGGCGCGCAAGTTCGCGCTGATTTCGGCCGGCGCGTTGACCAAGGCTTTCCCGCAGACCGGCGGCGCATTGGCGACGTTCGAGACGCATCGCAGACTCATCAAACTGGCGTGCCAGCGGAAAATCCGCGCCTACCCGGGCTTTCCAGTGCTGATTTTGCACGCGACGGATTTCGAATAGGCGGCCACGGCGCCATGTCTTTCAGCGAGCTTGGGTTTTTTCTTTTGCGGCGTTGGTGATTATCGTAATTGCCGAACGCCGCGTCCCCGCCGACAATAGCGCAAAGGGGACTGAATATGATGTTAGCAAGATTTAAAGACGGCGCCCGCAGCGGCGCCGTTGTCATCGCCGCGTTGCTGCTGGCCGGGCAGGCCTGGGCCACGGTCGGCATTGGCGCCGATAATGCCAATTTGCAGTACACGGGACGGGTCGACCAGCGCAACGCCGCCGCGCCGGAGATCTCTTGGCCTGGCACCAGCATCGCAGGCAACTTCACCGGCGCCACGCTGGCCATCAAACTCGACGACCAGCTCGGCAAGAACTTTTTCGATGTCTACATCGACGGCGACCTGGCGCGGCCGGTGCTGGTGCAGGCGGAGAAGGGCGGCAAGACCTATCCGATCGCCGACAAGCTGGCGCCGGGCCGTCACAGCTTTCTGATCACCAAGCGCTCCGAGGGCGAGGAGGGCGCCACCGTCTTCCAGGGCCTGGAGCTGGCCGACGATGGCGAATTGCTGGCGCCGCCACCGCGCAAACAGCGGCGCATCGAGTTCTTCGGCGACTCCATCTCCAGCGGCATGGGCAACGAGTCGCCCGCCGACGGTCCCGACCACTTGATCAAAGACAAGAACAGCTTCATGTCTTACGCCTCGATCACGGCGCGCGCGCTGGACGCCGAGCTGCACCTGATCTCGCAAAGCGGCATCGGCGTGATGATTAGCTGGTTCCCGTTCACCATGCCGGATTTCTACGACCAGTTGAACGCCGTCGGCAATAACGACACCGTGTGGGATTTCAAGCAGTGGACGCCGGACGTGGTCGTCATTAACCTGTTCCAGAACGACAGCTGGCTGGTCGACCGCGAGAAGCGCCTGTTGCCGATGCCCGACGACGCCCAGCGCGTCGCCGCGTACCGCAAATTCGTCCAGACGATACGGTCGAAGTACCCCAAGGCCTACCTCATCTGCGCGCTGGGCAGCATGGACGCGGTCCGGCCAGGCTCCAAGTGGCCGGGCTATGTGCGCACCGCCGTCGATCAGATGCGCGACGAGAACAAGGACGCCCGTATCGATACCGTGGTGCTGCCCTACACCGGCTTCAACGGGCATCCGCGCATCCCGCAGCACCAGTCCAACGCCGCGCTGCTGACCGCCGTGATACGGGCGAAAATGGACTGGTAGCCTCTTGTGTGACAATTCGAGATATTTCGGCAACCTTCAAATGTTAAGATGAAATTTCCATATCTCAACATTTTGAGGGTTAGAGGCCATGATCACCGGATCTATCAACCTTTCGCGGGCGGCTGTCGGCGACCACAAGGCGGCACTCAACGGCAGTGTCGCAGCCAAGGCGGCAGAAAATAAAAACAATATAGGCAGCACGCCATCGGGAGCTACCGGAATCTCCAGCCTGGCGAGTCAATTGGCGGCAAGCGCGGCCTATTCCAGCGGGAAGAACAAAGGGCTCAGCTTTACCGAGCTTGGCGACAAGGCGCGCACGCTGCTCGATCAAATCGTCGGCGACGGCTTCTCGCGGAACAAGGCGCGCAACGACAGGGAGGTGCCCAAGGCCACCGATGCGGCGTCGCTTGAACGTGCCAAGGCCGCCACCGTGTTCGCCAACGGCAGTTTTGAAGACAACGTCGGCAGCGAGCCCAATCCTTTCGCCGGCATGTCGTCGGAACAACTGGCGACGATCGCTTACGATGAGTCGGGAACATTTACGGCAAACGAAAGGTATGCCGCCTATCGGGAGTCGTATCTACAGGAACAGACCTGGCGGATTACGGCGGTGGCGAGAATGCAGGAGGAATACAACTCGACCGGCAAGCTGACCAATTTTTTTAAAGAGGTGTTGGCCCATTACGAGGGCTTGCCCTTGATGGAGCAGGTGCAGTACCCTAAGGACTATGCCGCTGATTTGAAAGAAAAAATCAGGAAAGATTTTAACTACTTTGAATCCGTGGTCGCGGGCGGCGGCCAAGGCGCGATCTCGGCGGCGAAATCGTTCTTGCGACCAATGCTGGAGCCTTCCGGTTTCACCACGCAGCCTTGATGGGAATGGACTCGTAGCTGGAACGAATTGGGCTACTAGCCCTCGCCCTGGGAAACCGCGAAGTCCTGGAACGATGCCACGTCCAGGCCCGCGCGCCGGCCAAGCTCGATCGCTTGCGCGGCGACCGCGTCGTCCACGATGAGCATGTAGTAGGCATCGTGACCGAAGTCGATGCTCAGCAGCGACAAGGCGTGCTTCGCCAGCCACTCGGCCAGCACTTTGAGCCCTTGCATGACGGTCTTGCCCTCGGAATCCCATTCCCACTGGTCGTCGATGCCCCGTGTCGACAGCATGTCGTTGACCTGCCAGTCGATCTCATCGCTGGCTTTCCAATCGACGTGCATCAGCATCCGCTTGCCACTCTGCTGGCCGTCATCTTCCAACACACCTTCCAGGAAGAGCTCCCCGACGTCGTCTTTGCCGACCGGATTGGGGTGATTTTCGAGCTGCGTCAGCACATTGTTGGTGAGTCGCGCGCTGTCGTGCTCGCCCAGCTGGCTCGAAACCGCCCGCATGAATCCCGCCATCGCTTCCCTGTAAATAGCGGCTTGCGCCAGCAATGCGGCGTCGTATTCTTCCGCGTCGAGGTAGTCCGGCTCGGGTTGGCGGCCAAGAAACGCAAACAGGCGTTTAAACATCGCAGGCTTTCTAAAATGATATCGACATCCGCAGGATAGCAGATATGCAATTCAGGAATTTCATAATTGATCTTGATGGATTGTCGAATTGTTGCCGTGTATCCCCAAAAGTAGAATGAATCGGCTGTTCTCTCAATATAAGTACATTCGCCGGACGCATATCCCACGCCACATCCCTGGCAGCAGCCTACCGGCAAACCACGATTCATTTTTCTTGGAGATCGATATGAACAAAAAACAAATCATCGCGCTCAGCAGCATGATGGCCGCCCTGGTGGCCGGCTGCGGCGGCGGCAGCGAGAGCACCGGATCGGCGGGGGCGCCCCAGTTTGCCGCGACAACGGTCGTGGGGACGGCGGCCAGGCCGGTGGCGCCCGCCCGATGGGCGAGTGTGAAGTTCGGCGGCGGCGGCTACGTTCCCGGGCTGATCTTCCATCCGACCAGCCCGGACGTGCTGTACGCCCGCACCGACATCGGCGGCGCCTACCGCTGGGACGCCGCCGCCAAAACCTGGGTGGCGATCACCGACATGCTAGGCGCCATCGACGGCTTCTACCAAGGCAGCGAGACCATGGCCCTGGATCCGAACGACGACAAGCGCGTCTACATGAGCACCGGCCTGTACCTGGGAGATGAGCGCAACGCGCGCCTGTACATTTCCACCGACCGCGGCGACAATTGGGAGCACGTCGATCTGCCATTCAAGGCGGGCGCCAACGCCCAGGGCCGCGCCGTCGGCGAGCGCCTGATGGTCGATCCGAACAAGCCGGCTATCCTGTTCTACGCCACGCGTACGAGCGGCATGTGGAAGAGCACCGACTATGGCCGCACCTGGAACCAGGTACAGTCGCTGGCGACGCACACGATGAGCAAGCAGGAAATCGAAGCCGTCCATTGGAGCGGTGTGGTCGGGGTCGAGCAGGTGATCTTCGATACCAATACCAAGGGCACCGGCAACGCCACGCAGACCATTTACACGGCCGTGGGCAAAGATTATGGCAGCGTGGCAGGGCTGACCCACAGCATGTACAAGACCACCGACGGCGGCGCGACCTGGACCGGCATCGCCACCCCTGCCGACGTGGCCGGCTTCTTCGTTCCGCACATGGTGCGCAACAAGGACGGCATGATGTACGTGGCCTTCACGAAGGCGACCGGTCCTGGCGCCGAGGGCGCATCAAGGCTGTACAAATTCGACGGCACCAACTGGACCCTGCTGAAGAAGTACGACACCGAGCAATGGCTCAACTACGGCATGGGTGGTCTGTCGGTCTCCGGCACCGGCGCCACCACCCGCATCGCGCTCGGCGTCACCAATTCCTGGGGCAACTGGGATGGCCAGCCTATCGTGCAATTGTCGGACGATGCCGGCGCCACGTGGCGCGAAATTTCCACCCTGGCCCCGCACGGCGCCGACCAGGACGGCTGGTCCGGTTGGATCGACGACGTCGAGATCGACCCGAACAATCCGGAGCGCATCCTGCATGTGCACGGCGGGGGCATCTGGGAAACCCGGAACGCGTCGGCGGCCAAGCCCACCTGGACCAACAATGTCGCCGGCATCGAGGAAACCGCGACGCTGGCCTTGATGGCGCCGCCTCCCGGCGCTTCCTACACCTTGCTGCGCAGCGCAGGCGACGTCGGCACGCACGTCCAGACCGAACTGACCAAGGCGCCCACCCGCATGCCCGCCCGTGGCATGTTCGGCGGTAATACCTACAGCTCCGACATGGCCTGGTCCAATCCGGCCTACATGGCGACGACCGGCAATCCCGCCTGGAACAACACCACCGCCGGCGCCTATTCCGCCGATTCGGGCGTGACCTGGACGGCGTTCGCGACCAACCATCCGGACGCGATCGGCAACACCAGCGGTGCGTCCAACCTTGCGGTCACCAAAACCGGCAACGTCGTTTGGGCGCCGTCCCATGCGGCGCCGGCCTACACGACCGACAACGGCGCGACCTGGACCTACACCAATCTGCCGGCGCTGCCACGGGTGGGCATCGACCGCGCCTATCGCCTGGTGGCCGACCGCAAGAACCCGAACAAGGTGTATGCCTACGATTCGGGCGGCGCATGGTGGCGGAAATGGGATGACACGTCGCATTTCTACACCTCCACCGACGGTGGCCACACCTTCACCGAGAGCACCACGTTCGCGGCCAATTCCTGGACCGCCGACTTTGGCGTCTCGTCGATGGCGGTCAATCCCAACGTTGAAGGCGACATCTGGGTCGTCGATGGAAAAAGCATCCTGCACTCGGTCGATTCCGGCGCGACCTGGACCAGGCTGAACGCGACCGCGCCGATCTGGGGCAAGTCGTCCGACTTCCCGGATGTGTACGGCGCCACCTCCATCGCCCTGGGCAAGGCGCCGGCCGGCGCCAAGTACTCGGCCTCCATCTACGTGGTCGGCGTGTTCAACGGCGTGTGGGGCGTGTACCGTTCCGACGACGGTGGCGTGACCTGGAACCGCTTCAACGATGACAAGCACCAGTACGGCGGTATCGGCACCCTGGCGGCCGACCAGACCGTGCCCGGGCGCCTGTACATGAGCGGCGCGGGCCGGGGCGTCCTCTTTAGCTACTGACCGCCGGATCACCCCTGTGCGCGGCCCTGCGCGGCCGCGCACAAGCAAACCTGTATGAATCAACCCAAATGGAGAATAAAATGAAGTTAACAAACATCCTCGCCGCGCTGGTCCTCGGTTGCGGCGCGGCGGCTGGTCACGCCGGCGCCGAAGTGCTGACCTTCGACAGCCTGACCAAGTTCGGATTCTATGGCAACGGCGAAGCGCTGCTCGGCAACATGAGCGCCAACGGTCAAAGCCTGAGCTACCAGGAGTCGGGTTTCCTGGTGACCCTGACCACGCCGAACGCGCCCGATGGCGCGGCCCACATCGGCGACGGCACGTATGTGCCGCAGACCTTCAACTGGCATGACGGCCTCGAAAATGCGCTGGATTCCTTCGTGACGCTGACCCGCATCGGCGGCGGCAAGTTCAACCTGGTCAGCTTCGATTACTACACGGACCATAGCGTCCTGTCGGCCGACGGCAGCCAGGTCGGCGTGCTGCAGGACTGGGGCACCTGGACCACGGGCCTGAACGGCATCAGCGAACTGCGTCTGAGCTCGGGCGCCTTCAATGAACTCGACAACATCAACGTGGCAAGTGCCAGCGCCGTTCCGGAGCCTGAAACCCTGCCGCTGCTGTTGGGCGGCTTGGCCATGGTCGGGGCAATGCTTCGTCGCCGCCGCGGGTAACCTGGCGCCTTCTTGGGTTGGCCGGGCTTTAGCGCCACGACAACCCTAAAAACTTATTAATAACGTCCGGGCACTATTCGTTTCGTCGACGTCTCCACACCATCAGGGTCTGGAGCGTCTCGGGAACGAATAGGAGATGGTCAGTGTTTAAAAGCAGGAGCGGCGGCCGGCTGGTGCCCGGCCCATGGATCATATTGACCGGCGCGGTGCTGTCGGGCTGCGCAACGCAGCCGCCGCACGTCGCCCCGCAGTTGGCGACCGCCGCCGCATGGTCGGTCGCCGCCGATGACGCCGTCGCGCTGGCGCCGGCGGAATCAGCCTGGTGGACCCGGCTCAACGACCACGCCATCGACACGCTGACCCCGGCGGCGCTGGCCGACAATCCCACCTTGGCGCAAGCCCTGGCGCGGATCGACGAGGCCGCCGCCAATCTCGGCATCAACGCCGCGCAACGACTGCCGGCGCTGCAGGCCAGCCTCGGCGCCAGCCGCGCCCGCGTCATCGACGGCGGCCAGGCGAATTACGCCACCGGCGCCTCATTGGGGCTGTCGCTGAGCTGGGAGGTCGACCTGTTCGGCCGCGTGCGCGGTTCCATCGACAGCGCCCGTCACCGGCTCGACGCCCGCAACGCCGCCGATGCCGCCCGCCTGTCGCTGGCGGCGCGGGTGGCCGACGCCGTGCTGGCGCTGCGCGGCTGCCGCTTCTCCCACGCCGTGCTGGGCGACGACATCGCCTCGCGCCAGGTCACCCTGGAGCTGACCCGGCGCAAGCTGTCGGTCGGCGCGGCGGCGGCGGTCGACGAGGCCCGCGCCCGTTCCGGCCTGGCCGCCGCCCGCACCACGCTGGCCACGCGCCAGCGGCAGTGCAGCGGCCACCTGAATACCCTGGTCGCGCTGAGCGGGCGCGATGCCGCCGGCGTTGGCGCGCTGATGGAGGCGCCGGTGGCGGCCAACGCCTCGCCGGCCTTGCCGCGCTATGCCGAGTGGCTGATGCCGGCCGCACCCAAAGTCAAATTGGCGCTGCCGGCCACGGTGCTGGCGCGGCATCCGGCCGTGATGGCGGCCGAGGCCGAATTGGCCGCCGCCTGGGCCGATATCGCCGTGGCGCGCGCCGAGCGGCTGCCGCGCCTCGATCTGGGCGCCGCCTTGTCCGGCCAATGGCTGCGCGCCGGCAGCCAGGGCGAGGCCGGCTGGAGCTTCGGTCCCGCCTTCAGCATGCCGCTGTTCGACGGCGGCCGTGGCGCCGCCGCCGTTGCCGCCGGCCAGGCGCGCTACCGGTTGGCGCTGGCGACCCTGCAAGGGGCCGTGCGCGACGCCGCCCGCGACGTCGAGAACGCGCTTGCCGCCATACAGTCCGCCGATACCCGCCTTGTCACCACCCGCGAAGCCGTGGACGCCGCGCAGGCGACGTTCGACGCCACCGACGCCATGTGGCGCGCCGGCGCCACCAGCCTGTTCGTGCTGGAAGACGCGCGGCGCCTGCTGGCGTCGGCGCAGAACGACGCCATCGCCGCCGTGCAGGACAGCGGCCAGGCGTGGATCGCGTTGGTGCTCGCCTGCGGCAATTCCTCGATTACCTCCGAAAGCACCCCCAATGAAACTATATGACAGCCGGCCCGACCCGGCCGATGTGCCGCCACCGCCGCCCCCGGCAGCGGTTCAAGCCGGCGCAGCTCAACCGGCCAAGCCCAGGGTGGGGCGCGGCGTCGTCGCGTACGCAGGCGCCATTGCGCTGGGCCTGACGGCGGTGGGCATCGCGGTCGCCAACATGGGCCGCGCGCCCGCCGCCGTCGCAATCCCGCCAGCGGCCAGTCCGGCCATGACGGTCACGCTGGCGCCGGTAGCGCGCGCCAACTGGGACGCCACGCTCGACGCCTCGGGCGCCATCGAACCATGGCAGGAGGCTGTGCTTGGGGCCCAAAGTTCAGGCCTGCGCCTGCTCGAAGTGCGCGCCAACGTCGGCGACGCGGTGCGCCATGGGCAGGTGCTGGCGCGCTTCGACGCCGCCACCTTGCGCGCCGGCCTGGCCGAATTGCAGGCCGGCCTGCTGCGCGCAGAGGCCGAGGCGCGCCAGGCCGCCACCAACCGCCAGCGCATGCAGGCGCTGAAAGGCCGGCCGCCGATCGCGGCTACACAACCGTCGGCCTTGAACTGCCGCCCGGCACCGCGCTGGCCGATACGCTGGCCGCCGCCGAGCGCACGCGCCTGGCGCTGGACGGCATCCCCGGCGTGGCGGCGATCTTCACCAATGTCGGCGCGGCCGGCGACGCCGACAATCCCGCCGCCGGCGGCGTGCGCACGGCCACCTTGACCTTGGCCCTGGGCGAGCGCGGCGAACGGCCGGTCCAGCAGGAGATCGAGGCGACCGTCAGAAAGCGTCTGGAGCGGGTCGCCGGCGTGCGCTTTGCCGTCGGCGGCGGCCTTGATGAAAAATTCGAGTTGATCCTCGCCAGCGACGACGCCCGGGCGCTGCAAGCGACCGCGCAAGCCTTCGAGCGCGAACTGCGCGGCGTCGGCAGCCTGGTCAACATCGGCTCGACGGCGAGCCTGGAGCGGCCCGAGATCATCGTCCGCCCGGATGCGCAGCGCGCCGCCGAACTTGGCGTCAGCACGGCCGCCATCGGCGAGACGGTGCGCATTGGGACCGTCGGCGACTTCGACTCGCAACTGGCCAAGCTCAATCTGGACAACCGCCAGGTCGGCATCCGCGTGCAGGTGGCCGAGTCGCTGCGGCGCGACCTCGACGCCATCGGCAGCCTGCGCGTCAACGGCCGTTCCGGGCAGGTACCGCTCGACAGCGTGGCCACCTTGTCCGTCGAGAGCGGGCCGTCGCAGATCGACCGCTACGACCGCCGCCGCTACGTCACCATCAGCGCGGACCTGGGCGGCATGCCGCTGGGCGAGGCGATGGAGGCGGCGATGGCACTGCCGGCCGCGCGCGCCATGCCGTCTGGCGTGGCGATGATCGAGGAGGGCGACTCCGAGACCGCCAACGAACTGGCGTCGGGCTTCGGCATGGCGCTGGTCACCGGCCTGCTGTGCATGTTTTGCGTGCTGGTGCTGCTGTTCCGCGACTTCCTGCAGCCGGTCACGATTTTGTCGGCGATTCCGTTGTCGCTGGGCGGTGCGTTCGTCGCGCTGCTCCTGGCCGGCAGCGAGCTCGATGTGCCGTCAATGATCGGCCTGGTGATGTTGATGGGGATCGTGACCAAGAACTCGATCTTGCTTGTCGAGTACGCGGTGCTCGGTATGCAGGAGCGTGGAATGGGCGTGCTGGATGCCCTGATCGACGCGTGCCACAAGCGCGCCCGCCCGATCGTCATGACGACCGTGGCGATGATCGCCGGCATGCTGCCGATCTCGCTGGGCCTGGGGGCGGATGCCAGTTTCCGGCAGCCAATGGCGATCGCCGTGATCGGCGGCCTGTTGACGTCGACGTTGTTGTCGTTGTTGGTGGTGCCGGTGGTGTTCAGTTACATCGACGGCCTGCGCCGGTATTTGACCAGCCGGATGAAACCTGCTGGGCAGGTTCGCGCCGCGTGATGGATCATGGGGCATTGGCGGCGCATGCATGGCGGATTACGCCTTCGGCTAATCCGCCCTACGTGTCTCCGTGGATGTGCTTGCTTAGCTGGCCCTTGAGAACCTTGGAGACACGTAGGGCGGATTAGCGCAGCGTAATCCGCCGCAGGTCCGCCAGCGGCCAAAGATTGAACCGCAATATCAATTTTTCTTTAGCTTTATCAACCTGAAAGAGAACCACAGCATGAAAAAATCCTCCCTCCCGCTCTCCCTGCTGGCACTGTTGTTGTCCGGCGCCGCGCAAGCCCAGGTCTTGGCCCCGGAACTGGCCGCCAAGGAAGCCTCCCCGGAACCGTCCCACTGGGGTCTCGGCGTTGCCGCCGGCTACACCGCCAGCGCCTACCGCGACTTTGACAACAAGGTCCAGGGCCTGCCGCTGCTGATGTACGAAAACCGCTACATCAGCTTCTTCGGCACCACGCTCGACGCCAAACTGCCGTCGGCCGGCCCGATCTCGTTCCGCCTGCGCGCCAAATACTCCGGCGACGGTTACGAAGCCAAGGATTCCCCGTACCTGAGCGGCATGGACGAGCGCAAGGGCGGCCTGTGGGTGGGCGGCGCGGCGATCTGGCGCAACAGCATCGTCAACGCCTCGGTCGAAGCGCTCACCGCCACCGGCGACGCCGAGGGCAAGCGCGTCAAGCTGGAATTGAGCCGCAACTTCAAGGCCGGCGCGCTGACGGTCACGCCGCGCATCGCGGCCAACTGGCACGACGACAAATACGTCGATTACTACTACGGCGTGAAGGCGACCGAGGTGCGCGCGGGCCGCGCCCGTTACGTCGGCGAATCCACCACCAACGCCGAAGTGGGCGTGCGCTTAGGCTATGCCGTCACGCCGCGCCACAACGTGTTCGTCGATGTCAGCGCGACGGCGCTGGGCAGCTCCATCAAGGACAGCCCGCTGGTGGAAAAATCGAGCGAGAGCAGTGTGCGGTTCGGCTACCTGTACAACTTCTAATCAGGTTTGGGGAACAGGACGCGGACGCTGAAACCGCGTCCATCGATGCCGGCGCCGGTGACGATGTCGGCTCCGTGCAGTCCGGCGATGGCGGCCACCAGCGACAGGCCGATGCCGCTGCCACGCCCGCTGTTGCCCTCGACGATGCGGTGGAAACGCTTGAAGATGCGCTCACGTTCTGCCTCGGGCACGCCCGGGCCGTCGTCGGCTACTTCCAGATACACGCGTTGCACGCCGTTGGCTTCGACATGGCCGCAGCCGATGCGCACGCGCCCGCCGGGCGGTGCGAAGCGCAGCGCGTTGTCGACCAGGTTGCGCAGCAGGATGGCGATTTCATCGATATCGCAGACAATGCGGCAGGGGCAGGTGTCGAGCAGCAGGCTGCGGCCGGTTTCCTCGGCGTCGAATTCGTATTCGTGGGCCACGTGTTGAATGAGTTCACTGGCATCGGTCATGGTCGCGCGCGCGATGTTGGCGCCGGCGTCGAGGCGGGCCAGATCGAGCAGCTGTTCGGCCAGGCGCGTGCTGCGCTTGGCCACACGCAGCAGCTTGACCAGCGCGGCGTCCTTGGCGGCGGCGTCGGCGGCGCCCAGCGCCACTTCGGCCTGGGCCTGCAACGCCGCCAGCGGCGTGCGCAATTCGTGTGCGGCGTCACCAATGAAGCGCCGTTCCGAATCGACCGCCTCGTCGAGCCGCAGCAGCAGGTGGTTGAAGGATTCGACCAGCGGGCGCAACTCGCCCGGCAGTTTGTCGAGCGGCAGCGGCGTCAGATCGAATTTTTGCCTCTTCACTACCAGCGCACCGAAGTTGGCGATCGGCTTGAGCGCGTGGTACAGCGCGTAGTCGATCACGAAGCCTACCAGGGCCAGGACCAGGGTCAGGACGGTCAGCGCGATCAACGCTTCGCGCTGCATGTCCCAATCGACCACGCTTTGCAAGTTGGCCACCTGGACCGAGACCCGGCCGGTGCGGTCGGAGACGGCATACACGCGCCATTGCTTGCCATCGATCGTGGGGCTGGAAAAGCCTTCCTGGCCCAGCGGGCGGAACGGCTTGGCCGACACGCCCGGCGTGCTGATGAACAGCGAGCCTTTGGCGTTCCATACCTGGAAGCTGAAGTCCTCGTGGGCGGCTTGGTTGTCGAGCGGCAGTTCGAGTCCGGGGCCGAACGGCCCTTCGTCGATTTCGTCGGCTGGAATCGCCATCATCAGCTTGGTGGCGAAGGCCTGCATCTTCGCGTCCCACACACTGTGTTCGCTCTGAAAGGTATATGCCACCAGCGCGCCGCCGCCGACCAGCCAGCACGAGAAGAACGCCAGTCCCAGCACCGCGCGCACGCGGCTGCGCAAGGACATCATGGGCCGGCCTCGCCGATGCTGTAGCCCTGGCCGTGCACGGTGACGATGATGTCGTCGCCGAGTTTGCGGCGCAACTGGTGGATAAATACGGCGATGGTGTTGCTGCCGATGGCGCTGGCGTCGGCGTAGACCACGTCCTCCAGATGGCTGCGGGTGACAACGTGGCCGGGCCGCTCCATCAGCGCGAGCAGGGTGCGGTATTCGTAGGCGCTCAGCGACACGCGTTCGCCGGCGCGCGTGACGGTGCGCTTGGCGACGTCGACCTCGATGTCGCGGCAGGTCAGCAGCGGCACCACGCGGCCCTGGCTGCGGCGGATCACGGCGCGCACGCGCGCCCACAATTCGCCGAACTCGAAGGGCTTGACGAGGTAGTCGTCGGCGCCGGCGTCGAGTCCGGCGATGCGTTCGCTCATCTGGCCGCGCGCGGTCAGGATCAGCACCGGCGTGACGTCATAGCGGCCGCGCATCGTGCCGAGCAGGCTCAGGCCGGATTCGCGCGGCAGGCCCAGGTCGAGCAGCACGACAGAATACAGGCGGTCCATCAGGGCTAGTTTGGCGGAGGCGACATCGACGGCGTGGTCGATCTGCCAGCTGTTCTGGCGGGCGCCGTCGCAGATGGCCTCGGCCAGCATGGCGTCGTCTTCGACTAATAGTATTTGCAATTGGACCCTCGAGGAATGTGGGATCCACGTAGGGCGGATTAGGCGGAACGCCGTAATCGGCCATGCGGGCGCCGCCTACGGAGCATGCATGGCCGATTACGCTGCGCTAATCCGCCCTACGTGTTTTAGAAGATTTTCGGGTTAAGCGGCAGGGAAGCATAGGGGATCCGGATTAATCAAATTTTAATGGTCGGCGATGTTGCTAGGATACATTATTGGCCCGTGCTTGACGCCGTATATCAAAGTTATCTCGACCCATGAATAATTTGTATACGGACCGGCTTTCGGCTGCGTGTCAAAACAATACTGGATATACTGCGCCGTGATAACTTCCGGTCGCCGCCACGCGTCGGCGGCGCGCCTGTTCCATTCTTTTTATCCGGTATTCTTTGGGAGTTCCACGCACTATGAGCAGTTTTATTTCGAGGCTACAAAAGCAGGCGCGGGGCTTCCCGACCATCGGTTTGCTGGCACTGGCGGTGAGCTCGGCGACCAGCGCCGCCACCACCAGCCTCAATCAGTCGTGGGAGTTCTACCGCGACGACGCCAAGACCGCCGACACCGTCGACAAGGTCGCGCCGGGCGCCTGGACCAAGGTCGATCTGCCGCATACGGCCCGCCTCGAAGCGAAAGTGCCGGTCAACTCCTGGCAGGGCAGCGCCTACTATAAAAAAACTTTCGACGCCAAGGCCGCTCCCGGCGAGCAGGCCGTGTTGCGCTTCGAAGGCGCGATGAACGTGGCCGACGTCTGGGTCAACGGCAAGCACCTGGGCACGCACCTGGGCGGCTACCTGCCGTTCTCGTACGACATCACGCCGCACCTGAAAGCCGGCGGCGGCAACGAGCTGGTGGTGCGCATCAATAACGAAGACAACGCCATCACCGGCCCGAAACCGTTGAAGGACCTGGATTACATCCAGTACGGCGGCATCTACCGCGACGTCACCTTGAGCATCAAGCCGGCCGTGCATATCAGCGACGAAATGCTGTCCAACACCGAGGCGGGCGGCGGCGTTTTCGTCACCTATCCGCAGGCCGATAAAAAATCCGCCATCGTGCGCGTCAAGGCCGAGGTGTGCAACACCGCCGGCGAAGCGCGCACCGCACAACTGAGCCAGCGCCTGTTGTTCAAAAACGCGCGCGTCGCCGACGGCGCCGAGAAAATCGAGCTGGCCGCCGGCGAGTGCCGCCACGTCACCCGCGACCTCAAGGTCGACCGTCCGCAATTGTGGTCGCCCAAGTCGCCGAACCTGTACGCGATCCAGACCACGGTGTCGAGCAAGGGGCAGCAGGACGTGGTCACGACCCGCGTGGGCATCCGCCGCATCGCGCTGGAAAAGGGCAAGTTGCTGATCAACGGCGAACAGACCTTCCTGCGCGGCGTGAACCGCCACCAGGAATTCCCGTATGTCGGTTACGCCTTGTCGCCGCAGGCCGACTATCGCGACGCGCTGCTGATCAAGCGCGCCGGCTTCGATTACGTGCGCCTGTCGCACTACCCGCATTCGCCTGCCTTCATGGCAGCCGCCGATGAACTGGGCCTGATGGTCTTGCCGGGCATCCCGGGCTGGCAGTACTTCAATCCCGATCCGGCGTTCGCGACGCAGGTGCTCAAAACCTGTAGCGACATGGTGCGCCGCGACCGCAATCATCCGAGCGTGCTGGCCTGGGAATGCTCGCTGAACGAAACGCAGATGCCCGATCAACTGATCGAGAAGCTGCACAAGACCGTGCACCAGGAGTATCCGGGTGACCAGGCGTATTCCGCCGGTTGGGTGCCGCAGATTTACGACGTTTATCTGCAAGCACGCCAGCATCGTCTGGACGACAAGAAGCCGTTGCCGAACAAGGCGCTGATCGTCTCCGAATACGGCGACTGGGAATACTACGCGATGAACGCCGGCTTCAATCAAACGGCGTGGGGCGACCTGAAAGAGGCCGACCGCAGCAGCCGTCAGTTGCTGACCGACGGTGAAACCCGTTTGCTGCAGCAGGCGAAAAACCTGGCCGAGTCGCACGACGACAACTTCAAGACCGGCGCGGTGGCCGATGGCTATTGGGTGATGTTCGACTATGGCCGCGGCTATGCGCCGGACCTGGAATCGTCCGGCGTCATGAGCATCGACCGGCTGCCGAAGTTCTCGGCCGAATTCTTCCGCTCGCAGCGCAGCGCATCGGAAAAATCGGCGAAGTGGGGCGGTGGGCCGATGGTCTTCATCTCCAGCCACTGGACCAAGGATTCGCTGCCGCAGGTGCGCGTGTTCAGCAACACCGACGAGGTCGAGCTGTTCTTGAACGGCAAGAGCCTGGGCAAGGTCAAGAGCGGTCCGTCGAAGACGCATCCGAACCTGGCGCATCCGCCGCTGGAGTTCAACGCCGGCCAGTTCCAGGTGGGCACGCTCAAAGCGGTGGCTTACCTGAAGGGCCGCAAGGTGGCCGAGCATGTCGTGCAGACGCCGGCCGAGCCGGTCAAGCTGGGTATCGCGGTGGACGATCTGGCCGTGAAGTCGACCGATGGCGACCTGGTGTTCATCCGCGCCAGGCTGCTCGACGCCAACGGCACCGTGGTGCCGGACAGCGGCAAGTCGGTGACCTTCGCCGCCGGCGAGGGCTACGAGATCGTCGGCCCGAGCGTGGCGCCGACCGAGGCCGGCATCGCCAGCGTGCTGGTGCGCGTGAAGGGCGCGAAGGGTGCTATCAACGCCGAAGCGGGATCGCTGCGCGGCCGGTTGTAAAAGTTTGAACAGTGTTCGCGACCGCTCTCATGCGGTCGCGATATTTTTGCGTCACTTCCGCGCGATGCGCGGCTTTTTCTTCACCTGGGCATCCGGGTCGGACGTATCGCCGTTCAGCATGGCGCGGATGCGGCCGATGTGGATGGCCGACTGGTCGATCCGCTCGCCGTAGGCGGGGCCGCCCATGCCGTCGCCGCGCAGCTTCACCAGCAGGTTGCGGTTTTCCTCGAACATGCGCAGCGCCACCCATAGCGTCTCCTCCATTTTTTGCGTCTGGGCGGCCAGCAGCTCGCCGGCCGTGTAGGCGTGGCCCGTGTGGCAGCGATAGCGCAACTGGCCTGCCTTGCCGATCTCCCACAGCACGCCGCCGCAACCGGGGCAGTTGAACGGCACCAGGGTGCCGAGCGCCTCGACCGAGCCGATGTCGCTGAGCACCCGTTCGGCGATCTTCGATTCCAGCGCCACGTCCGCCGGCACCGCCTTGCGCTTGCCGCGCTTGCGGCCGGCCAGCTCAAGCAGCAGCGGCCCCATGTCCGCCAGCGCCACGCATTTATCCACCCACGCGTTGTTGATGACGTTCTGCGGCATGTCGGGATAACTCGCGTCGACGGGGTCCTGGACCACGCACAGTCCGCCGCAGCGATGGACCGCTTCCATGCCCGAGGTGCCGTCGTCCAGGTAGCCGCTCAGGATCACCGCGATCACCCGGTTGCCGTGTGAGACGGCCGCCGAGCGGAACAGCGCGTCGATGGCCGGCCGGGCGCGGTTTTCGCGCGCGCCTTTGGTCACGCGTATCTTGCCCTCGGACAGCATCAGATGGTGGTCCGGGGTGGGCAGGTAGACATGGCCGGGCAGGGGCAGCTCGCCGTCCTCGCCGGCCTTGCAGGGCAGGGTGCTGTTGCGGCTCAGCAGCCGGATCTGCGCCGCCGTCGATGCGGTGGCCGCCATGTGCTGGACGATCAGGATAGGCGCCGGAAAGTCCGGGCTCAACTGGGCCAGCAGGGCGCTCAGCGCGTCGCCACCGCCCGCCGAAGCGCCAATGACGACGATGGGCGCTGCGGTGGCCGCCCCTGCGCGCGGCGCATGATTGGATTTGGCCATATTGCCTCCCGGTCAAGTAGTGAGGCCCACTCTATCCCAATACTACTTTTGCGAAAGTTCTATTGAGCAAACACCCGCCCCCCCCCAACCCCGGGGTCAGGTCCGACATTCGGACATTTCGTAAAAATGAGGAACTTTTTCAACTGAATGAAGTTCCGCGATGTCCGAATGTCGGACCTGAGGTGTTCCGGGTTTCGCGGACAGTTAATGAAGCACACGAAACTGCGCTTCAAAGGATGCAGGCGTTTGATAGCCCAAGGTCTGATGCAAGCGCATCCGATTGTAGTACACCTCGATGTAATCGCGAACCACGCCCAGGGCCTCGGCTCTCGTTGAAAAGAGTTGCCTATGCATGGTTTCGTTTTTCAGGTTTGAAAAGAAGCTTTCCGCCACGGCATTGTCCCAACAATTGCCTTTGCGACTCATGCTCGGCAGCGCCCCGTGTTTGGCTAGCAGGTTGCGGTAGTCGGCGCAGCCGTACACGGAGCCTTGGTCGTTGTGGAAGATGATCCCGGGCGCAGGTCGCCGGTGTTCCATCGCCATGGACAACGCCGCCATCGGTAACGTGGCCGCCTGCCTGGTGTCCGTCGACCAGCCCACCACCCGGCGTGCGAACAAGTCTAGTACCACGGCCAGATGCAAGAATCCCTCTTTAGTGCGCAGCACTGTCATATCGCCGACCCACACCTGGTTCGGAGCGCCGACCTGAAAGGCGCGCTTGACCAAGTCCGGCGCTGGTGGCAGCACCCGTTCTTTCGCCTTGCTGGCGCGAAAACGCTTGGCGCGGGTAGTTTGTATGCCCTCCAGCTTTCTCAGCCTGGCCACGCGGTGTTTTCCACAACAGATGCCTGCGCTATTGAGCAGGCGCCACGTTTTCAATATCCCGGGTGCCGAGCGGTGGCGCATATGGATCTTGACGATCTCTTGGCGCATGGCCAGATCTTCCCGGCTTCGCAGGCTCGGCGGTGCCGTCTTGAAGGCGTAGTAGCCGCTGCGGCCCACGTCGAGCGCCAGACACAGCGCTTTGACTGAAAACTCGCTTCGATGCTCGTCGATGACGGCGTACTTCACTTCTTGAGGCGAGTTAAGTACGCATCTAACTTTTTTAGGATGGCCAGCTCCTGTTCGGCCTTGGCCAGTTGGCGACGCAGTTGCTCGACCTCGCTCAATTCACTGACCGCAGGACGACCTGGCGAGCGCAATTGGCCGCCAGCTGGCTGCTCTTCGAGCTGCTTGGCCCATTTGTAGAGCTGATTACGACGCAAACCAAGCTCCAACGCCAAGGCCGTCGCGCTCTGCTTGCCATCATGTAGCCGGGAGATCGCAGCGCGCTTGAATTCATCCGTAAACACGGCCCGCTGCTTCGGCACCGGCTCCGCCGATGTCGGAATGATCTCTCGTTTGGAAGGTGACTGTTTCTTTTCCATGAATATCCTCTCAGGACGTATTGTCCTCTATTTGGATGTCCATGAAACCCGGGCTATCTCAACCTGACCCCGTCGCTATGACCCGTCGCTAGCCATCGATGACAGCGCGCGTTGGCGCCGGCGCCGGGACGCTATGTGATGTAGAAGTAAAAAGGCCGACGCGGACGTTGTGCAACGTCGGCATCGGCCTTGGGTCCTGGTCGCGGCCCCGGGAGGGCGGCGACCGCGTCCAGCTTAGGTCGGGCTGGCTTCCGGGTCCGGGAAGGCGTTGGTGGCCTTGGAGCCCCACAGCGCGTAGAACAGCACATACACTTCGCACAGCGCGGTCAGCAGGAAGGACATCTGCAGGCCGTAGATGTCGGCCAGCCAGCCCTGCACCACCACCAGCGCGCCGCCGGCGATGGCCATGATCAGCAAGCCGGCGCCTTCCTCGGTCATCGGGCCCAGGCCCTTGATGCCGAGCGTGAAGATGGTCGGGAACATCACCGAGTGGAACAGGCCGACCGAGATCAGCGCCCACATGGCGACGTGGCCGGTGGTGAAGGTGGCGATCAGCATCACGATGGCGGCGCCGATGCTGGCGCCGGCCAACACGGTTTCGGCCGAGACGGTGCGCATCAGCGCGGCGCCGACGAAGCGGCCGACCATCATGCCGCCCCACAGGATGAACAGGTAGGTCGACGCGGTCTGGTGGTTGACGTTGCCGATTTCAGGCTGCGAGACGAAGTTGATGAACAGGTTGGCGACGCCGATCTCGGCGATCAGGTAGATGAAGATCGCCGGGATGCCGAACACCAGGTTGCGGTGGCGCCACAGCGAGTGCTTGCCGCGTTGTTCCTTGCTCACGCGGCTGGTGCTGGACGATTTTATTTCCGGCAGCGGGAAGCGGGCGATGACGACGGCCAGAACGATCAGCACGCCGGCGACGATCAGGTACGGCAGTTGCACCGCCTGGGCGTCGGCCAGGCGCTCGGCCTGGGTCAGCACCTGGCCGGCTTCGAGCGTGCCCGAGTTGGAGCGGCCCAGGATCAGGTAACCGCCGAACAGCGGCGCGAACGTGGTGCCCAGCGAGTTGAACGCCTGGACCAGGTTCAGGCGCGACGAGGCGGTCTGCGGCGAACCGACGACGGCGACGTAGGGATTGGCGGCCACTTGCAGCAGGGCGATGCCGCAGGCGATCACGAACAGCGCGAACAGGGTGACCGGATACGACGGCAGGCGCGCCGCCGGGATCATCATCAGCGAACCGGCGGCCATGATGGCCAGGCCGACGACGATGGATTTCTTGTAGCCGATGCGTTCAATCAGGCGCGCGGCCGGGATCGAGGCGACAAAGTAGGCGATGAACCAGACCGACTCGATCAGCGTGGTTTGCGTGTAGTTCAGGTCAAATACGCTGCGAAGGTGCGGCAGCAGCGTGTTGTTAATTACCGTGATGAAACCCCAGGTAAAAAACAGACTTGCAAGCAGCGACATCGTCGCACGATAGCTGACCACGGGAGACGAGGTCGTCTCCATAGTGCGAGCAGATGAAATGGGCGCTGCCATAATCTTTCCTTTCCAACAAGCGGGAGGAATATGGTAGAGCCAATCCGGTAATCTTGCCAATGAATAAAAAACAATGTCCTATATCTTTTTCGATATGGCAGATATCACCAGATCGTAGTACTGGTAAAAACCGGCGGGTGCGGACCTGGTTCAGGCCTGCACTTTGTGGTCTTCCGACTGGGCTTTTTCCATCGCTTCGGGCTCGAGCTCCTCGGCCGAGCGGTTCAGGTGCACGAACACGCCCCACGCCGCCAGCAGCACGCCCACGCTGCCGACCAGCGCGGCCACGTACACCAGGCCGGCCAGATCGTCGTGCACCGCATGGAAGGTCGCCACGAGGGCCTCGATCGCCAGCGCCACCACCACCACCACGAAAAAGCGCGACAGGAAGCGCCGCACCCGCGTCGGCGCGCTGATGTCGGCGTCGCGCACGACTTCCTCTTCGATGATGGTCTCGGCGATCTGCAGCGCCACCACGGCGGCGGCGAGGATGCCGATTGCCTCGATCACTTCCTGGGCTGCGGCCAGGCCGAAGTCGCCGGTGGCGGCGTCCCAGCCGATGCGCGCGCTGATGGCGATGAGGAATAGGGCGGCGGCGGCGAACAGGATCGCGATCAGCGCGTGGACCGCGCCAAAGGCCGTCATTAGCTTCTTCATGGGTGTCCTTACAGTGTGCAGTTATTGCTGGATTGTAAGGTGATAGTGCGGGGTCTTATGTTCGCTATGCAGCATATGGCAGGTAATAGAGGAGGGGGGGCCGTCTAAAAACTGCACGCGCATAAAAAAACGCACCGGCTGGCCATCGGGGAGATGGCCGGCCGGCGCGCCGGTTTGCTACGAAGAGCGCCAGGTCTTCGTGCTTATTTCTTCGCTTTGCGACGGGCAACGGCACCCAGCAGGGCCAGGCCGCCGAGCATCATGGCGTAGGTCTCTGGCTCTGGCACCGGGGTCGGGATGGCCGACACGGTGGCACCGTAGGTCGAGTTCGCCAAACCGCTCGTGCCGGTGATGTTGACACTATAGATGCCGGCGGCCAATGGACCGGTCCAGCTCAGGGTTTGCGAACCGGCGCCAGCCATCGGCGAACCGAAGCTGGTGCCGTTCAGTACGGCCGAGAAATTCAGAATCTGGCCTGCGGTCACGGCGAACGTCTGGATGGCGGCGAACGACGTGCTCGACGGGGCCAGCAGCTCGAAGGTCCAGGTGTCGTTGATGGCGACACCGGCGCCGAACTTCTCGGACGAACCGGTGAAGCTGTCAAAACCCGACGGATCGAGCACGCCCAAATTGTGGACGGTCGCCGAAGCGCTGAACGACGCTGCGGCAAGTATTGCAGTTGCAACAACAGATTTTAATTTCATATTAATCCTCGGCGAAGGTGGGGGTAGTACATCAGGGGTGGGGTACAACTGAGACTGATAGTAGCATCTTTTGATTTGCAATTTCAATCACACACTTATCGTTTTTACACTTACTTTCAAATATTTAAGGCTGAGTTGTACGGACGCGTCATTTTCTGTTGCATCGCAGCAATCGGCCGTGATTTGTCATGCCATTTGAGTATCTTTACAACGATAAAAATGATTGGCGGCGCCGCCCTGGAGGCTTTAGGATAGCGTCGCAGGTAATTTGGCAGCTCAGCATGCGGTTCACTTTTAAGAAAGATGCTTATTTATGTCTACGTCACCAATCAAACTTGCCATCGTCGGCGTGGGCAAGATCGTCCATGATCAGCACGTGCCGGCGATCACGGCCAACGCCGATTTCGCGCTGGTCGCCTCGGCCAGCCGCAACAACACCATCGAAGGCATTCCGGGATTTAAGTCGATCGAGGAAATGCTGGCCGCCATGCCCGAGATCGAAGCGGTCTCGCTGTGCATGCCGCCGCAGTACCGCTACGCCGCCGCCCACGTGGCATTGACTGCAGGAAAGCATGTGTTCCTGGAGAAGCCGCCCGGCGCCACCCTGTCCGAGGTGGCCGACCTGGAGGCGCTGGCCGCCGCCAACGGCGTGTCCTTGTTCACCAGCTGGCACTCGCGCTACGCGCCGGCGGTGCAGCCGGCCAAGGCCTACCTGGCGGCGCACCCGCCTATTAGTATGCAGGTGACCTGGAAAGAGGATGTGCGCCACTGGCATCCGAACCAGGACTGGATCTGGCAGGCCGGCGGCCTGGGGGTGTTCGATCCGGGCATCAACGCCTTGTCGATCGTCACCGAGATCCTGCCGTCGCTGGTGTTCCTGACCGGCGCCACGCTGGAATTTCCGGAAAACCGCGACGCGCCGATCGCCGCCGAGCTGCACTTCAAGAACGCCGCCGGCGTGCCCGTCCACGCCGAGTTCGACTGGCGCCAGACCGGCAAGCAGAGCTGGGACATCGTCGTCGCTACCGCGCAGGGCGAAGTCAAGCTCAGCGATGGCGGCGCGCGCCTGTGGATAGACGGCGAGGAACAGCCGCTGGAGAAGGAAGCCGAATACCCGTCGCTGTACCGCCGCTTCGCCGAACTGGTCAAGACCGCCAGCTCGGATGTCGACGTGGCGCCGCTGCGCCACGTGGCCGACGCCTTCATGCTGGGCAAACGCAAGGTCGTCGACGCCTTCCACGATTGATGACCACCAGCACACGACGCGCCGCGGCGCTGGCGGCCGGCCTGGTGTTGGCCGCACTGCAGCATAATAGCGTCCACGCGGCCGACGGCGGCTTCGCCAAAGGCGCCGATATTAGCTGGATCACCGAAATGGAGGCGGCCGGCCGTCCCTTCCTCAACCGCGACGGCAAGCGCCAGGATTTGTTCGTCACGCTCAAGGAACAGGGCATGGACGCGGTGCGCCTGCGCGTGTGGGTCGATCCCGCCGACGGCTACAACGGCCTGGCCGATGTGCTGGCCAAGGCGCGGCGCGCCAAGGCCGCCGGCATGCGGCTGATGATCGACTTCCACTACAGCGACAACTGGGCCGATCCGGGCAAGCAGTTCAAGCCCGCCGCCTGGAAGGGCTACAGCGTCGACCAGCTGGCCAAGGCCGTCGCCGACCACACCGGCGCCACCCTGGCGGCGTTGCGCGAGGCCGGCATCACGCCGGAATGGGTGCAGGTTGGCAACGAAACCACGCATGGCATGATGTGGCCGGAAGGCGCGGCCGGCGTCCACATGAACAACTACGCGCGCTTCGTCGCCAGCGGCTACGATGCTACGAAGCAAGTGTTCCCCGACGCGCAGGTGATCGTGCACGTGGATAACTGCCACGACAATCGCCAGTTCCGCTGGAACTTCGACGGCTTGCTGGCCAACGGCGGCAAGTTCGACGTGATCGGCGCTTCCGCCTATCCGACCACCGTCAAGGGCGTGGACTGGCGCGCGGCGACGGCGGCCTGCCTGCACAATATGAACGACCTGGCCGCCCGCTACGGCAAGCCGGTGATGCTGGCCGAGGTGGGCGCCCCGTGGAACCATCCCGAGGGCAAGGCCATCATCGCCGACCTGATCGCCAAGGTGCGCCAGGTCGACAACGGCAAGGGCGTTGGCGCGTTCTATTGGGAACCGCAGGCTTACGATTGGAAAGGCTATCCGATGGGCGCCTTCGACAACAGCGGCAAGCCGACCGCCATCATAGACGCGTTCCTGGAGTGACTACCATCTAACCCGCACGGCCGCGCAGGGTCGTACCCGTACGGGTACGACCCCTAAGCGGCGCGGCTGGCGTCGCGATTCAGGCAGGCGGGTTTGGTTGGCGGATTACATGGCGGTAATCCGCCATGTGGTTTTTTTCCCTGCCGCGCCCCTGTTTAGATTGCTTTGATGTAGATTGACAAGTTCGACCATCCATCACGCTTTCTATGTCCTTGTTCACCAGGCGAACCTTGTCGCTTCGGCATCTGCTTATCATCCTGACCGCGATCGGACTGCTGCCCATGGCCTTGCTGGGCGTGTGGAGCATCCACGCGGCCAGCCAGTATCAACTGCGGGAACAGGAACGCTCGATGCTCGACCTGGCGCGCGCGCTGTCGAGCGCGGCCGACGCCGAACTCGACGCCTCGGTCGCCATGCTGGCCAGCACCGCGCGCGCGCCGGCGCTGATGGCCGGCGACGTCGACGGCTTCTATGACGTCGCGTTCAGGCTGGCGGAGTCCCAGGCCGAATGGCAGGCCCTGATCCTGACCGACGACAAGGGCAAAGTGTTGTTCAATACCGCAGTGGGGCTGGGCGCCGCGCCGCCCAGGGTGGTCGATACCGAAAGCCTGAGGCTGGTGCTGGCCACGCGCCAGCCGGTGGTGGGCCACATCCTGCGCGGTGTCCGGGGCCGCGCCGCGTTTCCGGTGCGCATCCCGGTGATCGACGACGACGGCGAGCTCTACACGCTCACCGCCGTGATCCGGCCCGACCGCATCGTGCAGATGATCCAGCGCCAGAGCATGCCGGAAGGCTCGGTCATTTCCATCATCGACGCCGCCGGCAAGATCGTGGCGCGCTCGCGCAACCACGAAAGCGCGGTGGCCGGCCCGCCCAGCGCCTCGCTGACGCAATTGATCGGCAGCGCCAAGTCGGAAAACGTCGGCACCGCCGCCACGCTCGAGGGCGAGACGGTGGTCTCGGCCTATACCACGCTGTCGCATTACGGCTGGACGGTGGTGGTGGGGCAGCCGGCGTCGCAACTGCGCACCGCCGCCTACCAGCGCCTGGCGGTCTACGGCGCCGGCATGCTGGCCTCGCTGGGCGTGTGCATCGGCATCGCCTCCCTGTTGTCGGCGCGCATCGTCACCACGATCAAGGGCTTGCAGACGGGCGCGGCGGCGCTGGGCACCGGCGCGCCGGTCACCGTGGTGCCGTCGCGCATCGCCGAATTCCAGCTGATCGGCGCGGCGCTGGAGGAGGCTGAGCGCCAGCGCGCCGCGCAGGAGCGGGAACGGGCGCTGCTGCTCGACTCGCTGCAGCGGGCAATGGAAAACCAGGAGGAGGCGCTGACGCGGGCGCGCGAGGCGGGCCGGGCCAAGGACGAGTTCCTCGCAGTGCTGGGCCACGAATTGCGCAACCCGCTCAGCCCCATCGTCACCTCGCTCGACCTGATGGACATGCGCGACGAGCCGGGCGCGCGGCGCGAGCGCGCCGTGATGCGGCGCCAGACCAACCACCTGCGGCGCCTGGTCGACGACTTGCTCGACGTCTCGCGCATCACCTCGGGCAAGCTGCGCATCGACGCCAAACAAGTCAATTTCGCCGACGTGGTGCGGCACGCGGTGGCGGCCTCGCCGCAACCGGTGATGTTGTCGGCGCCGCCGGCGCTGTGGGTGCGCGGCGACGACAGCCGCCTGACCCAGGTGCTCAACAACCTGCTGTCGAACGCGGTGCGCTTCGGCAGCGACGACACGCGCGTGACGCTGGCGGCCGACGGCGATTGGGCGCGGCTGGTGGTCAGCGACAACGGCATCGGCATGGGCCGCGAACTGCTGGCGCGGGTGTTCGAGCCGTTCATGCAGGCGCCGCAAACCTTGGAGCGCCGCACCGGCGGGCTGGGCCTGGGGCTGGCGATCGTGCGCAAGCTCGTCGAGCTGCACGGCGGCACCGTGACGGCCGACAGCGACGGTCCCGGCCGGGGCAGCCGCTTCGAGGTGGTGCTGCCGCTGAGCGCGGCGGCGGCGGACGCGCCGCCGGACGCGCCGCGCGGCGCCAGCGCCGGGGTGCGGGTGCTGCTGGTGGACGACAACGTCGACGCCGCCACGTCCGGCGCGGCGCTGCTTGAACAGCTGGGTCACGAGGTGCGCGTGCTGCACAGCGCGGAGGCGGCGCTGGCGCAGTTCCGCCAATATGCGCCGGCGGTGGCGATCCTCGACATCGGCCTGCCGGACATGGATGGTTACGCGCTGGCGGCGGCGCTGCGGCGGGCGCAGGGCGGCGCGCCGCTGCGGCTGGTGGCGCTGACCGGGTATGGGCAAAAGGAGGATGTCGAGCGGGCCGCCGAGGCCGGGTTCGATTTGCATTTGACCAAGCCTGCCAGCGCCGAAGAGCTGGAGCGGGCGGCCAGTGTCGGAGGTTAAAGCGTATCGCGGAGGCACGTAGGGCGGATTAGGCGGAACGCCGTAATCGGCCATCGACGAGCCGCCGGCGGCGCAACTATGGCCGATTACGCTGCGCTAATCCGCCCTACGTGTCTCCTTGGTCAAGAGACGCCGGGGGGCACGGAACCACGTGGGGCGGATTAGCCGAAGGCGTAATCCGCCACCGCGCCGCCGATAGCGCCACTGCGGCCGCCGGCTCAGCCGTGCAGGGCGCGTTCGCGGCCGACCGCGTAGCCTTGCGCGAAGTCGATGCCGATGCTGCCGATCACATCCAGGGTCACCGTGTCCTCGACGTACTCGGCGATGGTCTGGATGCCGATCACCTGGCCGACCTTGTGGATCGCCTCCACCATCGCCCGGTGCACCGGGTTGTCGGCGATGCCGCGGATGAAGGAGCCGTCGATTTTCAGAAAGTCGACCGGCAGCGATTTCAGATAGCCGAACGACGACAGGCCGCTGCCGAAGTCGTCCAGTGAAAACCGGCAACCGAGCAGTTTGAGCCGCGCCATCAGCTCCTGTGCCTTGGGCAGATTGCGGATCGCCGCCGTCTCGGTGATCTCGAAGCAGATTCGGGCTGGATCGACCCCGTGGTCGACGAACTGGTCGATGATGAATTGATGCAGCTTGTCGTCGTTCATCGACGGCCCGGACAGGTTGACCGCGAACAGCGGCCGCGTGTCATTGCCCGCCGCGCCGGCCGCCTGCGACCCGGCGATATGCCGGCACACCGCGCGGATGACCCAGCGGTCCAGCATCGGCATCATGTGGTAGCGCTCGGCGGCCGGGATGAAGCGGTCGGGCCGGATCACCTCCCCGGCGTCGTCCTTGAGCCGCAACAGGATTTCCTCGTGCGGCTGCTGATTGCCCTGCAGGCCGGCGATCGGCATGGCGTACAGCGTGAACCGGTCATGCTGCAAGGCGTCGTTCAGGCGCGGCACCCACATCATTTCGGTGTGCCGCCGCGCCAGCGTCGCGTCGCTCTCGGAGTAGACGTGGATCCGGTTGCGGCCCTGGTCCTTGGCCATGTAGCAGGCCTCGTCGGCCGCCACCAGCAAATCGCTGACGGACTTGCTGTCGGCGCTGATCTCGACCATGCCGATGCTGGCGCCGATCTCGAAGCTGTGCTCGTCCCAAACGAAGCGGAACTCCTTGACCAGCTGGCGGATCTCCTCGGCGATCAGGCGCGCCTGGTCGAACTTGCAGTAGCCGAGCAGTACGCCGAGCTCGTCGCCGCCGAGGCGCGCCAGCACGTCGCTGTCGCGCATTTTCTCCTGCAGCAGGTTGGCCAGGATTTGCAGCAGCGCGTCACCGGCGGCGTGGCCGGCCGTGTCGTTGACCAGCTTGAACCGGTCGAGGTCGATATACAGCAGCGCGTGCGTGTGGTCGTCATGTTTGGACACATGCAGCGCGTGGGCGATGTGCCGCTCGAACTCGCGACGGTTGCACAGGCCGGTCAGCACGTCGTGGCTGGCGTGCCAGGACAGCTGGCTCGACAGGGCGCGCTGGTGGGTGACGTCGCGGAACACCAGCACCGCCCCCAGCATGTTGCCGTTGGTCTGGCGGATCGGCGCGGCCGTGTCCTCGACGGCGATGCGGCGGCCGTCGCGCGTGACCATCATCGCGTGCGCCGACAGGCCGATGGCCTCGCGTTTGAGCAGGCATTTGTAGACGGCGTGCTCGATGGGCCGGCCGCCGACCTCGTCGATGAGCGGCAGCACCTCGCTGATGTCGCGGCCGGCGGCGCGCGCGCGCGTCCAGCCGGTCAGCCGCTCGGCCGCGCCATTGAGATAGCGGGTGGTGCCGTATTGATCGGTGGTGATGACGCCGTCGCCGATGCAATCGAGGGTCACCTCGGCCATGCGTTCGCGCTCCTGGGCGACGCGTTGTTGCTCGACCATGGCGCTCACGTCCCAGATCAGGCCAAGCGTGCGCACCGGCGTGCCCTGGTCATCGCATAATATCTTTGCCTGGGCGCGCAGCCAGCGCAGCGCGCCATCGGCCGAGTGCAGGCGGTAGCCGACCTGGTACTCGCCGCGCGCGTCGATCGTGCTTTGCATGGTCTCGAGCAACGCCTCGCGGTCGTCCTCGTGCACCATCGCCAGGAACCGCCGGAACGGCTGTTGGGTCTCTTGCCCGGGCAGGCCGATCATGGCGGCGCCGCGCGCCGACCACAAAATGGTGCCTTCGACGGCCCGCCCATTAACGACGGTGGCGTCCCAGATGGCCATGCCGGCCGCGTCGATCGCCATGCGCGACCGCAATTCATGCTCATCCATGCTCATCCCGTCACGTCGCGCGTTGATACAACTCAATACTGGCGATTTTTTCGAGGATGCAATTGATAAAACGCAAACGAACACGTAAAAATAGTTGCGAATCAGCGCAAAGTTGAGCGAAACGAATGGCGAAAGGCCTGCGCACCGCCGTCCGGTTATACTGCCGGGTGTGCGGCGGCGATGGCCCGCCGGCGGCAAGTCATACGGGGGAAAGATGGGGCAGCAGGTGACGGCGGGGACCGGTGCGACGGAGGTGGCGGACGACCTGAGCTGGCTGTCCGGCGGCGGCGAGATGGGACAACTGATCCGTTCGATGGACTGGTCCGCGACCGCGCTGGGGCCGCTCTCGGGCTGGCCGCAAAGCCTGCGCACCTCGGTCAGCCTGTGCCTGTCGTCGACCTTCCCGATCCTGGTGGCCTGGGGACCCGACGACATTCAGATCTACAACGACGCCTACCGCCCCATCTGCGGCGCCAAGCACCCGGAGGCGATGGGCGCGCCGTTCAAGATCTGCTGGGCCACGGCGCTGCCGGTGGTCGGCGACGCCTTCGACCGCGCCCACACCGGCGAGGGCGTCTACATCCGCGACCAGCGCATGTTCCTGGACCGCTACGGCTACCTGGAAGAAGCGTTCATGACGTTCTCGTTTTCGCCGATCCGGGTCGAGTCGGGCAACGTCGGCGGCATTTTCCATCCGATCACCGAATCGACCGCGCAGGTGCTCAACGCCCGCCGCACGCAGAACCTGCGCGACCTGACGGGGCGCATCGCCCGCTCGCGCACCATCGCCGAGCTGGCGGGGCTGATGGAATCGGACGGCGAGACGATGGCGCTGGACGTGCCGTTCATGCTGCTGTACGAGCTGGCGGACGCCGGGACGGAGGCGGGCGGCGCCACCTTGCGCCTGCGCGGACGCACCGGCCTGCCCGCCGACAGCGCGCTGGCGCCGGTCGAGGTGGATGCGCATGACGGCGCCGGGTGGGATTTCGCCGCCGCGCTGGCGGCGGCCGAGGGGCGCCATGTCGACGACCTGGCGCGCCGTTTCGGCGCCTTCGACTGCGCGCCGTATCCGGAGCCGCCGGCCGGCGCCATGGTATTGCCGCTGTACGTGGCCGGCAGCGACACGCCCTACGGCATGCTGGTGGCCGGCGTCAGCGCCCGGCGCGCGCTCGACGACGACTACCGCAATTTCTACGAGCTGCTGCGCGCGGCTTTCAACACCGCCATCGGCAACGTGCTGGCCTACGAGCAGGAACAGCGCCGCGCCGCCGCGCTGGCCGAGATCGACAAGGCCAAGACGGCCTTCTTCTCCAACGTCTCGCACGAATTCCGCACGCCGCTGACCTTGATCCTGGGACCGCTGGAGGACGCGCTGGCCGACGCCGGCGAGCCGCTGCCGCCACGCCAGCGCGAGCGTATCGACGTCACCAACCGCAACGCGCTGCGCCTGCTCAAGCTGGTCAACTCGCTGCTGGACTTCTCGCGCATCGAGGCCGGCCGGGTGCAGGCCCGCTACGCCCCGGTCGACCTGGCGCGGCTGACGGCCAACCTGGCCAGCGTGTTCACCGCCGCGATGGACAAGGCCGGCCTGGCCTACCACGTCGAGACGCCCGCGCTGGAGGCGCCGGTCTACGTCGATCTCGACATGTGGGAAAAGATCGTCTTCAACCTGCTGTCGAACGCTTTCAAGTTCACCTTGTCGGGCGCCGTCACGCTGACCCTGGCGCCCGGCGCCGACGGCCGCACGGCGCGCCTGACGGTGCGCGACACGGGCAGCGGCATTCCGGCGGCCGAGCTGCCCAGGGTGTTCGAGCGCTTCCACCGCGTCGAAGGCGTGCAGGGCCGCAGCTACGAAGGCACCGGCATCGGCCTGGCGCTGATCCAGGAACTGGTGCGCCTGCACGGCGGCAGCATCGGCGTCGAGAGCGAGGTCGGTGTCGGCACCGCCTTCCACGTCGAGATTCCGTTGGGCGCCGCGCACCTGCCGCCGCAGTACGTGGTGGCGCTGCCGGACCGCGACGACGACGCGCGCATGGGCGCCGCCTTCGTCGAGGAGGCGCTGCGCTGGCTGCCGGACGAGCAGGCGGCGGCCAACGCCGATGCGGCCGCCGGCGGCGACGCGTCGCCTGTCACGGCGCCCGCGTCCGCCGCGGCGCAACGCGCGCGCATCCTGGTCGCCGACGACAACCAAGACATGCGCGGCTACGTGCGCTTGCTGCTGGAGCGCGAGTACAGCGTCGAGACCTGCGCCGACGGCGAGGCGGCGATGGAGGCCATCCTGCGCGATCCGCCCGACCTGCTGTTGAGCGACGTGATGATGCCGCGCCTGGACGGCTTCGGCCTGATGCGGCGCATCCGCGAGCACCCGGCGGTGGCCGGCCTGCCGATCATCCTGCTGTCGGCGCGCGCCGGCCAGGAGGCCAAGATCGAGGGGTTGGAGGCGGGCGCCGACGATTACCTGGTCAAGCCGTTCGCCGCCAACGAGCTGCTGGCGCGCATCCGCAACCACATCGAGCTGGCGCGCGAGCGGCGCCAGGCCACCATCGAGTTGCGCCAGCGCGAGGAGTATTTCCGCTCGCTGGTCAACGCCTCGCCGGCGATGATCTGGACCGCCGACGCCCACGGCCACCGCGATTTCCTCAGCCAGCGCTGGTCCGACTACACCGGCCGTTCGCTGCAGGAGGACCTGGGGCGCGGCTGGCTGGAGCTGATCCACGCCGACGACGCCGTCCGGGTCGACGAGGCCTACGGCGCCGCCTTCGGCAAGGGCGCGCCGTTTTCGATCGATTTCCGCCTGCGGGACCGCCACGGCGCCTTCCGCTGGATGATCGACGCCGGCGCGCCGCGCTTCGACCAGGACGGCAAACTGCTCGGCCATATCGGCACGCTGGTCGACGTCCACGAGCGGCGCCTGCTGCAGGACCGCTTCGCCAACGTCACGCGCGCCAGCGGCATCGGCGTCTGGTACGCCGACGCGCCGCTGTCGCTGATGCAGCCCAACGCCCAGCTGCGCGCGCAATTCGGCCTGCCGGCCGAGGGGCCGGTGCCGATGGAGCAGTTCTATCTGCGGGTGCACCACGAGGACCGCGCCCGCGTCGAGGGCGACTTCCACAGCGCGATGATCGAGGGCGTGGCCTATGACGACGAGTTCCGGATCGCGTTGACCACCGCGCCTGCGGCAGGACCGGCGTCGGCGCGCTGGATACGCATGATCGCCTGGTGCCAGCGCACCGAGGGGCAGGGCGGCGGCGTGGCCCACTTCGACGGCGTCACCCTGGATGTCTCGGACCAGAAGAGCGGCGAGCACGAGTTGCGCGCGATGACGGCCGAGCTGTCGCAGGCCAACCAGGCGCAGCGCGAATTCCTGGTCACCCTGGCGCACGAGCTGCGCAACCCGCTGGCGCCCATCCGCAGCGGGCTGGAAATGATGCGCGCGCACGACCTGGCGCGCGACGAGTTTGATCGCGTGCGGGCGATGATGGAGCGCCAGGTCGGCCACCTGGTGCATCTGGTGGACGATTTGCTGGACCTGGCGCGCATTGCCCGGGGCAAGGAGGTGCTGGTGCACAGCCTGGTGGAGCTGGACAAGGTGGTGCGCGGCGCGGTCGAGATCAGCATGCCGCTGATCGACGCCAAGGGCCACCGCTTGCTGGTGTCGGCGCCGTCGAACGCGCCGCCGGTGTGGCTGGACGCGCACCGCGTCGCTCAGGTGATCGGCAACCTGCTCAACAACGCCGCCAAGTACACGCCGGACGGCGGCACGATCGAGCTGATGGCGGTGGTCGAGGCCGGCGAATTGACAGTGACCGTGCGCGACGACGGCATCGGCATCCCGCCCGAGTCCTTGCCGACCGTGTTCGACATGTTCACCCAGGTGCCCGGCAGCGAGGGCCAGGCGCAGGGCGGGCTGGGCATCGGCCTGAACCTGGTGCGCCGGCTGGTCGAGCTGCACGGCGGCGAGGTCGGCGCGCACAGCGAGGGCGCGGGGCGGGGCAGCGCCTTCACCCTGCGCCTGCCGGTGACGCCGTCGCTGGCGGCCGAGGCGATGGCCTTGTCGGCGCCCGGGCCCCAGTCCGCGCCGGCGGCCAGGCGGATCGACGAGGCGTCCGCCAGCCGCCTGCGGGTGCTGGTGGTCGACGACAACGTCGACGCCGCCGAAACCCTGACCGCCTTGCTGGAGTTCAAAGGCCACACGGTGGGCGTGGCGCACGACGGCCCGCAAGCGTTGGCTGCGGCGCGGTCGTTGTCGCCGCAGGTGGTGTTCCTCGATATCGGCTTGCCGGGCATGAGCGGTTACGAGGTCGCGCGGCAGTTGCGGGCGACGCCGGGGCTCGACGGCGTGACCTTGATCGCGCTGACCGGCTGGGGCACGGACGCCGACCGCCTCAAAACCGACGCGGCCGGGTTCGATCACCACCTGACCAAGCCGGTCAGTTTCGACGAGATCTTGCGCATGTTGACCGAGCTGGAGTGCAAGCAGGATAAATGACAAGGCCCCGGCCCGGGGCCGAAAGCGGTAACGAATACCGCTATCGTGTGCTGGCGCACACATGGGCGAGTATTTTGGGTTGCGCGCGATTGTAAAAGTTCAGTTTTGCCTAGTAAAATGTTGATAATAAAGCATTTATAGCAAGGAGTGTTCATGTCTCAGCCCAAACCCTACGACCCCAACGCGATGCTCGACACGATACTGGTGAAAATGCAGCTGCGCAACGACGCGGCGCTCTCTCGCCTGCTGGAGATCCAGGCCCCGGTGATCAGCAAAATCCGCCATCACCGCATGCCGGTCAGCGGCGCGCTGCTGGTGCGCATCCACGAGGCCACCGGCCTGAGCGTGCGCACCTTGCAGGACCTGATGGGGGACCGGCGCGGCAAGTTCCGTCTGTCCTCTGCCCAGGGCCGCGCCGGCGCGGCGTCGGGGACGGCCGGCGGTGCCGAATGACGTTGCCGGCCGCCGTAGTCGGCGACGAACTGATGGCGCTGGCCACGCTGCTGCGCAAGCGCGGATACCACTTCACCACTGTCACGCCGGCCACCCACGGCCGTGTATTGAATCGAGCGGCCGCGCCGAGCGCCCCGGGCTTGCGCGACGTGTTCGGCTGGAGCAAACCCTTTACCGCCGACCAGATGGACCCGGCGATCCTGGCGCAGATGCAGAAAGCCGGGGTGCTGCGCGACGACGCCGGCGTGCTGCGCAGCGCCGTGCGCGCCTCGACCATCGGCCCGCAGCTGTACTTCCATTCGGCCTATCCGACCGGCGACGCCGACGCGGTGTTTCTGGGACCGGACACGTACCGCTTCGTGCGCGCGGCCGGGCAGGCGCTTGACCAGTTAATAAGCAGCACCGGCAACCCCGGCAACCCCGGCGCCCGCGTGCGGCGCGCGGCCGACATCGGCTGCGGCGCCGGGCCGGGCGCCATCATGCTGGCCAGGCGCTTCCCCGAGGCGGAGGTTTACGCGGTCGACATCAACCGGCGGGCGCTGGCGCTGGCCGAGGTCAACAGCCGGCTGGCCGGCGCCAGCAATGTCGCCTGCGTGCACAGCGACATGCTGTCGGCGCTGGACGGCGAGTTCGACCTGATCATTGCCAATCCGCCGTACCTGCTCGATCCCGACCAGCGCGCCTACCGCCACGGCGGCGGCGAGCTGGGCGCCGGTTTGTCGCTGCGCATCGTCGAGGCGGCGATCGCCCGGCTCGCGCCCGGCGGCACCTTGCTGCTGTACACCGGCGTGGCGATCGACAACGGCGAGGACCCGTTCCTGCGCCAGGCCGGCATCCTGCTGGAAGCGGCCCGCCTGTCGTGGAAGTACGAGGAAATCGATCCCGATGTGTTTGGCGAGGAACTCGATACGCCGGCCTACGCCGGCGTCGACCGCATCGCCGCCGTCATGCTGCTCGCCAGGAAAGGCGACGCGTGATGAAGGTATTACGGCAGCGATTGCTGCGTGGCGCCAATCTGTATAGCCGCTTTCCGTGCATCGCGGCGACCATTTCGTTCGATGCCACCGATGAGCCGCTGGCGGACGTCGCCGGCGCCGTGGCGCGGCAATTGTCGTTGCCTTCGATTACGCCGTCGAGCGCGGACATCGGGGAGCTGGTGGCGCGGGTCGCGTTGCAGTTGCAGCGCTTGTGCGGCCACACGCTCGATTTCTCTCACGCGGAGGCGCTGGCCCCCGGTTCCGCGCGGCGCCGCGTCGTGATCCAGTACGAACTGGAACACGTGGCGCAGCGGGCGTTGGCGATGGCGCTGGACATCGTCGGTGCGGCCATGCGTGGCGAAGCGTACGATACGGCCGGCGCGCTGGCCGCGCTGCGGGCGCTGGCGGCCGGTCTGGCGCTGCCGCCGCGTATCGGCGAACTGGTGGGCCAGGCGCGCGCGCTGGGTATTCCCGTGCTGCGCGCCAGCGAGCACGCCGATCTCGTCCAGTTTGGGTGGGGCAGCCGGCAGTGGCGCTTCGTCGACGCGCCGGTGGCCGACACCCCGCTGCTGACCAACACCATCGCGCGCGACCGCCTGCTGACGCGCGCGCTGATGGTCGAGGCCAATATCGACGTCCCGGCCGGCACCACCGTCAACCGGCTGGAGGACGCGTTGCGCGTCGGACGCCGTTACGACTGGCAGGCGGTGGTCAAGAGCCGCCAGGTCGCCGGCGACGACCGGCAATGGCGCTGCACCAGCGAGGCCGAACTGACGGCGGCGTTCGCGCTGGTGCACGCGGCCGGTGGCGATGTCGTCATCGACAGCTTTGAGGACGGCCCGCTCGCCATCGTCGCGGTCGGCCAGGACGGCGCCCGGCACCCGTCGGCGGAGGTGCGTCATCTGTGCGCCGGCGCGGCCGCCAAGCTGGGGCTCGCGGAGGCGCGGGTCAGCGTCGTCGAAAGCGCCTTGGGACCGCTGGTGACGGCGATCGGCGGCGGCCACGCGTCGGCCGATGTCGTCGATGCCGCCACGCGGGCGCGCCGGATGCTGGCGCTGCCGGAGCAGGGCCGCATCCCGGTGATCGCGGTGACCGGCACCAACGGCAAGACCACCACCACCCTGATGATCGCGCACGCCGTGCGGCTGGCGGGACTGCGTACCGGCCACACCACCACGCAGGGAATTTTCATCGGCGACCGGATGGTCGGTCACGGCGATTGCACCGGTTACTGGTCGCACCGCACCGTGCTCGGCTCTCCCGACGTCGACTTCGCCGTGCTCGAGACCGCGCGCGGCGGCCTGCTCAAGCGCGGCCTGGCGTTCGACGCCTGTGCCGTGGGCGTCATGCTCAACGTGTCGGACGACCACCTGGGCCTCGATGGCGTGGAGACTGTCGAGGACTTGGCGCGCGTCAAGTCGACGGTGATCGCCGGCGCGCGGACGGCAGTCCTCAACGCCGACGATCCGCACTGCGTGGCCGCGCGCGCGCGCCTGGCGCCGGACGCCGCGACCATCTTCTTTTCGATGGACCCGGCCAACATCACTCTGCTCGCGCATCTGGCCGAGGGTGGCTGCGGCGTGTGGCTGCAGGACGAGACCATCGTGCTGGCCGAGGGCGCCGGCGGCGCCGTTCAGCCGATCATCGGCGCGGGCGCGATTCCCGCCACCGTCGGCGGCATGGCCCGCTATAACATCGCCAACAGCCTGGCGACGACGGCGGCGTTGCACGCGGCCGGTTTCAGCGCCGCGCACATCGCAGCGGCGCTGGCCAGTTTCGTCTCCGACGCCGCGACCAACCCCCTGCGTTCGAATATTTTCGCGGTCCGCGACTTCCATATCGTGCTCGATTACGCGCATAATCCGGCCGCGTACGCCGCGTTGGGCGACATGGCGCGCGGCATGGCCGGGCGCACGCCGGGCGCGCGCGTGCTTGGCGTGGTGACGTCGCCGGGCGACCGGCGCGACGCCGACCTGCGCCGCATTGGCGAAACCTGCGCCGCCGCGTTCGACGAGTTGTTCGTCTACGAGTCGCAGGCCCGTGGCCGGCCGGCGGGCGAGGCGGCCGCCGTCATCGGCGAAGGCGTGCGCGGCGCCGGCGGGCCGGCAAGTATGCAAACGTTCGGCGGTGCCGCCGAGGCGCTGCGCGGCGCCTACCGCCAATGCGGCAACGGGGATGTGCTGGTGTTCGCCTGTGGCACCGCCGTCTCGACCTTGATCGAGGGCGTGCGCGCCATCGACCCCGAGGGCGCCGCCGCGATCGAGTCGCAACTGGGCGGCGGCGCGGCTTGACCGGCCCGGGCGAAGGCCGGGCTCAGAGTGATTTTGTAGGGCGGATTAGCGAAGCGTAATCGGCCATGAGCCGTCGACGGCTCATGGCCGATTACGGCGTTCCGCCTAATCCGCCCTACGCGGTCTTTGGCTTAGACCTTGGCTTCGACGCCCGGCGTGGCGTCGCGCACCAGGAAGGCGGTGGTCGTCGACGGCAGGTTTTGCAGCAGCCAGGCGGCCATCGCCTGCTCCTGCTTGAGGATGGCTTCGCACACGGCCTGGGTTTGGGTGTCGCCGGCGACGCCGGCGGCGGCGATCAGCGCCGTGTAGCTGGCGATCTCCATGTTCTCGAAGATGTAGCCGGCCATCGCGCCCTTGACCACCTCGTCGCTGGCGAACATGCCGCCGACGGCCTGGCCGAAGGCCATCATCTTGCCGCCCATGTCCTTGATAATGGACGGGCTGCTGCCCAGCCGCGACAGGCAGGCCTCGAGCTGCTCGCGCTGCCAGCGGGTTTCCTCGATATGCTGGACGATACGCTCGCGCAGCGCCGGATAGTGTTCCAACCGCGAGGCCTGGGCCTCCAGCATGGATTCTGCTTGTTGTTCCATTCCGTGCGCGTCGCGCAGCCAGTCAACCAGGTTTTCGTTTGCGGAATTGCTCATCTTGATTCTCCATAGGGTGAGTTTCAGGAAAGCGCGGTGTCGAGCACCATCATCACGATGAAGCCGATCACGAGCGCGCAAGAGGCGGTTTTGCAATGGCCATGGCGGTGCGCCTCGGGCACCACGTCATGGCAGATCACGTACAGCATGGCGCCGGCCGCGCTGGCCAGGCCCCAGGGCAGGAAGCGGGCGCTGGCCTCGATCAGCAGCGCGCCGCTGACCGCGCCCAGCGGTTCGACCAGGCCCGACACCGCGCCCAGCAGGGCGGAAAACACCCGCCCGTAGCCGACCGAGCGCAAGGCGATGGCCACCACCAAGCCCTCCGGGATGTCCTGGATGGCGATGCCCATTGCCAAGGTGTGGGCCTTTGCCGCGTCGACGCCGCCATAGCCGACGCCGATCGCCAAGCCTTCCGGTAAGTTGTGGATCGCCACCGCGCCGACGAACAGCCAGGCGCGCGTCATGGCCGTGGTGTCCGTGCGGGCGGCGCCGTCACCCAGCACTTGTTCGGAACGCACCAGATAGCCGAGCAGCATGACCAGAAGCATGCCGATCAGGATGCCCCCGCCGACGGTCATGCTGGCGACGGCCGAGCTGGCGCCGGCGGTCTTGCTGGCGTTAATCGCCGGCAGTACGAGCGAAAACGATGTCGCCGCCAGCATGATGCCGCCGCCGAGGCCGAGCGCGGCGTCATAGCTGCGCTGCGAAAAGTTTTGCGCCAGCAGCACGGGCAGGGTGCCCACCGCAGTGGCGGCGGCGGCCCACAGGCCGGCGGTCAGCGCTTGTTGCGCCGGCGGCGGCAGCGACGCGATCGCCAGGGCGAAGTCGCGTGTGAGCAGCAGCATGCCGAAGACGCCGATAAAGGCGCCCATGGCGAGGCGCCAGGTGGGGCGGGGGCCGGATCTGAGCATGGTTCAATTCTCCGGGCTCGCGCCCGCTGGGTTGGAAAACATGTTTACTCCTGTTTATGCAGCCATCTTATGGTGGCGACAACGCCGCGTCTGTCGGTGCGCAACGCTTGCAGATGTAAGACGGCTCTCGCACCGCTTTGTTTAGCCACCCCCCGGCGCCCGCGCGGACGCCGCGACTCAACTTAGCGGACGATAGCCATCGCCATTGCGCCCATCGCCGGCGGGCGGGACGGTCGAGCCGGCGGCTTCGGCATCGGCATCGTCGTCGTCGATCGCCTCCGCCGCCATCCCCGGCGCCATGCCGGCGCCCAGTTCGGCGCCGGTCACCGGTTCGGCGGCCGGATTGGACATGGTGCGCGCCGCCATCTGGCTCAGCACCGTTTCCTCGGTCGACGTCAGGCCCACGCGCGCGCCGCCGTCGCCGCCGTCGACCGCCATCTGCTGCGCGGGGTCGCTGACGACGCGCCATTTCGGTCCGCTGTTCCAGGGGCCTTCCATTTCCGGGCCGCCCTGCGACATGTTGAAATAAACGCTGGTGAATTCGGCGCGGCCCGGGCGTTTGCCCGGCGGGAAGTTCGGCTCGATCGCGTACAGCGCCTTCTCGAACGACTTCTGGTGGGCGATCTCGCGCGTCATCAGGAAGCCGAGCGCCTCCTTGACGCCGGGGTCGGTGGTCAGGTTGATCAGGCGCTCGTAGACGATCTTGGCGCGCGCCTCGGCCGCGATGTTCGAGCGCAGGTCGGCCGTCGGTTCGCCGATGGTGTCGATGTAGGCGGCCGTCCACGGCACGCCGCCCGAGTTCACCAGCGGCGCGCCGGCGCCGTACAGCACCTGCGTCAGGTGGCTGTCGTTGCCAGCGCCGGTGATCGAGCGATACAGTTCGCCTTCCTCCTCGACGCCCTCGGCCAGGCGGCCCTTGGCGCCCTTGTTGAGCATACAGACGATGTTGCCGATCACCTCCAGGTGGCTCAGTTCCTCGGTGGCGATATCGAACAGCATGTCCTTGCGGCCTGGATCGTCCTCGGCGACCGCCTGCGTGAAGTAGCGCATGGCGGCGGCCAGCTCGCCCTGGGGCCCGCCGAACTGTTCGAGCATGAGGTTGGCCAGGCCGGGATTGGTCTCGCTGACGCGCACCGTGTATTGCAGTCGCTTGTTATGAGCAAACATACTTTTCTCCTGTTGGGTTGGCGAACGGAAGTTCCGGGCGACGCCGATCCCGGTGGCGGGCTCGGGCATCGAAGGATCATGGTATGCCGCCGGCACGACGGATGACATCGGTGTGCGGCGCTCGCTGATGTAAGACTGCGCTGGCAAAATTTTCTCATCAAGAACATGAGGCGGCGGCCACGGCCGGGCCTGGAATTGTTGAGTAATTCAGGTCGATGAAAATCTTAGACCGTCGGTCAAAACACGCCAGCGCATTCCTACCCGACGATGTCATTTGCGCCGATAGGTGAGATTGTTCACCGCGCTTAACATGACCTTTCTCGAGTTTGCTTTAGCAAAACGGCAGACCGATTCCTTAGTTTCATCAACCATCTATCAGGAGAAGAATCATGGCTAATTCGAACCAAGGTAATGGCGGTAATCAAGGCAATCAAGGCGGCGGCAAAGGCAACAAGCAGTCCGATCAAGGCACCAGCGCACGCGGTTTCGCATCGATGGACCCTGAGCAGCAACGCGAGATCGCGGCTGAAGGCGGCCGCGCCGCACACGCTGCGGGAACGGCGCATGAATTCACGTCGGAAGAGGCGCGTCGCGCCGGCAGCATGAGCCACAAGAACGACGGCAACCAGCAGAGCGAGTCGGGGTCGGGCTCGCGTTCCGGTGGCGGTAACCAGGGTGGCAACGGCGGGTCGGGCGGCTCGGGCGGTACGCGCGGCGGCACGCCGGAGCAGCATGCCGAGGCCGGTCGTCAAAGCCACAAGAACGACCGTAAATAATTTGTACGCGGTGGTTTAGCAAAAAGCTCCGGCAAATATGCCGGAGCTTTTTTTATGTGCGGCCGCGCCGGGTCAGAACGAGATGCGCAGGCTGGACGCCATCTTGCTCGGCACGGACGGCGGCAGCGTGACCGTCAACGCGTCGTCGCGCTGTTCCCAGGTCAGCGGCTCGGCGCTGCCCAGCAGGGCGATCGCCTTGACCGGCCGGGTTTCCAGCCCCGCCTTGCTTCCCAGCGATTGGATGCGCACCGTGCGGCCCGGCACGCCGAGGGTGATGGCATACAGCGCGTCGCCCTTGGTGGTGAAGCGGATATCTTCCGGCGTGTAGGCGGTGTTTTCCTGGAAGTGGCCGGCGGCCGCCTTGGTCGGTCCCTCGCCGAAGACCTTCCATGGACGGGTGCCGTAGATGGCCTCGTCGTTCACGCCCATCCATTCGCTCATCTCGCTGAGGAAGGTCAGCGCCTCCGGCGGCAGGCTGCCGTCGGGATATTGCACCACGTTGAGCAGCAGGTTGCCGTTCTTGCTGACGATGTCGGCCAGCATGTGGACCACTTCCGGCGTCGTCTTGTACTTGTAGCCTTCGCTGTAGAACCAGTCGCCGATGGAGGTGCAGGTCTGCCACGGCAGCGGCTTGATGCCTTCGGCCACGCCGCGTTCGATGTCCTGCACGCCCGCCTCGGGGATGAACTCGCCGGTGCCGATGTCCTTGTGGTTGTAGACCGCTTGCAGCTTGCCGCCGTGCGCGGCGATGCTGGCGTTGTAGAAATTCGACACCAGGGTGCGCCCCACACGGCCGAACGGCAGGCCGCCGTCCGAATACAGCAGGTCCGGCTGATAGCGGCTCACCAGGTCGGTGATGCGGTTAAACCATTGCTGGTGCCAGCGGGTGTCGGTGGTGTACCAGCTCTTGCTGCCGCGGTAGGGCTGGTTGTGCGCCCGGTGGTACAGCGACTGGTAGCGGGGATCGGCGCCGTCGTAGTCGACGCCGAACTCCGGCCACATCGGCGAGTAGCCGTGGCTGGTGGCGAACCAGCTGTAACTGGCGCCCAGGTGCTCCGACACGCCGAAGCGCAAGCCTTCCTTGACCGCCGCCTTTTTCCAGTCGCCGACGATGTCGCGGTGGGGGCCCATCTTGACGGCGTTCCATTCGTGGTGACGCGAGTCCCACAGATCGAAATTGTCGTGGTGCACGCCCATGCTGACGAAGTAGCGCGCGCCGGCCTTCTTGTACATCGCCATCAAACCTTCTGGATCGAACTTCTCCGCCTTCCACAACGGGATGATGTCCTTGTAGCCGACCTTGGAAGGGTGGCCGTAGTTCTTGACGTGATGGTTGTACTGCGGCGAATTCCATATGTACATGTTGCGGGCGTACCAATCCCCCGCGCGCGGCACCGCCTGCGGGCCCCAGTGCGACCAAATGCCGAACTTGGCGTCGCGGAACCAATCGGGCACTTGATAGGACTTGAGCGAGGCGGCGGTCGGCTGGAAAGGTCCGGCGACCTTGGTCAGCTTGACGGGCGGCTCGGCGGCCATGGCCGGTGCGGGCGCGGCTGCGGCTGCGAGGGCGAGGATGGATGAGAAGGTTGCGGCGCGCTGCGTGTTTCCCCACGTGGGCATGGTATCTCCTTGATGAGTCCCGCGCGGAGCGGGTCGGTTGTTGTGTGTTTATTATATATGGAAAACAATTCGAATGTGAGAGCCATGTGATGTCTTGCCGAAATTACTTGACAATAATCTAAGGTGATCCTAAAGTGATATCACTTTGATGTCATTTACCTGAGGAGCAAACGAGCATGAATGGTGCAAACACTCGCCGCGAAACGGCGTTCTCATCGACGAACGGCTACCTGGCGGCCTGCGCCGGCTTTGTTTTACTGGTAGGCGCCGCGTTGATGTTTAAAACGGCAATCGGGGACAACGGCGGATTTTCGTCGTTGTTCGGCGCGATAGCCCTGTTGCTGGCCGCAGTGTTTTTCCTGACGGGGCTGTTCATGCTGCAGCCGAACGAAAGCGCGATCCTCACCCTGTTCGGCAAGTACATCGGCACCGACCGCAGCGAAGGGCTGCGCTGGGCCTTCCCGCTGTACGTCAAGCGGCGCCTGTCGCTGCGCGCGCGCAATTTCAACGCGCCCACGCTCAAGGTCAACGACAAGCGCGGCAACCCGGTCGAGATCAGCGCGGCCATCGTCTGGCGTGTGCGCGATACCGCCCAGGCGGTGTTCGAAGTGGACGATTTCGAGCGCTACGTCGCGATCCAGGCCGAGGCGGCGCTGCGTCACCTTGCATCCCAATATGCGTACGACGAGGCCGAGGATTTGTCCGAGGGGGAAACCACGCTGCGCGGCGGCATGGACGTGGTCGTCGACGCCCTCAAGTGCGAACTGCAAGCGCGGTTCGAGGAGGCCGGCGTGCAGGTGGTCGACGCCAAGCTCACCCATCTGGCCTACGCTCCCGAGATCGCCCAGGTCATGCTGCGCCGGCAGCAGGCCGAGGCGATCATCAGCGCCCGCTCCAAGATCGTGCACGGCGCCGTCAGCATGGTCGAATCGGCGCTGAAGGGATTGTCGGAGCGCGGCATCGTCGAGTTGGACGACGAGCGCAAGGCGGCGATGGTCAGCAATTTGCTTGTGGTACTGTGCTCGGACAAGGAAACCCAGCCGATCATCAACACGGGCACCCTCTACAACTAGCGGCCGAAGAGCATGGCAAGTCCAGGTAAAAAAGCGTATCCGCTGCGTATCGATCCCGCGCTATGGGAGGAACTGCAACGCCTCGCCGCGCGCGATCTGCGCAGCGTGAACGCGGAAATCGAGTTTTTGCTGCGGGAAGGGCTGGCCCGGCGCGGCGTCAAGATCAAGGAAGGCAGCGGCAAGCCCGACGAGCCGGAGCACGAATAAACCCCGGGGTCAGGTCCGACATTCGGACATTACGGAACTTCAGGCACGCCAAAAAGTTCCGTTTTCGTTTCAGTTTGTCCGAATGTCGGACCTGACCCCCGGGGTTTTTACGGTCAGCATTTCTTCGATTTGCTCGAAGCTGACCGGCTTGACCAGGTGGACGTCGAAGCCCGCTTCCCTCGCCAGGTCCCGGTCCTTTTGCTGGCCCCAGCCGGTGACCGCCACCAGCGCGGTATGCCGCAGCGCAGGCATGGCGCGCAGCGCGCGGGCGAGGTCGTAGCCGTTGAGCAACGGCAGGCCGATGTCGAGGAAGGCGAATTCCGGCGCGAATGCGGCGGCGTTGTCGAGCGCGCTCTGGCCGTCGTAGGCGACCGAGACCACATGGCCCCGCGATTCCAGCAACGCCCCCATGCTGTTGACGAAGTCGATGTTGTCGTCGGCCAGCAGGATGCGCCGGCTGCCGGGCGCGGTCCGCTCGCCGGCGCCGGCCTGTTCGCCCGCCGGCCCCGGCGGCGCTTCGATGCGCTTGGGCAAGGGGAGTGCCAGTACGAATTCGCTGCCGTAGCCCAACCCGATGCTGTGCACGCTGAGCTCGCCGCCGTGCAGCTCGGCCAGCCGCCGCGCCAGCGACAGGCCCACGCCGAGGCCGGCCGTGGTGCGCTCGAGCGTGGCGTCGGCCTGCACGAACATCTGGAACACGGCGTCGCGCATCTCCGGCGCGATGCCGATGCCGTTGTCGCGCACGTGGATGCGCACGCGCTGCTGCTCCAGCTCGACATCGACCGCGATGCGCCCGCCGCGCGCGGTGTACTTGGCGGCGTTGTTGAGCAGGTTCGACAGGATCTGCGTCAGCCGCGTGGCGTCGCCCTCGACCCACACCGCCTGCGCCAGCGGCGCCGACGTCAGCACGTGCTCCTGCTGTTCGACCAGCGGCCGCACGATCTCGAAAGCGTCGTGGATGACTTGCTGCAAATCGACCAGGTCGCGCTTGATGGTCAGCTTGCCGGTGTTGATGCGCGACACGTCCAGCAGGTCGTCGACCAGCCGCACCATCTGGCGCAGCTGGCGCTCCATGATGTCGCGCGCGCGCTGCCCGGCGCCGAGGTCGGACGGGTTGATGCGCATGATGTCGAGCCCGGTCCTGATCGGCGCCAGCGGATTGCGCAGCTCGTGCGCCAGGGTGGCGAGGAATTCATCCTTGCGGCGGTCGGCGATCAACAGCGCGCGTTCGGCCTCCTGGCGCACCGCCATCTCGCGCTCCAGCGTGCGGTTGGTGGCGAGCAGCCCGCCGGCGCTTTTTTCCACCTCGGCCAGCATGGCGTTGAAGGCGTCGACCAGGGTGCCGATCTCGCCCGGCGCCGAGCCCGGCACGCGCAGGCCGAAGTCGCGCCGCTGGATGACGGCGCGCGCCGCCGACGTGACCCCTTCCAGCGGCCCGGTGATGCTGCGCTGCAGGCGCGAGGCGACCAGCGCGGCCAGCAGCAGGCTGCACAGCATGACCGCGACCAGGATCGAGCCGTACGAGGCCACCCGCTCGCCGATGCGGTAGCGCGCCTCCAGGTAGACCGTGCCGATGCGCTCGCCATGTTCGACGACCGGGTGGTACAGGGTCAGGCTGCCGTTGACGATCTGGTGCCCCAGCGGTCCCGGTTTTTCCAGGAACACCGGCGTCTTCAGCGCGGCCTGGGTGTAGGAGGCGAACATCGCGCCGCCGCTGTTATAGATGGCGCCGGCCAGGATTTCCGGCCGCATCCGCAGCATGCCCAGGTTCTTGCGCGCGGCCGGTGCGTCGTTGAAGTTGATCGCCGGGGCGCTGGCCAGCGCGATCAGCTCGGCCTGGGTGCGCATGTCGTCGATCCATGAACGCTGGAACGTGCTCAGGTCGTAGAACAGCATCGCGCAGGTGCACAGCAGCAGGGCGGCGGCGGTGGTGGCCAGGGCCATCGCGATGAGCCTGGCGCGCACGGTGGCCAAGCTCAAACCCAACCACCCCATCAACCGCCACCTTTCTGCACCGCGTACGCCACCGACAGCAGGCGCGAGCTCAGTTTGAGCCGGCCCTTGTCGGCCGCCGCCAGCGACACTTCGAAGCGCACGCGCTCGTCGATCAGCCGGAAATTGATGACGCTGCCCGATTCGATGCCGGTGGGCGATTCGGTGACCGTCAGCACGCCGGCCGGCTGCGCGGCCTTGACCAGCGCCGCCTCGTCGGCGCCTTCGGCCGCGCCGATGAACAGCAGGTGCAGCCCGCCCGATGGGTCGACACCCTGCATTTTGCGCACCACGACGGCGTGGTTATTGACCAGGCGCCCGGCCGTCAGCCGCGCCAGCTCGGCGGCGATGTCCTCGGCGCCGACCACGCCCACCACGTACGGCGCGCCGGGGTCGAGCGGGCCGGCGGGAAAGTCGACGTAGCCGAGGAATTTATACAGGAAGCCGGCCTTCACGCTGGTCGCGGACACGGTGTCCGCCTCGTCGTGGACGGCGGCGGCGGGCGCATCGGCTATTTCGCCCACCCCGGCCATTTCTGCTAGCTCCGCGCCCTCGACCATACGGGGCTGCGCGGCGGCGGACGTTGCCAACGCCAAGGCCAGCGCAAGGGCGGCTGCGCGCGTCGGCCTCCAGCTCGCGCCTCTCACTTTGCCAAGCATTTTGTTTCCTTTTAGATCACTTTGGAAAATTATACTGGTGCAAGGTGGGGGGATGGGCATTTGTGTTGAATAACAACATCGAAGCCGCATGCCGCCAAGCGGCCGGGACGCATTGACTAGCTCTGTGCTTGCAAGTGACACCTTGTCCTGGACGGACGATTGACAACTTGCTCAGCAACGTTTCCCTGCCGCTCCTTTAGAATTCGGAATGAGAGTACACGACTGTTTCGTGTCACGAGGAAGCGTCATGCAGCAAGAAAACCCGTTGACCGCGCAGGCGCTCGAAGCCGAGCGTTTTCGCCATTTCATCGTCAGCGTCACCGACTACGCGATCTACACGCTCTCGCCCGAAGGGGTGGTGATCACCTGGAACGCCGGCGCCCAGCGCTTCAAGGGGTATCGAGAGGACGAGATCGTCGGCCGCCATTTTTCCGTCTTCTACACGGCCGAGGAGCAGGCGCGCGGCCGGCCCGCCCTGGCGCTGGAGCAGGCCAGGACCACCGGCAAGTTCGAAGACGAGGGCTGGCGCGTGCGCCAGGACGGCACCCGCTTCCTGGCCAGCGTGGTGCTCGATCCGATCTGGGACGAGGCCGGCGGGTTGCTCGGCTTTACCAAGATCACGCGCGACATCACGGCCCAGCGCGCCGCGCAGGACGAACTGCACGCCAGCGAGGAGCGCTTCCGGCTGCTGGTGCAGGGCGTGACCGATTACGCGATCTACATGTTGTCGCCCGAGGGCGTGGTGACCAACTGGAACGAGGGCGCGCGGCGCATCAAGGGCTATGAGGCGGACGAGGTGGTCGGCCACAGTTTCGCGATGTTCTACACACCGGAGGACCAGGCCGCCGAGGCGCCGGCCGTGGCGCTGAGCACGGCGCTGACCGAGGGCCGGTTCGAGCGCGAGGGCTGGCGCGTGCGCAAGGACGGCACCCGCTTCTGGGCCAACGTGGTGATCGATCCCATCCACGACGCCGGCGGCAAGTTGCTCGGCTTCGCCAAGGTGACGCGCGATATCACCGAGCGCCGGCTGGCCGCCGAGCAGCTCGAACGCACGCGCGAATCGCTGCTGCAATCGCAGAAACTGGAGGCGATCGGCAAGCTCACCGGCGGCATCGCGCACGACTTCAACAATCTGCTCAACGTCGTCATGAACGGGCTCGACCTCCTGCGCACCGTGGCCGACCGCACCACGCAAGGCCGCGCCATGGACGCGATGGAGCGGGCGGCGCAGCGCGGAGCGGCGTTGACCCAGCAGTTGCTGGCGTTCGCGCGGCAGCAGCCGCTGCGGCGCGAGGCGCACGACGTCGGCCGCGTGATCCGCTCGTTCGACGCGGTGCTGCACCGCGCCGTGCCCAGCCGCATGCGGCTGCGCATGCAGGTGGCGCCGGACCTGCCCAACGTGCTGATCGACCCGACCCAGTTCGAGGCGGCCTTGCTCAACCTGGTCGTCAACGCGCGCGACGCCGTGCCCGGCGATGGCGAGGTGACGGTCGCCGTCGGCACGGTGGCGCTGGCCGCCGGCGAGGTGGGGCAATTGGCGGCCGGCAGCTACGTCCGGGTGGCCGTCTCGGACACGGGCATGGGCATGCCGCCGGAGACGCTGGCGCGCGCCGTCGAGCCGTTCTTCACGACCAAGGCCGTGGGCAAGGGCACGGGGCTGGGCCTGAGCCAGGTGTACGGGCTGGCGCAGCAATGCCAGGGCGACTTGGCGATCTCGTCGGTGGTGGGCGAGGGCACCACGGTGGCGTTGTATTTCCCGGCCATCGTCGATGCCAATGGCGAACACGCCAGTAACGGGCACAGCAAAGCGGAAAAGGTGCTGCTGGTCGACGACCAGCCGGACGTGCTGGAAACGGCGGTGGCGCTGTTCAGCCATCTCGGCTACGAGGTTTTGTCGGCCAACAACGGCGTCGAGGCGCTGGAAACCTTGCGCGGCGGCGGCGACATCGCCATCCTGTTCACCGACGTGGTGATGCCCGGTATCGGCGGGATCGAACTGGCGCAGATCGCGCGCCGCGAGTTCCCGAATATGAAGGTGATACTGGCCTCGGGCTATACCCGGTCCAGCCTGCAGGACCAGGGTTCCGAGCTGGATAGCTTCGACCTGATTCCCAAGCCTTACCGGCTCAGCGACCTGATCAAGATTCTGAAGTCCGCCCACGCCGACAAGGTGGGCGGTCCCTGATCAGCCCGTGTAGCAATGGAGGACCTGACCCCGGAGGATCACTGCGGCGTCAGGCCAGCATTTCGCCGATGCGCTCGGCGCTGGCGGGATCGACCGGCCGCAGCGCGTCGACCAGCTCGGCCACCGACGAGCCGCAGGCGTACAGCAACACGTCGCCCGGCCGGCACAGCGCCAGGCCGGCGCGCAGCGCGGCGGCGGGGTCCAGCTCCACCAGCACGCCGTGCGGTCCGCCCCGGGCGGCGCTGGCCGCCGCGTGCATCAGCGCGGCCCGCTGGCCGGGCTCGCGGCCGCGATGCTCGCTGTTCCATTCGTAGAAAATGGCCTGGTCGAAGCCGGCCTCGCAGGTCTGGCCGATGCGCCGGAAATCCTCGTCGCGGCGGTCGCCTGGCGAGGTTGCCACCGCCACCGTGCGGCCGGACGTCATGGCCCTGGCCGTGTCAGCCAGCGCGGCGAAGGCGGCCGGATTGTGCGCGTAGTCGACGATCACCTGCACGCCGCCAACCTCGTAGACGTTGGTGCGCATCGGATTGCGGCGCGCGTCCGAGACGAACGAGCGCAGGCCGGCGACTATCATCGCCGGCACCAGGTCGCTGGCCATCAGCGCGGCGGCCGCCGCCAGCGCGTTGGCGAGGTTGTGGCGCGCGCGCCCGTCCAGCGCGGCCGGGATGGCCCTGGCTTCCAGCAGCCGTTGGCGCGCCTTGCCGTCGGCCAGCATGACGGCGCCGCGCTCGATCCAGGCGGCGCGCCCGCCGCGCGCCAGGTGGGCGACCAGGACAGGGTGGCCGGCCTCGCAGCTGAAATAAATCACCTCGACCTCGGGGTCGAGTCCGGCGCCGACGGCCACGCAGCGCTCGTCCTCGGCATTCAACACCACCGCGCACGAGGCGGCACGCGCCACCACCGCCTTGACCCGCGCCAGGTCGTCGATGTTGTCGATCCCGTCCAGCCCCAGATGGTCGTCGCTGATGTTGAGCAGCACCGCGACGTCGCAGCGGTCGAACGCCAGCCCGCGCTTGAGGATGCCGCCGCGCGCCGTCTCCAGCACCGCGAACTCGACCTCCGGCGCGGCCAGCACCGAGCGCGCCGACCAGTAGCCGCTGCAGTCGCCCCGGGTGATGGCTTCGCCATTGATGAACACGCCCTCGCTGGTGGTGCAGCCGGTGCCGATGCCGGCCTGGCGCAAGGTGTGCTCGATCATCAACGTGGTGGTGGTCTTGCCGTTGGTGCCGGTGACGGCGATCACCGGAATGCGGCCGTCGCCGGCGCCGAACATCGATTCGACGATGGCCGCGCCGGCGTCGCGCGGCGTGCCGGCGCTCGGATATTCGTGCATGCGCAGGCCGGGCGCGGCGTTGATTTCGATCACCGCGCCGTTCCTGCCGTCAAGCGGCACGCCGATGTCCTCGCACACCAGGTCGATGCCGGCGACGTCCAGGTCGATCTTGCGCACCGCGCGCACGCACATGGCCAGCGTCTGCGGCGGCAACCGGTCCGTCACGTCCTCGGCGGTGCCGCCGCTCGACAAGTTGGCGTTGCCGCGCAACAGCACGCGCCGTCCGTCCGCCGCCACGCTGTCGAGTGCCAGACCCTGTTCGGCCAAGGTGGTCTCGGCGTGGCCGTCGAGCGGGATGCGGGTCAGGATATTGCTGTGGCCGTCGCCGCGCGCGGGATTGGCGTTTTCCCGTTCGACCAGTTCGCGCACGGTCGATACGCCGTCGCCGGTGACGGCGGCCGGGCGCCGCAGCGCGGCCGCCACCACGCGCTCGCCGGCCACCAGCACGCGGTAGTCGTCCCCCCGGATGTACCGTTCGACGATGATGGTGCGGCCGTGCTCGCGCGCGCGCTCGAACCCCAGCGCCACCTCGTCCGGCGTGCCGCAGCGGGTGGTGACGCCGCGCCCGTGGTTGCCGTCGAGCGGCTTGATGGTGACCAGGCCGCCCAGTGACAGGGCCGCGCGCCGGGCCTGCTCGAGCGAGCGCACCGTCGTGCCCTCGGGCACCGGCACGCCGGCCTCGCGCAGCAGCGCCTTGGTGAGCTCCTTGTTCGAGGCGATGCCGACGGCGATATGTCCGCTGTCGCCGGTGATGCTGGCCTGCAGGCGCTTTTGCTGGGCGCCCCAGCCGAGCACGAACAGGTTGGCCTCCGGCGTGAGCCGGCTGGACGGAATGCCTTGCCGGGTCGCCGCCTTGAGGATGGCGCCGGTGCTGGTGCCGATGGCCTGGCGCCGCGCCGTCTCGCGCAGCGCGGCCAGGCCGTCCTCCAGCGGACCGCCCCGGCCAGCGCGCGCACCAGCGCGATGGCCAGCTCGACCGCGTCGACGCCGACCTGCTCGAGTTCGTATTCGCAGACAACCCGGTAGCGTCCGTCGGCTTGGCCGGCCTCATGGGTGCGGCCGGCATTGACCGGGGTGCCGGCCAGGCATTGCAGCGCGAGCGCGACGTGTTCGACCACGTGGGCCAGGTTGGTGCCTTCGTGCAGCGCCCGCGCGAACCCGCCGTACTGTCCGGCCGAGCAGCGGTCTTCTTGCAGCGACGGCAAGATCTCGAGCAGGCGCTGGTTGAAGCCGGGGATGTCGCTGGTGCGCAGGTCGCGCAGGTGTTGTAAATCGAGCACGGTGAGGATGCAGGGATGCGTCGAATACAGGTTGGGACCGCGCAGCACGCGTTGTTCGAGGATGTTCATGATTCGTCATTCCGATCGGTGAGGAAGTCGAGGAAATCGGCCAGCGCGCGCGGGGCCGTTACGGCATCGTCGGGCAGTTGGCCGCGCGGGGCGGCGCTGTGCGGCGCCGCAGGGTCGGGCGGAGCCGCGAAGGCCGTGCCCGAGGGCAGCAGGTGCAGGCCCACGCCCACCAGGGTCGGCACGGCGCCGGCGCGCAGGTCGGCGATGTTGGTCTTGGCGGTGCGGCAGTCGAGCACCGTGACCGTGCCTTCGCCCATGATTTCAAAGCCGGCGCGGCCGTGCACGACCAGCGCGGTGTCCTCGTCGATGCCGGCGCCGAGCAGGAACGGGCTTTGCGCGACCACGCTGAGCAGCCGGTGGATGCGCTGGCGTTGCGAAAAATGCTGGTCGACCACGACCCGGTGCACGAAGCCGAGGCCGGCGCCGAGGCGCACCGCGCCCTTTTCAGGCGCCAGCTCGGCCTTGCCTTCGGCCAGCATGTGGGTGCACATGGCCGAGGCGCCGGCGCTGGTGCCGGCGATGCAGGCGCCGCGCAGGATGTGGGCGTCGCGCATGGCCTGCTCGACGGCGGTGCCGCCAATGTGGGCGACCAGCCGCTTCTGGTCGCCGCCGGTCATGAAGATGCCGCCGGCGCCGGCGACGATGTCGGCATTGGCAGCGTTGTCGGCGTCGACGCGGTCGCCGATGGGCACGTGGCGCACGTTGCGCGCGCCCAGGTCGTGCAGCGCGCCGCGGTACATTTCCCAGACGTCCTCGGGGATCTTGCTGGCGGCCGTCAGCACCACCAGCGGGCGCTCGGGACCGCCGGCCAGCGCCATGAAGCGGGCCAGGATGTCCTTGTTGTCGGTACGGTCTTCCCCGCCGCCGATGATCATCAGGGCGCCGGTGGCATGTGGTGTGTGTGGCATGGATGTCTCGCTGTCTATAATTCGTTGTACGGAAATGAATGAATGGCAAGCACAATGGCAAGCAGCTGAGGAAGTGTCGCAGGGAGCGCGGCGTGCCGGTAGGGCGGTTCGCCCTGTGCCGGTGTAAGCCAATGCTTACTTCGGTCCGCTCGAAACGGCGCGGCGCCGGTGCCGTATTGATGAGCTCGGCCCGGATTCGCTTCGTTTCTTAGTTGGCATCGTTGTAAAAAGTGGTTTACCATGAGATTTCATTGATTCAATTCCTTCGGGTCCGTATGAGTGATCACTCCACCGAGTGCCGCCGCAAGAATGAGGCGCTGGCCAGTATTATCGAGCTGGGCTTGTCCTATAAGGACGCGCTCGGCTATCCCAGCGCCAAAATTTACCTGATGGAACAGGCGGTCGATCAGGCGATCATCAAGCGGGTGTTGGCCAGTCCAGAGCGCCGCCGTGGCGCGCGCGAGCGCGGGTCCTGAGCGGGTTCTCCCCCGGTCTCAGTCATAGCGCGGCCGCGCGGCCGCGCCCATATCCCGTTCCGTACCCGCCGTCAGGACCCCAATGAATCAAGCCCTCCCCAGCATCCAGGATTTCCCGATCGTCGGCATCGGCGCCTCGGCGGGGGGACTGTCGGCCTTGCAAGAATTCTTTCGCCACGTCACGCCCGACATGTCGATGTCGTATGTCGTGATCATGCATCTGTCGCCCACCCACGAGAGCGACGCCGCCGCGCTACTGCAAAAGTGGGCGCCGATACCATTGATCGAGGTCAACGGGCCGACCCATATCGAGCCGGACACGGTCTATGCGATCCCGCCGAACCGGCAACTGGAGATGATCGACGGCTACCTGCGGGTGCGCGAGCGCGCCGCCGGCGCCGGCTGGCCGGTGGCGGTCGACACCTTCTTCCGCACCCTGGCGGCGGCGCACGGGTCGCGCGCGTTCGGCGTGGTGTTGTCGGGCACCGGCAGCGACGGCGCGTCCGGCCTGGTCGCGCTCAAGGACCACGGCGGCGTGGTGCTGGTGCAAAACCCGGACGAGGCCGAGTTCGCCGGCATGCCGCGCGCGGCGATCGACTCGGGCGTGGTCGACTTCGTGCTGCCGGTGGCCGAGATGCCGCGCAAGCTGGCGGCCGTGTGGGACAACGCGCGCCGCATCAGCTTGCCGCTGCCCAAGGGCAAGCCGTTCGTCGAGTCGAACGACAGCGCGCTGCCGGCCGAGGACGAGGAAGTGCTGCGCGATATCATCGCCATCCTGCGCGCGCGCACCGGGCACGACTTCGCCAAGTACAAGCGCGCCACCGTGCTGCGCCGCATCGAGCGGCGCCTGCAGGTGCGGGAAAGGCCGTCGCTGGCGCAGTACCGCGACCTGCTGCGCGACGACCGCGCCGAGAGCGACGCGCTGTTGCGTGACATGCTGATCGGCGTGACCCAGTTTTTCCGCGACACCGAGGCCTTCGAGAGCATCGAGCGCGACATCGTACCGAAGTTGTTCGCCGACGTCCCGGACGGCCAGGCGCTGCGCGTCTGGAGCGTGGGCTGCTCGACCGGCGAGGAGACCTATTCGCTGGGCATGCTGCTGACCGAGCACGCGGCCAAGAGCGCCAGCGGCGCCGACTTTCAGCTGTTCGGCTCGGACATCGATGAGCGCGCCATCGCCTTCGCCCGCGCCGGCCTGTACAACGCGGCCATTGCACGCGACGTGTCCGCGGCGCGGCTGGCCGAGCATTTCAACAAGGAGGACGGCCGCTACCGGATCAAGAAGTCGGTGCGCGACAAGATCCTGTTCGCCAGCCAGAACCTGCTGCGCGATCCGCCGTTCTCCAAGATCGACCTGATCAGCTGCCGCAACCTGTTGATCTACCTGAACCGCGATACCCACGCCCAGGTGCTCGAGATGTTTCATTTCGCACTCAACCCGGGCGGCTACCTGTTCCTCGGCGGCTCCGAGTCGGCCGACATGGTGGCCGATTTCTTCGTGCCGGTCGACAAGAAAAACCGCATCTATCGCGCCCGTCCGACGTCGCGCCTGCCGCGCTCGGCCATCCCGATGATGGCGCCGATGGCGGCCACCGCCGCCGTGCCGTACCCGGAACGTCCGCACGGCGACAAGCCGTCGTTCGCCAGCGTGCACCAGCGCGTGCTGGCCGAGTACGCGCCGCCGAGCGTGCTGGTCGACCAGCAGTCGAATATCGTCCACATGTCCGAGGGCACGGCGCAGTTCCTGCGACACGTCGCCGGCGAGCCGTCGCGCAACCTGGTCGCGCTGGCCGAGCCGGAGCTGCGGCTGGAGCTGCGCGCCGCGCTGTTCCAGGCGGCGCAGAGCGGCAAGAGCGTGGAGACGCGCAGCGTGCGCTTCGAGCGCGGCGACCGGGTGTTTTACGTCAACATGATGGCGCGCCCGTTCTACGACGCCAACACCGCCACCGATTTCATCCTGGTGCTGTTCCACAAGGTCGAGCAGACCACCGACGAGCAGGCCGGCGGCATCCCGCACGAGCCGGCGCAGGACACAGTCCTGTCGAGCCTGGAACAGGAGTTGCAGCGCACCCGGCAGCAGTTGCAGGACACCATAGAAAACTCGGAAACGTCGAACGAGGAGTTGAAGGCGGCCAACGAGGAATTGCAGGCAATCAACGAGGAGCTGCGCTCGGCCACCGAGGAACTGGAGACCAGCAAGGAGGAATTGCAGTCGGTTAACGAGGAACTGATCACCGTCAATTTCGAGCTCAAGAGCAAGGTCGAGGAGACGGGCAAGGTCAACGACGACCTGCAAAACCTGATCGCCTCGACCGACCTGGCCACCATCTTTGTCGACCGCGGCATGCGCATCAAGCGCTACACGCCGCACGCCTGCGATTTGTTCAACCTGATCGCCAGCGACGTCGGCCGGCCGTTGCACGACATCACGCACAAGCTGACCTATCCGGAGCTGTCGCAGGACGCGGCGGCCACGTTCGAGTCGCTGCGCCCGGTCGAGCGCGAGGTCGCCAGCGACGACGGACGCTGGTTCATCGCCCGCCTGCTGCCGTATCGGACCGGGCTGGACCAGATCGACGGCGCGGTGCTGACCTTTATCGATATCACCAAGCGCCGCCGCGCCGAGGAGCGCGTGCGCGCCAGCGAGGAACGCATGCGCCTGGTGGCGGCCAGCACCCAGGATTACATCATCCTCACGGTCGACCTCGACGCCACGATCACCAGTTTCAACAGCGGCGCCGAGCGCATCTTCGGCTACGCCGAGGCCGAGATCATCGGCCGCCCGTACGAACTCATCTTCGTGCCCGAGGACCGGGCGGCGGGGGCGGCGGCCGACGAGCAGCGCCGCGCGCGCGCGGAAGGCCGCGCCGAGGACGAGCGCTGGCACCTGCGCAAGGACGGCAGCCGCTTTTATTGCAGCGGCGTGCTCACGCCGCTGCGCGGAAGCGGTGGCGAGCTGACCGGCTACGCCAAGATCGGCCGCGACCTGACCGGACGCCAGGAGGCCGAGAAGAGCCGCGCCGAACAGCTCTCGCGCGAGCGCAGCCGCAGCACCCAGGCGCAGCGCGACAATGAGCAGAAGGACCAGTTCCTGGCCATCATGTCGCATGAACTGAAGCATCCGCTCAACCTGATCCACATGCACGCCGATGTGCTGCTGCGCCTGCCGACGGTGCGCGCCGAACCGGCCGCCCACAAGGCCGTCAGCGCGATCCGCTCGTCGACCATCAGCCAGGCCAAGATCATCAACGATTTGCTCGACCTGTCGCGCGTGTCGACTGGTAAGATGGAGCTGGACCGGCGCGACCTGGACTTCCGCGCGCTGGTGGGCAACATCGTCGAGGTGACCGGCGGCACGCCCAACGCGCCCCAAGTCGTGGTGCGCATGCCCGAGCAGGCGTTGCCGGTGCACGCCGACGAGGTACGGCTGGAACAGGTGGTGTGGAATCTGATCAGCAACGCCATCAAGTTCACGCCGCCCGGCGGCACCGTCACGGTGACGCTCGAGCATGACGAGCGCGAGATTCGCCTGTGCGTGCGAGACACCGGCCAGGGCATCCGCGCCGACGTGTTGCCGACCATCTTCGACATCTTCAAGCAGGGCACCGCCAACCCCATGCGCGGCGGCGTCGGCCTGGGCATCGGCCTGGCGCTGGTGCACGAGATCGTCAAGCTGCACGGCGGCCGGGTCACGGCTGAGTCGGCCGGCGTGGGGCAGGGCGCGGCGTTCACCGTGTACCTGCCGCGCGCGCTGGGCGCCGGGCCGCGCGCCGACGACGCGGCGCCGCCGTCGCGCGTGCTCGAGGGCGCGCGCCTGCTGGTGGTCGACGACAGCGCCGACGGCCTGGAGGTGTTCACCATGCTGCTCGAGCTGGAGGGCGCGGTGGTGACGGCTTGCGCCTCGCCGCTGGAGGCGCTCAAGTTGCTATCGGAGCAGCGTTTCGACCTGGTCATGTCGGACCTCGACATGCCGGAGATGGAGGGTACCGCCTTCATCCGGGAATTGCGCTCCCATCCGGACTACCAGGACGTGCCGGCACTGGCCATCACCGGCATGGCGCGCCGCCAGGATGTCGAACGCGCGCTCGACGCCGGCTTTTCGGCCCATGTGGGCAAGCCGGTGGACATGACGGAGCTGTCGCGCAAGGTCGCGCAGCTGTTGGAGAAAAACACGGGTACTTGATAAAATCGGCGGGCGCGTGGCGCGCCGGAAGGGAAACGATGAACGGAGTGGTTGTGGTGGGCGCTTCCGCCGGGGGCGTGGCGGCATTGACGGAGATTCTGGCGGGACTGCCGGGCGACTTTCCCGCGCCAATACTGATTGTGATGCATATCGGCGACCATCCCAGTGTGCTGCCGAGCATCCTGGCACGTAGTTGCGCCTTGCCGGTGCGCCACGCCGCCGACGGCGAAGCGCTGGCACCAGGCATGGTGTTGGTCGCTCAGCCTGGCCGCCATCTGATGGTCGAGCGCGACGGCGATGCTGTGCGCGCCGTGCTGGTGCACGGCCCTCGGGAAAACCATTCGCGGCCGGCGATCGACCCGCTGTTCCGTTCTGCCGCGATCGCTTACGCCGGGGGCGCCGCCGGCGTGATACTGACCGGTTTCCTCGACGACGGCGTGGCCGGCTTGGCGGCAATCAAGACGTGCGGCGGGACCGCCATCGTGCAGGACCCCGCCGATGCCAGCGCGTCGGACATGCCGCGCCACGCCCTTGAGCAGGTTGAAGTGGACCGGTGCCTGCCGCTGGCCGGCATCGCCGGCGCGCTGGTCGAGTGGGCCGCAGGGCTGTCGGAGCGCGTGGTGAACGGCGCGGCGGAAGCGCCGGAGTGGCTGACGGTGGAAAACCGGTTCGCGTCCGGCGGCGGCGAAATGAAGCAGCTCAAGCGTATCGCCACGCCGTCGCCCTATACCTGTCCGGAATGCGGCGGCAGCCTGTTTTCGCTGAATAATGCGCAGTTGTGCCGTTTCCGCTGCCATACCGGCCACAGTTACACGTTGCTCAGTTTGCTTCGGGAACAAGAGGAGGCCATCGAGGCGGCCTTGTCGAAAGCCTTGCGGGCGGTGCAGGAGAAGGAGAGCCTGGCCGAGCAACTGGCCGCCGAGTTTTCCGCGCGCAGTCTGGTGCCGGAACCAGGCTACGTAGCGCTGGCGCAACAGGCGCGCGCGGAAGCCGAAGCCCTGCGCGCGCTGCTGACCGGCGGCAAGTAGCGGATCAGTCGATCCGTCGAGCAATCGATCAATCGATCAATCGATCAACTGGCGGAACAGGCGGGTTGCCATCAGACCGACGGCGCTGTGGTGGCGCGCCGGCGTCATCAAAGATTGCAGCAGGCGCATCGCCGCCTGCTTGTTGCCCATTGATGCGACTTGCAATTCGAGTTGGCGCAGTTCGCCGATGGCCTCGTCGTCGTTGGCGCTAGTGTCGGTGGGGTGATGGCGAATTACGCCACGCATCGGGCCGCTGCGCGGGCTGTGATGCAGGCCCAGCGTGTCGAGCGCGCGCTGGCGGGCGCGGAAGCTCGGCGTGCGGGCCGCTGGCACCGCAGGGGTGTCAGACTCACCAGGCGCGGTGGCGATCCAGTCGCTCAGGATTTGTTGCTCGTAGGCGCTGAAGACGCCGAACATCTCGGCGCGCTCGCTCTGGATCAGGCGCCAGAAGCGGCTGTTGTCGGCCGGTTGGCCGCGCTGGATCCAGCCGGCTTTTTCCAGTTCGCCCAGCATGGCCGGAATCTGTTTTGGATCGGACAGCCAGTCGTTGATGCCACGGCCGCCCACGCGGCAATAGTCGGAATGCATGTTCTTGCCGACGACACTTTTCGCCGCCATGATGTGCACCAGCTCGGCCTCCAGGTCGAACTCGGCGATGACGGAATTGGTGCTGGCGCCCAGGTCGTTGAGGCGGTAGCCGTCCTGCACGCGGCGCAGGAAGGCGGCCGTGTCGCCGCAGCGTGGCAGCAATTGTTGCAGTGCCTGCACAGCCTTGAACGCGTGGCCGGTGCCGCCGTTGTCGACGGTGATGTGCAAGGTGAAGTAGTAGGGATCGATGCCGAGCTCGTTCAACTCGTAGGCGGTGATCAACAGGTGCAGCGGCAGCTGTTCGTAGCCGAGGTTGTAGCCGATGATCTCCGGCAGGAAGTGTTCGGCGTCGTAGGCCAGCGCGAGCTGGATCGCGCCTTGCACGAAGTGGGTTTCCTCGACATCCTGCCACTGGTCGCAGCCGTGGCTGGCCAGCAGTTTTTTGTACAGCACGACGTGGTTTTTGTCCGGCACGCCGTCGCCCAGTTCTTCCAGGTAGGTTTGGATCAGCGGGCGGAAGTCGGGGTCGTCCCAGCGTTCGAGTACGCCGTACAGCCAGGCGCCATCGACCAGCTTGGTCGGGGCCACGTGCTTGAGGAAGAACAGCGCGTGTGCCTTGGTGCTGAAGTAGCGGCGAGGGGCGCCGTCGCGGCGTTGCTTGAGGTAGGCGTTGTATTCGGCGCCGATCGCTTCGGAGCGTTCGGTGATCCAGGTTTCCATGTCCGCCGTGTTGTCGGGCAGGTCGGAGCTGAGCAGGCGGGCTTGCTGCAGCTGCTGTTCCAGGAAGGTGCGGGCCATTGCGCGGTCGTTGCCGACAGGTACGCCGGGCGACAGAGCGCGGTAGACGGCGCTGGGGACGGGTGCGGCGCTGGTGTTGCTTTTAGTGGCGATGCTGTCTGGCAATGCCTGGGCGAGTAGGGACATGATGTTCTTCCGAAAAAGTGAGACGGCATCAAGCTCGTCTATATAGTCGGTAGATTATCCCAGCAGCAGGGGACGCGCCCAAGGGGCGTTCCCCTGTGTTTGTGTAAGACAGAGCTTACATTGCTGGTTTGCATTGGGGCCCCGGGCGGCTTTCAAATGGCCGATTACGGCGTTCCGCCTAATCCGCCCTACGTGGAACCGTGGCGATGCCGCCGTCAACGGCCGGCGCCGACAAAAAACCGTGGCGACGCCGCCCCCCGATGGCCGGCGCCGACGAAAAACCATGGCGACGCCGCCGATGGCCGACTCCGACGAAAAACCGTGGCGACGCCGCCGCCGATGGCCGGCGCCGACGAAAAACCGTGGAAACGCCGCCGGTGCCGACGGCCGGCGCCGACGAAAAATCGTGGAGACACGTAGGGCGGATTAGCGCAGCGTAATCGGCCATGCATGCGTCGCCGATCGCGCATACTTGGCCGATTACGGCGTGCCGCCTAATCCGCCCTACGTGCTTCCGTGATTACGACTCGGCCGTCTTGGCGCTTTCACCCCGGTTGGCCTGCACCCGCTCGGCCGCTTTTTTCCCCGCTAGGAAGGCGTGATCCGAGTTGTAATACTCCCACTCGCTATAACGTCCGGCCAACACGATATCGTGCTGTTCCATCCAAGCTCGCACCGTGGCCACATTCTCCGCCCGCGCATGGTCGTACACCACATACGCATACGGCATGTCGACCTGGTTGGCCGTGATCACCCGGTCATCCTCGCGCATCATGCCGACCTTGATGCAGTCCTGGATGCACCGCTCGATCAGCTCCTCGCCATCCAGCGGCAAAGGTTTCCACGGTGAATACGAGATTTCGCAGGTGAAACCGAATCCCCCGGGCGCGTTGCATTCGGGGCTGGCGTTGCCCTGCACGAAGATACGGTGGAAGATGCTGTCCTCCGGATAGTAGATCCAATGCTTGTCGGTGACATCCGTGCGGGCAATGCCAATGTTGACGCAGCGAATCGAGATATGTTTCAGTCCATCCGCCGCCCGCCGGACCTCCGGCGGCGCCGCGTTGCCGACCAGCCGCACCAATTCCGGCAGCGGCATGGTGCTGATCAACTGCTCATATTGCAGACGGCGGCCGTCGGCCAGCACCACCGTGTGCTCGTCCGGCAGGACGCACACCGCGTCCGCGTTGAGCTCGATCTTGCCGCGTATGTGCGGCAGGAAGCCCGAGACCAGCGCCTGGAAGCCGCCGCGCTTGGGGTAGCCGAAGCGGGCGTTCGGTCCCATCGGCTTGGCGACCGGCTCCAGCGCGCCCTCGATGATCTGGTTCAGGTCCGGCAGCGGCACGCGTCCGCCCAGCCACGAGGTTTCCATTTCCTTCAGCGGCACCGTCCACAATTTCTTGTTGTACGGGATGGCAAAGTGGCGCGCGATGCCTGCGCCCCAGACGCGGTAGATAAAGTGTTCGAAGTCCTCGCCCTTGGCGGCGGTCGACATCGCGCTGGCGCTGCTGTTGGCGACATCGGCGGTGCCGTCGGCGCAGCAATCCTCGACATCGGCGCTGGCGCAGCTTTCCGCCTTCTCAGTCAGCCCGTAGCGCGATTCGATGGCGCCGACGATGCATTCCTTGATGACGGCCGGCGGCAGGCCGTACAGCGCGCCCTGGAACGGATAGCGGGTGAACACCTGCTTGCTGTAGACCCAGGCCTCGCGCATCTGCCAGTGCTGGTTGTCGCCGAGCAGGATGTCATACAGTTTGAGCACATACGGGTCGTTGGAGAACATGATGTGACCGGCGTAGTCGAAGGTGAAGCCCTGGTCCTGGATCGAGCGGCACCAGCCGCCGACGGTGGCGTTACGCTCCAGCAGCACGGTGTCGGCGCCGAGGTGGTAGGCCGCCGACAGGCCGGTCGGGCCGGCGCCGAGGATCAGGCAGCCGGTGCGTTGCGCGGCCGACGCCTGGCGCATCGGATTGACGACGGCGCTGCCGGCCGCCACCTCGGCGGCAGCGGCGACGCGCGTGCCGTCCTGCTGGCTCAGCTTGGCGCCTTTGCCGGACGGCGGCGTGTTGGCCAGCAGCGTGCGCATGGCGTCGGCGGTCGCTTCCCACGAGGTTTTGTCGACCACGGCACGCATCTTCTCGTTCAGGGCCGAGCGCAGCACGGGCGTCATCGCCAGCGCCGCCTCGCAAGATTCGATGAATTCCGCGTGGCTGTGCGCCACCCAGACGATGTCGCTATAGGGATCTTCGACATCCTTGATGGCGGTGCTGACGGCCGGCAGTTCGGCCGCCATGTATTCCAGCACCTTGGTCGGGCTGATGTAGCGGGTCGCCTCGTTGAGCGCGAACGGCAGCAGGCACACATCCCAGCCGGCCAGGAAGCGCGGCAGGTCCTGGTACGACTGCTGGCCCAGGTAGTGGATGTTTTGCCGTTGCGGCAGCGACGCTGGATCGATCTTCACGACCGGGCCGACCATCACCAGTTGCCACTCCGGATGGGCGTCGGCCAGCGCGGCGAGCAGCGGGGCGTCGAAGCGCTCATCGATGACGCCGTAGTAGCCCAGGCGTGGACCCGGGATGCCCGCGTGCAGCGGATGGGCGTTGCCACGGTCGAGCGCCTGGTGGAAGTGGGCGGCGTCGACGCTGCTGGGGAAGCAGTGGGCGTTGTCGTGGCGGCCGCGCTTGGCCTCGTACAGACTGGGGCCCCCGGTGAAGACCAGGTCGGCGATCTTGAGCAGCGCCGTCTCGCGTTGCAGCAGTTGCTTGGGCGGGTTCTTGAACGCGGAGAGTTCATCCATGCAATCGTAGACCACCAGGCCGGCGTGCAGCGGCGGCAGCAGCGGCAGCGCCATCGGCGTGTAGAACCAGACGATGGGGGCTTCGTCACCACGGCTGAGCTCGGCCAGCAGCGGTTGCAGCAGCGGTATCTGGTCGTCATGGAAGCCGGGCGCCTGAACCGGCGTGTGCGGACGATAAACGGTGATGTTGGGCGCGGGTGACGAGCTCTGCAGGAAACTTTCGCCTTCATGGAAAACCGGCTCTTCGACAAAGGCGATTTTGTAATGTTGTGCCAGGCGCGACAGGAGTTGTTGCGGGCGCTGAAAGACGAAGTCCCAGCGCAGATGACAAAAGACGATGATGGTTTTCATGAAGTTCTCCCTGTGCCCTCGCGGGTCGTGAATAGTTAGCTCGCCTGGCCGGCAAAGAGCGCTAGCGTTCGCTTCCATGGATCGCGGCGGAGGTTGAACGTAAAGGCTGTATGCGAAGTCGAGGCTGGAATAATCGCTTACGGATGCGACGATTTCTGTGCGGTGGAGCTGCTATCGCGATAGAAATAATCTGTCACCAATCGTAGCAACGATTGGGTGATTTTTCATTTCAATTCCGCTGGGAAAAGCAGTTGTAAATTAGCTGCACTATCGCGGTATTTTCACCATGAATTTGCTTTTCCAAGCGGAATTGGAATGCGTGGCGCGGCTAAGATTGCTAGCATTCTTTTTTCGCCGCGCAATCGGCGCGGCATCGACGAAAAGGATGCGCATGAGCCAGTTTGAATATCCGAGACCGCAACTGGTACGCGACGCGTGGCAGTCCTTGAACGGCGAGTGGGAGTTCGCCTTCGACCACGAGCAGCGCTTCAGCCACGTGGGCGATCCGATCGATTGGAGCGCGCGCATCAACGTGCCGTTCGCGCCGGAATCGAAGGCCAGCGGCATCGGCGATGAGTCGTTCCACATGGCGTGCTGGTACCGACGCACGTTTGATCTCGATCAGCGTGGCGCCCACACGATGCTGCATTTCGGCGCCGTCGACTACCATGCGCGCGTCTGGGTCAACGGCGTGCTGGTGGCGGAGCACGAGGGTGGGCACACGCCGTTCCACGCCGACATCACCGACGCGCTGGTGGAGGGGCCGACACAGACTATCGTCGTGCATGTCGAGGACGATCCGGGCGACCTGGCCAAGCCGCGCGGCAAGCAGGACTGGCAGCCGGAGCCGCACTCGATCTGGTATCCGCGCACCACCGGCATCTGGCAAACGGTGTGGATCGAGGCGCTGCCGGCGACCTACATCGGCTCGCTGCGCTGGACGCCGGTGTTCGACGGCTTCGAAATGGGCTGCGAGGTGCTCGCCGGCGGCGATATCCGCAACAACCTGGCGGTGTCGGTGCGGCTGCTGCACAACGGCGTGCTGCTGGCGGCCGACCGTTACCTGCTGGTGGGGCGGGCGGCCAACCGCAAGATCGTGCTGTCGGACCCGGGCATCGACGACTCGCGCAACGACTTGTTGTGGAGCCCGGAACGGCCGACCTTGCTGGACGCGGAGCTGACCTTGTACTGCGGCGACGAGGTGCTCGACACGGTGCGCTCGTACACGGCGCTGCGCTCCGTGGCGATCAACCGCGACCGCTTCATGCTCAACGGCCGGCCGTATCCGCTGCGGCTGGTGCTCGACCAGGGCTACTGGCCCGACACGCTGATGACGGCGCCGTCCGACGAGGCGCTGCGCCGCGACGTCGAGCTGGCCAAGGAGATGGGCTTCAACGGCGTGCGCAAGCACCAGAAGATCGAGGACCCGCGCTACCTGTACTGGGCCGACAAGCTCGGACTGCTGGTGTGGGAGGAGATGCCGTCGGCGTACGCCTTCAGCCCGCGTGCGATGACGCGGCTGATCAAGGAGTGGACCGAGGCGATCGAACGCGACTATAGCCATCCGTGCGTGATCGTGTGGGTGCCTTTCAATGAATCGTGGGGCGTGCCTAACCTGACGTCGACGCAGGCGCACCGCAACGCCGTCGAGGCGCTGTACCACATGACGCGCATGCTCGACGCCACGCGGCCGGTGATCGGCAACGACGGCTGGGAGGCGTCGGCCACCGACATCCTGGGCATCCACGATTACGACGCCGATCCGGAGAAGCTGCAGCAGCGCTACGCCGTCACCGATCCGGTGCGCACCTTGTTCGACCAGCGCCGTCCGGGCGGGCGCATCCTGACCCTGGACGGCTTCCCGCACCGGGGCCAGCCGATCGTGCTGACCGAGTTCGGCGGCATCGCCTTCGATCCGAACGCGCCGGCGCACCACACCTGGGGCTATTCGCGCGTGGGCGACGCCGAGACCTATCTGAACCGGTATCGCACCTTGCTCAAGGTGGTCAACGAGACGGTGATGTTCAGCGGTTTTTGCTACACCCAGTTCGCCGACACCTTCCAGGAAACCAACGGCTTGCTGAACGCCGACCGCAGCCCCAAGGTGCCGCTGGCGCAGATCAGCGCGGCCACGCGCAACAGCGCCCCCGAGCCGGACCGGAGCCACGATGCGCCGTAGTCCTACGTCAACAGCAGCGGTGGGCTGACAAGGTCCGGCTGAGTCAGTCGTAGAATGCACTGGTCGGATCGTTTGTCGACGCGGCAAGTGGCGATGCCGATGGAAGACGCCACAACCGTTGATTATTTGGAGATGAAAATGACCAAGGAAAAGCAGTCGGGCGGTGGCAACAAACAATCCGCCGAGCAGTCCGGTAACAGTTCCGGCAGCCCGGCAAAAGCGAAAGCTGGCAAGGATGCCGCAAGCCACACCAAAGCCGATACCGGCAAAGGCGCGGGCGGCGGTAAAAAACAAGCGCGCAAGCACTAAGTAAGCACTCAGTGTAAAACGCTCAATTCAATAGTCAGGGAGAAGAAAAATGAACTTTATCGGATGGATTGTTATCGGTGGTTTGCTGGGTTGGATTGCCAGCAAGGTCATGAACACGGACGCGCAACAAGGAATCTTCCTTAACGTGATCGTCGGTATTGTCGGCGCCTTCCTCGGCGGCCTGGTGATCGCTCCGTTGTTGGGCACGGGCACCATCAACGATGGCGACTTCAGTCTCGGTTCGCTGGGCGTCTCGTTCCTCGGCGCAGTGGTGCTGCTGGCGATTGCCAACCTCGTCTTCCGTGGACGAGCGCGCTAACAGCCGTAGTCACGCGCAGGATGAAAACACCGCCGACATGGCGGTGTTGTCGTTTGGGCGCGAGAAAAGTACATACACCCTCAAATCCCCCGTCGAGACACGTGGGGCGGATTAGCGAAGCGTAATCCGCCATGCATGCGTCACCGACAGCGTAAAATACCGCCCTGATCCCCACAACGGTATGTATTGGAACGCCAGGATATGCAGGAAAACAAGGTCGCCGCGCAGTTTCGTCCGGACTTGGCGCGGCCGCGCCAGCTGGTCGCACCCGCCTGGCTGGCGATGCTGATCAATGGCGCGCAGGTCGAGGCCCGGCCATCGGCCAACTGGCGCCTGCTGGAGGTCGGCTGCGGCGGCGCCGCCTTGTTCGAACACGCCCACATCCCCGGCGCCTCGTACATCGATACCGGCGATTTCGAATGCGAACCGCTGTGGAACAAGGTCGGGGATGAGGTGCTGTTAAGCCTGCTGCTATCGCACGGCGTGCGCCACGACATCACGGTCATCCTCTACGGCCGCAACAACCTGGCCGCCGCGCGGCTGGCGCATCTGCTGCTCTACGCGGGCGTGGAGGATGTGCGTCTGCTCGACGGCGGCTTCGCGCTGTGGCAGGCGGGCGGTCACATCTGCGCGCGAGGGCCTGTTCATCGGGCCGCCCACCACGCGATCGCCGATTTCGGTGTCGCGTTCCCCGTCCATCCCGAATATCTGATCGGCACAAGCCAGGCACGTGCGTTGGTCGCCACCACCGATGCCGCATTGGTCAGCATCCGCAGCGAGGCGGAGTTCCTTGGCAAAGTATCCGGCTACAGCTATATCGCGGCGCGCGGGGATATTCCCGGCGCGCGATGGGGCAGGGCCGGGGTCGATGGCGACGTCAATAGCATGAGCGCTTACCATCTTGCCGATGGCCGCATGAAGCCGGCCGCCGAGATCGCGCTGCAATGGCAGGAGCATGGCATTGTCGAAGAACTGCTCATCGGATTCTATTGCGGTACTGGTTGGCGTGCGTCCATGGCGTTTTTCTATGCATGGTTGATGGGCTGGCCCCGCATCAGCGTCTATGACGGGGGCTGGCTGGAATACTCGCAGTCGCGACTTCCAATCGCACTCACTCAGAATCGCATTTCGGCATTCAGCGCCAGCGTGCGCGGCGCGGTAACGAAGCGCCGGTAGGCCGGGAATACATAGGTTGTCTGTGCCTTGTCTTCGAGGTTCTTTACCGCCAGGCCAACGGACCATTTCTCGTCCGGCGATATATAGCGCACACTGAGGTCGGTCCTGCTGAATCCGGCCTGGTAGGCGCCGGGAATATATTGTTCGGCACTGACATAATAGCCCGTCGACAACTTGGTATTGATTCCCGCCGTGATCTCCGCACCGTTTACGTCAAAGACGTGCTCGTACCCGAGCGTTGCAGTCCATTTGGGCGAATTCTGCATGACCCGGCCTTCCAGCTCGAACGCTCCTTGGTTAAAGAAGGGATTGTTGGGCAATGATGCCTGGCCATATTTCGCATTGAGATAGGTGAAGGCGGCCTTGACGCGATCATCGCGTGTCAGCTTCCAGTCCACCCCCAGTTCGGCGCCGCGATTGCGGCCAGGGGTGGAGGTATTCGTCACCGTGGGGAAATTCAACGTGGCGCCAGTATTGCCCAGCTCAAGCACTTGAAGATAAGTGACTTGATAATCGTTGTAGGTGTATGAAAACACGCTCGCGTTCACTTGCAGCATGTTGTTCAAGAAACGGCTCTTCAAGCCCGCTTCATACGTCTTCAGCTTTTCCGGATCGTAGGATATGGCGGGAATGGTTGGCGACAAACCACCTTGTTTAAACCCGGTGGCGATGTGGGCATAGGCCATGGCATTCTTGGCCACATCGTATTCGACCCCAGCTTTGTATTGGGACGACGGGCCGCTGGTGCGCTCCGCTTGGGAGAAGGCGAAGCCGGTACCTTCGTTGACGATGGAATATTCCTGGCCTTGGCGGTCATGGCTGTAACGCAGGCCAGCCGTTATTCGAAACTTGTCCGTGACCGGCTGCGTCGCTTGTCCAAACACCGCCACTGTCCGGCTTGGCAAGTATTGTTGGGTGTAACTGAAATCGCCGCTGGTCTGCGCATCGCCGAAACCGCCGCCAATGCCGAGATAATAGGCGCCCAGGAGCCATTTCGTCGGGGAGCTGGCGGGCGACGCGAGTCGGGTTTCCAGCGACCGGTAGGTGTTGGGCACCGTCACCACGCGGTACGGACTTTGGAGCGTACCGAACAGAAAATTGCTGGAGATGGTATTTTCTTCCTTGGTATATGCAGGCAGGACGGTCAGCGTGGCAAATCCCAGGTCCGCTTCAAGCTGCAGCGACACGGAATCGGCCGACCGTTTGATGTATCCCGGAACGTGGGTGCTGTCGTTGGCCCACGGGCTCGACGATGCCGTTGTCCATCCGTTTGGAAAGCGCCATATCGGCGCGCCGCCCGTGAAGGGCGCGCCGCCCACGATCGTGGGATCGAAGTTGCTAGCGAAAATTGTTGGTGGGAATGTAAGATTGCCTGCCGACCCGGGGACGGGCACCGTGTTCGCCCCCTTGCCCTTTTCCCGGAAAGACTCCACTTTGGCAACGACGGACCAGTCGGTGTTCGGACGGTAAAGAAGTTTGAGGCGCGCCCCCCGGCTGTCGGCATCCATCGCTCCGTCGTCGAGATAGCCGTCGCGCTTTTCCCGGAAGCCTGCGAAGCGTAATGCCAGTTCGTCGGTAATGGGCAGGTTGACCATGCCTTCGCCGCGCCGCAAGCCGAAGTCGCCGACCTGCCCGCGCACAAAACCGCTGCGTTCCTTCAACACCGGATTAGCGGTCAGTATATTGATGACACCGCCTGTCGCATTGCGCCCGTACAGCGTTCCTTGCGGCCCGCTCAGCACTTCCACCCGGTCGATGTCATAGGTGCCGCCCACCAGCGATTCTGTGCGCCCCAAATACGCGCCATCGACCATCAGCGCGACTGCGGGATCGGCAAAGCTGGGGTCGACGGAGGACCCGACGCCACGGATGAAAACCTGCGCGCCCTGGGCCAGACCCTGCACTTCAACGCCGGGCACATTGCGCAGCACCGCATCGACGGAATTCTGTCCCTTCGCCGCGATCTCTTCACCGCTGACGACGGAGATGACCAGGGGCGTTTTTTGTGCCGACTGCACACGCTTTTGAGCGGTGATGACCACTTCCTGCAGTTGCCCGGTGTTGGCCACCGCCTTGTCTATGGCGGTGGCGGTGGCGGTGGCGGCGACGGAGCCGGCGTCCTGGGCGAAGGCGGCGGACGTGCCGAGGACGGCGGCGATCGCGGTGTGGCGTAGCACCACCCGGTGAACGTGGCGTGTTTGGAAAGGTTGTGGGCGCTGTTGGGCGCGGTGCTGCATGTTCATTTTTGTCTCCTGCACAGGTCAGTCAAGCTGGATCAGCGCTGAGCCTTGTGCTTTATTGTTGAGTTGACGGCGTGATTACGTTCTCTTGCTTTGACGGTTCACCAATGAAATCCTGGCTTGCTCTGGCGCCGGCGCAAGTACATCTGGATATACATCACAACCCCGGTCACGGACAGGATCGCCAGGACGACACCGCACAGGATGCTGATCCACAGCCCGGTGGTGCCGATGATGGCGCCCCGGTGCAGGTCCAGCAGAAAACGGTGCCAATCAAAACCGTCTTCGCGGGCTTCCGCGTCGAACAGTTCGCCGGTGCGCGCATCGAGTTTTAGCTTGCGCATTTCAGGCTCTGCGACGACGACTTCCACCGACGGACGCGGGCCGAAGAACCGAAAATCCAGGCCGATGATGGCGCCCTTGGTTTGGCGGCGCGCGCCGGCCAGCGTGGAGGCGACCAGTTTTTCGATCTCGGCCTCGGCCACGGCCGCGGCGATCGGCTTTCCGTCATCCTCGCCCGGCAGGCTGGATCTGTCGACCAACATCATTTCAATCTGCAGCGCGATACCGCTGATGGCGATCAGCAGCATCAGCGCGCCAACGTAGATGCTGAGTCTTCGGTGCCAGTTGCGCATGTTTGTCTCCTGAAAAAATGCTGGCGCGGTGGCGCCAGCGTGATGACGGCTTACCAGCCGGTGGCCCCGGCGTCCACCGAAAAATCAGCGGACGTCACCAGGCTCGCTTCGTCGGAAACCAGGAACACGGCGCACCATGCGATGTCCTCCGGTTGACCAAGCCGCTTGATCATTGCTTTGGCCATCACCTGGTCGCGGAACCCCGGCAGGTTTTCCAACGGAAACCGCGTAGCGGCCGTTTCGATCATGCCCGGGGCGATCGTGTTGGCCCGGATGCCATGGACCGCGCCGTCCATCGCCAATTGGCGCGTCATGGCCATGACGCCGCCTTTGCCGGCGCAATGCGCCAGGGCGGGCGACTTGTCGAGCGCGATATGGGCGTTTGCGGAAGAGAAATTGAGGATGGCGCCGCCGCCGCGTGCGACCAGATGCGGCCAGGCCGCCTGGCAAGCGAGGAAAACGATGTCGAGTTCGCCCACCAGGGTTTTGCGCCAGTGCCGCTCATAGTCCATCGTCTCGATGGGTTCGAATACGCCGAAGGCCGCCGCATTGACCAGGATGTCGATGCCGCCGCCCACGTCGGCGGCGAAAGCGATCAGTCGCCGCACCGCGTCCGGATCGGTCATGTCGCACGGATGCATGCTGTCGACATGCAGTCCGAGCGCTAGCGCAGCATCAACGGTCGCCTGCGCGGCAACGCCATCGATATCGCAACCGATGACGTGGGCGCCCTGTGCCGCAAACATCAGCGCGCAGCCCCTGCCGATGCCGGCCCCGATACCGGTGACGACCGCCACCTTTCCCGCCAGTCTGTTGCCGCGCTCAATTGCCTTGGCTTCCTTGATTACACCACTCACTATATCTCCCATTTTTTCAACGTCCCGATCGGTGCCGATCAGATTCCAGTGACGAGAATAGCGCTCCCCGGTCGGTTCGAAAAATGATATTTGGCGATGCACCGCATCGGCGTTTCGAATACAGCGGGCCATGGCCGGACATCATAAAAAAAAGCCCCTTGGTTGTGGCCAAGGGGCTTTGTCATCGCCGGTTTCTCACTTGCCACGACACTTGAACGCCGCCAGCAGCGCCACGAAAGCGGCCAGCGCCAGGATCACGCCGATGCGGTCCACGGCGGCGGCGCGCGATTGCATGATATTTCCCATGGTGACGACGACGAGCGAACTGACGGCCATGCCCAGCATGAGCGCCGACTGGAAGGCGCCGGTGCCGAAACCGCGCCGAGAGAAGGGCAGCGAGCGCATGTTCCAGGTGACGATCGTTGGCAGCAATAGACCGCATCCCACGCCGTTGACGACCGCGCCGACCGTCAAGGCGTTGGACGTGGCGGCCGATCCCATGAGGACAAAGCCCAGGGCCGCGAGCGCGGCGCTCACAAACAGTTGCGTCGCCACGCTCACACGGCCGGCAAGTATCCAGCCGAAGACGAATGTTCCGAGCATGACGCCGGCGCTGTTGAGGGTGTAACCCGTCCCGACCGCTTGGGGCCATCCGGCGCCGACGTACAGGACCGCGAGATTGATCGGCACAACCATAAATGCGATGCCGGTGAAAAAGCCGATGCCGCAGGTCAGCGCAACGACGCGTGGCTCAAACGGCTTTTCCGCGACCCCGATGCCGGCCGCGGACGTGACGGCGGCCGCGCCCGACGGCTTGGGCTCCCACAGGAAAATGACCATCAACGGGAACAGCAACAACGCGATGCCGTAGATGGCGAACGGCGCGTTCCACCCCAGCGTTCCGGCGGCGGCGCCGACGGCCACGAAGACGGTGGCCGTCGCGGACGATACGGTGGTTTGCAGCGACATCATGCGTTCGCGCTTCAGTCCGGTGTAATAGTCCCCGATCATGGTGGTCGAGGCGGTCATCAGTGCCGCTTCGAACACGCCCAGCGCCACCCGGCTGGCGAAGATGGCCCAGAAATTGTCGATGTAGAAGGGCATGGTGCCCAGGATGGCGTAGAACAGCGTCGAGTACACGAGCAGGTTCTTGCGGCCGATGCGATCGGCCAGGCCGCCGATGAAGATGGCGCAAATGCCGAAGACGCCGATCGGAATCGACACGGCCAGCGGCACCCATTGGTCCGCATTCGAAATTTGCGTGGCGAAATGGGCCTGCAGAATTGGAATGTTGGGTCCGAGGATGGCCGATACCAAAACGGTCAGGCCACTGGTGACCAGCAAAATGATAGCGTGTATCAGGCGCGGCGAGCGCGCATCGGTGTCCGGCGCGGGCTTGACGCCCGTAACTGTGGCGGCGGTCGGTTGTTGCTGGAATGGGTGGGGTGTCACGATGTCTCCAATGAATGTGCTGTGTACAGATAGTAGGAAATCCGCATCGGCTTAGGAAATCGGGAATGCTGATGCCGGCCATTGGCGTATCGAATGCCAGCCATGGGCACGCATGGACGAACTACCGGATATTACGATGGATACCATCGGGATAAACGATTTTCAAAAAGTTTGGCCTGTCGCTACGATGCTTGACATACGCAGCGAACTGTAGACCTGACGGGGAGATCATGAAACACAAGAACATACTGGTCGTTGGTGGCGGCATCGGCGGCATGGCCGCGGCGATCAGCCTGCGCCAGCGCGGCGCCGACGTCGACCTGGTGGAACTCGACGCGAACTGGCAAGTCCACGGGGCCGGCATCACCATCAGCGGACCGACCCTGCGCGCGTTCGCCCAGCTCGGCGTCATCGAGCAAATCCTGGCGCAAGGCTACTGCGCGGACGGTGTCAGGCTGTGCGACGGGGACGGCGCGGTGCTGATGGAGTTGCCGACACCGCGCGTGGGCGGTCCGGCCATCCCCGGCGGCGGGGGCATCTTGCGCCCCGTCCTGGCCCGCATCCTGTCGCAAGCCACGCTGGCCGCCGGCGTGAAGGTTCGCCTTGGGCTGACCTTCGGCGCGATCGAGCAGGGAACGCACGGTGTCCGGGTGACCTTCAGTGACGGCAGCACGGGCCGATACGACTTGCTGATTGGCGCCGACGGCTTGTACTCGAAGGTGCGCCAGCACCAGTTTCCGGATGCGGCGGTGCCGCAATTCACCGGCCAGGGCTGCTGGCGCGCCGTGCTGCCGCGTCCGCCCGTCATCGACCGGCCGCACATTTTCATGGGGCGTACCGCGAAGGCGGGCGTCAATCCGATTTCCCAGGAAGAGATGTATCTGTTCTTCACCCAGCATGTGCCGGACAACCCTTTCATAGAACAGTCGACCTGGCCAAGGGTGCTGGCGGAGGCGCTGGCCGAATTCGGCGGCCCGATCGGCGCCATCCGGGACGGCCTGGACGGGTCGTCGCGGATACTGTACCGCCCCCTGGAAAAATTATTGCTGACCACGCCCTGGCACTGCGGGCGGGTCGTGCTGCTCGGCGATGCGGTCCATGCGACCACGCCGCACCTCGCCTCCGGCGCCGGCGCGGCGGTCGAGGACGCCCTGGTGCTGGCCGAAGAACTGGACCGCGAGGTGCCGCTCAACGACGCCTTGCTGGCCTACACGCGGCGTCGCCTGCCGCGATGCCGGATGATCGTCGAAAACTCCGTACGCCTCGGCGAGCTGGAACGTTCGCCCGATTCGCAACAGGCGTTCTCTCTATTAATGCGTCAATCGCAGGCCGCGCTCGCGGCGCCGATCTGACCGACTTTTTCGGAAAAACAAACATGGATATTCTCGGTCCCGATTCCCTCGTATTCGGCGTGGACGATGTCGCCGCCTGCAACCGATGCCTGGAGGACTACGGCCTGGTCAGGATCGCCGCGTCCGACAGCCATGGCGTGTTCGAGGCGCGCGACGGCACTTCGGTCGAAGTGCGCCACGACAGCGATCCGGCACTGCCGCCCGCGATCGGCCGGTCGCCCAACATCCGCGCCGTCATCTACGGCGTGCGCGACGCCGCCACGCTGTCGGCGATCGGCGCCGAGTTGTCCAGGGACCGCCCGGTCGAGGTGCGCGCCGACGGTTCGCTGCGCTGCGTCGACGATATCGGCCTGACCATCGGCTTCCAGGTCAGCGTGCGCCGTCCGTACGAGGCGCCGGCGGTACTGGTCAATGTGCCGGGACAACCACCCCAGCGGCCCGCCAACCAGGTGGCCGCGGACGCCAACGCGGCGCCGGTCATCCCGCACAGCCTGTCGCACGTGGTGCTGTTCGTGCCGGATGCGGCGCGCGCCGAGAAATTTTATGTCGAACGCCTGGGCTTTCGCGTGACGGACCGTTTCACCGGCACGGGGCCGTTCCTGCGCCCGGCGGGCAGCCGGGAGCACCATACGCTGTTCCTGATCGAGGCGCCCGGCTTCCTCAAGGGGATCAATCACTTCACGTTCCACGTCGGCAGCGCGGACGAGCTGCTGCGCGCCGGCCAGCGCTTTTCCGGCAAGGGCTACAAGACATTCTGGGGACCCGGGCGTCATATCTTCGGCTCGAACTGGTTTTGGTACTTCAATTCGCCGCTTGGCGGAACGATCGAGTACGACGCCGACATGGATGTGCACGACGACAGCTGGGTGGCGCGCGAAATCAAGGCGGCCGAAGACACTTCGCAGGTGTTCCTGTTCACGCTGCGCGAGCCCTGGTTCCCGAGCGGCGACAAGCACTGAGCATGTATCGCCTTTGCAGTCTCGACGACATCGCCGACGGCGCCGCGCGCGGCTTCGACCCCTGCCAATCGGGGGCCGACACCGTGTTGGCCGTGCGGCGCGGCCGGCAGGTGCATGTCTATCTCAATCGCTGTCCGCACAACGACAGCCGGATGGAGTACATGCGGCACCGGTTCCTGTCGCACGACGGCCGCCAGATCATGTGTTATGCGCACGGCGCGCGCTTCGATATCGGCAGCGGCGTGTGCACCGACGGGCCGTGCAAGGGCAGTTCGCTGACCGGCATCCCGGCCAGGGTCCAACAGGGCGACGTGTTGATCGCGCGCCGCCATCTGCGATGCCTGGCATCGCAATAAACGATTTTTCTCATTCACGGCACACTCGTAAGATCGCTTGGGTGTCGATCAACAACAGAAAACAGAGACAGGAAGCAGTGATGAGCAATCCCGAATTCGATATCGTCGCCATGGGCGCGGGGCACAACAGCCTGGTGGCGGCCGCCTATCTGGCCAAGGGCGGAAAGCGCGTGCTGGTCCTGGAAAGCAAGGCCTGGTACGGCGGCGGCGTGTCAACGCGCGAACTCAACACCCCCGGCTTTTGGCACGACGAGCACTCCAGCGTGCATATCATGATCCAGGGTAACCCGATGCTGCGCCAGGACGAACTGGGTCTGCTCTCGCGCTTCGGCCTCAAATACAACTATTCCGAGGTGCCGCACGCGACGATCTTCGACGACCAGAGTACGTTGATCACGTACAAGGATCTGGACCGGACCTGTGCGGCCATCGCCAGAATTTCGGCGCGCGATGCCGAGGCCTATCGCACGTTCGCCAAGGCCAGCATGCGCCTGTTGCCCATGTTTATGTCCGGCCTGTACGTGCCACCGGCCCCGCTGGGTGGTCTGATCGCGATGCTCGACCAGAACGACGAGGGCCGCGAGATGCTCAATTACATGCAGCGTAGCTGCCTCGACATCGCCAACGAACTGTTCGAGAGCGACAAGGTCAAGATCCACCTGCTGCGGCTGGTGTCGGAAAATCTGCAAATGCCCGATGAACTCGGTACGGGCATGGGCATTTTCCTGATGCCCGGCATCATCCACACGTACGGCGTGTCGCAGCCCGAAGGCGGCAGCGGCAAGCTCAGCGAAGCGCTGGTGCGTTGCATCGAGCATTACGGCAGCGAAGTGCGCTGCAACAGCGAAGTGACCCGGATCGTGGTCGCGGGCGGGGTGGCGAAAGGCGTCGAACTGGCCAGCGGCGAGCAAATACTGGCGTGCGACGGCGTGATCGGCGCCATCCATCCGCACCGTCTGCGCCAGTTCGTCACCGGCATCAAGGAGCCGATCCTCAAACGCGCCGAAAAGGTGGCCTTGGCGCCGTTCAGCCTGATGGTCAGCCACTACGACCTGCGCCAGCAGGCGAAATTCTACGCCGGCGAGGAGGTGGAAAAGGCGACGATGCTCGAGATGGTCAGCACCAGCAGCCTGGCCGACATGCTTGACGACTTCGACGGTCTGCGGCGCGGGCGCATCACCCCGCGCCGTTTGATCGCCGGCGGCGATGAAAGCTACGGCGATCCAACCCGCGTTCCAGCGGGGAAGGGCATGTTCCATGGCATTACTTTCGCCCCGTACGATCTCGCCGAAGGCGGCGCCGGCCGCTGGGACGAGATCAAGGAAAAGATCGGCGACCTGAGCCTGCAGGCCTACCGCAAATTTGTCGCCAACCTGACGCCGGAAAACATCATCGCGCGCACGATCTGTTCGCCGCTCGATCTGGAACGCGGTTCGCCCAACAGCATGGTGCGCGGCGACGTGCACGGAGCGGCGCCGTATTTCTACCAGACGCTCAGCCACCGGCCCACCCCCGACCTGGGGCAGTTCGGCGTGCCAGGCATCGAGCGCCTGTACCTGGTCGGCCCGTTCATGCATCCCGGCGGCGGCGTGTTCGGCGCCGGTCGCGCGACCGCGATCAAGATGTTCGAATTCCTTGGCATGGATTTCGAGCGCCTGATCAACGGCGCCGACGGCGCCAGCCGGACCATTGTGCTGGCCAACGGCGCCGCGCCGGCGCGGGCCGACACCTCGGGCATGACTTTGTATGGCGCCGACAACGCTGAACTGATGACGGTCAGCGAGATCCGGCGCGACGGCGACTCCCTGGTGATCACCGGTAAGTCGTTCGGCACCATGCCCATGGTCGCCAAACTCGATGGCGCCGCCGCCCGCTCCGGCCTCAAGCTGCTCGGCCTGCGCACGCTGCCTTTCCTGATGTCGCTGCCGTTTCGCCGCCGCAAGGCGGCCAAGGCCCCCACCAACAACACCTAGGAACCACCATGAAAAAAAATCATCAAGGCCGTGTCGCGGTCGTGACCGGTGGCGCTTCCGGCATCGGCCGCGCCTTCGCGCTGCGGCTGGCCGCGGAGGGCTGCGACATCGCGATCGCGGACCTGCGCCCGTGCGCCGAACTCGAAGGACTAATCGCGGACCTGGGCGGCCAGTGCCTGGGCGTGGTCTGCGACCTCGCCGACGAGCTGGCGGTGCGGGCGTTCGCCGCCGCCGTCCTGGCGCGTTTCGGCAGCTGCGACATCCTGGTCAACAATGCCGCGTTTATTCCGCTCAACCCGCTCGCGCAATTGTCGCTGACCGAGTTTCGACAGGTCATGGCCATCAACGTGGAAGCGGCGTTCCTGCTGAGCCAGGCGTTCGCGCCATCGATGGTGGAGGGCCGGTTCGGCCGCATTGTCAACGTCATTTCCAGCACCACGTCGACGCCCATGCCAGGCTTTTTCTCGTACACCACCAGCAAGATGGCCTCGATGGGCATGGTGCGGGCGCTGGCGGCGGAGCTGGGCGGCACGGGGGTGACGGTCAATGGGATTTCACCAGGGCTGACGCGCACCGAGAGCGCGGCGCGCGAACTGCCCGAGGCGCTGTTTGCCGCCGTACGCGAACGCCAACTGATCAAACGTACCGAAGTACCCGAGGACATGAACGGCGCGCTGGCGTTCTTGACATCGCACGAGGCCGGCTTTATGACCGGCCAGGTGTTGAACGTCGATGGCGGCGTCGTCTTTTAATTCAATCAACCATTTCAACCAGGTGACACCATGATCCAGTATCTCAAGCAGGGAAAATCAGTCGAGGCGAAAGCCGAACTCGATACGCAAGTGCGCAGCATCGTCGAGAGCATCATCGCCGATGTCGAACAGCGCGGCGAGCAGGCCGTGCGCGCCTACTCGGAAAAATTCGACAAATGGAATCCCCCCTCGCTGCGCCTGACGCAGCAGGAAATCCAGGCCTGCATCGACTCGCTCAGTCCGCAGGCGATCGAAGACATCACGTTCGCGCAGACGCAGATCCGCCGCTTCGCGCAGGCGCAACTGGCGTCGCTGCACGATGTGGAAGTTGAAACATTGCCCGGGGTTGTACTTGGCCACAAGAACATCCCGGTCAATTCGGTCGGCTGCTACATCCCAGGCGGTAAATATCCGCTGCTGGCGTCCGCGCACATGAGCGTGCTGACGGCCAAGGTGGCCGGCGTCAAGCGCGTGATCGCGTGCGCCCCGCCGTTCGACGGCAAGCCGTCGCCGGAGATCGTGGCCGCGATGGCCATGGCCGGCGCCGACGAGATCTATGTGATGGGCGGCGTCCAGGGCGTGGCGGCGATGGCGATCGGTACCGAAAATATCGCGCCGGTCGACATGATCGTCGGTCCCGGCAACGCCTACGTGGCCGAGGCCAAGCGCCAGTTGTTCGGCCGTGTCGGCATCGACCTGTTCGCCGGTCCCACCGAAACCATGGTCATTTGCGACGACAGCGTCGACGCCGAACTGGTGGCGGTCGATCTGCTCGGCCAGGCCGAGCATGGACCGACTTCGCCGGCGGTCTGCGTGACCACCAGCCGGGCGATCGCGCAAGCGCTGCCCGGCGCCATCGACGCGGTGCTGGCGCGGCTCGACACGGCGCCGGTCGCCAGTGTGGCCTGGCGCGACTATGGCGAGATCATCCTGTGCGACACCCGCGAGGAAATGCTGCGCGAATCCGAACGCATCTGCTCCGAGCATGTCCAGGTCATGACCGACGATCCGGACTGGTTCCTCGAACGCATGACCAATTACGGCGGCCTGTTCCTCGGCCACCGCACCAACGTCTCGTACGGCGACAAGGTGATCGGCACCAACCACACCTTGCCGACCATGGGCGCGGGCCGCTACACCGGCGGCCTGTGGGTGGGGAAATTCATCAAGACCCATACCTACCAGCGCATCCTGACCGACGAGGCGTCGGTGATGATCGGCGAGTACTGCTCGCGCCTGTGTGCGCTTGAACGCTTTTCCGGCCACAAGGAGCAGGCGGACATCCGCGTGCGCCGCCTGAAGAAAGCGGCCTGACGCCATGACGACTGCGCATCGAGCACTTGACGGCAAGGTCGCCGTCGTGACCGGCGGCGCCGGCGGCATGGGCGCGGCGATCTGCCACGAACTGGCGCGCCAGGGCGCCGCCGTGGTGGTGGGCTACCACACCTCGGCCGAGCGCGCCTGCGCCGTGGTCGCGGCGCTGCCCCCGGCCAGCCTGGCCCACGCCGCGCTGCCCGCGGCCGTGACCGACAGTGCCGCGCTCGCGGACCTGGCCGCGCGCATCGGGCAGTTGTACGGGCGCTGCGACATCCTGGTCAACTGCGCCGGCACCACCGGTTTTGTGCCGCACGCCGACCTTGACGGACTCGACGATGAACTCATCGACCGCATCCTGGCCACCAATGTGCGCGGTCCGTTTGCCGCCGTGCGCGCTTTCCGCACGCTGCTCGCCGGCGGCGGCGCCGGCCTGGTGGTCAATGTTTCCTCGATCGCGGCGGTGACCGCGATGGGCAGCAATGTCATGTATTGCGCTTCGAAGGCGGCGGTCGACAACATGACCAAATCGCTGGCGCGCGCGCTGGCGCCGGCGGTGCGTGTCGTTTCCGTGTCGCCCGGCTTGTCGGGCACCGAGTTCGTCAAATCGATGGACCCGGCCTGGCGCGACGAACAGGCGCGGCGCACGCCATTGCGGCGGCTGGCCGACCCGCGCGAGGTGGCGCTGGCGGTGGTGGCGCTGGCCACCCATCTGACCTTCACGACGGGCGCCGTGATCCCGGTCGACGGCGGCCGTCCGCTGCAATAGCGCCATCCTTCCAACCACCTCCGACTTGAGATTGATACCATGAAACTAGCGACACTCAACGATGGCAGCCGCGACGGCAGGCTGCTGGTCGTTTCCCGCGACCTGGGCCGCGCCTGCCACGCGCCGGAAATGGTCCCGACCATGCGCGCAGCGATCGAAGACTGGGCCAGCGCCGAGCCGCTGCTGCGGGCGGTCTATGACCGGCTGAACCGGGGCGCCGTCGCCGATGCGTTTGACTTCTCCCCCGCGCAGGCGGCGGCGCCCATGCCGCGCGCATTCCAGTTCATCGACGCGTCGGCCTTCCTCAACCATGGGGCCATCATGGAACAGGCCTACAAATTGACGGTCAAGAAGGACAAGGCGATTCCCATCCTGATCCAGCGCCAGGGCGATGACTTCCGTGGGCCGTGCGACGATTACCCGTTCCCCAGCGAAGCGGACAACGCCGATTTCGAAGGCGAGTTCGCCGTGTTGCTCGACGACGTGCCCCAAGGAGTCGATGCCGCGACGGCGCTCGGCCATATCAAGCTGGTCATGATCCTTAACGACATGAGCATGCGTGCCCACTTGTTCCGCGAGCTCGGCATGGGGTTTGGCTTTATCCTCGCCAAGCCGGCCACGGTGTTCGGTCCGGTCGCGGTCACGCCGGACGAGCTGGGCGCGGCGTGGCAGGGCGGCCGCGTGCATCTCGAGATGCGGGTCGAGCGCAATGGCGAATGGTTCGGCAACCCGAACGGGGGCGAAATGGATTTCCACTTCGGAGAAATCATCGCGCATATCGCTTACAACCGCAAACTCGGCGCCGGCACGGTCATCGGCTCGGGCACGGTGTCGAATCGCGACTATCGGCGGGTGGGTTCGGCCTGTCTGGCGGAACAGCGCGCGGTCGATACGATCGATGGCCAGGCGGCGCCCACGCCGTTCCTGCAATACGGCGAAACGATCCGCATGGAAGTGCTCGGCGAGGACGGCCGCTCGGTGTTCGGCGCGATCGATCACCGCGTGGTGCCCGGTGCGAACGCGGGGAGGCCGGCATGAACGTGCTGATCACCGGGGCCAACGGATTTGTCGGCAAGGCACTGTCCCGGCGCCTGCTCGACAGCGGTCTCGGCCGGCGCCGGGTGGAGACGCTGACCTTGCTCGACATCCATTTCGACGCAGCGCCCATCGACGCCCGTGTGCGCCGGTGCGAGGGCAGCATCGCCGATGCCGGCCTGCTCGAGCGCGCGTTCGCGCAGGCGACCGATGTGATCTTTCACCTGGCCAGCATTCCAGGTGGTCGGGCCGAGCAGCAGTTCGAACTGGGGCTGGAAGTCAATCTCGGGGCCACCATCGCCTTGCTTGAACGGGCCCGTCTGCAGCGCGTCGCGCCGGTATTCGTTTTCTCGAGCACGATCGCGGTCTATGGTGCGCCACTGCCGGACAGCATCGACGACGCCACGCCGATGCGGCCGCACCTGAGCTACGGCGCGCACAAGCTGGCCGGCGAAATCCTGGTCCGGGACCATAGCCGGCGCGGCTTCGTCGATGGCCGCATCGTGCGCTTGCCGGGCATCGTCGCGCGCCCGCAGGGGCCGTCCGGGCTGCTGTCGGCATTCATGAGCGATATCTTTTGGCGCCTTTCCGCCGGCGAACGCTTCATTTGTCCGGTGTCCCCCCAAGCCGTTGCCTGGTGGATGTCGCTCGGTTGCTGCATCGACAATCTGCTGACGGCGGCCACGCTGGCGCCGGCGCTGGCGGCGGCGCGGCGCGACTACACGCTGCCCGTGTTGCGGCTGACGGTCGCGCAACTGGTCGAGGGGCTGGCACGCGTGTACGGCGACGACCGCCGTGACCTGGTGAGCTACGAGCCGGACGAGCGGCTGGAGGCCGGATTCGGCCGCCAGCCGCCGCTCGACGCCTCGGCGGCGCAGCGGGTCGGTTTCCGGCACGACGGCAGCCTCGAACAACTCATCCATAACGCGACGGCGCAAGCGGCCGGCCGCCTTGAATAGAAAGATAGCCATGTCGATGTTTCAATATTTCCCCACCAACTATGTGTGGAGCCTGGCGGTCAACGCGGCGCTGGAGGGCGGCGGCAGGATCGGTGAAATCGACGAGGTATGCCGGCCATTGCTGGACATCGCGGCACGCGGGGCCGACCCGGGAACGGAAGCGTTTTTTGCCGCGTGGGTCGCGATGGGCGATAAACTGGTTGGCCTGGCGGACGACGACCTGGCGCGCGGGCGGCGGTTCAGCGCGGGCGAAAAGCTCGACCGCGCGGTGCAGTATTTTGCCTGCGCCGAGCGGATGCAGGCGCACGGCTACGCACCCCGGATTGCCTTGTATCGCCGTTACGTCGCCTATTTCCAGCAAGCCCAAAAGCTCATGGGGGCGCGCTCCGAACGGGTGGAAATCCCTTACCTGCACGCACATCTGAGCGGCATCCTGATTCGCCCGCAAGGCGGCGGCGAGCGCCTGCCGTTGGTGCTCATCGTCAATGGCCTCGACAGCACCAAGGAAATGCTGGCGGCCACGCAGATCACGCGCCAGCTCACCCAACGCGGCATCGCCTGCCTGTATCTCGATCAACCGGGCAGCGGCGAGGCACTGCGCTTGCACGATATGCCGGCCGAGGTCGAAAGCGAAGCATGGGCCGGCAAAGTGATCGACTATCTGGAGACGCGGCCGGACATCGATCCCAAGCGCATCGGTATGATGGGGGTTTCGCTGGGAGGCTACTACACGCCGCGCGCGCTGGCTTTCGAGCCACGCTTCGCCTTGGGCGCGGTATGGGGGGCCAACCATCACTGGGGCGAGATGCAGAAACGTCGCCTCAACCGCGAAGGCGAAAACCCGGTACCCCACTATTGGGATCATGTGCGCTGGGTGTGGGGCGCGGCCGACATGGACGACTTCATGCATAAAGCCGAGCGGATCCATCTGAACGGCATCCTGCACAGGATCAGCGTGCCTTTTCTGGTTACCCACGGCGAACAGGACCGCCAGATCCCGGTCGAGTACGCGCACCAGACCTACGAGCAGATGATCAACAGTCCGAAGCGGGCGCTGAAGATTTTCACGGAGCGGGAGGGCGGCGTGCACCATGTAAGCCTGGACAACATGTCCAATGCCGGCGCCTTCATCGCCGACTGGATAGCCGAGCATCTGGGCGGCAGGCTGGGCGGCAGGCTGGGCGGCTAGGGAAGTGTCTGGCCGCCGGCGCTTTGGCGGGACGCGCCGTGAAATGTGGCAAACTAGCGGATTGCCCCGACGGGTGCCTCCCTGGTTTCCACTGCCATGCGCCGACACAAACTCGACCTCAACCTGCTGCTCGCGCTGCGAGAGCTGCTTGCCGAAAAAAATGTCACCAAGGCCGGCGACATCATGTGCGTGACGCAGTCCTCGATGAGCGGCATGCTGGCGCGCTTGCGCGATTATTTCGGCGACCCGCTGATCGTCACGGTGGGCCGGAAGATGGAATTGACGCCGCTGGGCGCCAGCCTGGTCGATCCGATCAACGATTTGCTGGTGCGAATCGACAACACACTGAGCACCAGACCGGTGTTCGATCCGGCGACCAGCAAGCGCCACTTCAAAATCATCGCCTCCGATTACGTGGCGGTGGTGCTGATGCTGGGCGTGCTGCGCGAACTGCATGCGGAGACGGACGGCGTGACGATCGAACTGCTCAATCCCAGCCCGGACGCGTCGGAGCGGCTGGAGGAGGGCAGCGTCGATTTCATCATCACGCCGCAGCAAATGATCTCCGACAAGCACGCCAGCCATACCGTGTTCGAGGACAGCTATAGCATCGTCGTCGACCGCGACAACCGCGACATCGGCGACAGCATCACGCTCGACCAGTACTTCGCCGCCCGCCACGTGATGTTCACCCACCACGGCACGGCGATGTTCGAGAACTGGTTCGGTGAGCAGGGGGACCGGCGCAAGGTGGACGTCATGACGCATACGTTCAATCTGCTGCCCTTCCTGGTGCTGGGGACCGGCAGGATCGCGACCGTCCACTCCCGCCTGGCCCGGCTGTACGCGGCGAGCATGCCGATCCGCCTGGTCAAGCCGCTGTTCCCGATTCCCCGCCTGTCTGAAGTGCTGCAATGGCATAACTATCGCGACATCGACCTTGGCAGCGCCTGGCTGAGAAACAAGATTATCAAGGCTGCCCAGGCGATGCCCCCGGTGACCAGGTAGCGTGCCTCAGAAAAGTGGCCGATGACTGTCGCCCTGCTAGGGACGGGGCAGCGGCGGCATGGCCAGCGCGCACGCGATGATCTTGTCGCGCAGCCAAATGCTGCCTGGATCGAGATCGCGATAGCGATGCCACTGGATCAGGTTGGCGAAGCGCGGCGTTTCAAATTCCAGCTGGACCATGCGCACCGGCAGCAGCTCGCAAGCGCGCATCGCAAGCCGGGTATGGAGCGTGGCGACGCGTTGCGTGCCGACCACCATCGGCGCGAGCAAGTTGAACTGGCCGACGCTCACGTCGCGCCGGCGGTCGCTGTGCATCCTGGCGAACCAGCGGTCGAACATCGGCAGGCCCTTGTATTCGAAGCCGACGTGGCTGAGAGAAAGATATTGTTCCACGGTCAGGCTGTCGCCGACGCGGTCGTTGCCGCGATCGACCACGGCGCAGAACGAATCCTCGAACAGCACCGCGGAAGGGTGGTTGTCGGACAGCTGCCCCATCGGCGAGATATGAAAGTCCAGGTCGCCCGCCTCCAGGTCCGGCAAGGTGGCGTCGCCAGGCTGGCGGATGGCGATGGTGACGTTGGGCGCCTCCACATGCAACCGGCGCAGCACATCGAGCAGCAGTACCGACACCGTGTAGTCGGACGAGACGATCGAAAAGTGGCGCTGCGAATTCGCGGGCAAGAAATCGGGCCGGGATGCCAGCGTCGAATCGACTTGCACCAGCAGGTCGTTGACCTTGTCCACCAGGCTTTCGGCCAGCGGCGTCAACTCCATTTTGCGCCCGACCGACACGATCAGCGGGTCGTCGAAAAATTCGCGCAGCCGCGCCAGGATGCCGCTCATGGCGGACTGCGTTACGTGCAAGGAATCGCCGGCGCGGGTGACGTTTTTTTCCGTCAACAAAGCGCGGAGGGCGGGCAACAGATTGAGGTCGAGTCGGTGATAGCGCATGGCGTGCAGTGTAAACACTCGGGCGCGGTCGACCATCGTATTTTCCCATGCCCGCCATCGCGCGAAACGATGGCCGCCGCCCTCCGGGTATGCGCGGCGCGCCGGCCCCGGCGCGTATCGATTTCCCCATGACTTTTTCCGATACTTCCCATCGTCCAAAACCATTCGATGGCCGATATTACGCTGGTAAGCTTGCATTCTTCACAGAAAAAGAGGATTGAACATGAAACGTAGAATGACATTGCGCATCGCCACCGCCGTATTGGGGACGGCCGGCTTGTTCCTGGCGGGCGGCGTACTGGCCCAGGATGCCGGTAGTTGCGACCGGGCCTGCCTCAAGGGGCTGGCCGACCTGGTGCTCGATTCGATCTCGGCGCGCGACCCGTCCAGGGTGCCGGTGGCGCAAGAATACGCGGCCACCGAGAACTCGGTCGCCTCGGCGTTGAACATGATGGTGGCGTGGCAGACCGCCACCGGCGTTTCCGACCGTTTCTACATCATCGACCCCGCGTCGCAACAACTGTTCATGATTGCCACGCTTGAAGAAGGGAAGTATTCAACTCTCTTGTATGGCAGGCTGAAAGCGAACGGCCGCAAGGTCGCGGAGCTGGAGCTGTTCGAGAACCGTTCGCGCGGCCAGGGTGGATTCCAGTATAGCGGCAGCATGATGAAGGATATTCCAGCCGAGTGGACGAAAACGGTGGAGGCGAGTCGCCTGCCCAAGCGTTCGGTTTTATTGCGCCAGGGGCGGAGTATTTTCGACACCCGCATCGATGGTTTGAAGGCCGCGCCAGCCTGTGTCCTGATGGAGAACGGCAAGGTGGTGGCGGAGCATCCGGAGGTAGCAAAGGAAGTGGCCGGGCAAGCGCCGGCGGGCGGCAACGGGGCCAATGCCGATGGCACGGTGCCGATTCCGTGCGGCAGCCCGCCGTTCCGTCCCACCGATCGCAAGGCGCGCACGCAGATCGTCGACGAAGTGCAGGGCATCGTGGTCAGCCAGGCGGTCGTGCATGGTGAAAGCGAGCCCTACCTGGCAACCACGCCGACCGAATCGGCTTTCGTCCCCGATGAAATGCTGGCGCCCTACAAGAAGCTGCTGGCGCAGCAGCGCCGCGATGGCAAGACCGCGCCGGCGTTGCGGGCGATGGCGGCAACCGGCGCCGTCGCCGAGATCCACCGGGTGTATGACAACCAGGTCCAGGGGCAGCACATCATGGTCAATCTCGGCGCGCCGGGGGCGCGTTCGCCCTGGGTTGGCAAGTAGAAAAATCGCCGTTGGCGTCCGCGGCGCGGTGTGTCGGGCCGCAGTGGCGCGCGGCGGCCGGTATTTCGGAATGCGATGGGCCGTATCGCTCGAATCAATTTCCCGCGCTTAAAGTCTTCCATTACGCTCGTTTCCGGTGGCCTTTTTCGGCCGCGACAATACCGACAACGATCGCAAACAGGGGTAGCAATGGAATTGATAACGAATCCGCTCAAGGGGTGGCAGGTCGACCGGGCCGCCATCCGTTTTCTCGGCCAGGACCTACAGCGGCCGGAGTGTATCCTGGCGGAGCGCGACGGCACGCTCTGGACCGCCGATGCGCGCGGCGGCGTGGTGCGCATCGACCCCGCGACGGGGGAGCAACAGTTGGTGACCCAGTACGCGGGCACCGGCATCGGCGATAGTGGCGATGCCACCAGGCTCATGATGGGTGGAACCTTGCCCAACGGGCTGGCCTTCGCCGCCAATGGTGACATCCTGATCGCCAACTTCGGCACCGACGCCATCGAGCGCATGACGCGCGCAGGCGATTCGCGGACGCTGTACGCCGCCATCGATGGCGAGCCGCTCGGCAAAGCCAATTTCATCCTCAGGGATCGCCGTGGCAGGATCTGGTTTACCGTCACGACCCGCCGGGTGCCATGGACGTGCTCGATCAACGAGCGCACGGCGGATGGCTACATCGGACTCATCGACGAGAGCGGCATACGCATCGTCGCCGACGGCTTCGTGGGCACCAACGAGATCCGCCTGGACGCCAGGGAGGAATGGATTTACGTGGCGGAGACGAACGCGCGCAGAATCTCGCGTTTGCGGGTGGGCGACGACGGCGCGCTCAGCCAGCGCGAGGTCTACGGCCCGGACGACCTCGGAGGGTTCCCGGACGGCTTCGCGTTCGATGCCTTCGGCAACCTGTGGATCACCCTCATCCTCAACGAACGGCTGATCGCGCTCACGCCCGACGGTGAAGTGCTCACTTTGCTCGACGATTGCAATCCCTCCGCGCTGGCGGTCTACGAGGACCATTATCGGCACGGCACCATCACGCCCGAACTCATGGGCAATTGCCGCGGCACCATCGCGCCGCTGATGGCGAGCGTGACCTTCGGGGGGCCGGATTTGCGCACCGTCTATCTCGGCAGTCTCGCCGGCAACCGCTTGCCGTATTTCCGTTCGCCGGTCCCGGGTTTGCCGCTGGCCCATTGGAACGACGCCGCGTAAGCCGGCGTCCCGAGGCGGCGGCGCCGGCCGGAAACGACGCCGGTTCGCCGATCCACTCATTGAATAAAAGGGAAACAGATGACAACCGTTGAGCAACGAGCGTTGCATTACCACGCCTGGGAAAACCCCGGGAAAATCGCCATTCGCGTCACCAAGGCGGTGGCGACACGGGACGACCTGGCGTTGGCCTATTCACCTGGCGTCGCCGCGCCTTGCCTGGCAATTCACAAGGACCCCGCCAAGGCCTACCAGTACACCGCGAAGGGCAATCTGGTCGCGGTGATCAGCAACGGCAGTGCTGTCTTGGGACTGGGAAATATTGGTCCGCTGGCCAGCAAGCCGGTGATGGAGGGCAAGGTGGCCTTGTTCAAGAAGTTCGCCGGCATCGACGCGTTCGATCTTGAAATCGATGAAAGCGACCCGGATAAGCTGATCGCCATCATCGCGGCGCTGCACCCGACCTTTGGCGGCATCAACCTCGAAGATATCAGGGCGCCCGAATGTTTCTACATCGAACAGCGCCTGCGCGAGTGCCTGTCGATCCCCGTGTTTCACGATGATCAGCACGGGACCGCGATCGTCGTTTGCGCCGGCCTGCTGAACGCGCTGGCCTTGACCGGACGCGACATCTCCACGCTCAAGATCGTCTGTTCGGGCGCGGGGGCGGCGGCGCTGGCATGCCTTGAGATGATGGTCGAGCTCGGCGTGCGCCGCGACAACCTGATCGTTTGCGACAGCAAGGGCGTCGTGTCGACCCGGCGCCCGTTGAGCCCGGAAAAACTGGGGTGGGCGCGGGACACCCACCTGACCTGCCTGTCCGAGGCGATCGAAGGGGCCGACATGTTCCTTGGTCTGTCCGGGCCGGGTCTGTTGTCGCAACACGACGTCGGCAGGATGGCGGCGGACCCCATCGTCTTCGCGCTCGCCAATCCAGACCCGGAGTTGCTGCCGGAATTGATACGGCAGGCCGCGCCGCATGCGATCGTCGCCACCGGCCGCTCGGACTACCCGAACCAGATCAACAACGCGCTGTGCTTCCCCTATCTGTTCCGCGCGGCGCTCGATTGTGGCGCCGCCACGATCAACCGGGAGATGAAGCATGCCTGCGTTCTGGCGCTGGCGCGCCTTGCGCGCGACAGCGCGGGCTTTGGCAGGGATTATCTGGTGCCCGGCTTGCTCGATGAACGTTTGCTGGGCAACATCGCCCCTGCGGTGGCGGCAGCGGCCTTCTCCAGCGGCATCGCGTCGCGCGAACTCGACCCACGACAGTATGGCTTGCGACTGGAACGCATCGCCGCCGACCTCGACTGAGCCGGGGCCCATGGCCTGCAGGCGCCCGCTTGCCGCATTAGCGTTGTCGATGGATGCCATCGCGATTCTCCATTCGACTTCAATTTCGCCATCGATATACTCGATTGAGCAGTATGTAACAACGCGAAACTAAAACTAATCGAAAACCTACGCGGGAGACATCAAGTGGGATCTCAACGGATCAAAGGACGGCAATATGGTGGGGGACGTTCCGTCCGTCACGTTTTTCAATATACGGTGCTGCTTGCCAGCATCACTCTGGCACTCGGGGCGTGGGCCCAGGAGCGGCCTGCGGCCACGGAGGAGGGCGCCGAAAAAAATGATGGCAGGGGGAAGATACAAGAGGTGGTCGTTACCGCCGAACGGCATCGGACGTCCGCGCAGAAAACGGCGGCCTCCGTGACGGCGGTCTCGGCTGAAGAGTTGCAACGCAAGGGCGTCACCTCGGTGGAAGGCGTACTGCGCGATGTCGCCGCCGTCGAGGTGCAGGCATCACCGCAAGGCGGACAGGTCTATGTGCGCGGGGTCGGGGCAAACGGCGACTCGAACTGGGTCGACCCGTCCGTGTCGCTGATGTTCGACAACGTCTATAGCGGCCGCGCCGAAAGGGTGTTCGCGAGCGTGTATGACATCGACCGGATCGAGATCCTGCGCGGACCGCAAGGCACCTTGTACGGGCGTAACGCCACCGGCGGCACGGTCAACGTGCTGTCGGCCAATCCCACCGACCAGCTTGAGGGGAACCTGCACCTGCAGATCGGAAATTTCGGACTCAAGCATGTGGACGGCGCGCTGAACATTCCACTGAACGACGCACTGGCGGTGCGCATCGCGCTCTTGCGCGAAAAGCGCGATGGCTACTTCAGCAACGGTTCCGTGGCATCCGATCTGAAGGGCGCGCGTGTTAAAGCGCTGCTCAAGCCGGCCAGGGATTTTTTTGTTCTTGCCACGTTCGATACGATTCGAAACACCGGCAATGGCGCTACCTCCGTCCCCTTTTCGTACACGGGCGAGGTGCCGCCGTTCGTCAACTGGCCGACCTACCCAATCAATTTCAGCAGTCCTTGGCAAGTCGACGACCTCCATCCCGCCGAACAGCGCAACGCCAAGTTCACCACCTGGTCGCTGGAGGCGAACTACGACATGGGCTGGGGCGTGGCGACGTTCGTGCCAGCCTTCACGCGCAGCACCCGCTGGGTGAACACAAACCTGATCACCGGCATCGCGACCCCGCCCGGACTCGCCTCCAGCACCTGGTCCGAAGATCAGCGCTCGGCGGAGTTGCGCATTGCCTCGCCGGCCAGGTCGACGCTGCGGTGGGTGGCCGGCTTGTACCACTTCAAGACCGAGAATACGCAAACCGGCGCGCCGCCCGCCGGCTTTGGCGTCTCCACCTGGGAAACTTACGGCGTGCAGACGCCGACCGACTCGAACGCCGCGTTTGGACAGCTGACCTATCCGTTGACCGACACCTTGCGCCTGACCGGGGGCGTGCGTTATACGCGGGACGCTAAAAGGCAGTTTTACGGCGTGCGCAGCCTGGTTGGCGCCTACGATTCGGGCATCATGGTGGCGGAAAATAAATACAGCGCGTTGACTTACAAGGCCGGCATCGAAATCGACCTGGCGCGCACCTCGATGTTGTATGCCCAGGTGGCCAGCGGCTATAAGGCGGGCGGATTCAGCACGACGACGACGCCACCGGTGCCGTACGAACCCGAGAAGCTGACCGCCTTCGAGCTGGGAAGCAAGAACAGCTTCCTCGACGGTCGACTCCAGGTCAACGCCGAGCTTTATCTTTACCGGTACAACAATTACCAGGTTCAGTATCCCGATTTCGCCGCGCCCAGTCCGAATCCGGACGATGCGCCAGGAGCGACCTACTTCGCCCAGTTCGTGGTGAACGCCGACACGGGAAAGAACAAGGGAGGGGAAGTCGAAGCGAAGTATCGCTTGACGCCGGACGACGAGTTCAGAATCGGCCTGTCCTACACCCATGCGCGCTACGGCCATTTCTCGCAGCCGGCACTGGCATACCTCAGCGGTACGGCAGTGACCAACACGCCTCGGTCGGCGGCGACCATCGGCTACAAGCATGAATTCGTCATGGCCGACGGCGCCGTGTTGACTGCCGGCGCAAGCACAAAATTGTCCGAAGGTTACCGCGTGGTTTTGTCCCGGGGCATGCCCGGGGGTGATCAGCATGTGTACCAGCGCGGCTACCACCGCTCGGACCTTCATCTGAGCTATCTGTCGCCCAAGGAAGAGTGGACCGTGTCGGCATGGGCCAGGAACCTCGAGAACAAGGCCCAGGTGGCGAACGCGCTGCCTTTCGGCCGCGTACAGATCACCGATCCACGCACTTTTGGCATCGACCTTTCCTATAAATTCTAGGCATCCTTCGCAACCGTAAAAACGGCCGGTGCGCGATCGCGACTGGTCTTTTCATCAGAAAGACATTCCATGAAAAAAATCTCCATGCTGGCGGGCCTGCTCGTCTGTTTTGTATCGGCGGCGCCGTACACGCCCGCTGCGCACGCCGCTCCGGCCGCGTCGGCCGAGATGGTGCAACGCCTGGCCGACATCCAGGAAATCCAGACGCTCATGAGTCGTCACGCCTGGTATTACTCGGCCGGCCAGCATCAACGCGAGCTCGACGAGTTGTTTGTGCGCCACCAACCCGACGTCAGCTTTGGCACCAACATCGGCTATTGGGTCGGCCTTCCATCGATCAAGAAGTTCTATGTCGATTGGTTCCATGTCCAAGCCGGGAAAGATTTGGCGGCACTGAGTAAAAAGTATCCCGGCATCAAGAATTCTCCCGAGAATCTGCTGGCGGGCTCGCTGATGATGCATACCCTCACCACCCCGCTGATCGTCGTGGCCGACGATGGCAAGACCGCGAAGGGCTTGTTTTATTCGCCGGGCCAGGTGACCCAGACGCCGATGGGCAATCCCAGCGCCGCCTGGATGTGGGAGCGCTACGCCGTCGATTTTCTCAAGGAAAACGGGCAGTGGCGGATCTGGCATTTCAACGTCTTCACCGATTTTACCGTTCAGCCCAACAGCGATTGGACCAAGCCCAATTCCATGCCGGCGGTCGCCTTGCAACCGGGCGAGGTCCCGCCCTGGGAGGACCCGGACGCGCCGAAGCCGGATGTGCCGATGCAGGTCTACAAGACCTACGACGTCGCCAATGTTCGTGGGGAGTTTCCTCAATTTCCGGTTCCGTACTCCACGTTCAGCAAAACCTTCAGCTATGGCGCGCCGACGAAGCAGAAGTAGGCGGCGCGTCGCACCCTGGCGCGCACTGCTGGGGCCGCATGCCTTCCATCGTCCGGGTAGATGCATGTCATCAGGAAAGGCGATTTCCCCAGCCGGTGCTTTTCCCCTAATCTGGTGCTCGACGTAAAGCAGCCAAGTCCCCCCTTATCAACAACCGAAGTTTCAGGAGACAACAGAATGAAAACACTTTTTACCGTTCGCCTTGGCCTGGTGGCAAGCCTGGCGGCCGCCGGCTTGATCGCGTTCCCGGCCGCAGCCGCAGTGAAAGTCAGTCCCGACGTGCTGGCGGCGCGCAAGGCCTTGATCGCCCTTGAGGTGCAAAACCTGATGAGCCGGCGCATGTACTTCCACTCCATTGGCCGCAATGAACTCGAACTGGAGTTGTGGTCCAAGAAACGCGATATTCGCTGGGCGCAAAACCAGGGTTGCTGGATGGGGATGAAATCCCTGAAGGTCTATTACGATGATGTCAATCGCCAGATGCAGGCGGCCGAACTTGCCCGCCTGAGCAGTGCGAATCCGAAGATCAAGAACATTCCCGAGAACCGCAACATCGGCAATACAATTTTACATACATTGACGACGCCGATCATCGAAGTGGCCGATGACGGCGAGAGCGCCAAGGGGGTGTGGTATACGCCGGGCGTGATCCTGTCGCCGGCTGACGGCTTGCGTCCCACCGGCACCTGGATATGGGAACGTTATGGCGTCGACTTCATCAAGGAGGACGGCAAGTGGGTGTTGCTGAATGTGCAGGTCAACACCGACTTCATGAGTCCTATGGGCAAGCCGCTGACGTTGCCGGGAGATTCGGCGTCGATGGGGGCCGAAGGGGTTCAAATGGGGCCGAGTTCGGCCGGCATTGTCATTCCCGGTCCGGATATTGCAAAGCCGACTTACGAGGACTACAGCGTCACGCGTGTCCCTACGCTCACACCGCGTCTGCCAGAGCCGTACAGCACCCTGGCCAAGACGTTCCAATACGCCGATTGCAGCAAATAGTCGGATAGCTGAAAGCGTCGCCATCCTTTGCCGGTGGCGACCTTTGTCATCATTCACTGCGGGATGCCCATGATTCTCAAGCGCCACCTTGTCTGCCTGTCGATAGCAAATTTCCTGCTTCCTCTTGCGCCTGTCATCGTGGAAGATCAACCTCCGCCACCGCCCCAAGGCGGTGCCCGCTTGGACGTGCGTCCGTTCGTCAACGAGGTGGACGCCGATCATGACGGTTGCATGAGCAAGACGGAATGGATGGCGGCCGGCGCGCCGGTGTCCGCGTATAAAGTATTGGTCGATGCCAAGGGGTGCGTTACCAGAGCCAAAATGCTCGCTACCGCCCCGCCTCCCGGCGTCGACCTGAACGGTGACGGCAAGTTGACGCTGCGTGAAATGAAGGAGTTCGACGCAAAAATGGCACCTTCGCGTTCCAAGCCCTTGAAATAAACCGCCATCCTGCGGATACGGACCAGCGGAGTAGGGCGCCGGCATTGTCCGATTGATCTAGATCAAACATTGAGCGGATAGCGAATGCTAACGTGGGGTCTTCCTACCCGAAGCCCCCTTATGCATGTTCTAGACATCACCATGTACTATGCCGCCGAGGGTGGCGGCATCAGCAATTATCTCAACGCCAAGTCCAGCTGGCTTGCGCGTAACACCCATGTGCGCCATACGATACTGAGCTCAAGCGTGAAGGCTTGCAGCCTGTCGCCGTCGGTGATCGCCTTGCCCGGCATCGGGATTCCTGGCATCAATGGCTATCGTCTGCCGCGCTCATTGCGGGTGCCTGCGCGTATCGTCCAGCGCTGCCGGCCCGATCTGCTGGAGGTCGGCGACGCCGGGCCGTGCGCGCTGGCCGCGCTGCATGTGCGGCGCCGGCTGCACGTGCCGCTGATCGGCTTTTATCATTCCGATTTGCATGCGCTGGTGGGTGACCGCTTTGGCCCCGGCGCGGCCGCCATCGCCGGCAGATATCTACGGCATCTCTATAACCAGTTCGATCTGGTGCTCGCGCCGAGCAGGCTGATGGTGCACCGGCTGGAGCAACTGGGCGTGGCGGACGCCGTGCACCAGCCGCTTGGCGTGGACACCGGCATATTCAGTCCGGCGCGGCGCGACGCGGGATTGCGCGAGCGTCTCGGCCTGCCCGCCGGGACCAGGCTGCTGGTCTACGCGGGCCGCTTCACGCCGCAGAAAAAACTGGGCGTGTTGATCGAGGCGGTGCGGCGCCTCGGCCGTCCGTATCACTTGCTGCTGATCGGCGGCGGCAGCGCGTTGCCGGCTTCACCCAACAGCACCATATTGCCGTTCGAGCGCGACCCCGGCCGGCTGGCGCGGCTGTTGGCCAGCTGCGATCTGCTGACCCATCCCGCCGACGGCGAAACCTTCGGCCTGATCGCGCTGGAGGCGATGGCCTGCGGCCTGCCGGTGCTGGGCACGGGCGGCGGCGTGGCCGAGCTGATCGATCCCGGCACGGGCCTGGTGGTGCGGCCCGACTGCGCGAACAGTTTGAGCGACGGCATCGCGGCGCTGTTCGGCTCGGACATGGCGCGGCTGAGCGCCAACGCCCGCCACAAGGCGTGCGCGCATTTCGACTGGAACCGCATCATGCCGCAACTGATGGAGCGCTACACCGGTTTGCTGGCGTCGCGACGGCGGGCCGAACCCGACGCGGAGGGCTGTCTTGCCGACTGAGCGCAAGGCGCTGTGCGTCTCGATCCACGACGTGGCGCCGGCCACCTGGCCGGCCTGCCAGCGCTTGCTCGCTGCGATAGGGGAGGTGGCCGATATTCCACTGACCTTGCTGGTGGTGCCGTGCTATCACGGCCACGATCGAACGGACCCCGGCTACGAGGCGATGCTTACGGCCTTGCTCGCGCGCGGCCACGAGCTGGCGCTGCACGGCTACCGGCATCTGGACAGCGGGCCGCCCGCGTCCGGCTGGCGCAAGCGCTGGCTGCGCGGCGTCTACACCCGCCACGAAGGCGAGTTTTCGGCGCTGAGCGCGGCCCAGAGCCGATTGTTGCTGGCGCTGGGACTGCAGTGGTTCGGCCGCCGGGGCTGGCCGGTCGACGGCTTCGTGCCGCCGGCCTGGCTGCTGGGAAGCGGCGCCTGGCTGGCGCTGCGCAAGGCGCCGTTTTCCTACACCACCACCTGGACCCATTTCCACCTTTTGGCGCCGCAACGCAGCATCTGGTCGCCCAGCCTGGTCTACGCGGCGCGCAACCGCAGCGGACGCGAGTTGTCGCCGCGCCTGGCGACGGCGCAGGCGGCGTGCATGGCGTCGGCCGGGCTGGTGCGGTTGAGCCTGCACCCGGCCGACGCGGCCCATCCGGCGCTGCTGCGCCACGCCCAGCATCTGCTGGGCGCTCTGCTGGAGTCGCGCGCGCCGATGACGAAGGCGGCGTTCGCGCGGCGGAGCCGATCAGTTTGATGATTTTTCCGTTCGGTGTGGTAAGAACGCTCCGGTGCTCTCTACAATGGGAGAGATGAAAACACCACTCAGCGCGCTTCTGTTCCTCTCGTTCGCCGCCGCGCCGGCGTTCGCTACCAACTATTACGTCGCCCCCGGTGGCAGCGACAACGCCGCCGGCACGCAAGCGGCGCCATGGGCCTCGATCGCGCGTGCGCAAACGCAGGCCCAGGCCGGCGATACCGTCTACTACCGTGGAGGTAAGTATGCGTATACGGCCGGCGTCGAGGCCTGCGCCAGCCGGACGGCCATCGTCAACGCCATCACGCTCAACAAGAGCGGAAGCTCCGGCCAGCCGATCCGCTACTGGGCGTATCCGGGCGAGACGCCGGTGTTCGATTTTTCCGCGATGAAGGATGATTGCCGCGTCAAAGGTTTCAATGTCACGGCCAGCTGGGTCCACCTGAAGGGGCTGGAGGTGACCGGCGCGCCGCAGCAGCCGGGCAACCGGCTGAACCACGAGTCGTGGGGCGTGTGGAACAGCGGCAGCAACAACGTCTTCGAGCTGCTCAATTTGCATCACAACATGGGGCCGGGGTTGTTCATCCAGAACGGTTCCAACAATCTGGTGCTGAACAGCGATTCGCATCACAACTACGATCCGTACACATCGAACGGGGCCGGGCAGAGCGCCGACGGCTTCGGTGCGCACGTCAAGGCCAACCAGCCGGGCAATGTGTTCCGGGGTTGCCGCGCGTGGATGAACACCGATGACGGGTTCGATCTGATCAACGCGTTCTCGCCGGTGACGATCGAAAATTCGTGGGCGTGGCAGCATGGTTATTTGCCGGGGACGACCACGCCGCTGGCGGCGGGCAATGGCAACGGCATCAAGGCGGGTGGTTATGGCGGCGCGTATGTGGCCAACGGGGTCAAGCACACGGTGCGGTTTTCGGTGGCGTTCGCCAACAAGGCGGCGGGTTTTTATGCCAACCACCATCCGTTGGCGATTGATTTCTTCAACAATACGTCCTTCAGCAACGGGGTGAACTACAACATGCTGGGGATCGCGCCGGATGGGTCGGCGGTGAACTTCGGGAACCTGCGCAACAATCTGGCGTACAAGGGCACGGCGACGTCGAATACGGCGGGCTTGGATATGGCGAATAATTCGTGGACGTTGCCGGTGCAGATCAGCGACGGGGACTTCGAGAATGTGTCGGCCAGCGGCTGGGATGCGCCGCGACAGGCGGATGGCAGCTTGCCGGTGTTGGGCAGTTACCGTTTGCGCTCGACCAGCGATTTGATCGGCAAGGGCGTCAATGTCGGGTTGCCGTTCAAGGGTGCGGCGCCGGATTTGGGGGCGTTCGAGTCGGCGCAGTGATGGTCCCGCGACGTACGCATACCTCGGATCCACGTAGGGCGGATTAGCGAAGCGTAATCGGCCATGCATGCGTCGCGTTGACGCGGGCATGGCCGATTACGGCGTGCCGCCTAATCCGCCCTACGTGTTTTAATCGACCAGCTTGGCCGCCAGCTGCTGCACTTTGGCCGGATCGGCTTTCACCGCCACGGCGATAGCGCGGCCGTAGTTGGCGTCGGCCTTCTGGAAGTAGGACAGCATCGCGTACTTGACGCCGTCATCCTTCACCTGCCCCAGATCGCCCGCCAGGTTGCTGACCAGGTTGGCCTGCTGCTGCGCGTTCAGCGAGCGGTAGAAATCGCCCGCCTGCGCGAAGTTGCGCGTCTTCGTGATGCGCGCCTGCTGCGTCGTGCCGCTCAACGGCAGTTGGCTGGATTTGTACTCGGCGTTGTCGGCCAGCGGCGCGTGCTCGCTAGGCTGATAGTTGACTTCGCCTTTGCGGGCGCCGCTGTTGGTCGCGCCGTCCTGGTTGTAGTTGGCGGCGGGCGTGCGCGGACGGTTGATCGGCAGTTGCAGGCCGTTGGCGCCGAGGCGGTGCAGCTGCGTGTCGGCGTACGAGAACAAGCGGCCTTGCAGCATGCGGTCTTCCGACGCTTCGATGCCCGGCACCAGGTTCGACGGCGCCATCGCCGATTGCTCGGTTTCCAGGAACACGTTGTCCGGATTGCGGTTCAAGGTCATGGTGCCGATTTTGGTCTCCGGCACGCTGGTCGGCCAGATTTTGGTGGCGTCAAGTCCGTTGAAGTCGAGCTTGGCCAACTGCTCAGGCGTCATCACTTGCACATACAAATCCCATTTCGGGAAACGGCCTTCCTTGATGGCGGCGATCAGGTCGCCCGTCATGTGGTTGAAGTCGCGGCCCTGGATCTCCGACGCCTCTTTGGCGGTCAGCGTTTTTTCACCCTGCAGCGATTTCCAGTGGAACTTGACGTAGTTGACCTTGCCCTTGGCGTTGACGAATTTATACGCGTGGACGCTGTTGCCGTCCATTTCGCGGTAGCTGGCCGGCGTGCCCTGGTCCGAGTACACCCGGGTCAGCATGTGGGTCGCTTCCGGCTGGTGCGAGAAGAAGTCGAAGAAGCGGTTCGGGTCCTGGACGTTGGTGTCCGGCGACGGTTTGAGCGAGTGCACCATGTCCGGGAACTTGATGGCGTCGCGGATGAAGAAGATCGGCAGGTTGTTGCCGACCAGGTCCCAGTTGCCTTCCTTGCTGTAGAACTTGGTGGCGAAGCCGCGCGGGTCGCGCAGGGTTTCCGGCGAGTGGTTGCCGTGGATGACGCTGGAGAAGCGCACGAACACCGGCGTTTCCTCGCCCGGCTTGAAGACGGCAGCCCGCGTCACGTCCGAGATGTCCTTGCTGGCGACGAAGACGCCGTGGGCGCCGGTGCCGCGCGCGTGCACCACGCGCTCGGGCTGGCGCTCGCGGTCGAAGCGCTGCAGTTTCTGGATCAGCTGGACGTCCTGCAGCAGGACAGGGCCGTTGGGGCCGGCCGTCTGGGAGTTCTGGTTGTCGCCGATGGGCGCGCCGTTGTCGCGGGTCATGACGGTGGCGGGAGCGGGTGCGGGTGTGGCTTGGGCGGCGGCGTTGCCGATGCCGGCCGCTGCCGTCAAGGCCAACGCGGCCAGACGACTGGCGAGCTGAGTCGATTTCATTGGGTATCTCCCTTTTGATGTGTGAAAGCAAACCTTAACGGCTGTGACACAATTATCAAAATCAATTATTTGTATGAAATCGATAGCTTTTACTTATATGAAACCTTTCAGTTACAAAACAGTCCCTGTAGGAAATGACTCAACGCTTGCGGCCGCTGCTGGCGAATTGTTCGATCTTGCGCGTGGCGCCGGAGACGATCAGCAGGTCGTCGGGCAACACATGGGTTTCGGGCAGGCCGTGCTGGAAGTCCTCGCCGGGGCGCTTGACGCCGACCACGGTGACGCCGAATTTTTCGCGCACGTGCGACTGCGCCAGGGTCATATTGTGCGTCAGGTCCGGCGCGCGGATCTTGGCGATGGCGAAGCCGTCGTCGAACTCGATGTAGTCCATCATGCGTCCGGTGATCAGGTGCGCCACGCGCGCGCCCATGTCGGCCTCCGGATAGACGATGTGGTGGGCGCCCACCCGCCTGGCGATCTGGCCGTGCTCCGGCGTCAGCGCCTTGACCCAGATATCCTTGATGCCCAGTTCCGTGAGCACCATCAGCGACATTAGGCTGGCCGCGAGGTCGGTGCCGATGCCGACGATCGCGTGCGAGAACTCGGCCACGCCCAATTGGCGCATCACGTCCTCGTTGGTGGAATCGGCCTGCACCGCGTGGGTCAGTTTATCGGCCCACAGCTGCACCAGCTCCGTGTCGCGGTCGATGCCCATGACGTCGTGGCCCATGCGCATCAGCGCCTCGGCGACGGCGCCGCCGAAGCGGCCAAGGCCGACGACAACGATGTTGTCGCTGTTCGGGAATGAGATCTGTTCCGTGAAAATTTTACCCAACAATTGGATGCTCCTCGGGATAACGATAGGGCAGGCGGCGCTCGCCCAGTACCAGCGACGCCGCCAGGGTGACAGTGCCGACCCGGCCCAGGAACATCAGCAGGGCCAGGGTCAGTTGGCCGGCCGGTGGCAGGCCGGGGGTGATGCCGGTCGACAGTCCGGCCGTGCCGAACGCCGCCACCACCTCGAAAATAATCTGGTCGGTCGGGAAGTCGGAGACGTGCAGCAGCACCAGGGTGCCCAGGGCCACCATGCCGCAGCCCAGGACGACGACCGTGATGGCCTGGCGCTGCGCCGAAGCGCCGAGGCGGCGGCCGAAGGCTTCGGTGTCGCGGAAGCCGCGCACCTCGGCGATCACCAGCAGCGCGAGGATGACGATGGTGCCGACCTTGACGCCGCCGGCGGTACTGGCGCTGCCGCCGCCAATGAACATCAGGAAGTAGTGCAGCGCCCACGATTCCGGCGTCAGCGCGGCGATGTCGACGGCGTTGAAGCCGGCCGTGCGCGCGGCCACCGACATGAACGACGCCGACAGCAGCTTGTCGCCCAGCGCCATGGCGCCGAGCGTGCGCTGGTTTTGCCACTCGAACAGCAGCACGCCGAGAAAGCCCAGGACCAGCAGCACGGCGGTGCCGAGCAAGGTGAGTTTGGTGTGCATCGACCAGTGGCGCGGGTCGCGCAGCTTGAGGCGCAGGTCGTGCAGCACCGGGAAGCCGATGCCGCCGGCGACGATGGCGATCATCAGCGGCGCCAGGATCAGGGCGTCGCCGGCGTAGCGCGTCACGCTGTCGGCATGGATCGAGAAGCCGGCGTTGCTGAACGCCGACACGGCGTGGAAGGCGCCGCTCCACACGGCCTGCGGCCACGGCAGGTCGTAGGCGAAGTGCATGCGCAGGGTAAGCACGGTGGCGATCAGCAGCTCGGACGCGAAGGTGACCACCAGCACCAGGCGCGCCACGCTGGTCACGTCGCCCAGGCCGAGCGTGCGGGTCTCCTGTTGGCTGAGTAACTTGGTGCGCAGACGCGGCGAGTTGTTGACCAACAGTCCAAGCAGGGTGGCGGCGGTCATCATGCCGAAGCCGCCGAACTGGAACAGCGCCATGATGACGCCCTGGCCGAAGCCGGACCAGTAGGTGCCGGTGTCGACGACCGTCAGTCCGGTCACGCAGACGGCCGACACCGACGTGAAGAGGGCGGTCAGCCAGGGCGCGCCCTGGCCGCCGGCGTGGGAGAACGGCAGCATCAATAGCGCCGTGCCGAAGGCGATCGCCATCAGAAAGGCCAGCGCCACGGCGCGCGCGGGATGAAGCACGGATCGCATCGGTGTTTATGTTCGCAGTGTCAGGTTGTTCCGGGGTGGAGAAGGCGATGCAAGTCGCATCGGCGTCGGCGCGGCTCGATTATACGTGACGCCGTGCGTGGCCGATCCCCGTGCTGGACGGATGAGCTCGGGGGTGGCATGCTTGGGGGGACTTCCAGATCGATACGGGGTGGTGATGCGGTATTTGAGCGGCGCGGCGATTGTTTCAATGATGTTGAAGGCGCGCGCATGGCCGGTTGTTTTTCTGGCATGGTTGTCTTTCCGGGCGCTGTGCGGGCCCGCCGCCGCCGAGCAAATGTCGTTGCGCCAGTACGGCCAGGCCGACGGCCTGGCCAACCAGGCCGTCACCGCCATCACCCAGGACGGCGCCGGCTATCTGTGGGTGGGCACCGAGAACGGCTTGTTCCGCTTCGACGGCGCGCGCTTTCTCCGCTATGGCAAGCGTGACGGCTTGCCGGCTCCGTTCATCACCGCGCTGACCACCGATGCCGCCGGCCGCCTGTGGGTCGGCACCGACGCCGGCTTGTGCGAGTGGCGGCGCGACGGCTGCGTGGCGGTCGCGGGCCCGGACGGGGCGCCCATCATCCTGTGGGCCGGACAACGCTTCGCCCGCAATGGCGACGACACGTTGCTGGTGGTGGGCAAGCGCGAGCTGTTGGAGGTGCGGCCCGCCGCCGCCGGAAAATGGCAATCCCGATATTATTTCAGCGAGGCGCAGCGCCGCGACCATCCCGTGCTGGGGGACGTCACGAGTATCGCGGCGGGGTTGGACGGCGTCCTGTGGTTCGGGTGCGGCAGGCAGGTATGCCGCTACGGGGCGGATGGCCTGACCCTCTACGGTCCGCAACAGGGCGTGCCGCCGGCGAAGTGGGGCGCGATCTTCGCCGGCAGGGACGGCGAGATGTGGCTGCGCAGCCAGGACCACATGCTGTCGCTGGCGCCCGGCGCCGCGCGCGCGGTGGCGCATGCGCCACCCGGCGTGGCCCAGGCCACCGTCAGGCAGTATTTTCCGATGGCCCAGGATAGCGACGGCACGCTCGTGTCGAACAACGACTATGGCCTGCTGCGCGGCGTGGCGGGCAACTGGCGGGAGTACGGCGCCAGGGAGGGGCTCAAGGCCGACGGCGGCATCTCCGCCATCTTCGCCGACGGCGACGGCGAACTGTGGCTCGGGCTCGGGGGGCGCGGCCTGGCCCACTGGCAGGGTTATCGCAGCGTCGCCAACTGGACCATCGCGCAAGGCCTGCCCAGCGACGACATCTGGTCGTTCCACCGCTCCGGCGACGGCCTGCTCTATCTCGGAACGGGGCGCGGCGTGGCGGTCCAGCGGCCCGGCGAGGCGCGCTTCAGCCAGCCGGCGGGCGGTTACGAGGGCGCCGACCATCAAATCGGCACGATCGCCACCGACCGCGCGGGCAATGTGTGGAGCGGCACCTTCTCCGGCGCGCTGGTGCGCCGGGACCGGCTCACGGGGCGCAGCGTCCACGTGGCGAAGCTGCCGCTGATCTTCCGCCTGTTTATCGATGCCGCCGGCCGGATCTGGATCGCCACCAACAACGGCCTGTACGTGATCCGGGACCCCGAACATTCATCGACGCCGCAACCGGTCGAGGGGCTGCGTTCTTTGCTGGGCGAGCAGAAGGAAGATATCGGCGTGACCGCCATTTGCCAGACCGGCGACGGCACCTTGTGGTTCCTCGCCCGCGACAGGGTGTTGCGGCTGGCGGGCACGCGGTGGAGCGCGCCGAAACTGCCGGGGCTCGTCAACATGCTCAGTTGCGATGCCGGCAACCTGTGGCTGGCCGGTCCGCGCGAGGAGACCATCTGGTACGGGCCGGCCGACGACACGGCCGAGGCGCTGGCGTTGCAGTCGTTGCCGCTGACGGCCACACCGATGGCCGGCCGTTCGGTGATGTCGATGCATGTCGACCGCCGCCACTGGCTGTGGATCGGCAGCGACGACGGCGTGGCCGTCTGGAACGGCAAGACCTGGCGAGTGCTCAATCAGCAGAGCGGCCTGATTTGGAATGACAGCAACCAGTACGCGATCTTCGAGGATACCGATGGTTCGATGTGGATCGGCACCAGCAGCGGCGCCTCGCACATCGTGCACCCCCAGGACCTGTTCGCGCCCAAGCAGCTGGCGTTGGGGATCGAGTCGGTCGACTACGACGGCAACCCGCTGGGCGTCAGCAAGGCGCAGATGATCGCCTGGAGCGGCGGCGCGCTGCAGGTCAGGCTGGCGGTGCTGTCGTTCCGCAACCACGAGGCGCTGCGCTACCGCTACCGGCTCAAGGGCCTGGAAAACGGCTGGACGGTCACCGACGGCACGGTCCTGCGCTATCCGGCGCTGGCGCCGGGCAGCTATGTGCTGCAGGTGAGCGCCGAGAACACCATGCTGCAGGCGATGGCCGGGCCGATCGAGCTGCCGCTGACGATCATGCCGCCGTGGTGGCAAAGCGGCTGGTTCTACTCCGGCTGCGCGCTGCTGGCGCTGACCCTGGCCTGGCTGCTGTACCGCTGGCGCCTGCGCGGCATCCTGCGCCGCAGCGCCGCGATGGAGCAGCTGGTGCGCGAACGGACCATGGAGCTGGAGGCCTCGCGCGAGGAGCACCGCATGCGCTCCCTCAAGGATGGCCTGACCAAGGCCTGGAACCGGGTCGCGATCATGGAGATGATCGGCCAGCAAATCGCCACCACCGCGCGCAGCGGCGGCAGTTTCATGGTGGTGCTGCTGGACCTGGACCACTTCAAGCGCATCAACGACACTTATGGCCATCTGGCCGGCGACGCGGTGCTCAAGGAGTTCGTGCGGCGCCTGTCGGACCGGCTGCGCGGCTCCGACACCGTCGGCCGCTATGGCGGCGAGGAGTTCATCCTGCTGCTGCCAGGGCTGTACGCCGGCGGCGGCGAACAGCGCATCCGTGACCTGCACCGGGAAATCTGCGCCGATCCGGTGGTGGAGGACGGCGTCTCTATCGACATCGCCTGCAGCTTCGGCGTGGTGGCGGGGCCGCTGCCCGGCTGCACGCCTGAATCGCTGATCAAACTGGCCGACAAGGCGCTCTACCGCGCCAAGGAAAACGGCAGGAACCGCATCGAATATGCCGAGCGCGAACCCTGATACGGCGCCGTCGTCCAACTTTCCATACAGGCGGCCCGCGACAGGTCCAGATTTTCGTCCCGCTATCACGCTGCAATCATCATTTCCATGAAGAATTGTCATTGAAATCAATGGCTTGAGTGGCTATTTTTCGCTTTGGCGCGCTGGCACAGCCATTGCTATCTACCCGTACCCCGCGGCGCCGCCGGGGGAACAATACGGAGATGATAAAAGTGAAAAAAAAGCGCCCACTAACGCTGTACATCCTGATCGCCATGGTGTTGGGCGTAGCCGTCGGCTACGCGTGCCACCAGGCTTTCCCCGATAAAAAGGCCGCCGCCGACATCGCCGGCCATATCTCGATCGTGACGGACGTGTTCCTGCGTCTGATCAAAATGATCATTTCGCTGCTGGTGTTTTCGACCCTGGCGGTCGGCATCGCGCATCTGGGCGACGGCAAGGCCGCCGGCCGCATCGGCATGAAGGCCATGGGCTGGTTCGTGATCGCCTCGCTGGTGTCGCTGACCCTGGGCATGGTGCTGTCGAACCTGATGCAGCTCGGTACCCATCTGGGCCTGCCGCTGCCACCGATCGACGCCACCACCGGCCTGAAAACCTCGGCCTTCACGCTCAAGGAATTCGTCAGCCACATGGTGCCGAAGTCGCCGATCGAGGCGATGGCCAACAACGAGATCCTGCAAGTGCTGGTGTTCGCGATCTTCTTCGGCAGCGCCCTGGGCGCGCTGGGACAATCGGCGGCCAAGCTGACCGCCGGCGTCGACCAGCTGGCGCAGGTCATGTTGCGCATCACCGGCAGCATCATGAAGCTGGCGCCGCTGGCGGTGTTCGCGGCGATGGCGTCGGTCATCACCACCAACGGCCTAGGCATCCTGGTCACCTTCGCCAAGTTCATGGGCGGCTTCTATCTGGGCCTGGTGTGTCTGTGGACGCTGCTGATCCTGGGCGGCTTCGCCTTCATCGGCAAGCGTGTGTTCCGCCTGATCGTGTTGATCCGCGAACCGTTCCTGCTGGCGTTTTCGACCGCCAGCTCGGAGGCCGCTTACCCAAAACTGCTGGTGGCGCTGGACCAATTCGGCGTGCAGCGCAAGATCTCCAGCTTCGTCATGCCGATGGGGTATTCGTTCAACCTGGATGGCTCGATGATGTACTGCACGTTCGCCGTGCTGTTCATCACGCAGGCCTATGGCATCGAACTGTCGCTGGGCACCCAGATCACCATGCTGCTGCTGTTGATGGTGACGTCCAAGGGCATCGCGGGCGTGCCGCGCGCATCGCTGGTGGTCATCGCCGCCACGCTCAATCAATTCAATATCCCGGAAGCGGGCCTGCTGCTGTTGATGGGCATCGACCAGTTCCTGGACATGGGCCGTTCCGCCACCAACGCCGTCGGCAACGCAGTGGCCACCGCCGTCGTCGCCAAGTGGGAAGGCGCGCTCGATGAAGAGCAGGCGCCGGTCTCGGAGCACGGCAAGGACAGCGTGGCGAATATCCGCGCCGCTTGATTCACCTGAAAAAGCAAGACCACAGACGTAAGACCACAAAAGCAAGACCACAAAAGTAAGACCACAAAAAAGTAATCTCAGGAGATGTAAAGATGCAGAAAAATATCATCGGCGCCCTGGCGCTGGGTTTGTTGTCGTCCTCCGCGCTGGCGCAATCGTCGGTCACCGTCTACGGTGTCGCCGATGCCGGCCTGCTGGTCGAACGGGGCGCCGCCGCCGGCAATACCACCAAGGTCGGCAGCGGCATCGGCTCGGGCTCGCGCCTGGGCTTCAAGGGCAAGGAAGACCTGGGCGGCGGCATGGTGCTGTCCTTCGGTCTGGAAAACGGCAACAACCTCGATACCGGCATTCCCGCCCAGGGCGGGGTGCTGTTCGGCCGCCAGGCCTACCTGTGCCTGACCACCCCGGTGGGCGCGTTCAGCGTCGGCCGCCAGTACTCGCCGTTCTACAAAACGCTGAACAACATCGCCGACCCATTCCAGACCGGCTTCGCGGGCAATTCGCAAAACATCTTCGCCAATAACTCGCGGGTCGACAACTCCGTGGAGTACATCACGCCGAAGGTGGCCGGTTTCTCGGCCGACGTCCTGTACGGCTACGGCGAAGTGGCCGGCGACACCAGCAAAAACCGCAGCATCGCCGGCAGCGGCACCTATGAAAACGGTCCCCTGACCCTGGTGCTGGCGCACCAGCAGCGCGATAACGCGCTGGCCACCGCCCGCAGCCGCAACACCATGCTGACGGCGCGCTACCAGTTCTCCAAGGTCACGGTCCACGTGGCGCACGCGCGCAACAAGGACTTGCTGGAGAACGAGAGCAAGGATACGCTGCTGGGCTTCACGATGCGGCTGCCGGTTGGTACGCTGCTGATGTCGTACATCGATCATCATGACGATTCGGCGCTGCGCCAGGACGCCAAGCAGGGCGCGATCGGCTATCTGTATCCGCTGTCGCGCCGCACGGACCTGTACACCGCCTATGGCCATATCAACAACCGCAACGGCGCCAGTTTCAAGGTCGGCACGGCCACCGATACCGGCACCGGCACGACTGGATTCAACGTCGGTGTGCGGCATGTGTTTTAATAGCCGGGGTTCGAGCGCGGCTTGAGGTAATTTACGAGGGGATTATGGCGGCAGCACCATCGCAGACGGTTCCACCATCGCGGCCTGGCCAGCGGCTTTGGAGGCGACTCACACTGTGGGTGCTGCTGCTGGCCGCCTGTCTGGCGCTGGCGATTTTTTGCTGGCGCTGGGCGGAGAACGCGGCCATCGAGCGGCTGCGCCTGTCCGGGGCGCAGCGGCTCGACGGCTATGCCCTCAGCCTGGAAAACCTGCTGGCCAAGTACGACTTCCTGCCCGGCACCCTGGAGCTGAACAAGGACGTCATCGCCTTGTTGCAGCACCCCGGCGACGACGCGCTGCGCGGGGAAGTCAACGAATACCTGGAGAAGGTCAACCGCCTCTCCAAATCCACCACCATCTACATCGTCAATCTGCAGGGCGTGACGCAGGCGTCGAGCAACTGGCGCGAGCGCGATAGCTTCGTCGGCGACGACGTTTCGTTCCGGCCCTACGTGCGCGACGCGCTGCGCCGCGAACCGGGCGGCTTCTATGGCGTCGGCACCACGCGCGGCGAGCCGGGTTACTTCTTCGCGCACGGGATTTACCACAACGGCCGCATGCTGGGCGTGGCCACGGTCAAGGTCAATATCGAGAAGCTGGAAAAGGGCTGGGTGCAGGGCGCCGACAAGGTGTTGCTGGCGGACGCGCACGGCGTGGTCTTCCTGACCTCCGTCCCCGAATGGAAATACCGCACCTTGGCGCCGCTCGCGCCGGCGGTGCGGCAGGAACTGGAGGCGTCGCGCCAGTATTTTTCGCACGCGCTGACGCCACTGGGCATGCGCGAGGTGCGCCGCATCGACGGCGGCGCCAGCATCATCGCGGTGCCCGATGCGGCCTCCGACGCCGGGCCGCGTTCGAACATGGTAAGCCAGGCCCGCTCGCTGGCGCCGCGCAAATGGCAATTTGTGTACCTGTCCGATCTTGCGCCGGCCAGGGCCAGCGCGCGCAATGTGTTTTTGTTCGCCTTGCTGGTGCAGGCCTTGCTGGTGATGCTGGTGCTGTACGCGCGCCAGCGCCGCCGCCTTGGCCGGCAGCGGCTGCGCGCGCGCGAGGACCTGCAGCGCGCCTACGACAACCTGGAGACGATGGTGGCCGAGCGCACCTCCAGTCTGCAGCAGATGACGCACAACCTGAGCGAAGAGAATATCGTGCGCCGCAAGGCCGAACAAAAACTGCGCCAGGCCCAGAGCGAACTGGTTCAGGCGGCGAAGATGGCGGTGCTGGGGCAGATGTCGGCCGGGATCACGCATGAACTGAACCAGCCGCTGACGGCGCTGCGCACGATGGCCGACAACGCCAAGGTGCTGATCGAGCGTGACCGGCTGGAGGAGGCCAAGACCAATCTGGCGACGATCTCGCAGCTGGTCGGGCGCATGGGACTGATCACCGGCCAGCTGCGCCAGTTCGCGCGCAAGGCCGACGCCAGCCTGCGACCGGTGCCGGTGGCGGCCGCGATCACCGCCGCGCTGTTCCTGGTGGAGCGGCGAGTGGAGCGCGAGCGCGTCAACTTCCGCATGTCGATGCGCAGCCAGGATGTGCACGCGCTTTGCGACAGCAACCGCCTGGAGCAGGTGCTGGTCAATCTGTTTAACAACGCGCTCGACGCGATGGCCGACAGCGAGCCGCGCGAGCTGACCGTCAGCGTCGAGCGCACCGACGAACGCGTGATGATCGGCGTGGCCGACACCGGCCCTGGAATCCCGGAAGACATCCGCGCCCATTTATTCGAACCATTTTTCACCACCAAGCCGCAGGGGCAGGGCCTTGGACTGGGGCTGGCCATCTCCGAGCAGATCGTGCGCGAGTTCGGCGGACTGCTACGGGTCGAGGCCAGCGCCACGGGGGGCGCCAGGTTTATTATTGAATTACCGCTTGCGGAGCAGGAGACTATAGATGTATGAAGCGATGAAAGTACTGTTGGTCGAGGACGACGCCACCGTGCGCGCGGGTAGCGCGCAGGCGCTGGACCTGGCCGGGTTCCAGGTCGAGGCCTTTTATGCGGCCGAACAGGCGCTGGCGAAGGTCACCCCGGGCTTCGCCGGCGTGGTCGTCACCGATGTGCGTCTGCCCGGCATGAGCGGGCTCGATCTGATGGCGGCGGTGAAGGCCATCGACGCCCAGTTGCCGGTGGTGCTGGTGACCGGCCATGGCGATATCACGATGGCGGTCAACGCCATGCGCGACGGCGCCTATGACTTCATCGCCAAGCCGTATTCGTCGGAGCAGCTGTCCGAGGTGGTGCAGCGCGCGCTGGAGACGCGCCGCCTGACCCTGGAAGTGGCGGCGCTGCGCCACCGCATCGAGCATGGCGTCGGCATCGAGGCCACCTTGCTGGGCGACTCGGCGCCGATGCGCGACCTGCGCCGCCTGATCCTGGACCTGGCCGACGAACCGGCCGATGTGCTGATCTACGGCGAGACCGGCACCGGCAAGGAGATGGTGGCGCGCTGCCTGCACCAGTACAGCCGCCGCCACAAGCGCAATTTCGTCGCGCTCAATTGCGGCGCGATACCCGAGAATATCTTCGAGAGCGAGGTATTCGGCCACGAACCGGGCGCCTTTACCGGCGCCGGCAAGCGCCAGGTCGGCAAGATCGAACACGCGGACGGCGGTTCGCTGTTCCTCGACGAGATCGAGAGCTTGCCGATGTCGCTGCAGGTGAAGATGCTGCGCGTGCTGCAGGAGCGCTACGTCGAGCGGCTCGGCTCCAATAGCCAGGTGCCGGTGGACGTGCGCGTGATCGCGGCCGCCAAGGACGATTTGAAGGAACTGTCGGACCAGCAGAAATTCCGCAGCGATTTGTACTATCGCCTGAATCTGATCGTGCTCAATCTGCCGCCGCTGCGCGAGCGGCGCGAGGACATTCCGCTGTTGTTCGAGCACTTTCTTCTCGGCGCGGCGGCGCGCTACAAGCGTCCCGCGCCGCCGGTTCCGGGGCCGCTGATGCAGTCGCTGATGGCGCACGACTGGCCGGGCAATGTGCGCGAGCTGCGCAACATTGCCGAGCGCTTTGTGCTGGGATTGTCGAGCGGCGGCGACGGCCTGCTGTCGGCGCGCAGCCTGGCGCCGCTGCCGCTGGCCGAACAGGTGGGCTGCTTCGAACGCGCCGTCATCGAGCAGGAGCTGCGCAAGGCCGGCGGCAGTGTCAGCGAGGTCAGTGTGGCGCTGGCGGTGCCCAAGCAGACGCTGTACTACAAGATGCAGAAGTATGGATTAACGTCCGACGTGTACAAATAACGCTGTCGGCGGCGCTTGGCGGATTACGGCGTTCCGCCTAATCCGCCCGCGTGTTTTATTTGCGGACTTGCTTCCGTAGGGCGGATTAGCGTAGCGTAATCCGCCATGGTCCGTCGCCGGCCTATCCTTGGCCATTATGCGGATTTCGTCATTCTTTGTGATTTGCGTGCGCAAGACGCAATGCCCCGGCAAGCGTATATTATTGGATAACATCGTCTATTCAGGATAACCATGCGCGCCTCGTCACCGTTCCGTCACCGTCGATTGATCCTGCAAGGCGCCGCTAGTCTCGGGCTGATATCCGGATGGAGCGCCAAGGCCAATGCCGCCGGTGCGGTGGCACCGGCCATCGGCGCTGGGGCAACTACTGCGCCTTCCACCGCGCCTTCCACCCCGTCGTCCGCCACGGCGGTGCCCATGTCGGACGTGCGCCTGCTGCCGTCCTTCTACGCCGACGCGCTGCAGGCCAACCAGTCCTACCTGCTGCGACTGAACGCCGACCGCTTCCTTCACAACTACCACCTGTTCGCCGGCCTGCCGGTCAAGGGCAAGATCTATGGCGGCTGGGAGTCGGACACCATCGCCGGCGAGGGCCTGGGCCACTACCTGTCGGCGCTGTCGCTGATGCACGCGCAAAGCGGGCTGCCGGCGCTCAAGCCGCGCATCGACTACATCGTCACCGAACTGGCGCGGGTGCAGAAAGCGCAGGGCGACGGCTACATCGGTGGCTTCATGCGCAAGCGCAAAGACGGCAAGGTGGTCGACGGCAAGGAGATCTTCCCCGAGATCATGCGCGGCGAGATACGCTCGGCCGGATTCGACCTGAATGGCTGCTGGGTGCCGCTGTATAACTGGCACAAGGTGTTCGCCGGCCTGTTCGACGCCCAAACCTACGCCGGCAACGCGCAAGCGCTGCAAGTGGCGACGGGACTGGCCGGTTACATGGCCAAGGTCTTCGACGCCTTGAACGACGAACAGCTGCAGCAGGTGCTGGCGTGCGAGCATGGCGGCATCAACGAGAGCTTCGCCGAACTGTACGCGCGCACCAACGACGAGCGCTGGCTGGCGGTCGCGCGGCGCCTGTACCACCACAAGGCGCTGGCGCCGCTGGCCGAAGGCCGCGACGAACTGGCCAACCTGCACTCGAACACGCAGATTCCCAAGCTGATCGGCCTGGCGCGCCTGTATGAACTCAAGGGCAAACAGAGCGACGCCGACACCGTGAAGTTTTTCTGGAAGACGGTGACGGACCACCACAGCTACGTCATCGGCGGCAACGGCGACCGCGAATATTTTTCCGGCCCGGACACCATCGCCGCCCACATCACCGAACAGACCTGCGAAGCCTGCTGCAGCTACAACATGCTGAAGATGACGCGCCATCTATACAGCTGGTCGCCGGACGCCGCCTATTTCGACTACTACGAGCGCACGCACCTGAACCACATCATGGCGCACCAGAATCCGCGCACGGGCATGTTCACCTATATGACCCCGCTGATGTCGGGCGTGGCGCGCGAGTACTCCAGCGAGGAGAACGATTTCTGGTGCTGTGTGTTGTCCGGTATCGAGAGCCACTCCAAACACGGCGACTCGGTCTATTGGGAGAACCGCGACACGCTGTTCGTCAACCTGTACATTCCGTCGCTGGTGAAGTGGCGGCACGCGGCGGCCACGCTGGAGATGACGACGCGCTATCCGTTCGAGGGCGATATCGACATCAAGGTCAAGCGCCTGGCCGGCCAGCGCTATTACACGCTGGCCCTGCGCATCCCGGCGTGGGCCTCCGGCCATACCCTGCTGGTCAACGGCAAGCCGCATGCCGCCACCAAGGACAAGGGCTACCTGTTCGTGCGGCGCCGCTGGCGCGCCGGCGACAGCGTGCGATTGGCCTTGCCGCTGGAGCTGCGGCTGGAATCGGCCGCCGGCAACGACAAGGTGGTGGCGCTGTTGCGCGGGCCGATGGTGCTGGCCGCCGATTTGGGCGCGGCGGACAAACCGTTCAACGGCCTGGCGCCGGCGCTGGTCGGCGCCAACATCCTGGCCTCGTTCAAGGAGGCCGACAAGGTGAAGGCCGTGTACCGCACCGTCGGCAGCGGACGGCCCGGCGATATGAAGTTCACGCCGTTCTTCGCCCAGTACGACCGTCGCGCGGCGGTGTACTTCAACGCCTACAACGAGCAGGAATGGGCGGCCTCCGAAGCCGCGTTCAGGAAGGAGGAGGCGCGGCTCAAGGACCTGGCCGACCGTTCGATCGACGTCATGCACCTGGGGGAGATGCAGCCGGAGCGCGACCACGACCTGCAATCGGATATCTCGTATCCGGTGTCGTATCGCGGCCGCATGGGGCGCGACGCCCGCACCGGCGGCTACTTCAGCTTCCGCATGAAATGCGGGCCGGGGCAGCTGGTGCTGCAGGCCAGTTATTGGGGCGAGGAGCGCAATCGCGATTTCCACATCAGCATCGATGGCGAGCGGGTGGCGCGCGTCAAGCTCGATGGCAACCATCCGGGCGAGTTTATCGACCGCGATTACGTGCTGCCGGAGCGTCTGACCAGTGGTAAGAGCAGCATCGTGGTCCGCTTCGATCCGGAGCCGGGCCACACGGCGGGACCGGTGTTCGGCGCGCGGCTGTACGTGCAGCGCTGACCGATTCTATTTATCCGACCTGACGTGAAAGGGGCGAAAACCTATCCTGAGTATAGGTTTCAAGCCGCGCGATCCCCCCTATAATGGGAGGGATTGCCTATTTCATAATTTACAAGGACAGCATGTTTCGGGTACCGCGCACTCCCTGGTTGTCCGGGCTGTTGATATGCCTGACGTTGTTGATCTTCGCGGTGGATACCTTCACGCCGCTGGACATGGCGGTGGCCGTGATGTACGTGGTGGTGGTGCTCTTGTCGGCCAGCGTGTGGCAGCGGCGCGGCGTACTGCTGGTCACCGGCATCTGCATGACGTTGACGGTCACCTCCTACCTGCTGACGCACACGGTGGTGTTTTCCGGCGCCGCCTCCGGCCGCATGATGGTCGGCCTGCTCGCCATCAGCATCACCTCCTTCCTGGCGCTGCGCGGTCAGGGCGCCACCAACGCGCTGCTGGCGCGCGAGGACGCGCTGCGCCGCAGCGAGGCTTTCCTGGCCGGCACTCAGCGCATCAGCAAGACCGGCAGCTTCAGTTTCAAGGCGGGTGGCGGCGAGATGTACTGGTCGGACGAGGCGGCGCGCATTTTCGGCTACCCGCTGGACGTGATGCCGACGACGGAGCGGGTGCTGGAGCGCAGCGCGCCGGACGACCGCCCGCAGGTGCGCGCCGCGCTGGAGCGGGCGCCGGGCGCGGAGGGCGTGGTCGATCTGCGTCACCGCCTGCTGCTGCCGGATGGACAACTGAAATATGTGCACGTGCTGGCCGAGCCGCGTTACGACAAGCAGGGCGCCTGCGAGTACCTGGGGGCGGTGACCGACGTCACGGCGGCGGTGCTGGCCGAACAGGCGCTGCACACCGCCCACGCGCAGCTGGCGCACGCCACCCGCGTAACGATGCTGGGCGAACTGGCGGCCTCCATCGCGCACGAGGTCAATCAGCCGCTGGCGGCGATTTCCACCAACGGCGAGGCCTGTTTGCGCTGGATGAACCGCCCGCAGCCCGACCTGGCCGAGGCGCGCGCCACGGTCGCCAGCATACTGGAGGCGAGCGGCCGCGCCACCGGCGTGATCAAACGGATACGCGCGCTGGCGCGCCGCAGCGATCCGCAGCACGCGGTGCTGGACCTGAACGCCGTCGCCGAGGAGAGCGTGGACCTGGTGCGGCGCGAACTCGATACCCACCGCGTGGCGCTGACACTGGACCTGGCGCCGCAACTGCCGCCGGTGTGCGGCGACAGGGTGCAGCTGCAGCAGGTGATCATCAATCTGCTGATGAACGCCAGCCAGGCCATGGCCGCCTGCGCGCCGGGACAGGCGGTGCTGATGCTGCAAACCGGGCTAACTCCCGACGGCGCGCCGCTACTAAGCGTGAGCGACTCCGGTCCCGGCATCGCGGCCGACGCCGTGCCGCGACTGTTCGAGGCGTTCTACAGCACCAAGGAGGACGGCATGGGCATGGGACTGCCGATTTGCCGCTCCATCATCGAGACCCACGGCGGCCGCATCTGGGTGGGCCAGCCCGCGCCGGCCAGCCCTTTGGTGGGCGCCACCATCACCTTCTCCATGCCAGCGTATGAACCAGACTGACTCTATCGACCATGCCGAAACGCTGGTCTACATCGTTGATGACGAGGCGCCGCTGCGCGAGGCCATTTCCAGCCTTCTGCGGTCGGTCGGCATGCGCGTCGTCGCCTTCGCGTCGGTGGCCGAGTTCCTGGCCGAACCGCGCGCCGACGTCACCAGCTGTCTGCTGCTCGACGTGCGTCTGCAGGGTATCAGCGGTCTCGATTTCCAGGCCGACCTGCAGCGCGACGGCGTGGCGCTGCCGATCATCTTCATGACCGGCCATGGCGACATACCGATGTCGGTGCGGGCGATGAAGGCCGGCGCGATCGACTTCCTGGCGAAGCCGTTTCGCGACCAGGAGCTGTTCGACGCGATCGACGCCGCGCTGCGTGCCGACCACGCGCGGCGCCAGCGCGACGGCGCGCTGCAAGGGCTGACCGCGCGCTATGAGAGCCTGACGCCGCGCGAGCGCGAAATCATGGCGCTGGCCGCGCGCGGCCTCATGAACAAGCAGATCGCCGGCGAAGTGGGCACCAGCGAGATCACGGTCAAAATCCATCGCGGCAACGCGATGCGCAAGATGCAGGCCAAGACCTTCGCCGACCTGGTGCGCATGGCCGAAGCGCTCGGCCTGGCTTAAACCCCGGGGTCAGGTCCGACATTCGGACATTCAGGAACTTCTTCGCATCTAAAAAAGTTCCCCAATGTCCGAATGTCGGACCTGACCCCCGGGGTTTGTTGTGGGGAGGCACGACTTTGACCGATCGGTCGCCTTCGACCTATACCCTCGTATGATTTCCCCGCCATCGGCGAGCCTGTATCGTTCCACCATGCGCAGGACGGCCGCGAGACGCCGTTCGAACATGGGAGTACCTAGTGTCTGATCCGGAACCACATTTTTGTCATATCGCTATCGTCGACGACGACGACGCCGTGCGCGTCGGCTTGAGCAGCCTGCTGCGCTCCTACGGCTATGCGGCGCAGGCCTTCGATTCGGCACAGGCGCTGCTGGGCGCGGGCGGCGCCGCGCTGGAGCAGTTTCATTGCGTGATCACCGATCTGCAGATGCCCGGCATGAGCGGTATCGAGTTGCTGGAGGAGTTGCGCCGTCAGGGCAACCCGCTGCCGCTGATACTGATGACGGCCTTTCCCGAGGCGGCGCTGCGCAAGCGCGCGCTGCAGGGCGGCGCCGCGTGCTTTTTGAGCAAGCCGTTCGACGCCAACCAGCTACTCGCCTGCCTCAGGAACGCCGCAGCTTCCGCGCCGCCATCGGATTGATGTTGTCGGCGCAGTCGCCGCAAAAACCGTACAGCGACAGCGAGTGTTCGTGCAGCACGAAGTTGCGCTCCTTGGCCACCGCCTCCTGCCGCGCTTCGATCTCGGCGTCGAGGAATTCCTCCATCTTGCCGCAGTTGGTGCAGATCAGGTGGTCGTGGTGGCCACCCTCGTTGAGTTCGAACACCGAGGCCACCGATTCAAAGTGCCGGCGGATCAGGATGCCGGCGTCGGCGAATTGCATCAGCACCCGGTACACCGTGGCCAGCCCCATGTCGATGTTTTCGTCGTGCAGCAGGCGATAGACGTCGTCCGCGTTCAAATGCTTGCTTTTCGATTCCTGGAACAATTGCAGGATGCGCAGACGGGGTAGGGTGGCCTTCAGGCCAAGCTTGCGCAACTCTTGAGGGATATCCATGCGTCTCTCTAATGATAATGATTCTTATTCGCACTATATCCGCATTTTATTTCTTTGGCAATGCACTATTGATGCGTGCACGGCCTTTTTATGTTCAGGACAAACTATAATCTCAGGACAACATTTCTTTTCCGGACACCGTGACTCATCCCTTTCTCCAAGGCGGCGGCCAAGTCGCGCAGATCATCGCTTCCCACGATTGGAGCGGGACCGCGCTTGGCCCCATCGACGCCTGGCCGCAGTCGCTCAAGACGACGGTGGCGCTGATATTGCGCTCGACCGTGCCGATCGTGCTGCTGATGGGCGAGCAGGGGGTGATGATCTACAACGACGGCTATTCGGTGTTCGCCGGCGGCCGCCATCCGATGTCGCTGGGCGCCAACGTGCGCGAGGCCTGGCCGGAGATCGCCGACTTCAACGACCATGTGGTCAAGGTCGGCCTGGCAGGCCAAACGCTGGTCTACAAGGACCAGGAGCTGACCGTCAACCGCAACGGCGGGCCGGAACAGATCTGGATGAACCTGGACTATTCGCCGGTGCTCGACGAGGCCGGCACGCCGGTCGGCGTGATGGTGCTGGTGATCGAGACCACCGACAAGGTCAAGGCCGAGCGCCGCGTGCGCAACGAGGCCGAGCGCATGCGCATCATGTTCGAGCAGGCCCCCGGCTTCATGGCGATGCTCTCGGGGCCCGAGCATGTCTTCACGTCGGCCAATCCGGCCTATATGGCGCTGGTCGGCCAGCGCGAGGTGATCGGCCTGCCGGTGCGCGAGGCGCTGCCGGAGGCGAACAGCCAGGGCTTCCTCGGCTTGCTCGATAAACTGTACGCGTCCGGCGAGACCTGGTCCGGCACCGCCGTGCCGTTCTTCCTGGCCGCCACCGGCGACCGGCCGGCGCGCGAGCGCTTCCTCGATTTCGTCTATCAGCCGCTGCGCGACGCCGCCGGCGCCGTGTGGGGCATTTTCGTGCAGGGCGCCGACGTGACCGACCGCGTGATGGCCGAGAACCTGCTGCGCGCCAGCGAGAACACCTTCCGCACCTTGTCGCAGACGATACCGAGCCAGGTCTGGCAGGCCAACGCCGACGGTGGCCTGGACTGGTTCAACGACCAGGTCTACCGCTATTCCGGCACCCGGCCCGGCCAGCTGGACGACAACCGCTGGGCCGAGATCGTCCATCCGGAGGACCTGCCGGCGGCCGGCCAGGCGTGGACCGTGGCGGTGGCCACCGGCCAGACCTTCGAGACCGAGTACCGCATCCGCCGCGCCGACGGCATCTATCGCTGGCACATCGTGCGCGCCTTGCCGATCGTCGACGACCACGGCGTGGTGCAGCGCTGGGTCGGCACCAGCACCGATATCGAGGACCAGAAATCGACCGCCTACAAGCTGCAGCAGCAGGTGGCCGAGCGCACCGCGGAGCGCGACCGCATGTGGCGCTATTCGACCGACGTGATGATGGTGGTGTCGCTGGAGGGCTGGGTCAGCGCCGTCAATCCGGCCTTCACCCGCCTGCTGGGATGGGAGGAGGCGGAGGTGATCGGCACCTCGCTGTATAAACTGATCCACCCGGACGACATGGCCGCGTCGATGGCGGAGATGGCCGCGCTGGCCGAGGGCCGGCACACCTTCAAGTTCGAGAACCGCACCTTGCGCAAGGGCGGCGGGCACGCGATCCTGTCGTGGACCGCCGTGCCGGACGAGCGCTACGTGCATGCCGTGGGCCGCGACATGACGGCCGAGCGGGCGGCGGCCGACGAGATGCGCCGCACGGCGGCGGCGCTGCAGCAGTCGCAAAAGATGGAGGCGATCGGCAAGCTGACCGGCGGCGTGGCGCACGATTTCAACAACCTGCTGCAGGTCATCTCCGGCAACCTGCAACTGCTCGGCGGCGACGTCAAGGGCAACGCGCGCGCCGAGAAGCGCCTCGAGCACGCGCTGGCCGGCGTCACGCGCGGCGCCAAGCTGGCCAGCTACCTGCTGGCGTTCGGCCGGCGCCAGGCGCTCGATCCGAGGGTGGTCAAGATCGGCCGCTTCATCGCCGGCATGGAGGACATGTTGCGCCGTGCCCTGGGCGAGGAGATCGAGGTCGAGACGGTGATCTCCGGCGGCTTGTGGAACACCCTGGTCGATACCGCGCAGGTGGAGAACGCGGTGCTCAACCTGTGCATCAACGCGCGCGACGCCATGGACGGCGTGGGCAGGCTCACCATCGAGGTGGGCAACGCCATGCTGGACGACCAGTATGCCGCCACCCATGCCGAGCTGGCGGCCGGCCAGTACGTGATGATCGCCATCAGCGACACCGGCAGCGGCATGAGCCCCGAGGTGCTGGCGCAGGCGTTCGATCCGTTCTTCTCGACCAAGCCGGAAGGCAAGGGCAGCGGCCTTGGCTTGTCGATGGTGTACGGCTTCGCGCGCCAGTCGGGCGGCCATGTGAAGATATACAGCGAGCCTGGCAGCGGCACCACGGTCAAGCTCTACCTGCCCCGTTCGACCGATGTCGAGGACGCGCCGGCGCCGCCGGAAATGCGCGCCGTGGTGGGCGGACAGGAGACCATCCTGGTGGCCGAGGACGACGACGGCGTGCGCGCCACCGTGGTCGAGATGCTGAGCGAGCTCGGTTACCGCGTGCTCAAGGCGAACGACGCGGCCAGCGCGCTGAGCATCATCGACAGCGGCCTGCCGATCGACCTGCTGTTCACCGACGTGGTGATGCCGGGGCCGCTGCGCAGCCCCGAGCTGGCGCGCAAGGCGCGCGAGCGGCTGCCGGGCATCGCGGTGCTGTTCACGTCCGGCTACACGGAAAACGCCATCGTGCATGGCGGCCGGCTCGACGCCGGCGTCGATTTGCTGGGCAAGCCTTACACCCGCGAGGCGCTGGCGCGCAAGGTGCGCCATGTGCTGGCCAACCGCCAGCATCAGGCGCAGCTGACGGCGCCGGCGGCCGTGGCTGCGGCCGGCGAGGCGGCCGACGGCGAGGCCGGGTCGGGAGGCCTGCGCATCGTGCTGGTGGAGGACGAGCGCGAACTGCGCGAGACCACCACCGAGCTGCTCGAACTGCTGGGCCATACGGTACTGCCGGCCGGCGACGCGGCCGCCGCGCTGGTGTTGCTGCAGGGCGGGGCGATCGATGTGATGATCACCGATATCTCGTTGCCGGACCTGTCGGGCGAGGTGCTGGCTGCGCGCGCCCGCGCGTTGCGGCCCGGCCTGCGGATTATCTTCGCCAGCGGCCAGCATCCGCGCTTCCCGCTCGAGGGGGCGCAATGTCTGCTCAAGCCGTTCAGTGTCGACAAGCTGATGCAGATGCTGGCGTCCGTGGTGTAAAGCATATTATTGATGCAATTCTATTAAAATTAAAGTGGTTTTTGGATAGAATCCTTGGTATATTGCTTTACTTCATCTAAAGTTGCCTTAAGGAAGTTTACGGGTGTGCGGCCTGGCCGCGCGCCGGCGTTGCCACCTTTCCCATTCTGAAGAACAGACGCCCGTCTGTGGTCCCCGGCGCCCGCGCCCGAACCCTGTGTACTGGCGACCACGCCGTATATGTACCATCGGGACCACAGACAGGAATTCCGCATGACCGATCCATTGTTGCCGTTGCCCGCGATGCGTTTGACCACTCGTTTGTTGACCGTTCCTTTCCTGACCATGCTTTTATTGACGTTGCCGGTCCTGCCGCCGGCGTTCGCCGCAGAGGTCGGCCCGCACGATCCGGTGATCGTGGTGTCGGCCAAAAATCCGTTGCCCTGGCTGCGCCACGAGCAGGTGGCGGCCATCTTCATGGGACAAACCGACCGCTTTCCCGACGGCGCCGAAGCGGTGGCGCTCGACCTGCCGCCCGGCAACGCGCTGCGCGACGCGTTTTACCGGCGGGTGGCGGAGCGCTCGCCGGCGCTGATGAAGGCGTACTGGAGCAAGATGGTGTTCACCGGTCGCGGCCAGCCGCCGCGCGAACTGCACAATAGCGCCGCCGTGCGCCGCATGGTGGCCGACAATCCGGCCATGATCGGCTATATCGACCGCGCCGCCCTCGACGCCAGCGTCAAGGTGCTGGAGGTGCGTCCATGACGGCGCCCAAGGCCGGCGACAGCCTGCGCGCGCGCTGGCTGCGGCGCGGGCTCGACACGCATATCTCGCTGCCGCTGTTCGCGCTGCTGCTGCTGGTGGCGATCTGGCTGCTGTCGCTGCACGAGATCGACGTCGAACGGGGACGCGCGCGCGCGGCCGCCGCCGATTCGCTGCGCGAGGTGCTGGGCACCTACGAGGCGCAGGTGGCGCGCGGCCTGGACGGCATCGATCAAACGCTGCGCGTGCTCAAGTACGCGGTCGAGCGGCGCGGCACCCTGGGCGCGCTGCCGGAACTGGGGCGCGAGGGCTTGCTGCCGTCCGGCCTGGTGTTCGCCGTCAGCATCGTCGACCGCGACGGCATGACGGTCGCCAGCAGTCCGCGCGCGGCGCCGATCTCGGTGGCAGACCAGCGCTATTTCAACTTCCACCAGGAACGCGATAGCGGTTCCACCTTTGTCGGCGAGCCCACGCGCGATGTCGCCAACACCGAGTGGCACCTGCACTTCACGCGCCGGCTCGATGACGAGAAGGGCAACTTCGCCGGCGTCGTCATGGTCGAAACCGATCCCGCGTATTTCACCAGCAGCTACGAGCGCAGCCGCATGGGCGAGCGCGGCATGCTGGGGCTGGTCGGCGCGGACGGCGTGGTGCGCGCCCTGCGCATCGGCGACAAGGTGTCGTTCGGCCAGCGCCTGGTGGCCCAAGCGACGCCGCCCGAGGTGCAGGCGGCTGCCCGGCCCGACCCGCAGGACGGTGTGCGCCGCTTCAGCGGCGTCAGCGAACTGCACGGCGCGGCGCTCAAGGTGGTCGCCGGCCTCGACGAAAAGGAGCAGATGGCTGGGTTCGAGCGCAAGCGCCGCGAGATGCTGTGGCGGGCCGGCGCGGCCAGCCTGGCGCTGGCGATCGCCACCGGCCTGCTGTGGCTGTGGTCGTGGCAGGGCGCGCGCCACCGCGCCCGCGTGCGGCGCGCGCAGGAAACCTACGCGGCGGCGTCGGCGGCCAGCCTGGACGCTTTCTTCGTCATGCGCGAGGTGCGCGACGGCGCCGGCGCGGTCGTTGACTTCAGCATTGTCGACGCCAATTCGCGCGCCGCACAGTTCACCGGCGTGAGCCGCGAACGCCTGTGCCGCACCACCTTGCTGCGGCTGGTGCCGATGGCGCGCGAGAACGGCATGTTCGCCGAGCTGGTGCGCGTGACGCAGGCCGGCGGCGTGCACGAGCAGGAATGGGAGAACACCATCCCCGAGCTGAGCGCGCGCTGGCTGCACCAGCAGGTGGTGCCGGTCGAAGGCGGCGTGGTGGCGATCGTGCGCGACATCACCGAGCGCAAGCTGGCCGAAGAGCGCATGCAGCACCTGGCGCACCACGACACGCTGACCGGATTGCCGAACCGTATTTTGATCACCGAGCGGCTGGAACTGACGGTGGCCGAGGCGCATGCTGTCGATGCCGCCTTGCTGGTGGCGTTCATCGACCTCGACGGTTTTAAATTGGTCAACGACGGCCTGGGACACAACGCCGGCGACGCGCTGCTCAAGGTGGTGGCGGGACGGATGGCGGCCTGCCTGCGCCCTGGCGACACCGTGGGCCGTTTCGGCGGCGACGAGTTCGTGCTGATGCTGCGCCAGACCGCTGGAGAAGGCGGGGGCGACGGCGCGTCGGCGGTGCTGGAACGGGTGCGCGAGGCGGTGCTGCAACCGATCTGCGTGGGCGGACAGCAGGTGCAGGTCAGCTGCAGCATCGGCGTGGCGGTCCATCCCGACGACGGCGCCGACGCCGAAACGCTGCTGATGCACGCCGACGCGGCGATGTACCGCGCCAAGGAGCTGGGCAAGAACAATTGCCAGTTCTATGCGCGCGAAATGAACGCCCAGATCGAACAGAAGCTGGTGCTGCTCGAGGGCATGCGCCAGGCGCTGGAGCATCGCCAGTTCCGGCTGGTGTACCAGCCCAAGGTAGACCTGCGCACCGGCCGCATTTTCGGCGCGGAGGCGCTGGTGCGCTGGGTGCATCCGGAGCACGGCGTGATCGGGCCGGACCGTTTCATTCCGCTGGCCGAGGAAAGCGGCATGATCGTGGCGCTGGGCGAGTGGGTGCTGCGCGAGGCGTGCCACCAGAACCGCGCCTGGCAGGACGCCGGCCTGCCGCCGCTGTGCATCTCGGTCAACGTGTCGCCGCGCCAGTTCGAGGAGGGGCGGCTGGTCGAGCGGGTGGCGCAGGCGCTGGCCGACAGCGACATGGCGCCGCGCTGGCTGGAGCTGGAGGTGACCGAAGGCGTGATCATGCGCGACCTCACGCGCGCGCTCGGCAAGATGGAGCAGCTGCGCGCGATGGGCGTGGCGCTGTCGATCGACGACTTCGGCACCGGTTACTCGAGCCTGTCGGCGCTCAAGTCGTTCCCGATCAGCACCCTCAAGATCGACAAGTCCTTCGTGCGCGACCTGGCGCACAGCGCCGGCGACCAGGCCATCGCCAGCTCCATCATCGGCCTGGCGCACCGGCTCAAGCTGCGCGTGATCGCCGAAGGCGTGGAAACCGAGCAGCAGCGCGGCTTCCTGCGCGCCAACGGCTGCGACGAGATGCAAGGCTATCTGTTCAGCGAGCCGCTGCCGCCGGAGCTACTGGCGGCGTTGCTGGAACGCTCCATGGACGCCGCGCCGGCGCCCGTCCGGTGCAGCGAGGTCGCCGCCTAGTCGGCCGCGCAGGTCGCGCCGCACAGGCGCGCGTTTGATGTGAAACAAGGCCGCACACCGGGACGCGATCTACTCTGGTCGAGCTTCCGGAGGCCTGTCATGCACAACGTCGCACCATCCTTTTTTCATTTCCGCTTTAATTTCCGCCCCGCATATCTGCCGGCGGCGCTCGCGCTGTGCGTGTTGCTGGGCGGATGCGCCACCAGCATGCACAGCGCGCCGGCGCCGGACGACGCCGAAGTCATACCCATCACAGAGCAATGGCTCGACGCCGAGCAGCGCGGCAACGCCGGCGCGCCGGCGGCCGGCCAGGACCTAGGCAACCTGGCGGTCACCGAGCCCGGCGTGTACACCTACATCCTGGGTGTCGGCGACGTGCTGGCGATCACCTTGTGGGACCATCCGGAACTGACCGGCGCGGTCGCGCGCGACCAGGGCGTCGACGGCGCCGGGTTGGGGCCGCCGGCCGCCAGCTTCGTCATCGACCAGCAGGGCAAGCTGCATTTTCCGTTCGCCGGCACCATGGACTTCGCCGGGCTGACGCGCGAGCAGGCCGGCGCCTTGCTGACCAAGCGGCTGACGCGCTACTTCCGCGATCCGCGCGTCACGCTCAGTGTGCAGGCCTACCGCAGCCAGCGGGTCTACATCGACGGCGAGGTGCGCACGCCGGGCCTGCAAACCGTCAACGATATTCCGATGACCCTGCTCGAGGCGATCAACCGCGCCGGCGGCCTGACGCCCAGCGCCGACCAGAGCCGCATCACCGTCGAGCGCGCGGGCCGGCGCCACAAGGTCGACCTGATCCGCGCGCTGCGCGACGGCCGCCATGCCGCCGCCGTGATGCTGGTCAACGGCGACATCGTGCGGGTGCCGCCGCGCGACGAGAGCAAGGTGTTCGTCGCCGGCGAGGTGCTGCAACCGCGCTCGCTGACCATGCACGACGGCCGCCTGACCCTGAACGAGGCGCTCGGCGAGGTCGGCGGCATCAATCCGCAGAGCGGCGACGCCGGCCAGGTGTACGTGGTGCGGCAGACGGCGCAGGGGCCGCGCGTGTACCGGCTCGACGCCCGGCCGTCGCGGGCGCTGGCGCTGGCCGAGCGCTTCGAGCTGCGCGCCAAGGATGTTGTGTACGTGGCCGCCTCGCCGCTGGCCAACTGGCACCGCGCGATCAGCCAGCTGTTCCCGGGCGAGCTGTCGTCCGCCGTCGGCGCCACCACCAGACCATAGGCCCCCCATGAATGAAGCTTACGACAACCCGCCGCAACTGCGCGCGCTGCGCGGTATCGCCGCGCCGACCCAACTGATCGAGCGGGTCGACCCGCTGCCCGAGCCGGATCCCGGCGCGCTGGCGTGGCGCTCGTACTTCCAGACGCTGGTCGCGCGGCGCTGGCTGATCCTCGGCGTGGCCGCGCTGTGCACCCTGGCGGCGCTGGCCTACGCGCTGGCCGCGCGCCCGGTGTACGAGGCCAACATGCTGCTGCACGTGGAGGAGGACACCCCGAACACGTCGAAGAACATCCTCAACGACGTCTCGTCGCTGTTCGAAACCAAGAAGGCGGCGATCGCCGAGATGGAGCTGCTGCACTCGCGGCTGGTGGTGGCGCGCGCGGTCGATACCCTGCGCCTGTACATCGACGCGCGGCCGCGCTATTTCCCGCTGGGCGGCGAGTGGATCGCGGCGCGCCGCGGCAGCGCGTTGTCCGCGCCCGGCCTGTTCGGCCGTGGCGGCTATGTGTGGGGCGGCGAGAAAATCGAGGTCGCCAGCTTCGACGTGCCCGACGCCATGTACAACCATGACTTCACCATCACCGCGCTCGGCGGCGGACGCTACCGGCTCGGCGACGGCAAGGGGCGCCCCGTGCTGGAGGGCGAGACGGGACTGGCGGCGCACGCCGCCGGCCCCGACGGCGCCATCGACCTGGTGGTGACGCGGCTGCGCGCCAACCCCGGCGCCCGCTTCACCTTGCGCCGCAGCTCGCGCCTGGCCGCGCTCGAACAGGTGCAGCGCTCGCTGCAGATCGCCGAGCAAGGCAAGCAGTCGGGGGTCATCGCGGTCAAGCTGCACGGCGCCAACCCGCAGCAGGTGTACGCCACGCTGACCGAGATCGGCAGCGAATACATGCGGCAAAACCTGGCGCGGCGCACCGAGGAGGCGCAAAAGACGCTGGCCTTCCTCGACCGCCAGTTGCCGGTGCTGCGCCACCAGCTCGAAAGCGCCGAGGCCAGCTACAACGGCTACCGCAGCAGCCACGCCACCGTCAACCTGGAGCAGGAAGTGCGCATCGCGCTCGACACGCTGGCGGCGGCGCAGACGCGCCGCAGCACCCTGACGCAAAAGCGCGCCGAGCTGCTGGGGCGCTACACCGACGAGCATCCGCTGCTGCAGGCGCTGAACCAGCAGAGCCGCGAGACCTTGCGCGAGATCGACGAGCTCGAGGCGCGCATCAAGCGCCTGCCGCTGGTCGAGCAGGAACAGGCGCGCCTGGCGCGCGACGTCAAGGTCAGCACCGACCTGTACACCGAGCTGCTGAACACGGCGCAACAGTTGCGCCTGGTGGCGGTGGGGCGGGTCGGCAACGTGCGCATGGTCGACATGCCGGTGGCGCCGGAGCGCCCGCTCAAGCCGAACCGCTCGCTGATCGTAGTGTTGGGCATGGTCACCGGCCTGTTCCTGGGCGCGCTGCTGGCCTTCGCCAGCAAGGCCGTGGGCGGCGGCATCGACGACCCCGAGCGCATCGAGGCGATGCTGGGCGCGCGCACGGTGCACGCGACCATCCCGCACAGCCGCAGCCAGGACCGCCTGCGGCGGCAGGCGCGCAAGCGGGCGCCGCTGCTGCTGGCGCAGGCGGCGCCGGACGACGCGGCCGCCGAGAGCCTGCGGGCGTTCCGCGCCGCGCTGCAATTCGTGTTGCCGCACAGCCGCAACAACGTCGTCAGCTGCCTGGGGCCGACGCGGCGCGTGGGCGCCTCGTTCGTGTCGGTCAACCTGGCGCTGCTGATGGCCTCGGGGGGCAAGCGCACCTTGCTGATCGACGCCGACCTGCGCGACGGCCGGCTGCACGAGTATTTCGGCATCGAGCGTTGCGGCGGGCTGGCCGAGTGCCTGGCCGGCGCGCTGCAGCCGCACATGGCGGTGCGCCACGGGGTTGCCGACCATCTTGATTTCATTCCTTGCGGCAGCGTGCTGCCGCAGCAGACGGAGCTGCTGCAGCACCGTCATCTGGCCAGCCTGCTCGAGTCGCTCGGCGCCCGCTACGACGTGGTGCTCATGACGGCGCCGCCGGTGATGGAGGCGGCCGACGCGCTGGTCGTCGGCGCCCACGCCGGCGCCGTCTTCCTCGTCACCCGCGCCGGCGTGACCACGGAGAGCCAGCTCAACGCGTCAGTCAAACGGCTCAACCAGGCCGGCATCGCGCCGCACGGCGTGGTGTTCAACGACGCCTAGCAAGCAGGCCCGGTTGAACCCCACGGCGCGCGGGCGCCGTTTTTTTTTGCGCTGTTTTTGAACTTATTCGTGCCTATTCTTTTGTTGTAAGAATGTCTTGCCAGAATTTTTTTTCTAAAAGCATTGAACTATAGAATTTGATTCAGATCAAACCTTCCTCATTCACTTCATGAACGAGGAAAGTCTGATGAACAATTCTGTCAACTACCTGTCCCAAGGGAGCGCCACGACCATCGGTCTGGGCGCCTGCGCAATGCTGCTGGCCGCTTGCGGCGGCGGCAGCGGCGGCGATGAAGGAAAGCAAGCCGCCGCGGCGCAAGCGCCCGTGCTGGCCGCCAGCGTCACGTACAACGGCGCGGCGGCCGCCAACGAGCTCTATGTTTCAACCACAGGTTCAGACAGTAACCCCGGCACCCAGGCGGCGCCGTTCTTGACGATAAGCAGGGCATCGCAAGCGGCCACGCCCGGCACCATCGTGCACGTCGCGCCCGGCGCCTACGCCGGCGGCTTCGTCACCAACAGCAGCGGCACGGCCACCGCGCGGATCACGTATGTGTCGGACCGCAAGTGGGGGGCGAAGATCGTGCCGCCGGCCACGTCCACCACGTCGGCGGCGTGGGACAACCGCGGCAACTATGTCGACATCGTCGGTTTCGAGGTCGACGGCAGCGCGCCGCGCGCCGGCACCGCGTGGACCACCGGCATCTACACCGGCGGCTCGTTCGGCGGCGTGTCCGGCAACCGGGTGCACCACATCGGACGCGCCGCCTGCGCGTCGGGCGGCGGCATCGGCGCCGACAGCTATTTCAAGGGCAGCGCGCATGACGTGCGCGACAATATGGTGCACGACATCGGCGCCAACGGTTGCCGCACCATGTTCGGTGTCTATGTCAACAGCGTGGGCACGGATGTCAAGAATAATGTCATTTACGGCGTCTCGAACGCGGCGGTGCGCTTGTGGCACGACGCCTCTGGCGTCGACGTCGTCAACAACACCATCTTCGCGTCCCACACCGGCGTGGTGGTGGGCAGCGGCGATTACTATCACGCGACGACGGCCGGCGACAACTCGCGCGTGACCAACAACATCGTGTACGACACCGTCTACGGCGTGGTCGAACAGGGCAACATCGGCTCACACAACACCTATGCGAACAACCTGATGTTTCAGCAGTCATCCCAAGGCTATCTGCTCCTGAAGGGCGTGGCGGTGGCGACCATCGCGGCGGCGCCGCAGTTCGTCAACTACGTGCGCACCGGCGGCGGCGACTACCATTTGCGCTCGACTTCGCCGGCGATCGACAAGGGCCTGGCGGCCGACGCGCCGCCGCGCGACTTCGACGGCAGGGACCGCCCGGCCGGCGCCGCCGACGATCTCGGCGCCTACGAGTACGGCGGCGCCACGCCGACGCCGACGCCGACGCCTACACCCACGCCGACGCCAACCCCGACCCCCACGCCAACGCCGACGCCAACGCCAACGCCCACCACCGCCAACCACCTGTACGTGTCGACCGGCGGCTCGGACAGCAACTCCGGCGCGCAGGGCTCGCCGCTGAAGACGATCGCGCGCGCCGCCGCGCTGGCCTCGCCGAACACCACGGTGCACGTCGCGCCCGGCAACTACGCGGGCGGCTTCAGGACCAACGCCAACGGCACCGCGAACGGACGCATCTACTACGTCTCCACCAGCAAGTGGGGCGCGAAGATCATTCCGCCCGCGAACTCGAGCAGCAGCGTGGCCTGGGACAACCGGGGCAACTATGTCGAGATCAACGGTTTCGAGATCGACGGCAGCGCGCACCAGAGCGGCACCAAGTGGCGCAGCGGCATCTATAACGGCGGCTCCTACGATGTCATCCGCAACAACCGCGTGCACCACATCGCCCAGACCATCGCTTGCGACGGCACCGGCGGTTCGGCCATCGGCGTCGATTCCTACTACAACGGCGTCAAGGGCGATGTCATCAACAACTTCGTCTACGACATCGGTCCCGCCGGCTGCAGCCATGTGCACGGCATCTACGTGAGCACGACGGGCAGCGTGGTCGGCAACGTCGTCCACCGCGTCGCGCAGGGGGCGATCCACTTGTGGCATGACGCCACCAACGTCATCATCGCCAACAACACTGTGGCCAACTCGGGGATCGGCATCATCGTCGGCGGCGGCGACTTCTACCACAGCAGCGCCGGCGCCGACTACACCCACGTGGTCAACAACATCGTCTACGATAACCGCTACGGCATCTCTGAACAGGGCAAGACTGGTACGCACAACACCTACCGCAACAACCTGGTGTACCAGAACACCAACTACAACTTCAGTTTGCGTAACGGCCTGGTGGCCACCGGCACGGTCAGCGCCGATCCGCAGTTCGTCTCGTACACCCGTACGGGAACGCCCGACCTGCACCTGCGCAGCACTTCGCCCGCCAAGGGCGCCGGCACCACCACCTATGCGCCGGCGTACGACATCGAGGGCACGCCGATGCAGCCGGTCAGCATCGGCGCGTATAAGTAAAGTGCGGTAAAACGCGGTAAAAACGCGAACAGGCGGCAAGCGGCGGCAAACGGTGCCGCCGCCGGCGGACCGGCCACTAGCCGGCTTCGCCCGCCGCCGGCGCCCCCAGTTTCCTGCCGGCCCGGCCCGGCAGGAATTGCTTGATGAACCGCCGCAGCCTGGCCGTCTGCGCCTCGAACGGCAGATGGATCAGGTAGGAGAGCGACACGACGATGGCCAGCATGGCGGCATACACCGCCATGCTGGCCGGATCGTCGGTCGGCAGCAGTTCGCCGCCACGGTAGGCCCATAGCATCCGCAGCAGCGGCACATGCAGCACATACAAGGTAAACGAGAAACCCGCCAGGAAGGCGCCGACCGCCACCAGCGGCCGCATCGCTGCCGGATCGCGCCGTCCCGCGCCGCACAGGCACAACAGGAAGAACGCGCTGTACAGCACGTCGCGCCCCAGGGAATGGGCGTCCATGTCGCCGTCCTGCCCCTGCAGTCGCAGGGCCACGGCCAGCGCGCCGAACAGCAGCCAGCCCGCGTAGCGCTGGACCCGGCTGACATCGAGCCGCACGCGCGAGGCCGACGCCCCCATCAACCACACCAGGAAGTACAGCACGATGCCGGAACTGAGGCAGAACGCCAGCGCCACCGCGGCGACGGCGGCGGCCAGCCGCCACTGCGTGTTGCCGGGCCGGATGGCCAGCACCAGCAGCGGGAACAGCGCGTAGTACCACGTCTCGTAGGCCAGGCTCCACAAGGGGAAGTTGCCGCCAAAGGCGGGCACCGCCATCGTTTGCACGCCGGCCAGGTTGCCCAGCAAGGTCGTCAGCGACCAGGGGCTGATATCGGCCAGCCTGGGTTGCTCGGCGTCCAGCTCGCCGGTGCCGAGCCCCAGCAACAGCATCAGGATGAAAGCCGGCAGCAGCACGATCCACAGGCGCGTCACGCGGTCGATCGCATAGTCGCGGATGGCGTGTGGTTTGCCGATGCGGTCGAGCAGGCTACCGCCGACCAGCCAGCCGCTGAGCACGAAGAACACCACCACCGCCTGGTGGGCGAAGCCGGAGAAGAACGACAGGCCGACATACCACAGCGACGGGTCTTGCAAGGTGCTCAGGCCGGGGAAGACCTGCGCCCGCAGATGCGCGGCCGCCACCTGCAGCGCCGCCAGGCCGCGCAGCAGCGAGATCAGCGGCGACTGCCAGTCGTGCGGCCCCAACCGGTTTTCCTTTACCATCCTCAGTCGCAGCCGTGGCCAGCCGTGCGGCCGCGCAACTGCCGGGGCGGGCCGCCCCGACAGCAGCGCGCCGACCGTGTGGAACAGGATACGCAGGTCGGTGAGCAGGCTGCGCTGCTGGACATAGCGCACGTAATACTCCAGCTTGACCGGCAGCACTTGCAGCACGTACGTCCGCTCGAGGTCGGCCGCGCGGCGCAGGATTTCGCCCTCGTCGCGGAAATGGATGGCGGCCCAGTCGGTGATGCCGGGCGGCACCGACAGCACGAGGTCGCGCACCGCCGGCGGATAGTGCTCGACATAGCGCGGCACCTCGGGACGCGGCCCCACCAGGCTCATCTCGCCGCGCAGCACATTGAACAGTTGCGGCAGCTCGTCGAGCTTGTGCCGGCGCAGCAGCCGGCCGGCGCCGGTGGCGCGGGCGTCGTCGGCCAGCGACAGCTGGCCGGCGTCCTCGGCCGAGGTATGCATCGTGCGGAACTTATAGATGCGGAACGGCACGCCGTTGCGCCCGACCCGGCGCTGCCGGTACAGCACCGGCCCGGCCGAGTCGACCTTGATCCACGCCGCCAGCACCAGCATCAGCGGCGCCAGCAGCAACAGGCCGGCCAGCGCGGCCACGATATCGAACAAGCGTTTGGTTAACATAGCAGCTCCGTCAATGTGGCGATGACGCGCGCCTGGTCGGCGTCGCTCATGCGGGTGTACAGGGGCAGGGTCAGCAGGACTTGATAGCTGGCTTCGGCGCGCGGGAAGCGCTCGGGCGGCAAGGCGTAGCGGTCGCGCCAGTAGGGCTGGCGGTGCAGGGGGATGTAGTGCACGCTGGTGCCGATGCCGCGCTCGGCGAGCAGTTCGATCAGCCGGTCGCGCGCCAGCGGCGCGTCCGCCGTCAGCCGCACCGGGTACAGGTGCCAGGCGTGCCGGCCGCCGGCCTGGGCGTCGGCGTGGCGCGGCAGGCGCAGCGGCAACCCGCGCAGGCCCTCGGCGTAGCGCGCCGCCAAGGCCTGGCGCCGGGCCAGGAAGCGCTCGATCTTGCGCAGCTGTTCGCAGCCGATGGCCGCCGCGATGTCGGTCATATTGTATTTGTAGCCGGGCGCGACGACCTGGTAGAACCATGCCGGGCGGCGCGAGGTGTAGCGGTCGAAGGCGTCCTCGCTGATGCCGTGCAGGCGCATGACGCGCACGCGCCGCAGCAGCGCCGGGTCGCGGCAGACCACCATGCCGCCCTCGCCGGTGGTGATGGTCTTGTTGGCGTAGAAGCTGAACACGGTGGCGTCGCTGTCGAGCGTGCCGACGGCGCGGCCCTTGTACAGCGTGGGGAAGGCGTGGGCGGCGTCTTCGACCACGCGCAGGCCGTGGCGCCGGGCCAGCGCCAGGATGGCGTCCATGTCGCAGGCCAGGCCGGCGTAGTGGACTGGCACGATGGCGCGCGTGCGCGGGGTGATGGCGGCGGCGATGGCGTCCGGGCAGATGCACAAGGTGTCGTCGTCGACGTCGACCAGCACCGGGTCGGCGCCGAGGTAGCGCACCACCTCGGCGGTGGCGGTGAAGGTCATCGTCGGCACGATCACCTCGTCGCCGGGGCCGATGCCCAGCGCCTCGAGCGCCAGGTGCAGGCCGGCGGTGGCCGAGTTGACGGCCACGCCGGTGACGCCGCCGCCGAGGAAGTCGGCGAACGCCTGCTCGAAGCGGCGGCTGACGGCGCCGGTGGTGATCCAGCCCGAGCGCAGGCACTCGAGCACGGCGGCGGCCTCCTCGTCGCCCAGGTCGGGCAGGGCGAAGGGCAGGAATTCAGTGATGGGCGCGGCGGCGGGCGCGGATGCGGGCGCCGATGCGATCGCAGGCCCGGGTACGGGCGCCGCTGCGATCGCGGATGCCGGCACGGCCATCGGATGGGGCGCCGCTTGCAGCGGCAGGCGTGATGAGGGCATGATGTCTCCTTGGTGGGGTGTCAGTGCGGCGGCGCCGCGCAGGCGGCCAGGAAGCGCTCCGCCAGCAGCGCGTAGTTGAGGTGGGCGCGGGCGTAGCCGGCGCCGCGCTGGCCCAGTTCGTGGCGGCGCGCCGCCGGCATGGCGGCCAGGCGGGCGATGGCGGCGGCCAGCGCGGCCGGATCGTCCGGCGCCAGGCTCAGGCCGCAACCGGCCTCGGCCACCGGGTCGTTGGCCGCCTCGACCGCGTGGATGATGGGCCGCGCCGCCATCATGTAGTCGCCCAGCTTGTTGGGCGAGATGCCGTAGCGGTACAGCGGCTGGCGCCGCCAGCCGAGGTAGGCGATGTCGAAGCCGCGCAGCAGCGCCGGCATGTGGCGCTTGGCCAACGGGTCGAGGAAGTGGACATCGCGCAGGCCGGCGGCGGCGGCCTTGCGCTGCAGCGCCTGCTTGTCGGGGCCGGCGCCGGCCAGCACGAACGCCAGCGGCCGCCCCTGCAGCAGCGCGGCGGCGTCGATCAGCGTGTCGAGCGCGTTGGCCAGGCCGTGGCTGCCGGCGTAGCCGACCACGGCGCGGCCCTGACGGCGCAGGTCCGCCAGCAGGGCCGCCGCCGGCGCCGGCAGCGGCACCGGCGGCAGGTCCCACTCGTCGAGGTCGACGCCGTTGGGCACCACGTGCAGCTTGTGCGGCGCCATGCCGCGCGCGGCCATGTGGGCGCCGGCCTTGGGCAGGATCGAGATGACGGTGTCGGCGTGGCGGTAGGCGTAGTCCTCGGCCGCCTGCATCAGCACGATGAACGGATGCCAGGCCGGCATGCCGCCCAGCTCCATCGGCGACAGCGGCCACAGGTCGTGCACCTCGAACGCCAGGCGCGCGCCGGCCAGCGCGGCGATGCGGCGCGCCGGCCAGATGTCGGCCGGATAGGTGCTCGAGGCGATCACCAGGTCGGGCTGGAAGTTGCGCGCCAGGCGCGGCGCGCCCCGGTACAGCGCGGCGACGAAGGCGGCCATGTTGGCGGCCCGGCCCAGGCCGTTGCCGCGGTAGGCCGGCGTCGCGTGCCAGCGGTAGTCGATGCCGTCGATGGTCTCGTCGGCCACGCGGTGGCCGTTCAGCTCGGGCGCCAGGGCGCGCAGGTGCGAGCTGGACGCGGCCACGATGCGCACCCGGTGGCCGGCGCGCACCCATTCGCGCGCCAGGTAGTACGGCCGGTACTCCATGCCATGCCGCACCGAGCCGGCGTAGTGGTTAATCAGCAGTATGTTCATCGGTGTTGCCCTCGTGTTTGCCTGGTTGGGCGATGGATGATCGGTGCCGCGGCCCTCACCAGCGCCAGGCCTCGAGCACGCGCCGCAGGTTGTGGCCGCTGCTGTCGACCCAGTTGGTGCGCCACTGGGCCGGATGGGTCAGCAGGCAGATGCGGCGGTAGGCCCCTAGCGCCTTCTGCGGCGGCATCGGGTGGAAATACTGCGGATGCGGGCGGTCGCTGATGTACAGGTCAAAGCTCGCCAGCAGTTCGCTGTCGTAGCTTTCGCAGGCGATGCCGCAGCGCGCGCGCAGCGCGGCGTCGTCCAGCAGCTCGTGGTTGATCATGCCCAGGCGCCGGTTGGCGAAGTCGCCGTGGCTGGCGACCGTGTGCAGCTTGCTGCCCAGCTGTTGCTCGATGCGGCGGAAGTTGCGTTCGAACTGGGCGCGGATGTCGTCCATGCGCGCGCGCACCTGCACCGGGTCCTTCAGGTGCGCTTGCTTGGCGTAGGTGGCGATCTCCTCGTAGTGGTAGCTGGCCTCGCTGCCATAGCGTTCGATGTCGCGCATCAGGCCGAAGTCCAGGGTCGACAGGCGGAAATAGTAGCTGGCGCGCACGCCGTGTTTTTGTTCCAGCGCGAACATGCGGCGCGCGGTCGGCAGGTCGGTGTCGATGTCGTGGCGGTGCACCAGCACCCGGCCGTCGCCGGCGCGGCCGCCGCGCAACGACGCCAGCCAGGCGCGCACCGACGTCTGTCGGTAGCCTTCCTGGCGCGCCTGTTGCAGCAGCGCGTCGTAGTGGCGCAGGCGCGACGGCATCAGATAGTCGCTGTAGAGGCGATTGAGGAGGGTACCCATGATGTTCATCGCAGGCTGTAGCGGACGCGGTAAGGGGTAAAGCCGAGCATGGTCTTGAACTGCCGCAGGCCGGGCTGGGCGCCGAAGAAGGTGTCGTACATCAGGAACTCCGGGCCGTCGCCGGCCTGCAGCTCCATCAGCAGCAGGCTGACGATGTCGGTCACCAGCAGGTGCATGACGCCGTCGTTGTTGCGGTAGCCGAGCAGCTGCGAAAACGCGGCAAAGTTGCCGTAGCGCCCGACGTTGCAGTAGGCCATCAGCTTGCCCTGCTTGCTGAACACGCCGAAGTAGCGGTAGTGGCTTTGGGTTTCGTAATGGGACTTCTTTTCCCGGTAGCTGGCGTCCATCGGCCGGCCTTGCCGGCTGGCCATGCTGGTGTTGATCTCGTGGATGGCGTCGACGTGGTCGTTGCGGTCGATCTGCGCCAGCGAGTAGCCGCGCCGGCGCGCCTTACTGACGTAGGTGGCGGCGCCGCTTTGGCCGGTGAGGCTGTCGAGGTAGGCGACCGGTCCGGCCAGGCGGCGCAGGTCGATCAGGGCCACGCCCAGCTGCTTGTAGCCGAAGACCTTGTATTTCGGATGGGGGCTGGTGAAACGGCGGTGCGTTTCCCTGACATCCTCCGGGTTGAAACTGGTGTCGAAGCACAGCTTGGCGACGGGCAGCCTGACCACGTCCAGCACCAGTTTGCATTGATTGGCGAGCTTGTTGATCATAAAAACCTCAGCAGATGGAATAACGAATACGGTAGGGCTGGAAGCCCAGTTTTTTCTTGAAGTTGCGCAAGCCCGGCAAGGCGCCCAGATAGGTGTCGTACATGAAGTAATTCAGGCGGTGGTCGTCGATCAGGCGGCAGGTGATGTCGGCCAGCAGCAGGTACATGACGCCGTCGCCGTTCTTGTAGCCGAGCAGGCGGTCGGTGGCGGCGAAGTCGCCATAGATGCCGACGTCGCCGTAGGCGACCAGCCGGCCATCCTTGTCGAGCACGCCGTAGTGGCGCAGGCCGTCGACCGGGTCGTAGTGCTCGGTCCTGGTGGCGTAGGCCGGGTCCATCGGCCGGCCCTGGCGCTCGCCGGCCGAGGTGTTGATGCTGTGGATCTCGTCGATGTAATCGTTGCGGTCGATCTCGACGACCGTGTAGCCGCGTTCGCGCGCGCGCCGGCTGTGGTAGCCGGCGTAGTCGCGCTGCCGCAGCGAGCGCAGATAGGCGTCGCCGCTGTCGTAGGCGCGCAGGTCGATCAGCGCGATGCCGAGCGACTTGTTGCGCACCAGCCGGTAGCGCGGATGCGGCTGGGTGAAGAGGCGGTAGGTGCGCCGCACCAGCTCGGGGTTGAGGGCGGTGTGGAAGCGCAGCCGCGCCTGCGGCAGGCGGACGATGTCGCCGATCAGCCGCAGTAGCTTCCGCAGACGCGCGATGGGGTTAGAGATGTTCATAGAAGTCGATCAGTTTGGCCGCTTCGCGCGGCCAGTTGTAGCGCGCGCACACCGCCTTGCGGCCGTTCTCGCCCATGCGGCGGGCGATGTCGGGGTGGCTGGCGAGGTAGTCGATGGCGGCGGCGATGGCCGGCGGGTCGCGCGGGTCGACGCACAGGCCGCAGGCGTGCGCCTCGACGACCGCGCGCCACAACGGAAAGTCGGAGGCGATCACCGGAATGCCGGCCGCCATGTAGTCGAACATCGTGGCCGGCGGCGCGCTCAGGTGGCCTGGCGTGGCGTGCGGGGTGATCAGGCCGGCGCGCGAGGAGGCCCGCAGCTCGCCGATGCCGGGCCGGCCCAGCCGGCCGAGCGCGTCGATGCGGCGCCAGCCCGGCCGCGCCAGCATGCGCGTGGCCAGCGCGCCCTCGGAAAAATCGCCGGCCAGGCTCAGGCGCACCGGCGATTGCAGCAGTTCGCAGGCGCGCACCAGCTCGACGATGCCGCGGATGGCGCTCAGCGCGCCCTCGTGGCAGACGCGCACCGGCTTGTCGGCCCAGGCCAGCCCGGCGCCGACGTCGTCAGGCACGGGAAAGTCGCTGACGTCGATCGTCGCGCGGTTGACGGCCAAGAATTTGTCGCGGACCAGGGGCGTGGCGGCGATGACGCCGTCGAGGCGGCGGCAGGCCCGCCGTTCGAGGCGGCTCCATAGCGCCGCCAGCGCGCAGCGCGACCAGGCCTCGCCGGCCACGGACGCCGGGCCGGCGTCGCGCGCGCGGCGAAGAGGCACGGGCAGCGGCTCGGGCAGATCGTGGCCGGCGTCGAACACGACCTTGCAGCCATGCCTGCGTAGTGGCGGCCCGAGCGGCAGCAGCGCGGCGTGGTGCAGCTGGACGATGTCCGGACGCAAGGCCAGCGCGCGCAGGTAAATGCGGCGGGCGGCCGCCACCAGGCCTTTCAGGCCATCGGCGCGCGCGCCGGCGTCGACGATGGCCACGCCGTCGCGGCTGGTGTCGCCCAGGCCGTCGGCGACGACCAGCGTGACGCGGTGGCCGCGCGCGGCCAGGGTGCGGCATTGCTTGTCGAAAATGCGGGCGTCGTCGCGCCCATGGACCGCGCTCAGGTGGACGATCTCAAGCATCACGGCCTCCGGAACGGTAGCGGGCATAGGCGCCGAGCGCGGCGCCGATCATCATGTCGCTGAAATAGTGCGACATGCACAGCAACAGCAAGGTCACCCCGAGCAGGGACCACGCCAGCACGAAGCGCTGGTCGCGGCTGGCGCGCCCGCCCAGCAGGTAGCCGTGCACGGCCATCTGGACCAGCGGGTACATCAACAACGTCAGCAACCCGAGAAAGCCGAACAGGCCCAGGTCGACCCAGGCCGACAGGATGTTGTGCGCATAGTTGCCCGGCGGGTAGCTGGCGTAGTCGCCCAGGATGGGATGCAGGTCGATGGCGTGCAGCGCCTGCTCGGTCAGATGGTTGCGGGCGCTGGCCGACGATGAACTCGACAGGTCGAGCAGTTCCAGGGTGCGGTTGCTGGGCACGGCGGCGATGATCGCGTCCAGATTGAACTTGAGCAGCAGGAACAGCAACAGCAAGGCCGCCACCATGGCCATGCGGTGGCGCGCGGCGTGGAATTCGATCAGCGGGATCAGGAACAGCAGCGCGCCGAACTCGCTGCGGGCGGTGTTGATGTACAAGGTCGGCAGCCCGAGCGCGTAGAGCGCCCAGCGCATCCCCCGCTGGCGGGTGCAGGCCAGCATGACCACCAGCGGCATCAGGTAGGAGCGCGAGAAGCCCTGGTAGGTGGCCACGCTGTCGGGGTCGCGCGCGGCGCCCAGCACGGCCAGGTAGAACGCGCCGTCGACGGAAAAGATGAACACCACGGCCGACATCGCGGCCAGGCTGGTCAATTGTGTGAGCCGGAAGCGCCGGCCCCGAAAGTCCAGCGTCTTGAAGATGATGAACAGGCTGAGCATATACACCATGCCCAGCACGTGGTAGGCGATGATGCTGAGGTTGGCACTGGCCGCGTTGCAGGCGATCACCGCCGCGAAATAGGCCAGGAAGCCGAGGAAGGCGGCGTCGACGCCGTGCAGCCGGAAGGCCTGCGCGTGCAGGCGGCGCAGGTAGGACAGCAACAGCATCGGAAACATCAGCAGCGCGACGATGGCGAAGTAGCCGCCCAGGTAGGCGCGGATCACGCCCAGTCCCAGCAAGGTCTGATAGGCGAAAAAGCCGGGGAACAGCAGGAAGAAGGCCAGCTCCGCGTAGGCCGGGCCGAGCAGGCCGGCGGGCGCCGCCCTGGCGCGCGCCGCAGCCCCGGCCGCTCCGCGCGGCAGCGTGATGCGCGGCGGCGCGGGCACCGCCGGCGCGCCGATGGACGCCGTCCCGGGCATGGCGCCGGCCGGCTCCGCGTCCAAACGGTCAACGGGCAGCATGCAGGCCCCCGGTCGGGTTACGGTTGACGCTGTAGCGGTAGGACATGCGCAGATACAGCAGGTACAGCAGCGAGTAGCCGATGGTGTAGGCCAGCACGTTTTGCTTGAGCGTGAGCGGGGCGGCGAACACGCCGACGGTCATGATGAACAGGGCGATTTGCCAGACCAATTCGATCTTCTGGCGCCCGGCGACGAAGAATACATAGCTCAGCGGGCTGGCCAGGAAGTTGAGGAAGTACAGCGGCGCCAGGATCTGGGCCAGCTCGCCGGCGCCGCGCCAGGCCTCGCCGAAGGCGAAGGCGAACAAGGCCGGCGAGGCCACCAGCAGGATCAGCGACGGCACGCAGCCCAGCAGCAGCAACACGCGCAGCGCGTGCATATAGGCCGGGCGGCAATTGCCGGTGTCCTGGAACTGGCGCACCGATTCGCGCTTGAACACCTCGTGCACCGACGCGGCCAGCAGCGAGATCGGCGCGGCCAGCACGCGCTGCGTCAGCGCGAAGAGGCCAGCGGCCATCACGCCGTGGCGGGCGCCGATGATCAGCAGCGGCAACTGGCCGACGCCGGTGTTGAGCAGATTGGCCGGCAAGGTGAAGTTCCACAGCGCGCGGTGGGTGCGCAGGAAGGCGCGCTGCGTTTTGGACGGGAGCAGCGCCGACAGGCCGTGGCGCGACAGCCGGTGCGACAGCGCCAACGCCTTCGCGCGCAGGCCCTCGCGCCAGGTCCGCCAGTCCAGGCGCTGGCGCCGCGGCGGCGAGCCGCCTTGCCGGCGTCCCAGCGGCGGCTTGAGCAGGATGCGCGCGGCCACCAGGCCCAGCGCCAGGCCGGTCAGATGGCCAGCCATCAGCGCGCCGGAGCCGACGCCCAGGCCGAGGATGCCCAGCTGCGCCAGCGCGATGCCGCCCGCCGCGACGATCCTGGCCTTGGCGGCCGGGGCGAAGGCGTTGTGCGAGGCGGCGTAGGCGAGCGTGGTTTGCATCGTCGCCGTCAGCCAGGCTGCCATGCCCAGGGTCAGCGCGCCCAGCCAGGACATGCCGCCCAGGCAGCACATCTTGATCAAGGCGGCGGCCACCGTCAGCAATAGCGCCAGCCAGGTCGCCGACCAGGCCACGACGCTGAAGCACAGGTGCTGGCGCTGGCGGCGCTGGTCGAAGATCATCGCGTTCTCCATGCGCAGGGTGGCGATCACCGCCGCGATGGCCACCACGCCGAACCAGACGCTGAAGGCCCCCATTTCGGCCGGCGTGCACAGGCGCGTGATCAGCGGCGCGGCCAGGATGGGCAGCGCCTGCGCGGCCACCGAGCCGCTCATCACGGTGAGCAGGTGTCGCCAGAATGTGGGCAGCTTGGACAGCGTGGGCATCGACATGGCGGGGTCCTAGTTGCCGGTGGCGGCCAACACCACGCCGGCCACTTTTTCGGCGTCCGCGCTGGCCAGGTAGGGGCCCATCGGCAGGCTCAATACTTGCTCGGCCAGCAGTTCGGCCACCGGGCAAACGGCGTCGTCGAAGCGCGCGTAGGCCGGCTGCAGGTGGATCGGCAGCGGATAGTGGACGGCGCTGGGGATGCCGGCCAGCTCCAGCGCGCTTTGCACGGCGGCGCGGCGCGGCAGCATCACCGTGTACTGGGCGTAGGCGCTGTCGCGGTCCGGCGCCGGCGCGGCCGTCTCGACGCGGCCGGCGAACAGGCGGTCGTAGACGGCGGCCACGCGGCGGCGGCGTTCCAGCTCATCGTCGAACGCGCCCAGCTTGGCCAGCACGATGGCGCACTGCAAGGTGTCCATGCGGCCGCCGACGCCGATGCGGGTATGGCGGTAGCGCTGCGACTGGCCGTGGACGCGGATTTCGCGCATCGCCCGCGCCAGTTCGTCGTCGCTGGTGAAGATGGCGCCGCCGTCGCCGTAGCATCCCAGCGGCTTGCTGGGGAAAAAGCTGGTGCAGCCGATGGCCGACAGGTTGCAGCTGCGCAGGCCGCGATAGCTGGCGCCGAAGCTTTGCGCAGCGTCCTCGATGACGGCCAGGCCGTGTTTGCGCGCGATGTCGTTGATGGCGTCCATGTCGGCCGGCTGGCCGTACAGCGACACCGGCATGATGGCGCGCGTGCGCGGGCCGATGCGCGCGGCGATCAGCGCCGGATCGAGGTTGCCGCTGGCGCGCTCGACGTCGACGAACACGGGCCGCGCGCCCAGCAGCACGATGGCCTCGGCGGTGGCGATGAAGGAGAACGGCGTGGTGATGACCTCGTCGCCGGGCTGGATGCCCAGCGCCATGAGCGAGATCACCAGCGCCTCCGTGCCCGAGGACACAGTGACGCAGTGGCGCGCGCCGCTGAACGCGGCCAGCTTGTGTTCCAGCTGGGCCACCTCCGGCCCCATGATGTACTGGCCGTGGTCGAGCACGCGCTGGATGCCGTCGTCGATGTCTTCGCGCAGCAGTTGATACTGGGTTTTCAGGTCGATGAATTCCATGGGGGGCTCCGTGGCCGGGTTGTGGCAAAGGTGGGTTCAGGCGGCCGGTATCAGCGCGCAGACGCCGTCCTGGAGCACATAGAGGTCGTCGCTGTGCGGGCAGGCGGTGCTGCCGTCGCCAACCAGCGGCAGGTCGAGCCGCTCGCCGTGGCGGCTGATCCAGCCGATCTGGCGCGCCGGCACGCCCGCCATCAGCGCGAAATCGGGCACGTCGCGGTTGGCGACGGCGCCGGCGGCGAGGAAGGAGTGCGCGCCTATCGTCACGCCGCACACCACGGTGGCGTTGGCGCCGATGGTGGCGCCGCGGCGCACCAGGGTGGCGCGGTACTCGCTCTTGCGGGCGACGGCCGAGCGCGGGTTGTAGACGTTGGTGAACACCATGCTGGGGCCGCAGAAGACGTCGTCCTCGATGGTGACGGCGTCGTACACGGAGACGTTGTTCTGGATCTTGACGTTGTCGCCGATCACCACGTCGTTGCCGACGTAGACGTTCTGGCCCAGCGAGCAGCGGGCGCCGATGCGGGCGCCGCCGCACACGTGGCTGAAGTGCCAGACGCGGGTGCCGGCGCCGAGGACGGCGCCTTCATCGACGATGGCGCTGGGGTGTACCGTCAAATCCATGTCATCCTCCCTGTGCGCGTTCATATCAGTAATCCAGCGGCAGCGCCACGCGGCGGCCGTCGCGCGCCGAGCGGTAGGCGGCGATCAGCACCTCGAGCGACTTCAAGCCTTCGCGGCCGTCGGTCTCCGGCTCGGCCTCGCCGCGCAGCACCTTGATGACGTTGTCGTAGTACAGCGGGTGGCCGAAGCCGTACACCGACGTGGTGGCGTAGCTCGCTTCGCGCACGCGCGCGTCGTCCTCGTCCGGCTCGGCGAAGTCCCATTGCTGCACCTCGTTGACGGCGACGCCGCCGATGCGCGCCGTGCCTTTCTCGCCGAGGATGGTGATGCTGCCCTCGAGGTTGTGCGGATAGGCCAGCATCGTCACGTTCATCGAGCCGAGCGCGCCGTTGCGCCAGCGCAGGCTGATGACGCCGGTGTCCTCGACCTCGATGTCGCGCGCCAGGGTGGCGGTGTAGGCCTGCAGGCTTTCGACCGGGCCGACGATCCAGTCGATCAGGTCGACGTAGTGGCTGGCCTGGTTCATGAACGCGCCGCCGTCGAACTCCCAGGTGCCGCGCCAGCCGGCGCTGTTGTAGTAGCTTTGCGGCCGGGTCCAGAACACGTTCAGGTTGACCATGTAGATGCGGCCGAAGCGCTTCTTGTCGACCGCGCTTTTCAGCAGTTGCAAGGTGGCGTTGCGGCGGTTCTGCTTGACGACGAACATGCGCACGCCGGCCGCGTCGCAGGCGCACACCATGCGCTTGGCGTCTTCCCAGCGCGTGGCCATCGGCTTTTCGGTGATCACGTGGCGCCCGGCGGCGGCGATTTGCACCGCCTGTTCGGGGTGCAGGCCGGACGGCGTGGTGATGATGACGGCGTCGACCTCGCTCTTGGCCAGCATCTGGTCGAGCCGCGAGTAGGGTGTGGCGCCGGTCTGCGCTGCGGCGCGCGACAGCGCGGCCGGATCGACGTCGCACACGGCGACCAGCTGGCAGCGGTCGGCGTGCTGGGCCAGCGCGGCGAAATGGTTTTGCGCGATGCGGCCGCAACCGACCAGCGCGAAGCGCATTTTGCGGCCGACGACGGCGGGGGTGAACTGGCGCATGATGGTGCTCCTTGCAATGGTTGGGAGGAACGCTGCCGGCCCGGGCGCATCGAGGGCCCGGCCGGGCGTGGCGTCGTCAGGACGCCTGGGCCTGCGCCGGCGCCGGCGGCGCCATGCTTAGCTGCGCGATCGCGCGCAGCGCGGCCTCGCCGTCGGCGTCGCCGGTCCGGGCGCCGGTCTGGGGCGTGAACTCGTTCATGATGGTCTTGAGCATGGCCTCGATCAGCCAGCGGTCGTTGGTGTCGCAGGTGATCAACAGCAGCTCGATGTACTGGTCCAGCACCGCCGGCGGCAACGCCTGCTCCTTCATGCGCAGGATGCGCGGGTGGCGGCTCGGCTCCGCGCCGTCGGCGGTCAGCAGTTCCTCCTGCAGTTTTTCGCCGGGGAACAGACCGACGTAGCTGATCTCGATATCGCCCTGCGGATGCTCGGCCGTCTTCTCGGTCAGCCCGGCCAGCGCGATCATGCTGCGCGCCAGGTCGACGATGCGGATCGGCTGGCCCATGTCGAGCACGAACACCTCGCCGCCCTCGGCCATCGCGCCGGCCTGGATCACCAGCTGCGCCGCCTCCGGGATCAGCATGAAGTAGCGTTCCATGGCGGCGTCGGTGATGGTCAGCGGACCGCCTTGCTGCAGCTGGCGGCGGAACAGCGGCACCACCGAGCCTGACGAACCCAGCACGTTGCCGAAGCGGACCATGCTGAACGTGGTGCGGCTGTCGCCGCTCGCGGCGCACGCCTGCGCGGCGGCCTGGAACACCAGCTCGGACAGGCGCTTGCTGGCGCCCATGATGGTGCTGGGCCGCACCGCCTTGTCGCTCGACACCAGCACGCACGTCTCGACCAGGTATTTGGCGGCGATGTTGGCGACGGCGCGCGCGCCGACGACGTTGTTGCGCAAGCCTTCGACCAGGTTGGTCTCGACCATCGTCACGTGCTTGTAGGCGGCGGCGTGGTAAATGGTGTCGATGCTGTCCTCCTGCATGATGCGTTCGAGCAGCTGTTCATTGCACACCGAGCCCAGATGGGCGCGCACCGACAGTTGCGGCCAGGTGGCCTGCAACTCCTGGCGTATCGTATAGAGCGCGTATTCGGAGTGATCGAGCAGGTGCAGGCGGCGCGGCCCCAGGCCGGCGACCTGGCGGCACAATTCGCTGCCGATGGAGCCGCCGGCGCCCGTCACCAGCACGCTCTTGCCGCGCACGCAGCGGCTGAACAGCGCGCTGTCGGGCTGCACCGGCGCGCGGCCCAGCAACTGTTCGAGCGGGATGTCGGGTAGATGAGCAGGTAAATGCGCGGGTGCCTGGCCCGCCCCCGTGCCGCGCGGCAGGGCTTGCCGGCGCAGCGCGTGGTCGGCCAGGTCGAGCAGGCCGTGCAGGAACTTGATGCTGACGCCGGAGGTGCGCAGCATGCGCAGCACGGCGCCGAGCCGCTCGCCGGAGGTGGCCGGCAGCGCGACGACGATCAGGCGGATCGACGAGGCGGCGACGATCTCGGCCAGCCGCTCGGGCGGGAACACGCGCAGGCCGCCGACGGTGCGCTGCTCGCCGCCGCACTTCTCGTCGATGAAACACACCGGGCAGTAGCGGCTATCGCCGCGCATGGCCTGCGCCAGCCGGGCGCCGGTCTCGCCGGCGCCGTAGATGGCCACCGGTTCGCGCGCCTGCGCCGGCGCGTGGGTATGGCGGCGCAGGAAGGCGCGCACGGCGACGCGCGAGGCCACCAGATAGGACATGGCGATCAGCCAGTAGTTCACCAGCGCGCCGGACGGCATCGGCTGGTCGTCGCGGTCCATGGTCAGTGCCGACACCGCCAGCACCGCGCCGCCCAGGCCGAGGCCGGCGATGGCCAGCATGCGCTGGTCCAGGTAGCGCACCACCGCCGAATACAGGTCGCTCATGGCCAGCGCGGCGATCGACATGGCCGTCAGCAACAGCGTGAGGGCCGGCGGCGCATTGATATAGGCGCCGGCGCCGGCACTGGCCAGCAGCGCCAACTGCAGGCACAGCGGCAGCGCCAGGCAGTCGGCGCCGAACATCAATAGGCTCTTGCCGGCGCGGCTGATGGCGATTAGTTTCTCGCTGAGGAGGCGGGCAAGCGGGGCGGGGCTGTAGGTGAAATAGAGCATGGTGCGCAATACCTTCAACGAAGAAATCATTGTGGTTGCCAACGCAATGGTGCGTGGCATGCACTGATTGTCTTCTGACCAGCGTATTGCGGCTTGACTGCGATCAAACGGCCGAGCGTACCCCGGCGGTCGTGCTTGACTTCTAAGTTTCCTGTCCCACTTAATTTTCTTTGGAAATGATTTCAGCCTTATGCCACAAGGCTTACTTTGAAATGTAAATCCGAAATCTTCTAAAACACGTAGGGCGGATTAGGCGGAACGCGGTAATCCGCCATCTATGCGCCGCCGACGGTGCATGCATTGGCGGATTACGCTGCGCTAATCCGCCCTACGTGTTTTAGATTTTGTTTTCGTCGTGTTGGACGACGTCTTGCGTCAGATCGGCTTGATCACGTAGACGCAGCGGCGCGCGCCGTTGAGCATGTGTTCGACCCGGCCGACCGAGCAATCGGGACCGAGCACGCGCTGGAACAGGTCCAGTTCCGAGCGGCAGAACTGCTGGCATTGGCGCGCGGCCGCGCAGATCGGACAGTGGTTCTCCACCAGCAGCAGGCTGCCGTCGTCGCGTGTTTCGACTTCGGCCATATAGCCTTCGCTGCTGCGCGCCTGCACCAGCGCGGCCACCCGCTCGGGCAGGGCGTTGGCGTTTTGCAGATGCTGCCGGTACTGCTGTTCGCTGACGGCCTCGCGCGCGGCGATCAGTTTGTCGAGGCCGGCGTCGCCGAACAGGCCGCGCACCTGGTCGATCAGCTGCACCGTCAGGTCGGCGTGACGGTCGGGAAAGCGCGCGTGGCCGGCCTCGGTCAATAACCAGCGGCGCGAAGGCCTGCCGCGCTTGTCGGCCACTTCCTCGTAGGTCAGCATGCCTTTTTCCTGCCACGCCTCGAGCTGCCGGCGCGCGCCCATCGACGTCAGGTCCAGCAATGCGGCGAGCTGCTGCGCCGTTTGCGGACCGCGCGTCTTGATCAGGAAGAGCGTCTGTTCGGCGGTGTTCATGGCAGCGCTCCCTTGAGACCATCGTGGTCGTTGTCCTTATCCTTACTGCGCATGCTGGCGTGCCAGCCGCCCATGCGCCACGCCGACCACGTGGTCAACGCCGCGCCCAGCAGCAGGATCAGGCGCGTGTCGATCAGGGTCAGCACCGCGCCGATCAGCGCCATCAGGATGTTCGCCAGGCAGAAGGTGGTCGAGATCAATCCCATCACCGCGCCCTGGCCGTGGACGCCGAAGCGTTCCGCGCACCAGGTGGGCACGATGCCGTTGTAGAACGAGTGAGGAATGCCGAACAGCACGATCGCAGCGATGCCGACGTTGGCGTTGCTGGCGGCGAGCAGGGCGATCAAACCGGCCGTGACGAAGGCGAAGCGGCGTGCCCGCAGCAGCGGTTCGCCTTTGAATGGGCGGCCGGCGAAGATGGTGGTGGCGGTCATGACGGCGCACATGGCGGCCGTGGTCCAGGCGATGCCTTGCGAGCCGTAGCCGGGCACTTCCACCAGCCACAGCGGATAGAATTCGTAGAAGGCCGTCACGCCGCTGGTGTAGGCCAGGGTGACGATGAACAGGTTGCGCAGGTCGGGCTCGCGCAGCAGGTTGAGCGCGTGGCGGTCGCGCGCCACCTGCCACCACGAGGTAGTGGCGTCCGACGGGGCTTCGGACGGCAGCGCGATGGCCACCAGCACGGCTGTCATCAGCAGCAGCGCGACGGCGATCCAGAACGGTACCGTGATGCCCCACACCAGGGTGAAACCGGCCAGCAGCGGGCCGGCCAGCCAGCCCATGTAGAAGGCGCCGTTGAGCCACGACAGCGCTTTGCGGCGCAGGTCGCCCTCGAGGCGGTCGGCCAGCATGGCGCGCGCGACCGAGCCGTTGCCTTCGAGCAGACCGGTGAAGAGGCGGGCGGCGATGAACAGCGGGTACGATTCGAACAGCAGCGCCAGGGCGGTGATGGCGTGGCCGAGGGCGGCGCCATACAGGGTGACCAGCAGCACCGGGCGGCGGCCGTAGCGGTCGGACATCGGCCCGAGCAGGGCGGAGCCGATCAGCAGGCCGACCGGGTTGATCATCAGCGCCAGGCCGAACAGCAGCTTGGGCGGCAAACCGAGGAAACTGTTTAGATCGTTTGTGACGCCGGCGGCGAACAGCGGCGGCAGGATCGGGTAGGGCAGCGCGGCGCCGATGGTGGAGAGCAGGGCCAGCAGGCAGGCGGCGCTAATCAGTAGCGGTGTTTTCATGGGGCGTGGGTCGGTTTGCATTAACGATAATGTAAGCGGTCTCAGCCATTAAGTAAACTAAAATGTTTATTTATCTGCGCTAGCGAACCCGCAGGGCCATGCGGGGTCGTACCCGTTGGGTACGACCCCTAAGCGACGGCGCGTGCGTCGTCACAAAGGCATGCCGGGTTGAAGGATGCCCTTCCTTTGGCGCCCTCGGACACCGGCCCCCATGTATGATGGCGCTCATCACAACACTAACGACGCATCATGAGAAAGTGGTACCAGGACCGCCGAGGCGGCTATTTTTTTCTGCTGCTCGGGATCGGCTTGATGCTGGTCTTTGGCGCGCTGGAGTGGCGCTTCCCCACGGCCGAACGCCTTGAATCCGTGACCGGCCGCGTGACCTGGAGCTACACCAGCAGGGGCGCGCTGTACTACACCGTGGCCGGCGACACGCGCCAATTCGCGCTGCTGGAAAAGGGCGACGGCGACGGCCGCATGCGCGCGGCAGTGCGCGACGCCACCTTGCTCTATCCGGTCACCGTCCGCTTCGATCCGCGCCAGACCACGCGCCCCGGCTTCCTGCCCGGCTTTTTCTACACCACCTTCGGCGTCGCCGTCGGCGGCAAGGATGTTACGGCCTTCGACGCCGTGCGCGCCGCGCATCGCCGCGACAATCTGATTTCGCTGGCGCTGGGCCTGGTCTTCACCGCGCTCGGCATCCGCCGCCTGTACGTGCTCAGGGGCGAGGCCGGACCCGCTCCAGCGCCGCCACGTCGCCGCCGGCGATGAGCGGCAGGTGCTCGGTGATGTGCTCCACCGGCCAATCCCACCAGGCGATGGCTTGCAACGACGCCGCCACGCCGGCAGGGAAGCGCTCCTTGATCACCTTGGCCGGATTGCCGCCGACCACCGTGTAAGGCGGCACGTCGGCCACCACCGTCGCCCGCGACGAGACGATGGCGCCGTCGCCGATGGTCACGCCCGGCATGATCAGCACGTCGTAGCCGATCCAGACGTCGTTGCCGATCACGGTGTCGCCCTTGTAGGGCAGCTCGCCCTCGGCCGGCATGACCTTCTCCCAGCCGTTGCCGAAGATCTGGAACGGGTAGGTCGAGATGCCCGACAGCTTGTGGTTGGCGCCGTTCATGATGAACTTGACGCCGCGCGCCAGCGCGCAGAACTTGCCGATGACCAGCTTGTCCCCGATGAAGGGGAAGTGGTACAGCACGTTGCGCTCGAAGTTGCCGGTGTCCTCCGGATCGTCGTAGTAGGTGTAGTCGCCGACGACGATGTTGGGATTGGTGACGATGTTCTTCAGATAGCAGACCTGCGGAAAGCCTGCCATCGGATGCGGATTGTCGGGCGACGGACCGTGCATGAAAAACTCCTTAACGAACGTCACGCTGGCGGCGGAACGCCAGGAAGCCGGCGATGACGGTGAAGCTGGCGACGATCGCCACCACCACCCAGAAGCCGTGGGCGGCGTCGGCCAGCGGGACGCCGCCGACGTTCATGCCAAACAGGCCGGCGATGATGTTGATCGGCAGGGCCAGCACCGTGACCACCGTCAGCACGAACAGGCTGTGGTTGTTGCCCTCGTTGACCAGGGCGGCGATCTCTTCCTGGATCAGCTTGATGCGCTCCTGCAGCGAGGCCATGTCGGCCAGCACCATCGAGAATTCCTCGGTCGACTGGCGCAGCTCCTGGGCGTCGATCTCTGCCACCCACGACGGCGGCCTTTGCAACAGCCGGAACAGCGCGGCCGGTTCCGGCGCCAGCAGGCGCTGCAAGCGCACCAGCACGCGCCGCAAATGGCCCAGGCTGGCGCGTTTGGTGTTGAGCTTGCCTGCCAGCAGATTGTCCTCGATGCTGTCGACGGTGGCGATGGCGTCGCGCACGATCTTGATCAGGGCGTCGGCCTGGTCGCGCAGTAGGTGGATCAGCAGCTCGACCGACGAGCGGATCGGCTCGCCTGTGCGCACCGCGTTGCGCAGCACGTCGACCGCCTTGAGCGGCTTGCGCCGCGCGCTGATGACGACCTGCTTGTCGACGCTCAGCCACAGGGTCGAGATGTCGGACGGTTCGAACGTGAAGTCGTGCAGCACGTCGTTGACGACGGCGATCAGGGTGTTGTCGGCCAGTTCGATGCGGGTCGAGCGCGGGCCTTCATGCAGGCTCTCGTAGAATTCCTCGGGCAGCGCGGTGTGCTCGTGCAGCCATTTCTCGCTGGCGGTGTTGGCCAGGTTGTAGTGCAGCCAGATGAATTCGGTCGGATGGTGGGCGCGGTTCTTCAGCCATACGCGCGCTTCTTCGGTGTCCAGCGGCCGGCCCGTGCCGTCGGCCTCGCGGCCGAATACATAGCCGCAGACCAGGCCGGATTGGTCCGACCCGTAGGACGGGGGGGCAGTCTGCATGCATCATCTCCATGGGGAGGGCCGGGCGCGCGACCGCGACACGCCGGCCCGGTGGCGCTCAGACCAGCAGCGCGGCGTTCATTTCGGCGGCGTCGTTGGCCGCTTCCTTCAGCATCTCCGCCAGTTTGTCCTCGTCGATGAACAGGTCGATCGCCGAGTCGGAGTGCGGCGGCAGCTCGCGCTGCGGCTCCTGCAGCGGCGAGCGCACCGGCGTCAGGTGGTTGGCCAGCAGCAGCGTGTCGAGCAGCGAGTCCGGCGGGATCGACATGAAGCTGTCGCGCAGGCCTTCGATGGCGTCGGCCACCGGCTCCGGGATGCACAGCTTGCGCATCACTTCGCGTGTGATGATTTCCTCGCTGGCCGAGTGCCAGTTCTCCGGGTCTTCCTCGAGCAGGCCGGGGAATTCGTCGGCGCGCGACAGCAGGTAGAAGCCGCCCACCTCATGGACGATGCCGGCGAACAGCGCGGTGTCCTCGTTGACGCCGGTGACGTGGCGCGCGATCAGGCGCGCCAGCGCGGAGACGGCGATGGTGTGGTCCCACAGCGCCTCGGCCTTGGCGCGCAGTTTGGGATCGGTGATCTTGCTGCCGAACTGGCGCACCACCATGGCGGCGGCCAGCGCGAACAGGTTCTGGTAACCGATCCGCATGATCGCGCCGCGAACGTTGGTAATCACGGGTGCGCCGGAGCGGTTGAACATCGCCGAGTTGGCGATGGCGACGGTGCGCGCGGCCAGCAGCGGTTCGGCCAGCACCAGGCCGATCGCCTTGTCGACCGGGCATTCCGGATCGTCCAATGCCAATTGAACGCGGAGCGCCGCGTTTACGCTGGTGGGGAACACCAGTTCGCCACGGATGGCCAGGGCCGCAATATGGCCGAATGCTTCAAGTTTGTTCATGATTAAAATTATACGCACGCTACGGCCCATTCTCAACGCCATGATGACGATGTTGTGGGTTCCGGGTGCGATAGAGGCGGGGATGCGACAGTGGCGACGTGCAGAAGGAGGCGACCGGCGACGAACGGGGATGTCGCATGACCACGGAGACACGTAGGGCGGATTAGCGCGAAGCGCGTAATCCGCCATGCATGCGCCGCAAAGAGCGCCTGCAAAGAGGGGAGAGGCCCGCGTTAAGCGCTCGCCAACCGAGGCTGGCGCGGCGCCACGGCGCCACTGTACCGTGCCACCGACAAATCATCGGCCAGAATCGCCGGACGGCGTGCCGAAATGATATCGGACAGCAGCTGCGCCGAGCCGCACGACATGGTCCACCCCAGCGTGCCGTGGCCGGTGTTGATGAACAGGTTGCGCAGCGCGGTGCGGCCGACGATGGGCGTGCCGTCCGGCGTCATCGGCCGCAAGCCGGTCCAGAAGCTGGCCGAGGCCGTGTTGCCGGCGCCAGGGAACAAGTCGTTAACCACCATCTCCAGCGTCTCGCGGCGGCGCGGATTGAGGCGCGTGTCGAAGCCGGCGATCTCGGCCATGCCGCCGACGCGGATGCGGTCGTCGAAGCGCGTCACGGCGATCTTGTAGGTCTCGTCCAGGATGGTCGACACCGGCGCGGCGGCCGCGTTCACGATCGGCACCGTGATCGAATAGCCCTTGAGCGGATAGACCGGGATGCTGACCAGGTTCTTGAGCAGGCTGGTCGAATACGAACCGAGCGCGACCACGTACGAGTCGGCGGTCACGACTTCGGCGCCGCAGCGCACGCCCTTGATGTCGTCGCCCGAAGTGATCAGCCCGGTGATATCGACGCCGTAGCGGAAGTTGACGCCCAGCTTTTCGGCCATCGCCGTCAGCCGGGTGGTGAACAACTGGCAGTCGCCGGTCTCGTCGTTGGGAAGGCGCAAGCCGCCGACCAGCTTGTTCTGATCCAGGCCCGGCTCGGCGCCGGCCAGTTGCTCGCGGCTCAGCAGTTCATAGGCGACGCCGGTGTCCTTGAGCACGGCGATGTCCTTGGCGGCGTCGTCGAGCTGCTTCAGGGTGCGGAACAGCTGCGTCGTGCCTTGCTGGCGGCCTTCGTATTCGATGCCGGTGGCCGCGCGCAGGGTCTTGAAGCAGTCGCGGCTGTACTCGGCCAGGCGCACCATGCGTTCCTTGTTGACTGCGTAGCGCTCGGTGGTGCAGTTCTGCAGCATCTGCCACATCCACTGCAGTTGGAACAGGGAGCCGTCGGGCGTGATCGAGAGCGGCGCGTGGCGTTGCAGCATCCATTTCATCGCCTTGAGGGGGATGCCGGGCGCGGCCCACGGCGAGGCGTAGCCGGGCGAAATCTGGCCGGCGTTGGCGAAACTGGTTTCCAGAGCGGGGCCGGGTTGACGGTCGAGCACGGTCACGTCGTGGCCGGCCTGGGCCAAATAATAGGCGCTCGTGACGCCGATAACACCGCTACCAAGAATGACAACGCGCATGCGAACCCCTATTATTTATGTTAGCCAGATATTCCACTATGGTATGCTCGTCTCGCTAGCATTTGTTACCGTATAAATTCGATTATTTAGTGGATTATCATGCGAATTCAAAAGGAATCGGTCCGCGCCCTGGACAAGCTCGACCGCAAGATCCTGCACATCCTGCAAAGCGACGGCCGCATCTCGATGAAGGATTTGAGCGAGCAGGTGGGGCTGTCGATCACGCCGGCCATCGAGCGCGTCAAGCGCATGGAGCGCGACGGCGTCATCACCGGCTACCACGCGCGCATCGATCCGCCGGCGCTGGGCGCCAAGCTGCTGGTGTTCGTCGAGATCACCTTGAACCAGAAATCCGGCCCGGTGTTCGAGCAGTTCCGGCGCGAGGTCTTGCGCATCCCGGAAGTGCAGGAGTGCCATCTGGTGTCGGGCGACTTCGATTACCTGATCAAGGCGCGCATCCACGAGATGGCCGAATACCGCAAGCTGCTCGGCGATATGCTGCTCAGCCTGCCCGGCGCGGCGCAGTCCAAGAGCTATGTGGTGATGGAAGAGATCAAGGAAACCCTTTTCCTGGCGACCGGGGCCGGCTAGGGCCGCGTACGTGGCCGTACGTGACCACGTGGCAGCTGCGCTTCAGTTAAAATCGCAGCTAGGTAATTTTATGAATCGGAGCAAGTGTGAATAGTCACCACGGTACTCCACCGACCGCCCACGTCGTGACCGTCCGCTCGCTGGACGAGCATCTGTCGTCGGACCAAAGCTTCAGCTCGGCATACGCGCGCGCGGTCGGCGCGATCGCCGGCAACGAAGGCAGCCTCACCCTGGCGCAGTTCGCCGCCGTCACCGACATCGCCGGCGACGGCAAATCCTCGGCCGTGTTCACCGCGCTGGTGCTCAACGCCATCGAATCGGGCATCGACGTCGACTGGGCCTTCAACGCGCTGGCGCGCAGCTGCGCCGGCATCGACCAGGCCGCGCGCGAGAACGCGCTCGGCATGACCATCCCGCTGCTGGCCTTGCACGGCGGCGACGCCCGGGCGCTGGCGCAGCGGCTGGCCAAGGCGCTGTCGGTGCGCCTGTCGCCGGACGACGTGCAGAAGTTGCCGATCGTCGAGCAGCGCGGCCTGCTTGCCAACCTCGGCGAGCAGGCGCGGCGCCTGGTGCGCGGGCGCTCGCTGGCCGATACCGTCGCCGAGTTCGGCCGCAACGCGGGCCAGCCGGAACTGGTCGAGCACGCGCGCAATTTCCAGTCCGGCGACATCGACCACGACCAGCTACGGCAACTGGTCGGCAGCACCACCGCGTCGATCACGCACGACATCAGCGCCTACCTGGACCAGGCACGGCTGCTGTCGATGGGGGAGGCCACCGCCGCCACCCTGGTCAGCGCGGCCAACGACCTGAAGAACCAGGTTCTGCAACGGCTGACCTTGGTCGACCAGCGCATCGCCCATGAGCGCCGCCTGCTGGCCGAGGAGATCGACGACGCGGTGCACGACGCCGGCAACGCCATCGAGCTGGCCATCGGCGACCGCCTCAACACCGATCAGTGGAAAGAGGAGGAGGTCTGGGCCAGCATTGGCCGCCAGCAGTTCGGGCAGGAGATGGAGCGGCGCCTGGATCGCATCGTGCGCCGCAAGGAGCAGTCTCTGCATTTGATGCAGGAGGACTTGCGCCTGTTCCAGTCGGCGATGCGGCTCAACCAGTCGTCGGTGTTCCAGCGGCAGCACCATTCGACCCTGGCCAAGCTGATGCCGCGCCTGCGCATCGGCACGCGCCTGGTCAACAAGGTCGACACGGCGGCCAACGTCACCTTGATGAGCGGGGCGGTGGTCGCGGCCGGCACCGGCACCGCGGCCTATCTGATCGGCGCGGCGGTCGTGTTGCCGGTGGTGGCGCCGGCGGCGCCGTTCGTCGGCGGCGCGGTGCTGCTGGCGGGGGCTTTCAAGTGGTTCACCGATGGCGGCAAGCGCAAGCGCACCGAGATTCGCGACAAGCGCGCCGCGTTCGAGCAGGAGTTGCGCAAGCAGTTGCAGGCGGCCGAGCAATCGTTCAACGACCAACTGAACCTGGTCGCGCAGGGTTTCCACGAGTCCGCGCTGCAATTGCTGACACCGCTGTTGCTGGAGGCGGAGGCCGCCGCGCGCGTGCCCGGCATGCGCCAGCGCATCGCCGACCGCGTCATCACGCAGGCGCAGACGGCGATCCGCCAGCTGGACGCCGAGTTGCGCTAAGCCGGCGCCGCTGGCGGGGTACTTTCGCTCTTGCCTCTAAGGCAAACTTGCAAAAGCGTATGTTCGCTAACGAACGGAAATAGTGCTCCAGACTTGTTATTATGTTCCTTGAGCAACTTCGCTCAACAATAAATAACAATATGGGGCACATCATGAAAGCCAAACTCATTGCGGCCAGCTTGCTGGCTTTGTCCGCCGCGAGCGCCTTCGCCGGCAGCACCAACGTCTCGGTCAGCATCGGCCAGCCGGGATTTTACGGCCGCATCGACATCGGTGACTATCCGCAGCCGCAAGTGATTTATCGCGAACCGCTGATTATTCAGCGTCCGACGCACTATGTGGAGCGCGCGCCGATCTATCTGCGCGTGCCGCCGGGCCACGCCAAGAAGTGGTCCAAGCACTGCGGCGCTTACAACGCCTGCGGCCAACCAGTGTATTTTGTTCAAGATAGCTGGTATAACAATCAGTATGCGCCGGTATATCGTAGCCGCCATGGTGGCGGCGACCGCCACGACGACCGTCGCGACGACCGACGTGATGACCGCCGCGACGACGACCACGGCAAAAACAAGCACAAGGACAAAGACCACAAGGGGCATGGCAACGGCCATGGCAACGGCAACGGCAACGGAAACGGCCGCGACCGTTAAGCGCGCCCATTAAGACCACAATGCGGTGCAGGCCGCCGCCACAGGAGAAACATTTGCATAGCAAAATAGTCATTGTAGGCGGCGGCGCGGGCGGGCTTGAACTCGCCTGCAAACTGGGGCGCAAGCTGGGTCCGGAAGCGGTGATGCTGGTCGATAGCCGGCTCTACCATATCTGGAAGCCGTCGCTGCACGAGGTGGCGGCCGGCACCCTGGACGTGCATCAGGAAGGGTTGTCCTACCAGATGCTGGCGCACGACAATGGCTTTACGTTTGCCTATGGGCCAATGGTGGCGCTCGACGCCGCGCAGCGGCTGGTGACGGTCGGCGCGATACGCGGCGTCGAACCGACGAACGAACTGATCCTGCCCGAGCGGCAGATCCGCTTCGACTCGCTGGTGCTGGCGGTCGGCAGCACCTCCAATTATTTCGGCGTGCCGGGCGCGGCCGAACATACTATTTCCCTCAACGCCACCGAGGACGCCGAGCGCTTCCGCCTCACCTTGCTCAAGCTACTGACCCTGGCGTCGCTGAAAAAGAGCGCGCAGCCCGATGCCGGCATCGATGTCGTCATCATCGGCGGCGGCGCCACCGGCGTCGAGCTGGCGGCGGAATTGCGCGAAGCCAGCGGCGTGTACGCGGCCTATGGCTTCCGCCAGTTGCAGGCCGAGCGCGACGTGCGCATCACCTTGATCGAGGGCGCGCCGCGCATCCTGGCGCCGCTGCCGGAGAAGGTATCGACGGCCGCGCTGGAACTGCTGCATCAGCGCGCGGTCACCGTGGTCACCAATACCCGGGTGACGGCGATTTCCGCCATGCAGGTCAGCGCCGGGGAGGTGTCCTATCCGGCGCAGATCGTGGTGTGGGCGGCCGGCATCAAGGCGCCCGATTTCCTCAAGGGCTTGGGGCTGCCGACGGTGAAATCGGGGCAGATCGATGTCGGTCCTGATTTGGCCGTCAAGGGCTTCGATTATATTTACGCGCTGGGTGATTGCGCCGCGTGTGCCGGGCCGGACGGCAAGCTGGTGCCGCCGCGCGCGCAGGCCGCGCACCAGCAGGCGGATTATCTGCTGACCACCTTCCTGCGCCAGCAGAAGGGCAAGCCGCCGCAAAGCCACCCGTATGTGTACCGCGATTATGGCTCGCTGGTGTCGTTCGGACAGACCACGTCGGTGGGGAGCTTGATGGGATCGCTGAAGGGATTGAGCTGGTTTGTCGACGGTTTCGTCGCGCGGTTGATGTACACCAGTTTGCATCTGATGCACCACCAGGCGGTGCTGGGGACGATACGCACCGGGGCGCTGGCGCTGGCGCGCTTCCTGATCAAGCGCAGCACGCCGTTGGTCAAGTTGCATTGAGCCTGGTCACTGCTGTTTGAGAGACCTTGGAGACACGTAGGGCGGATTAGGCGGAACGCCGTAATCCGCCATCTATGAGCCGCTGGCAACGCACGCATTGGCGGATTACGCTTCGCTAATCCGCCCTACGTGGTTTAGATGTTGTTCAGGACGGCGGTCCGCCGCTGGCCTTACATCGCGTTCACGGGCTTCGGCAAAATCATCGTCAACGCGACGCCGCCGTTGACGCCTCCCGCCAAGGTCAAGGTGCCGCCCAGATACGCGGCGCGCTCGCGCGCCATGCGCAGGCCGAACTTGCCCTTGACCTGACCCGGCGCGGCCGACGCCGGACCGCCCAGGCCCACGCCGTTGTCCTTGACAGTCAACATCACCTCGTCCTCGTTGTCGTCGACAATCACGTCCACCTCGGTGGCGCTGGCGTGGGTGGCGATGTTGCGCAGCGCTTCCTCCAGGGTGTGCAGCAGCACGATGCCGTGGCTGCGCGGACAATCGAGCTCGTCATCGGGCAGGCTGCAGCGGGCCGTGATCTTTTGCTGCTCGCCGAACTGCTCGACCAGCTCGCCCAGGGCCACGCGCACGCCGAGGAACTCCAGCTTGTCGTTCCATAGTTTGAGCTGCATCTGGCGGTTGGTCTCGACGATCTGCATCAGCAGCTGCTTCATGTGCGCGGCGCGGTCCTGCAGCGCTGGCTCCTGCGGCATCTTCTGCATCAGCAGGCCCAGATGCATGGTGAGCGCCGTCAGCGACGAGCCCAGGCTGTCGTGCAGCTGGCGCGACAGCGAGCGCCTTTCGTTATCCCAACACGTATGTACGTGGCCGAGCAGTTCGCTCAAATCCGCGCTGCGCAGCGCGTCCTGATGTTCTTGTGGAGCCGGTAAGGACATGGTTTTCTCTGAAGTGATGTTAGCGGACCGGAGTTGCGGTGGGTAACCGCTTTTTTTCCGGCAGACTTATCGTGTTCGGATGATACCCGAGCTTCGCAAAGTGTGGCGCACCGTGGCGCCGCAGCCACGGCGCTTTTTCTCCGATTATTCGACCGGCTTATTTGACCGGCAATTCGGTGCAACTGCCGATCACTTCCATCAGGTGGTCGATATCGACCGGCTTGACCAGATGGCGGTCGAAGCCGGCGTCGAGCACCCGCCGCAGGTCCTCGGCCAGGCCGTAGCCGGTCAGCGCGATCAGCTTGATGTCGCGCGTGGCCGGGTCGGCGCGCAACCGGCGCGCCACCTCGTAGCCGTCGATGCCGGGCAGGCCGATGTCGACCAGCGCCAGGTCCGGCCGGAAGCGCGCCGCCACCTCCAGCCCGCGCAGGCCGTCCTCGGCGTACTGCACCTCGTAGCCGTAGCAGCTGAGCATCATGGCCATCATTTCGCGGCCGTCCTCGTTGTCCTCGATCAGCAGCACGCTCGGCTTGCCTTGCTCGTGCTCCTGCGCGGCCGGCGCCGGCGTCGGCGCGGGGGCGACCTGGTGCTCGATGCGCGGCATCCTGAGCGTGAAGGTGCTGCCGCCGCCCGGGCCCTTGCTTTCCGCCTCGATGCTGCCGCCGTGCAGTTCGGTCAAGCGGCGCACCAGCGACAGGCCGATGCCCAGGCCGCCCTGCGCGCGGTCGAGGGTGCTCGAGCCCTGGACGAAGACGTCAAACACGTGCGGCAGCAGGTCGGCCGAGATGCCGACGCCGGTGTCGCGTACGCTGAGCACGACGTCGTCGTTCTCGGTCCAGGTGCGCACTTCGATGCGGCCGCCGGGCGGCGTGTATTTCAGGGCGTTGTCGATCAGGTTGCTGGCGATCTGCTCCAGCCGGGTCGGGTCGCCGTCGATCCAGCCGGGGTCGAGGTCCTGAATCAGCTGGTAGTCGCCGCTGCGGCCGGTGGCGCGGAAGGTTTCGAGCGTGTGCGCGACCAGCGCCGACAGGTCCAGCGGCGCCCGGTTGAGCAAAATCTTGCCGGACATGGCGCGCGACAGGTCGAGCAGGTCGTCGACGATGCGGCCCAGGTGCTGGCTCTGGCGCTGGATGATTTTCTTGGCGCGCTGCACGCCGTCGGTGGACACCCCCGGCAGGCCGATCAGCGAGGCGGCGCTGCTGATGGCGCTAAGCGGATTGCGCAGTTCGTGGCCCAGCATCGCCAGGAACTCGTCCTTGGCGTGGTTTTGCCGCTCGGCTACCTGGCGGTCCTCGATCTCGCGCGTCAGCCGTTTATTGGTGGCGGTCAGTTCGGTGGTGCGCTGGCTCAACTGGCGCGCCTGCTTCTTCAATTCCTCGTTCTTGACCGCCAGCGCGACGAACACGGCGATCTTGGCGTACAGGATCTGCGGAATCACCGGCGTGAACAGGAAGTCGACGGCGCCGCGCTGGTAGGCCTTCAAACGGTCCAGCTCGTCGGCGAGGAAGGCGGTGATGAAGATGATCGGGATGTCGGCCGAGCGCGCGCGCTGGTGGATCGCCTCGGCCGTCTCGAAGCCGTCCATGCCGGGCATGTTGACGTCGAGCAGAATGACGGCGAAATCGTGCATCAGCACCTGCCGCAGCGCCTCCTGTCCGGAACGCGCCGCCAGCACTTCATAGGATTCCTGCTCGGCCCACTGGGCAAGCAAGCTAGTCAACGCGAACAAGCTGTTCGCGTCGTCATTGACGACCAGGATCTTTGGTTTTTCTATTTTAGGCACGGGGTCTCTGCTCATGCTGATACTGCGAAATCTTCGCGGCGTAGATGCAGCCAGAGAAGCACCTGGGGATCATAGCAATTGCCTATATGAATGTCAAAACCTCAACCGGCAATCGAACCGGTCCTTGCGCCTGGCGACGCCAATGTTTGATTCCGCACAGACCCGCCGTGGCGCGGCTGTCACAGTGCAGTTGTAACCCCCACTAAAGGAAAACATCATGAATATCGATACCATCGTCGACAAGGAATATGTAGGGCTGAGTTTCCGGGCCTTGGCCGAAGCGCCGGTGAGCGCCCTGCGCGGCATCAGCCCCAAGGACGCCAAGGCGCTGGCCCAGGCCTTCGACGTGCACAGCGTGCGCGACCTGTCCAAGCTGGAGTTCGTCAAGTGGGCGCAAGCCATCGCCACCCTGGCCGATCACGAGCAGGAAACGCCGGAAGAGCAGGCCAAGGAAACGCTGCTCGATGGCGGCATCGAAATGACGTTCCCGGCCAGCGATCCGGTGTCGGTTGATTCGGGCATCACGCGCATCGAGGTCCCTCCGGATATGGTCAACGCCAAGGCCGACCATCAGAACGCCGGCAAAGTCGAAGAGAACAACAAAGGCGGCAAGCAAAAGGCCGCCGCGCACTAAGCGTTTGTCCTCGACAAAAGAAGAAGGGCGGCTATCTCAGCCGCCCTTTTTTTTCTTGCCCGGCTTTCAGGCCGGCGCCGGCGACCTGACGTGTTGCCTTGTCGGCTGGTTGCGCAGCGTCTGCGCGGTGCAACTGCGGTTCTTGCCCGAGCGCTTGGCCTCGTACAGCGCGGCGTCGGCCATGGCGATCACCGAGGCGACCGCGTCGGCGTCGTCCGGGAAGATGCCGATGCCGATGCTGGTCGACAGCTGCAGGGTCAGGCCGTTGATGAGGTAGGGTTCGGAGACCGCCTCGATCAGCTTGCTCGCCGGCTCCTGCGTGTCGCCCAGGTGCGCGATATTGCCCATGACGATGACGAACTCGTCGCCGCCGACGCGGGCCACCGTGTCTTCCTTGCGGGCGCAGCCGACCAGGCGCTGCGCCACCATTTTGAGGATGTCGTCGCCGGTGGCGTGGCCGTGGGTGTCGTTGATGGCTTTAAAACCGTCGAGGTCCAGGTACATGACGGCGGCCTTGTTCTGCTGGCGCGTCGCGTGTTGCAGCACGGTGGCGATGCGGTCTTCGAGCAGGCGGCGGTTGGGCAGGCCCGTGAGCGGATCGTGCAGCGCCAATTCCTGCTGCTGGCGGCTGTACTGCGCCAGTTCCTTGTAGAGCAGGCGCACCTCCAGCATGTTATGGATGCGCTTGTGCACCTCGAGCAGGTCGAACGGTTTGCTGATGAAGTCGCGCGCGCCCGCTTCCAGCGCGGCGATCTTGAAACTCGGTTGGGCGGTCAGGGCCAGCACCGGCAGGTAGCCGCCCTGTTCGATTTCCTTCAAGCCCTTCATGACCTGGAAACCATTGAGCCCCGGCATTTGCAGATCGAGCAAAATCAAGTCGTAGCACTGCTGGCGGTGCATCGGGCACACCTGTTCTGGCAGCATCGTCGACGCGACATTGGTATAACCGGCTTCGCGCAGGATCTCCAGCATCAGGTCGACGTTGTCGGCACTGTCATCCACCACCAGGATCTTGGCGTGCAGAATTTCGTCTCGGCTCGGCATATTTGTCTCTGTCTGTCTCTTAAAACGGCCGGAATGGCCGGGAAAACGCCCATAATAAATCGATAATATAGCAAACCGATGTGCTGCGGCGCACACATCTGTAACTTATTGCCGCATGGAAATTATTGTACCCTTTTCCCGCGAATTTTTGTAGTGTAACAAGCCTCCAGCAAATTGCTTGTAGGACAGTGCCGCGTCTCAAAGTAGGAGGGAATATGTACTGTGTGGCAATAATGGTTACGTCTGTTTATCGCATGCCATTGTCGTTCTTCCCTTGTTGACCAGAGGATATCACGCGTGGCGGTGCGCGGCGCCCATGGCCGCCACTTTTGAGATGAGCTCGCTCGGTTCGACGGGCTTGGAGATGTGGGCCATGAAGCCGCTCGACAGGGCGCGCACCCGGTCCTCCGAGCGCGCGAACGCGGTCAGCGCGATGGCCGGGAGATTGCCGCCGTGCGCCGGGCCCAGCGCGCGGATACGGTCGAGCAGGCCGTAGCCGTCGACCTCCGGCATGCCCAGGTCGCTGACCATCAGGTCGGGCCGCGCGTGCTGGAGCAAGGTGAGCGCCTCGGTGGCGGTGGCGGCGGTCAGCACGTCGGCGTTGCAGTCATTAAGTATGCGTTTGATCAACTCGCGGGCGTCGTCTTCGTCGTCAACGACCAACACTTGCAAGCCGGATAAATCATGCGTCGCAGCAGAACGCACGCCGCCGGCGTCGGCCGCCGCCTCTTTTTTACCGCCGCGGCGCGGCAGGCGCACGGTGAAGCAGGCGCCCAGGCCCTCGCCGGCGCTCTCGGCGCTGACGGTGCCGCCATGCTGCTCGACCAGATGCTTGACGATCGATAAACCCAGTCCCAGTCCGCCGTGCTGGCGGGTGGTGGTGGCGTCGGCCTGGCGGAAGCGTTCGAACACATGGGCGATGAAGCCGGGCGCGATGCCGATGCCGGTGTCGCGCACGAAGATGGCGACCTGGTCGCCTTCGCGCCGCACGCCGATCGTCACCATGCCGCCATGCGGGGTGAACTTGATGGCGTTGCTCAGCAGGTTCCAGATGATTTGCTGCAAGCGGTTGGCGTCGCCGGCGACCATGCCGGCCAGCGCCTCGAACTCGGCGTGCAGGTGGATGTGCTTGGCCTGGGCGGCCGGGCGCACCGTCTCGACGGCGGCGGCGGCGATCGCCGATGGCGACAACGACAGCATTTCGAGCTGCACCTTGCCGGAGGCGATGCTGCTCATGTCGAGCAAATCCTCGATCAGCTGGGCCTGCGCGCGGGCGTTGCGTTCGATGGTCTGCAGGCCGCGGTGCAGGTCGGCCTGGTCGCGGCTGCCCCGGCGCAGCACCTGGGCCCAGCCCAGGATGGCCGTCAGCGGCGTGCGCAGCTCGTGCGACAGGGTGGCCAGGAATTCATCCTTCATCTGGCTGGTGCGCTCGGCCTCGGCGCGCGCCTGGCGCTCGCTGTCGAGCAGCACCTTGCGCTCCTCGGCCGCTTGCTGGGTGGCCTGGTAGAGGCGGGCGTTGTCGATCGCGATGGCGGCCTGGGCGGCGACGCCGCCGATGATGCGCTCGGTGCGCTCGGAAAACATGTCCGGTTCCGGGTGGCCGAAGCACAGGCAGCCGATCACCGCGCCCGAGCTCAGCGCCACCGGCACGGCCAGGTAGCTGCGCACCTGCGGCTGGCCGGACTGCGCCTGGCCAGCCTCGGCATGCAGGTCGTCGCTGCGCACCGGGCCCTTGCCGCCCATGTTGGGGCCGAGCAGGGCGGCCGCGCGCGGTTCGGCGAAGCTGGCGAAGCCGGCCGGCGCGCCGCGCGACAGCGTGTGCAGCAGCGCCGCCTCGCCGGCGCCGTCCAAACCCTGGTGGAAGAAGGCGCCGAAGCGCGCGCCGCTGATGCTGGTGGCGGCGTCGGTCAGTTCCTGCAGCAGGGGATGCAGGTCGCGGGTGGAGGCCAGCGCGGTGCCGGTGCGGTTGACCAGTTCGAGCACGGCGGTTTCGTCGCGCAGCGCTTCCTGGGCCCGCTTGACCTGGTCGACGTCGGTGCAGGTGCCGAACCAGCGCAAAATCAGGCCGTTGCTGCCGCGCACAGGGTTGGCGCGCGTGAGGAACCAGCGGAACTCGCCGTCGGCGCTGCGGATCGGCACCTCCAGCTCGAACGGCGCGCCGCTGGCGCGGCACTGTTCCCACAGCTCGACCATCGCGTCCAGGCAATCGGGGGCGTAGACGTCGCGCCAGCCGCCGGCGGCCATCTGCTCGGGCGAGGTGCCGGTGTAGTCGTACCAGCGCTGGTTGTACCAGATCATGGTGCCGTCCTGCTCGGCGATCCACGCCAGCTGGGGCATCGAATTGGCGAGCGCGCGCAATTCGAGTTGGCTTTGACGCAGCGCCTCTCGCGCGCTCAGCAATTCCTCATGGGCGCTTTGCGCTGTGATGAGCATGGCGTCGTCCGCCAGGGAGGCGGAGGGTAGGACGTCGTTGGGCTCGTTGGGAAGAATCATGTGTCGCTTCAGGCTGCCGCGAGGCCTGTGCCGCCGGGTGGCGGCCGCAGGTTCGCCAGGCTAACGCTTGACGGTTTACGGTGTCTTCATTGTAACGCTTTGCTAACGCCGGCACCGCACGGTTGACGCTATCGCCGCCGGGCGCGTGGTCGTTCTAGCGCTATCACGGGGCGCTTCCGCGCAGGCGCACGGCGATTTGGTCGAGTGCGCTCTGCAATTGTTCGATGTCGTATGGTTTTTGCAACGATCTTGCCGGAAACTCCAGGTGGCGGGTCAGCTCGTCGCCGTAGCCGGAGGCGAACATCAGCTCCAGTCCCGGCGCCTGCTGCAGCGCCCGGCGCGCCAGGTCGACCCCGGACATGCCGGGCAGGCTGACGTCCGTAAACAGGATGTCGAACGATAGTCTTGACAACTCCGGCAGCGCCTCCTCGCCCGAGGCGGCCGGGTGCACCTCGTGGCCGAGCGCGCGCAGCGTCTCGCACACCAGGTAGCGGGCGTCGGCGTTGTCCTCGACCACCAGCAGGCGCAGCGGACGGGTGTCGGCTGCGGCCGGCGCGGCCTGCATTGCCTGCGATGGCGACAGCGCGCACAGGATGCCGGCCACGGTGTCGCCGTCGTCGCGGATCGGCGTGTAATACAGGTCCAGCGCGAGCTGGCTAACGCCGCCGTTGCGCCACACCGGCAGGCTGTTGCCGAGGTAGCTGGCGCTGTGGCCGTCCCAGGCCTGGCGGATGGCCGCGCTGTTCCAGCTCCACGCGGCCGGCTGCATCGACGGCACGTTGGCGCCCGGCGCGCGCAGGCTGGCCAGGCCGATCAGCGACGCGTAGGCGTTGTTATAGACCATGACTTGCTCGCGTCCCCACATCAACACCATCGGCAGCGGCGAATTGAGCAGGATGTCGACGGTCAGGCGCAGGCAAGGCGGCCAGCCGTCGCGGGCGCCCAAGGCGGTGCGTGACCAATCGGTGGTGGGGAGGGGCGGCGCGGAGTCGGTTCGATTCATACTGTGTGGACGGCCTGTTTATGATCTGTTATCTGTTCTTATGAAAAGGCAAAGCTGATCGAATCGTACACGGTAAAAAAAAAGCCCGCTACAGGAGCGGGCTAAATCTATTTCCTTGGAGGAGAATAGAGGAGACAGGTCAATGATGCTGCAACGCGCAATCGAATGCAAATTTTTATTGATGATGATCGAGATCACAGCTGTGAATAAGGCCGAAAAGGTAGATTTTTTGTCCATGTTGCAGTGCATCTGGCGGGGTGCTTGGGATACACTGCGGCACAGTCTACATAGCGGCCGAGGCCGCAAACAGGGAGGTTTGCCATGGTTACCGTCGTCCGTCACCGTAAAGTAAATATTGTTGTACTGGAGCAAAACGAGCAACTTGCCAGTCACTGCAAGGCTGGCGATATCGGCATCGTTTCCGACGACCAGGGCTGGTGGGTCAAGTTTGTCGGGGAGGGCGGGCAGGTCGATTGTTACGGCGTACCGTATCCTTCGTACAACGAAGCGTTGTGGTCGGCGAAGGCGGCGGCCGAATTCGGCGTGTGATTCGCGTGGGCTGGACAAGCCGGGAAAGTGTCCCTATAATGCTGCTTCTTTCGAACGGCACGCCGGTTGAAAGAGGTGCAACAGAGTATGAAATGGCTGTGCGCAAAGAAGTTGATTTGGTGATGTTCATCCCAAGCCAACTAAACGATAGAAAAAATCGAACTTTGCAAAACGAAATTAATGCTTTATAATGTTGCCAACGCGGCTGTAGCTCAGCTGGATAGAGTACTTGGCTACGAACCAAGGGGTCGTGGGTTCGATTCCTGCCAGCCGCACCAAAAATTCGTAAGTGGAAGGGCCTGAAGAGAAATCTTCAGGCCCTTTTGCTTTGCGGCGCAGATGTCTGCGATCAGTCTTTATAGATGCCGCAGGCGACGGTCATGTCTTCGTAACGTTCGACGTACATCGATTTTTTCTGCACCGCCTTGGTCACCGGATCGGGCCATTTATAGTCCTGCCAACCCGAGCCCTTGGTTTTGGCAATCTCGATGCGCTCGCGCGTGATCAATTTGCCGTCCAGGTCTTTCAAGTCGATGATGTTCTTGCCGGCCATCTTGGCGTTGTTACCATTCGCCAGGTTGACGCCTTCCAAAGTGCCCACCGAAACGTAGAGATCGCGGTCGCGGTATTGCGGGCTTTGCGCCTGTATCTCCTGGATGACTTTTTCCTTGCCTTGTTTCTTCATATCGGCGATGACCTTCTTCACCATCGCCACGGCGTCTTTGGCGCTGGCGCGTTCGGCGTCGGCCGCGCCGGCGCTGCCCACGGCGAAGGCCGTCATCATCACCATGGTCTGCAAAAAGCGTTTCATCGTAGTCTCCTCGGGTTAAAAGTAGTCGTTCATCATAGTTGCGACTCGGTTCCAGGGAAAGACAAATAGTTGGTTTGAGGCAAAACCGGAATTTCCTAAAAGGAATGCTTCTCCAATCAGAAAAACGCTGCTATAATCTTGTCTTTCGCGGCTGTAGCTCAGCTGGATAGAGTACTTGGCTACGAACCAAGGGGTCGTGGGTTCGATTCCTGCCAGCCGCACCAAAAATTCGTAAGACGAAGGGCCTGAAGAGAAATCTTCAGGCCTTTTTTCTTTTCAACTCCGGGGTCAGGTCCTCCACTGCTACACGGCCTCTGCGCTATGAAATAATGTGTGAACATTTCTGTTCCCGGAGCTTTTAGATTTGAGATTGCCCTGCTATAATGTTGTCTTTCGCGGCTGTAGCTCAGCTGGATAGAGTACTTGGCTACGAACCAAGGGGTCGTGGGTTCGATTCCTGCCAGCCGCACCAAAAATTCGTAAGTAGAAGGGCCTGAAGAGAAATCTTCAGGCCTTTTTGCTTTGTGGCGCCCGTTATTTGGCGTTGGCGCCTGTCGTGGCGGGTTGTTTGGCGCACTGGCCGGACAGAATCGCCCGTTCCATCGGATCGTCGACCTGGCGGATGGCTTCCTGGGTGCAGTTGCCCTTCGTTGCCGGCGGCGGCGCCGGAACCTTGCTCATGTTCTTATAGGCGAGGGTGCAGAGCAAAGCCGCCGCCATCACCACAATCACCGTAGTGCCCTTGCTGCCTGGTCGCGCCAAAATCAACTCCTTGATTATCCTGCCTGGATGGCTATTGTAGCCCCACATTCCTATTGGCATTTTCACCAAAATGCCCGATGATTTGTCGATTATCGCCCAAGGAGTGTGCATGACCATCATCACCAGTATCGAAGACCTGCGCGTTCTGGCCAAGAAGCGCGTTCCGCGCATGTTCTACGATTACGCCGATGCCGGCTCCTGGACCGAATCGACCTACCGCGCCAACAACGAAGACTTCGCGAAAATCAAATTCCGCCAGCGGGTGGCCGTCAATCTGGAGAACCGCACCCTGGCCAGCACCATGGTCGGGCAGAACGTCACGATGCCTGTGGCCCTGGCGCCGACCGGCCTGACCGGCATGCAGCACGCCGACGGCGAAATTCTCGCCGCCAAGGCCGCCGAAAAATTTGGCGTGCCGTTCACCTTGTCGACGATGAGCATCTGCTCGATCGAGGACATCGCGGCCAACACCAGCAAGCCTTTCTGGTTCCAGTTGTATGTGATGAAGGACCGTGAATTCATCAACCGCCTGATCGACCGCGCCAAGGCCGCGCGCTGCTCGGCGCTGGTGTTGACGTTGGATTTGCAGGTGCTGGGACAGCGCCACAAGGATCTGCGCAACGGCCTGTCGGCGCCGCCCAAACTGACCGTCGCCAACATGATCAACCTCGCCACCAAGCCGCGCTGGTGCTTCGGCATGCTGGGTACCAAGCGCCGCAGCTTCGGCAATATCGTCGGCCACGCGACGTCGGTGTCGGACATGTCGTCGCTGTCGTCGTGGACCAGCCAGCAGTTCGATTTGAGCCTGTCGTGGAAGGATGTCGAGTGGATCAAGCAGCGCTGGGGCGGCAAGTTGATCATCAAGGGCATCATGGACGCGGAGGATGCGCGCCTGGCCGTTGAAAGTGGCGCCGACGCGCTGATCGTCTCCAACCACGGCGGCCGCCAGCTCGATGGCGCGCAATCGTCGATCGGCGCGTTGCCTGCCATCGTCGAGGCGGTCGGCAAGCAGATCGAGGTGCACATGGACGGCGGCATCCGCTCCGGCCAGGACGTGATCAAGGCGGTGGCGCTGGGCGCGAAAGGCGTCTATATTGGACGTCCGTTCCTGTATGGCCTGGGTGCGATGGGCGAGCAGGGCGTGAGCAAATGCCTGGACATCATCCGCAACGAGGCCGACCTGACGATGGCTTTCTGCGGACTGCGCGATCTGCAGCATATCAACCGTAACATCCTTCTTCCCGGGACCTACTGAGAGGCGAGCCATGAAAGAGCACATCCTGAATCCGAAAGTCGACGCCTATGTTGAACGGCTGAAGAACTGGGTGGACGAGGTGCGCGAGCTGCGGGCGATTTGTCTCGATAGCGGCCTTGGCGAGGATTTGAAGTGGGGCGTGCCGTGCTATACGCTGGACGGACGCAACGTGGTGTTGATCCACTCGTTCAAGGAGTATTGTGCGCTGCTGTTTTTCAAGGGGGCGTTGCTGAAGGATGCCAAGGGTATCCTGATCCAGCAGACCGATAATGTGCAGGCGGCACGGCAGGTGCGCTTTAAGAGCGTCGAGGAAATCCGCAAGCTGAAAGCCGTGTTGAAGGCTTATATCGCGGAGGCGACGAAGGTTGAGCAGTCCGGCCTGAAGGTCGAGTTGAAGAAGACCGAGGAGTTTTCGGTGCCGGAGGAGTTCCAGGCCAAGCTGGATGAGATGTTGGACCTGAAAACCGCTTTCGAGGCGTTGACGCCGGGACGCCGGCGGGCTTACCTGCTGCATTTTTCATCGGCCAAGCAGTCGAAGACCCGCACCGCGCGGGTGATCAAAGCCATTCCCGATATCCTGAGCGGGAAGGGGTTGGATGATTAGCGGTTGGCGGAGCTTGGGCTAACTGACGGCGCTGGCGGCCGGCGCCAGCGCAGCGACGATGAGGGACTCGAGATCGGCCGCCGCCAACCGTTCACTCACGCGTCCGCGCACCATCGCGGCTGACAGCGCCTCGGCTGCGCCGATGATGCCGATGCAGCGCCGGCGCAATGGTTCACTCTTTAGTGATGACACGGGCGCGAGCGCGCCGTGGAAGAAGTCGACGTAGCCGTCGATGATGCGCTCATGGCAGGCGTGCATCGCGGCGTCGCCCTGCATCGCCGCGCCGATAGCGTGCCACTCAGGTCCCAACGCCGCATGGCAGGCCATATACGCGGCCGCCATCATGCGCGCGATTGCCGGCAGGTTCGCGGGCGTGTTGGACAAATCGGCCGCCACTGCGGCCATCCGGCGTTCGTTGATTTCCTGGTACAGCGCGATCAGCAAGCCCGATCGAGTCTCGAAATGGCTGTAGGCGATCGGTTTGCTCACGCCTGCCTCTTTGGCCAAGGCGCCGAGCGTGAGGGCATCGGTCCCGTGTTCGCGCACGATGGCGTAGGCGGTGTTCAGCAATTGGGCCCTGCGGTCGGCCCGGGGTAATTTGTTCGTCAATGCTCGTCCTTGCGCGTGACAACACGATTCGCCTGCGCATTCATATTACCTATGGTAACCTACCAAAGGTAATATGAATAAAGGCGGCGCGTTCTGGTCTTGTAAGCCACATTGTGACAGAAAGCGCCGTCACCGATCGACACTACCAAGAGGCTCCTCACATGGTTCCGATTTCGATTCCGTTTTTGACCCCGGCAGCGCAATCACTGCACAGTCCGAACGCCGACGCGGGCGCGCCACCACTTGCGGGCAGGCGCAACGTGCTGCGCGCCGCATCGATTGCAGGTCTCGGCATGATCGCGCCTGGCGCGTTGGCCGCCTCGGCAACAAGCGTCTCTCCGGTGCGCCAGAGCCTGCTGCAAGTTGACGGCGAATCGTTCCGCGTCATCGAGCAGGGCGCTGGCCCAGTCGTGCTGTTCTGTCACGGCTTTCCCGACACAGCCGACACCTGGCGCAGCCAGATGCGGGCCGTTGCGGCCGCAGGTTACCGTGCGGTGGCGCTCGACATGCGCGGCTTCGGCCAGAGCTTCGCGCCGCGCGACCCCGCTCTGTACACATCGATGTACACGGTCGGCGACCTGGTGGGCGTCCTTGACGCCCTCAAGATCGACACGGCCGTCGTCGTCGGCCACGACTGGGGGGCAGACCACGCCCAGCGCGCTGCGCTGATGCGGCCCGACCGCTTCCGCGCGCTGGTCAGCATCAGCATTCCGTTTGCGCCGCGTGGCGAGGCGAGCTTGTACCAAGCTTTGCGCAAGCGCGGACTGGGTGAGCGCTATTATGCGCTGGAGTGGATCAAGCCTGGCGCCGAAGCGCTGTTCGCGCCGGCCGTGCGGTCGATTCCATCCATCCTGTACTGGCCCTCCGCCAGCCCGCCGGCGGATCAGCGCTGGGACCCGATCGACCCACGTCGCAGCCTGTTGCGTCCCGCGCCGGCCGCGTTGCCGGCTTGGGCCGACCCCGCCTATGTTCGGCGCACCATCGCGGCCTTCGAAAAAACGGGATTTCGTGGTGGTCTGAACCATTACCGGGCCACGCAAGGCTCCTTCGACCTGCTTTCCGCCTTCAAGGGCGCCGTCATTCGGCAGCCGTCACTCTACATATGGGGAGCTGCAGACGGGCTGTGCCAATTCTTCCACGAGACGCCGCCCACGTTAGCCGAACTGCGGCGCGGACAACCGGGCCTCATTGATCAAGTGCGGCTCGAGGGTGTGGGCCACTGGGTCCAGCACGAGGCGGCCGACCGTCTTAATGCCGAATTGCTCAAGTTTCTCGGCGCGCTGGAGGCGTCATGAATCTCTTCACCGCGATTCGCAGCGGCAGCATCGATTCGGTACGAGTGCTTATCGACCGGGGCGCTGATGTGAGCCGGTGCGGCCCCGACGGTCTTTCACCGCTGATGGTCGCGGCCGGTCTGGGCCACTCGCAAATCGTCGAACTTCTGCTCACGGAAGGAGCCGATGTCCACACGCTCGATCCGCGCATGGGCGCCACGGCCTTGCACAAGGCGGCGCAATCGGGCAACCCCGATGTGGCGGCGCTGCTGCTGGCGCACGGCGCGTTCATCGATCTACAGTCGCCCAGCATCGGCCACACGGCGCTGATGGATGCAGTCTTGCACAAGCACGCGGGGGTCGTATGCCTGTTGCTCGATCGCGGCGCACGCACCAATTCACGCGGTCATTCCGGCCGGAATGCGCTCGAACTGGCGCGCGAGGATGGGCTCGACGCCATCGCTGGCTTGATCGTCGCACGCGAAGCACGCGATGCGGCGCGGACTCGCGACCAGGCGTTGATGGCAGCGGTCAAGCAGGGCGACCTCGCAGCCGTGGAGCGCCTGATCGCATTGGGGCATCCGGTTGACCAACGGGCGCCCGCCATGGGCGGTCCGGACGACGATTGCACGCCGCTCGGCATGGCCGCTCGCATGGGCCACGCGCAGATCGTGCGCAGGCTGCTCGATGCAGGCGCCGACGCGCGAATGACCTGTGGGCCGATGAAGGCCACGGTTGTGCATGAAGCGGCGTACTTCGGGCACGCCGAGGTGGTGCGCGTCCTGACAAGACCAGATGCCGATGGGCACGCGGCCGAGATCGACGCGCAGGGTGACTACAATGGCCTGAGCGCCTTGCACGACGCGGTCTGGCACGGTCACGCCGATGCGGCGCGTGCACTGGTCGATGCCGGGGCGAGGCGCGATCTGGTCTCGCATGCGGGCTTGACGCCACATGCGCTGGCGCTTCTGTATGGCTACTATGCAATCGCGGACCTACTTGCGGCAGAAGGGCCGCACGACTCATCGCAGCGTGCTCGCTGCGAGGAACAAATCAATTGAAAGATTTTAGTCAGCTACGTCCGTGAAACAAGGGCAAGTTGGTTGGGCAAAAAGCGCCGCTGCGTGTCAGGGAAATCTGGGCAATTCGCGTTTGCTTGGAAATCTCCAGCAGGGCCTGGGACTTGGCACTCTTCAACTTGGCCATCGACAGCAAGAGCACCGTACGAGATCTGGGTATCGAAGTCGATGACGCTCTCGAAATGGCCGAGCAAATGGATGCTTAGGAACAAGGGCGACGCCAGCAGTCGCCCGAAGCGGTCATACGTGAGCGAATTAATCAAAGACAATTCCAGGATTCATATCCGCTGGAGAAAACCAGGTAATTCCTTGTGCAGCCAAGAGACGTTTCTGCTCCAACCATATACGATGGCCGCGCCCGCGCCCAGAGGTCTCGGCTGCGAGCATTTCCGCCGCCTTTGCTGCGTTGCTAACCATTTCACGCGTCGCTGGGTCATTTTCGATTGGGTCGCGTAACCCGCCCCACTTGGGACATTGTTCCCGCGCAGCCTTAAATACCCTTGACCGTAACTCAGGTTCCATCAAAAGAAGCTCTGACCTTGCCTTCACTACGGGACAGCCTGTTGCTTTGTGATATTCAAAGAGTTCCGCTGTCGAAAATGGCTCATCGTTTGCCATCGGTAGGCCTTCCTAAAAATCTGTCTTGAGGGACTGCTTTTGGCCGAAAGCGGAAATCGGCATGTCGCTGATCGCGGCAGCTTCAAGTACGCTGGCGCGTGTAACTATTGATTCTCTTGCCATTCAGCTCAGTTTCCATTTCGTACGTCATTCCCAGGCGCTCGGCCACGCGGCGCGAGGATTCATTCCCGGAAGCGATCAGTGCCCGAACCTTCGGCTCACGTCGCACCTCGAACGCATAATTCAAGACTGCCGCGGCAGCCTCGTTCGCAATGCCTTTTCCCCAGAATGCCCGATAAGTATTCCACCCCATCTCGATCACAGTTGATTCGTCGCGGAAGAAAGCACCAACGTTCCCAACCAGCTGCCCCGTTTGCCGATCCTCTATCGACCACCAACCAGCCCCACTGAGCAGCCAGAATCCAGCATGCGAACTGAAGATACGCCAAGCGGTCGCGCGGTCTGCCGAGCCTAAATGAGCTGAGCTTTCAGCATTCGACAAATGGTCTGCAAATAACGCGAAGTCTTCAACACGATACTCCCGAAGCGTAAGCCGGTCTGTGCGAAGGTGCGGCACCGAAATTGTGAAAGTTTGATTCATCAGAAGTGGCATCCTTAGATATTTTCATGGGACGTGGTTTTAGCCCATTACGTTATTGGGCGTTCCGGACTGCCATGCTTCGATGTTGTCGATCAGTTGATCGGCCAACACCTGCATCGCTTGCGAACTGGCCCATGCCGAATGCGGCGTGAGGATGAAGTTCGGCAGCCGCAGGTTGAGCAGCACGTTGTCCTGCGGCGGCGGTTCCTTTACCAGGACGTCGAACCCGGCGCCCGCGATCACGCCGGCGCGCAGCGCGTCGGCCAGCGCCACTTCGTCCACCAGGCCGCCGCGTGCAGTGTTGATCAGCAGCGCCGAGCTTTTCATGCGTATCAATTCCTTCGCACAGATGATGTTGCGCGTCTTGTCGTTGAGCGGCAGGTGCAGGCTGAGGACATCCGAGGTCTCCAGCAGCTCGTCCCACGACACCTGCTTGATGCCTTCGTCCGTCACCGGCGAGCGGTTGAACACCACCACCTCCATGCCGAATGCGCGGGCGATCTGCGCCACCGATTTCCCCAGCGCGCCATAGCCTGCAAGGCCCAAACGGCTGCCTGCCAGGTCGGAGATCGGATGCCCGAACAGGCAGAATCGCTCCGACTTTTGCCACAGGCCCGCTTCGATGTCCTCACGGTAGGCCACCAGCTGGCGGCGCAGCGCCAGGATCAGCGCGAAGGTGTGCTCGGGCAGCGTGTGCACCGCGTAGTTGCGGATGTTGGAGACGACGATGTCGCGCTCGCGGCAGGCCTGCAGGTCGACGATGTCGGTGCCGGTGGCGGCCACCGCGATCATCTTCAGGTCCGGCAGCTGCGCCAGGTCGTCGGCGCGCAGCGGTACCTTGTTGGTGATGGCGATGGTGGCGCGCGCGTCGCGCAGCCGCTGCATCGCGTCGGCCGCCTTGGTGGCCGGGTACTCGCTCCATTCGTGCGCGAAGGACGGCTTGCGGACGTTGGCGATGACGCTGTCGCGGTCGAGGAATACGATGCGGTGGGTGTCGGGCACTGAGTCGGTCATAGGGCTACCTCATAGGATGTGGCGCGCGCCGCCGGTGGTGGTGCTTTCGGCAGGCGCATGCCTGGATGATTGGAGAACAGTTCGGCGACCCATTCCACGAACACCCGCACCTTGGCCGACAGGTGGCGGTTTTGCGGGTAGACCAAGTGCACCGGTATCGAGTCGGAGCTCCATTCCGGCAGCACCTGTTCGAAGGTGCCGTCGGCGAGCAGCGGCTCGAGCAAAAAATTCGGCATCTGCACAATGCCCAGCCCCGCCAGCCCCGCCGCCGTGTAGGCGGTGGTGTCGTTCAGGGCGATGTGGCCGGGCAGGGCGACCTGCACCCGTTCGGCGCCGCGCGAAAAGTCCCAGTCGACGATTTTACCGGTCTTCGATGAAAAATAGTTAACGCACAGGTGGCGCGTCAATTCGTCCGGGTGGGCAGGGCGGCCGTATCGGTCCAGATACGACGGCACCGCGCAGGTGACGAAGTGCAGGATGCCGACGCGCCGCGCGATCAGGCTCGAATCGACCAACTGGCCGGCCCGCACCGCGCAGTCGACGCCTTCCTCAACCAGATCGACGGCGCGGTCGCTGCAGCCCATCTCCATCTGGATGTCCGGGTAGCGGGTGAAGAAGTCGGGTAGCGCTGGAACCAGCACGCTGGCGGCAAGCCCCGTGGGGACGTCGACCCGCAGCCTTCCGCTGGGGCTCAATCGTGTGCGCGACAGCGATTCCTCGGCGTCGCGCACGTCCGATAAAATGCGCAGGCAGCGCTCGTAATAGGCGGCGCCGTCGGCCGTGACGCTGACGTGGCGCGTGGTCCGGTGCAGCAGCTTGACCGCCAGCGACGCCTCCAGCGACTGGATCAGGGTCGAGACCGTGGCCTTCGGCAGTTGCATGATTTCGGCCGCGCGCGTGAAGCCGCCGGAGTCGACCACGTTCACGAACACTTCCATCGCTTGCAGTTTATTCATCTATTCGCTCCATTGTTCCGAATCCTGAACAATCAATTCAACTTTAGGCTATTTATCGGATTGTAGAACAAGTTTAAGATTGCTGTACTGCACCAAGGAAAGCATGGGCTGTTCCGGGGCAGAGGCAAGTTGTTACACCACGCTGGGAGGGAATCATCATGAAATATCGGGACGGAATTTTTGCAACGGTTGCGATCGCGCTGACATCGGTCGCGCTGGCGGGCGTCGTCTATACCGATGCCTACTTGCAGACGGCCAAGGCCGAAGTGAGCGGCGTTCGTGCCCTGACCGAAGTGGCCAGCGGCGACGTGCTGGCTTGCGCCGACACGTCGCTGATGTCGGCCGACGCGACTGGCACGGTGCAGCAGTGACCATCAAGCCACAGGACGAAGCGCTGCCGGAGTTGTCGGATCGTCTGAAGATCCGCAGCCTGGAAGTGCGCGGCGCCGAAGGCCCGCTGCCTGCGCGCCTGTACACCAGCGGCGACGCCGCCAAGCGCGATACGCTGACGGTGTTCTTCCACGCCGGCGGCTTCGTCGGCGGCGATCTGGAAGACGCGGACAGCTTCCTGCGCCACCTGGCCGACGACCATCCCGGCATGGCGGTGCTGGCCTCCGGTTATACCCTGGCATGCGTGCGCCCGTTCCCGGCGGCGGTGGAAGACGCCCACGCCGTGCTGACCTGGGCCAAAAAGAACAAGGGCAAAATCGGCTGGACCGGCAAGCAGCTGATGGTGGCCGGTATTGAGGCCGGCGCCAATCTGGCGGCGGTGTGCGCGCTGATGTCGCGCGACCGTGGCGGTCCTGCGCTGGCCGGCCAGATCCTGATCATGCCGATGCTGGACCCGGGCCTGACCACCTGCTCGATGCGCGAGATGCAGCAGGCGCCGGAGCTGCTGGACGTGGCCGACGCCTGCGCGGCGGCCTACCGCGGCTACCTGCCCAACGCCGCCGACCGCACGCACCCTTATGCGTCGCCGCTGCAATCGAGCCGTTTGAAAAACCTGCCCCCCGCGCTAATCCTGTCGTCCGAGGACGATCCCCTGCGCGACGAGGCGGAACAGTACGGCGCCAAGCTGATTTCGTGCGGTGTCAAAACCACCGTCATCAGAATGGCGCCGCAGCCTCTGCAAGATCCGGGCGCCCGCAACGACTGCGCGTGTAAATGCGCAGCCCTTGGAGAAATCGCCAGCTTTGTCACTAACCTGGAACGGTCCGAGACGCCGCCAGCTTCATAGCGCACTAGGGACAGCACCCTAACCATTTGCAGTATCTGTAGTCACGTCCCCAATGGCTTGCCGGCGGGGCGCTAGTACCGTGTTTTCTCGATTTTCGTTGAGGCAGCCGGTGCCGCCATTTCTATTAATTATTTTCATGCACAAAGGGATAAAAATGAAAAACATTAAACAATTCACCGCTGTAGCCCGGCCGCTGGCCGCCGCTATGGCGCTGGCGGGACTGGCCGCTTTCGGCCTAACTGGTTGCGACGACGCGACGGGCAAGACGGAATCGCCTGCGGCGGCGGGCGGCGGGCCACCGATTTCGGCGGCTACCGTGGTCGAGAAAACCATCACCGAGACCCAGGAGTTCTCGGGTCGCCTGGAGGCGGTCGAACAGGTGCAAATCCGTCCGCGCGTCGGGGGCTTCATCACCGCGATCAACTTCAAGCCGGGCAGCCAGGTCAAGAAAGGCGACGTCTTGTTCGTCATCGATGCGCGCCCGTATCAGGCTGAAGCCAACCGCGCCGAAGCTGCCGCCGGCTCGGCGCGCGCCAAGGCCGAACTGGCCAAGCTGGAATTGAACCGCGCCGAAAAACTGCTGGCCGATAAAGCCATCGCCCAGCGCGAATACGACGAACGCGCTTCGAACCAGAAGCAGCTCGATGCCGACGCCCGCGCCGCGCAGGCCCAGTACGAGGCGGCCAAGCTCAATCTGGCCTACACCCGCGTCGAGTCGCCGATCAACGGCCGCGTGTCGAAAGCTGAAATTACGCTCGGTAACCTGGTCGACGCGTCGGCCGTGCTGACCTCCGTGGTCTCGCTGGAAAACATCTACGCCTCCTTCGACGGCGACGAAGATACCTACCTGCGCGTCGGCGCCGCCGCCCACAAGGGCGAACCGGCCATCGTCAAGATCGGCCTGGCCAACGAAACCGGCTTCCCGCACGAAGGCAAGCTTGAATTCGTCGACAACCAGCTCGATCCGCGCAGCGGTTCGGTGCGTATGCGCGCCACCTTGGCCAACAAGGACGGCACCCTGGTTCCCGGCCTGTTCGCCCGCGTGCAGCTGGCCGGCACCACCGGCGCCAAGCCTACGCTGCTAATCAACGAGCGCGCCGTCAGTACCGATCAAAGCCGCAAGTTCGTGTTCGTGGTCGGCGCCGGCAACAAGGCCGAGTACCGCGCCGTCACGCTGGGCCCACAAGTCGATGGTCTGCGCGTGGTGCGCGAAGGCCTGAAAGCGGGCGACAAGATCGTCGTCAACGGCCTGCAGCGCGTGCGTCCCGGCGCGCCGATCTCGCCGACCGTGGTGCCGATGGATTCCGATCCACTGGCGGCCAACGTGGCCAAGCCGGAGTCGAAGCCCGATGCCAAAAAAGATGAAAAAGTAGCCGTCGCCAATACCAAGGCCGGCACCTCCAAGGAATAAGAATATGAACATCTCCCGATTTTTTGTCGACAAGCCGATTTTCGCGGCTGTACTGTCGATCATTATCTTCGTCGCCGGCTTGATATCGATCTTCAAGCTGCCGATCTCGGAGTACCCGGACGTGGTGCCGCCATCGGTGGTGGTGCGCGCGCAGTATCCGGGCGCGAATCCGAAGATCATCGCCGAAACCGTGGCCGCGCCGCTTGAGGAACAGATCAACGGCGTCGAGAACATGCTGTACATGTCCTCGCAAAACACCTCGGACGGCGCGCTGGCGCTGACCGTCACCTTCAAGATCGGCACCAACGTCGAGCAGGCCGAAACGCAAGTGCAGAATCGCGTCCAACGCGCGCTTCCGCGTCTGCCGGAAGAGGTGCGCCAGATTGGCGTGACGACCGTCAAGTCGTCGCCCAACCTGACCATGGTGGTCCACCTGTCCTCGCCGAACGGCCGTTACGACGACCTGTATCTGCGTAACTACGCGGTGTTGAACGTCAAGGACCAACTGGCCCGCCTGCCCGGCATGGGCGAGGTGCAGCTGTTCGGCGCCGGCGACTATTCGATGCGCGTCTGGCTCGATCCGCAAAAGGTCGCCCAGCGTAACCTGACTGCCGGCGACATCGTCGATTCGATCCGCGAGCAGAACGTGCAAGTGGCGGCTGGTGTGATCGGCCAGGGCCCGAGCAAGGGCGCGGACTTCCAGCTGACCGTCAATACGCACGGCCGCCTGCAAAGCGAAGAAGAGTTTGGCGACATTATCGTCAAGACCAATAGCGACGGCGCCGTGACGCGTCTGCGCGACGTGGCGCGCCTGGAAATGGGCTCGAATTCGTACGCTCTGCGCTCGCTGCTGAACAACAAATCGGCCGCCGCGATTCCAATTTTCGAAGCACCCAACGCCAACGCCTTGCAGCTGTCGGCCGACGTGCGCTCGACCATGGAACGCCTGTCGAAAGATTTCCCGGAAGGCGTCGCTTACGACATCGTATACGACCCGACCCAATTCGTGCGGGAGTCGATCCGCTCCGTGATCCACACTTTGGTCGAAGCGATCATCCTGGTGGCGCTGGTGGTGATCATCTTTCTGCAAACCTGGCGCGCATCGGTCATTCCGCTGCTGGCCGTTCCCGTCTCGGTGGTCGGTACCTTCGCCGTGATGCTGGCCTTTGGCTTCTCGATCAACACCTTGTCGCTGTTCGGCCTTGTGCTGGCCATCGGTATCGTGGTCGATGACGCGATCGTGGTGGTGGAAAACGTCGAACGTAACATCCATGACGGCCTGGCGCCGCGCGAAGCGACCATCCAGGCGATGAAAGAGGTGAGTGGTCCGATTATCGCCATCGCCCTGGTGCTGTGCGCCGTGTTCGTGCCGATCGCTTTCGTCTCGGGTCTGTCCGGCCAGTTCTACAAGCAGTTCGCGCTGACCATCGCCATTTCGACCGTGATCTCGGCATTCAGCTCGTTGACCCTGGCTCCGGCCCTGGCCGCCGCGCTGCTCAAACCGCACGACGCGCCGAAAGACGCGCTGACCCGTGGCATGGACAAGGTGTTCGGTCGTTTCTTCGGCTGGTTCAACCGCTTCTTCAACCGCGCTTCCGATCGTTATGAAAAGGGCGTGACCGGTGTACTGAAGCGCAAGGGCGGTTCGCTGATCGTCTACGCGGTGCTGGCCGTCGCGGCAGGTTTCATGTTCAAACTGGTGCCACCGGGCTTCGTTCCGGCGCAGGACAAGCAGTACCTGATCGGCTTCGCGCAGTTGCCTGACGCCGCCTCGCTGGACCGCACCGACGCCGTGATCCGCAAGATGTCGGACATCGCCAAGGACATTCCAGGCATCGACAATTCGATCGCTTTCCCTGGCCTGTCGATCAACGGCTTCACCAACGCGCCGAACGCCGGTATCGTGTTCGTCGGCCTGAGCGCATTCGACAAGCGTCACGGCAAAGAGCAGTCGGCCGAAGGCATCGCCGCTGAAATGAACAAGCGTATGGGCTCGATCGAAGGCGCGTTCGTAATGGTGCTGCCACCGCCGCCGGTCAACGGCCTCGGTACCACCGGTGGCTTCAAGCTGATGCTGCAGGATCGCGAGAACCAGGGTTACGACGCGCTGTATAAAGCAGTGCAAGCGGTGCAGGCGAAAGCCGCGACCAATCCGAAACTGGCGGGCGTTTTCTCGGGCTACCAGATCAACGTGCCGCAATTGTTCGCCGACGTCGATCGCGTCAAGGCCAAGCAGTTGGGTATTCCGCTGCAGACGATTTACCAGACCTTGCAGATCAATCTGGGTTCGCTGTATGTGAACGACTTCAATCAGTTCGGCCGTACCTACCAGGTGCGCGTCCAGGCCGACCAGCAGTTCCGTTCGCACGCCGAGGATATCGCCCAGCTGAAGGTACGTAACGATAAAGGCGAGATGATTCCGCTGTCGTCGCTGATGCGCGTCAAGGACACCTATGGCCCGGACCGCGTACAACGCTACAACGCCTTCGTCGCCGCCGAAATCAACGGTGCACCGGCTCCCGGCGTGTCGTCGGGTGAGGCGCAGGCTGAAATGACCAAGATCGTCGAAGAGGTTCTGCCTAAGGGCATCGGCTACGAATGGACGGAACTGGTGTACCAGGACATCCTGTCCGGTAACACGATGATTTATGTGTTCCCGCTGTGTGTACTGCTGGTGTTCCTGGTGCTTGCCGCCCAATACGAAAGCTGGACCCTGCCGCTGGCCGTGATCCTGATCGTGCCGATGTCGATTCTGTGCGCGCTGATCGGCGTGAAGCTGACCGCTGGCGACAACAACGTCTTCACGCAGATCGCGTTGTTCGTGCTGGTCGGGTTGGCGTCCAAGAACGCGATCCTGATTGTGGAATTCGCCCGTGAACTGGAACACCAGGGCCGCACCGTGGTCGAAGCGGCGCTGGAAGCTTGCCGCCTGCGTCTGCGCCCGATTCTGATGACGTCGATCGCATTCATCATGGGCGTGCTGCCACTGGTGTTCTCGAGCGGCGCCGGTTCGGAAATGCGTCATGCGATGGGTGTGGCGGTGTTCGCCGGCATGCTGGGCGTGACCTTCTTCGGCCTGTTCCTGACGCCCGTGTTCTACGTCCTGTTGCGTAACCTGGCCATCCGCATGGAGAAAAAACCTGCCGTCGCCGGCGACGGCGCGGTGGCAAAACTGGAAGGGACCCACTAATATGAACAAGCTGCAAATGATCGCCAAAGGTGTGGCGCCGGTACTGGCAGCGTTGCTGATGACGGCATGCGCCGCGCCGGAATTCAAACAGCCGGCGGTGGAAGTGCCCACCGCCTTCAAGGAATCGCAAGCGCCGACCGCCGCCGATGTCTCGGTGGCGGTGAGAACCGCCGCCGACGGCAGCACCTGGAAACAGGCGCAGGCCGCCGAGGCGCAGCCGCGCGGCGAGTGGTGGCTGGCCTTCAACGATCCAGCCCTCAATGAGCTGATCGCCGAGGCGACGCGTGCCAACGCCAACCTGTCGGTGGCGGCGGCCCGCGTCAAGCAGGCCCGCGCCATCGCCGGCGTGGCCGAAGCGGACCGCATTCCGCAGGTCGGCGTCAACGCCGGCGCCCAGCGTCAGCGCCAGTCGGCGACGTCGCTCGGCCTGCCGCAAGGCACGGACGTCGCGCCGGGCAAACTGTTTAGCGCGAACCTGACGGCCAGCTACGAGGTCGACCTGTTCGGCCGCGTATCGTCCAACGTCAGCGCCGCCCGCAGCGATGCCGCCTCGATCGAGGCGACCTACCGCTCTGTGCTGCTGTCGGTGCAAGCGGATGTGGCGCAGACTTACTTCCGTCTGCGCGCCACCGACGCCGAACTGGAAACGCTGAACCGCACGGTGCAAACGCGTGAGGAGGACGTCAAGGTCAACCAGCGCCGTTTCGACCTGGGCGACATCGGCGAATTCGATCTGGCGCGCGCCAAGACCGAACTGGCGACGACGCGCTCGGAGTTCATCGGCCTGCAGCGTCAGCGCGTGACGACCGAGCATGCGCTGGCGGTTTTGCTGGGCAAACCGGCGGCCAGCTACACGGCCGGCGTTTCGCCTTTGCTGGACACGGCGCTGCTGCCGGTGATCCCGGCAGGCATGCCGTCGTCGCTGCTGGAACGCCGTCCGGACATCGCCGCCGCGCAGCGCACGATGGAGGCGTCCAACGCCCGCATCGGCGTGGCCCGATCGGCCATGTTCCCGGCGCTGACGTTGAGCGCGAGCGGTGGCGGCTCGTCGGCCGACACCGTGGCCGAAGTGTTCAAGTGGAGCAGCCGTTCGTGGGTGCTTGGCGCGCTGATGTCGATGCCTATCATTGACGGTGGCCGCAACAAGAACAACATCCTCCGCAGCGAAGCGGCGCTGGAGGAGTCGGTCGGTACGTATCGTCAGAGCGTGCTGGTGGCCTTCGCCGAGGTGGAAGACAACCTGGCCGGCCTGCGTATCCTCGCCGGTCAGACGGCGCAGATGGAAGCGGCGCTGGTGTCGGCACGCCGCTCCGCCGATCTGGCGCAGAAGCTGTACACGGCCGGTCGTTCGAGCTACCTCGATTTGCTGGACGCGCAGCGCAACCTGGCGGCGGTGGAACGCACCGCCGTGCAGCTGCGCGGCACGCGCGCGGTAACCACCGTGGCGCTGATCCGCGCACTGGGTGGTGGCTGGGACAGCGCCGGCGGTACAGCCGGCGCGCCAACGGCACCAGCGGTCGCTCAGCAATAAGCTGATCGCCCATGGAAAAAGCGGACCCGAATCGAATCGGGTCCGCTTTTTTTACGTCCTACAGAACAAAGACTTACTTGGTAACGACTGGTGCGGCTACGCCGTCGGTTGCTTCGGTCTTGGCGGCCTTGGCATGTGCTTTGGCTTTGGTCTTGGTGGCCTTGGCGTGTGCGTCGGCCTTGTCGGCTTTGGCTTCGGCGTGGGCGACGGCGACGTCTTTCTTCGCGTCGGCTTCTACCTTGGCGGTTTTTGCGTCGGCCTTGATTTCAGCTTTGGTTTCTTTCGCTTCGGCTTTGACGGCGGCCTTGGTTTCCTTGGCTTCCGCTTTAGCAGCTGCTGCCGGCGTTGCGGTGGTGGTGGTCGTGGTGGTGGCAGGAGCTTGTGCAAAAGCTGCGGTTGCAAACAGGCCGGCGATCAGGGTAGCGATAAGTTTGTTCATGATGAAATCCTCATTCAGGTTTTGATTTAGGGCCGGGACAATTCCCGTGTCACTGAGCAGAAAACGCGGCCCGGATCGCCCTCGTTGACGGGCTTTACAATCGCTTACATGTTCGCCAACGCACAGAATGCGCGGCCGCCTGGGGCTACGCTGGCGTTATGAGCGAATCCCTGAAAACCTATAAAGCCAAGCGTAACTTCGCGATCACCCCCGAGCCGGCCGAAGGAGGCCAGGAGGGCGGCGAGACGCTGACGTTCGTCATTCAAAAGCATTGGGCCAGCCGGCTGCATTACGACTTCCGGCTGGAACTCGACGGCGTAATGATGAGTTGGGCCGTGCCCAAGGGCCCGAGCTACGACACGCACGACAAGCGCATGGCCGTGCACGTGGAAGACCACCCGATCTCGTACAACGATTTCGAGGGGACGATACCGCCCAAGCAGTACGGGGCGGGGAAGGTCATCATTTGGGACAAGGGTTACTGGAAGCCGCTGGACGATCCGCGCAAGGCGCTGGCCGCCGGCAATCTGAAATTCGAGCTGACCGGGCATAAGATGCACGGCAAGTGGGTGCTCGTGCGGATGAAGGGCAAGGGCGAAAAACAGGAACCCTGGCTGCTGATTAAAGAGAAGGACGAATATGCGCGGCCGGCCGAGGAGTTCAGCGTGATCGACGAGATGCCCGACAGCGTGAAAGCTTTGCCGCTGCCGGGGAGCGCCGCCGCAGTGCCGGCGAAAGTGGCGAAGAGCGCCGGGAAAGCCGCGCCAAAGGCCGCATCCAAGGCCGCGCCCAAGGTCGCCGCTCCCAAGGCCGAGTTGCCCGAGACGCTGACGCCGCAACTGGCCACCCTGGTCGACGCGCCGCCGTCGTCGCCGGAAGATTGGCTATTCGAGATCAAGTTCGACGGCTACCGCATTCTGACGCGGGTTGATGGCACGGACATCCGCCTGATCACACGCAACGGTAACGACTGGACGCATAAAATGCGTCCGCTGCGCGAGGCCATTGCAAAAATGAAGCTGCCATCGGGCTGGTACGATGGCGAGATCGTCGTGCATGACGAAGAAGGCCGTCCCGACTTCGGTCTGTTGCAAAACGCCTTCGACGAGAATCACCCCGGCGAGATGGTCTACTTCATCTTCGACATTCCGTTCCACGACGGCCGCGATCTCCGCGAGATGCCGCTGGAAGAGCGCCGCGCCATCCTCGAAAAAGTGATGGCGAAGAAGGCCACCGATACCGTGCGCTATAGCGCCGCGCTGAACGCCTCTCCGCAGGACATGATCGCCGCCGCTTGCAGCATGGGGCTGGAGGGCATCATCGGCAAACGGCGCGATTCGGCCTATACGTCGCGCCGAGGCGGCAGCTGGATCAAACTCAAATGCGGCCAGCGGCAGGAATTCGTCATCGGCGGCTACACCGACCCGCAGGGCTCGCGCAGCGGCTTCGGTTCGCTGCTGCTGGGGACCTACGACAAGGACGGCAAGCTGCAATACGCCGGCAATGTCGGCAGCGGCTTTAACGGCGCTTCGCTGAAGGAGCTGAAATCCAAAATGGATGAGCTGACGGCCGATAAAAGCCCGTTTGTGCCGAACAAGGAGATCGACAAGCGGGCGCACTGGCTCAAGCCAACCCTGGTGGCGGAAGTGGCCTTCGGCGAGTGGACGCGCTCAGGCTCGATCCGCCATTCCGTATTCAAAGGGCTGCGCAAGGATAAGAAGGCCAGCGCCATCACGCGCGAGCTGCCTTCCCACGTGAAGGACAAGGAGAACACCGACATGGAAACCTCGACCGCCGTGCATGGCAAACTGCCGGCTTCACTGAAAGTGACAAATCCCGATCGCGTGATCGACAAACAAAGCGGCGCCACCAAGATTACGCTGGTGCGCTACTACGCGCTGGTGGGCGCGCTGATGCTGCCGCATTTGAAAGGCCGGCCGGTATCGCTGGTGCGCGCGCCGGCCGGCGTCGGCGGGGAGCTGTTCTTCCAAAAGCATGCCGAGACCAACAAGCTGCCAGGTGTGAAGAGTCTCAAGCAGGAGCTGGACCCGGACCATCCGCCGATGCTGGAGGTGTCGACGGAGCAGGGTTTGCTGTCGGCCGCGCAGTGGAACGTGGTGGAGCTGCATACGCAGAACGCCGGCGCCACCAGCTACGAGAAGCCGAACCGGATGGTGTTCGATCTCGATCCCGGCAAGGACGTGACGTGGAAGCAGGTGCGGGAGGCGGCGCAGTTGATGCGGGCCTTCCTCGATCATCTGGGGTTGCCGGCGTTTTTGAAGACCAGCGGCGGCAAGGGCTTGCACGTGGTGGTGCCGATCAAGCCGGGATATGGCTGGGATGACGTCAAGGCGTTTTCGCAGGCGATCGTGGCGCATATGGCGCAGAACATTCCGGAGCGGTTTGTGCTCAAGAGCGGGCCTAGTAATCGTATCGGGAAGATCTTTATCGATTACTTGCGCAATGGGAGGGGAGCGACGACGGCGTGCGCGTGGTCGGCGAGGGCGCGGCCCGGGTTGGGGATTTCGGTGCCGGTGACTTGGGAGGAGTTGGATAAGCTGACGGGCGGAGATCATTGGACCGTGGGCACGGTGCATACGCGGCTGGATGTCGGTAACTCGCCTTGGGATGGATATGCGAAGGCTGCCAAAGGGCTGGCACCGGCGATGAAGATGCTGGAGTTTAAACCGGGAACGGGGAATTGAGTTACCACCGGTTCCGATTTACCACGGTTCCACGTAGGGCGGATTAGCGAAGCGTAATCGGCCAATGCGTGCGTTTCGACGGCGCGCGCATTGGCGGATTACGGCGTTCCGCCTAATCCGCCCTACGTGTCTCCGTGGTTTTGTGATGTTGCGTGGCTACGGTCACGCCGCCTTGCGCGACGTCGATGACTTCGCGGTGCTCTTGGCCCTTGCCGCAGCGGTTGGCGTCTTTTTGGCGGTGCTGGTTTTGCGGCGTGGAGCAGGTGCTTCTTCCTCCTCCTCGTCGCTGTCGGCTTTTGCTGCGCTCTTGCGCGCCGCAGGTTTGGCGGCCGCTTTCGCTCCAGGCTTGCCGGGCCGCTTGCCCAGGCTGTCCTGCAGCAGCGCCACCAGATCGACCACATTCGACGGCTTGGCGGGTTTGTCTTCCGGCTCGGCGGCAGTGATGGTCTTGGTCTGACCGGCCTTGACCTTTTTCTTCACCAACGCCAGCACGTCGTCCTTGTACGTGTCGCGATACTGCTCCGGCTTCCACTCCTCGCTCATGCCTTCGACCAGCGACAGCGCCATCTGCAATTCCTTATCGCTGATGCCGGCCGCCTTGGCGGTCGCCGGCGGCAGCTTCAGTTCCTCGGCGCTGCGGATCTCCGCCTCATACCGCAAGGTATTCAACACGATTTTTTCGTCGATACACACCAGCGCGCACAGATGCTGCTTGGTGCGGATTACCACCGTGGCGATGCCGATCTTGCCGGCCTTGCGCAGCGTTTCGCGCAGCAGCGCGTAGACCTTGGCGCCGCCCTTGGACGGCGCCAGATAATAGGGCTGCTCGTAATACGTCAGCGGCACGTCGGCGGCGTCGACGAAGGCCTGGATGTCGATCGTGCCCGTGGCCTCGACGTTGGCCCGCTTCAGGTCCTCGTCCGACAGGACGACATATTCGTCTTCTTCGTACTCGTAACCTTTGACGATATCGTCCCAAGTCACATCCTTGCCGGTCTTTTTGTTATAGCGCTTATAGCCCACGGGCGAAAAGTCGCGGCGATCGAGCATCGTCAAATCCAGCTCGTGCGTTTGCACCGCTGAATACAACTCGACCGGAATGTGCACCAGCCCGAAGCTGATGGCGCCTTTCCACAACGCGCGGGCGGCCATGGCTCAGGACCCCACGGAGCCGGTGATCGGCAACACGATACCGCTGATGTAGCTGGAGCACGACGGCGCGGCCAGGAACACGTAGGCCGGTGACAGCTCCTGCGGTTGCGCGGCGCGGCGCATGTCGGTGGCCTGCCCGAACTCGGCGATTTTATCTGGCGACTGGTCGGCCGGGTTAAGCGGGGTCCACACCGGTCCCGGCGCCACCGCGTTCACGCGGATACCCTGGTCCAGCAGGTTGGAAGCGAGCGACATCGTGAACGCGTGGATCGCGCCCTTGGTGGTGGAATAGTCCAGCAGATGCTTGGAGCCTTGCAGCCCGACCACCGATCCGGTGTTGATGATGGAGGCGCCGCGTTTGAGGAAGGGCAGCGCCGCCTTGGCCATGTGGAAGTAGCCATAGACGTTGGTCTTCATCGTCATGTCGAAACGCTCTTCGGTCAGGTCGGTCAGCTTTTCCGCGTGTTCCTGGAAGGCGGCGTTGTTGACCAGGATATCGAGCCGGCCGAAGCGCTCGTGCGTCTGCTCGGCGGCGTCGCGGCAGAAGGCGGCATCGCGCACGTCGCCGCGCAGCAGCAGGCAGCTCTGGCCCTCCGCCTCGACATAGCGTTTGGTGTCGATCGCGTCCTGGTCTTCTTCCAGATAGACGATGGCGACGTCCGCGCCTTCGCGCGCATACAGCACCGCGACGGCGCGGCCGATGCCGGAGTCGCCGCCGGTGATCAAGGCCACCATGCCGGCCAGTTTGCCGCTGCCGGCGTAGTCGGGCGCCAGGAATTCGGGCTTGAGCTGCATCTGCGCCTCCAGCCCCGGCTTTTCCAGGTGCTGCGATGGCATCGTGCCCGGATACTCATGTTCGGTGGTCTGCACTGGCCCCTGGCGCTGGCCGGACTGGCTGCCGGATTCCTTCTGCTGGTCGGCTTGGTCTTGTTGCTGCTGGATTTCGCGCTGTTGACTTGCGGTGCCCGAATCGGCCCGGTTTTCGTTGTTTGCCATAATTCCCTCCTTGTGCATCGAAGGAACAGTATTCGCGCATGGCGCCAGGATGACGGTGCGCTTTTTCACACATGCGCGCAGATGGCCGACCGTGCAAGCGCCCGGTTTTGTGGCACACTGGAAGCAAGCGGTTCCGCATAAAAATAGAAATACCTAGGGGCAACAAAAATGACCGAGAATCCAGGCCGGTCCGGCAGCGTCGGCGCGTATTTCAATTCCAGCCGCGACCGGCGCGCGCATTTCCAGGCGATCTGTGGGGAGATGTTCTCCCGGCTCGCAATCGTCGATAGCATCGACGATATGGCCGCCGAGTTGGCGCGCCAGGCCACCGATTTGCTGGTGCTCGATTTGAACGGCTATGCGCGTCCCGGCGGGCTGGCCGCGATCGGACAGTTGATCATCGACCGCGCCGGCGCGCCGCTGCTGGTGTTGTGCGGCTATGAGCAGTGCGCGTGGCTGCCGGAGCTGATGGCTTTCGGCTCCTTCGACTATCTGATTTGCCCCGTGCTCGATGACGATTTGCGGCATGCCGTCCGCCGTGCGTTGTCGATATCCGACGATCCCGGCGCCGCCACGCAGCAGCGCCTGTTCGACAGGGAGCGCGAGCTGCGCGATCTGGTGGGCTTGCAGCGCGGCGTGCAGCACGCCATCGGCGCCATCGACAATATCGACAGGATGGCGGCCAAGGTGTGTCATGCGTTGTGCGGTTTTCCGGGCGTGTATCACGCGTCGCTGCTGCATATGAAGCAGCACGGCGATCTGCGGCTGGTCGCGCAGGCGTCGCCCGACGATCTTAATCTGGCCACTTTGATGGGACGGACCGACCATCTGCTGCAATCGGCGCTACGGGACGTGTTTCCGCCATTGATGGCGGTGTCCGCAGGGCGCATGGTGCTGCTGGACGCGCCCGAGAAGACCGGCGATCCGGAATTGGCCATGCGCTTGCACGACCGTTACGTGCGCATGGTGCTGGCGCTGCCGCTGCGCTCCGAGGCGGGCAATCCGGAGACCGGATCGGCCATGGGGGCGATTTGCCTGATGTTCGACCGTCACATCGCGTTCTCGCGCGAGCAGTTTGCTGCGTTCTCGAGCCTTGCGCAGTTTGTCAGCCTCGGGCTGGGCATGAGCGAATTAAAGCATCGGAACGACGAGCTTTCGGGCCAGCTCTCGCAACTGAGCACCGTCGACCATTTGACGGGCGCCGCCAACCGCCGCGCCGGCGAGACGATGCTGGACAACGAACTGCGGCGCGCGCGCCGTTACGGCCTGCCGCTGGCGGTGATGTCGTTCGAGGTGAGCAGCTTCCGGTCGACGAACGATCCGTACGGCCATCCGCTGGGTGACGCGGCTTTGCGGCTTGTGGCGGAGACGGTGATGCGCCGTTTGCGTACCTCCGACATGTTGGCGCGGATGCGCGGGCAGGAGTTTTTGATCGTCGCCACGCATACGACGGCCGCCGACGTGATGCTGCTGGCGGAAAAACTGCGTTTGGCGATCGCGGAGGCGGATTTGCCGGGCTGCGACAGCGTCAATGTCAGCCTGGCCATCGCACAGGCAGGGGCGGAGGAGGGTGTCGATACCGTTCTGGACCGGCTTGACGCGGCGTTGCAGCGGGCGAAACGCGCTGGGCGCAATCATATCGAGTTGGCTGGATAACACAGAGGCTACGGAGGCATGTTGCCGAATGGCATAAATAAAATCAACGGGTTGTCAGGCAAGGGAATGAACCCGTATTTTTTATAGAAGGCCGCCGTCTTATCATCTTTGGCGTCAACGAAGGCTGCGTATCCACCGATTTCTTCTGCTACGCATGCGATACGCTGCAGTGCATGGGCCAGAAGATATTCGCCGTGTCCTCGCCCTTTCAGCTCTTCTTGCACCGCAAGGCGGGCCAAAGAGAAGCCCGGAACTTCACGTGGTAGTCTCTTCGCTATATCTGGCGGCAAATCGTCTTTTGAAACCATCTTCCGCACCGCTAACGTGTAGAAGCCCATCACTATCGCCGGGGTGTCATCGTCGATCAGAACATAAGTCTTCGCTATGAACTTGCGCTGATGCTGTGCTGCGGTTGCGCGCAAAAAGACATTCAGGTCATTATTGCCACAGTCAAACTGCTTTACTTCATGCACTGTCTCCAGAGGAACCACTCTGATTGCCATTTTCAATTTCCCTTTGTTTGTATCTCTCAAATGCCCTGACAAGCGTGGCATTTGGTTTTGAGGGGTTATCGAGCATATTAATTATCATGGCAGCGTCATTTTTCGAGAATTGGATAGTCTTCTCCCGATCAATAATCTTTTCGGCTTTTTCAAGGGCAGCTTGAACCATAAACTGATTCATTGTTGCTCCTGTTAAGTCCGCCGCCTCTTGAAGTTTTAGTGCCACGGTTTTTGGAACACGGTTAGTTACCCGTTGTTCTAAGTTTTCCGGCGCGTTCATGTGAATTGCCTTTCGTGCCTACCCGGCATGTGTTCCCGCCGGTACAGATTTGAGATTTAGATGCTTAGAGAGCCGTGTCACTGTACTCCGAGCTGCGTCGAGATGCAAATGCTGCGTCATTTTGACGCAGCTGAGGCTGATTGGGGCGGGGCTGCGACAACAACCCTGAATTGGCGTCTTACATTACGCTCATCATGTATGATGGTGGCGATTGGTTCAGCATTGGGAGTCGCACATGAAAGTCAGCAGGGAGCAGGTGGCGCTCAACCGCGAGCGCATCGTCGAGACGGCGGCGCGGTTGTTCCGCCAGAAAGGCTACGACGGCATCGGCGTGGTCGATTTGATGAAAAGCGCCGGCTTGACGCATGGCGGGTTTTACGGCCACTTCGCCTCGAAGGAGGATTTGCTGGCCGAAGCCACGGCGCATGCGTTCAAGAAGTCGGTCGGGCGCTGGCGCGAGAGGGCGGCTGCGGCGCCCAATTCGCCGGCGACGGCGATGGCGAGCATCGGGGATAGTTATTTGTCGGCGCGTCATCGCGACGGGCCTGAACTGGGGTGTTCCATTACGTCCCTGGGGCCGGATATCGCGCGTCTCGGGCCGAAGGTGCGCCAAGCGCTGACCGAAGGGGCAAAGGGGCAGATCGCGGTGCTGGAGGAGTTGGTGCCGGGTGAGGATGATGCGGCGAAGCGCAGGCAGGCGCTGGCCACATATGCGGCGATGGTCGGAGCGATCGTGCTGGCCAGGGCGATCGACGACGAGGAGATGTCGCTGGAGATCCTGGAGGCGGTTCGGGAGTCTCTACCGGGGACTTGACGTTGACGGGGGGTGATATGACACCACAACAACTGTTGTCATTTAACGAGCAAGGGTATCTCTTCCTCCGGGGAGCGATACCCAAGAAACAGCTAAATAAAGTACGAGACGACGTTTTGGCTGAGTTAAAGCGATTGAACTTGTGGTCGTCGGGCAAGCGTCTGTCGGCCGTGAACAAGACTCTTACGTCATTTCAGGAAACGGTAAAGATTTCCTCGTTAATTCGGGACGAGCCAAGGCGCTTGGTCGCTTGCCGGCCTGAATTGGCATACCGATGTCGCCTCGTCGGTCTCTGAACTCGTCCCGGGCATCCAGGCTTTTATCCTGATCGACCAGGTAAAAAGCCATGGCGGCGGCACGCTGGCATTGGCCGGTTCACATCTCTTCAATCGCCGAAACAATTTACGCGGTAAAGCTTGCGAGATTTTGCGCGCTGGTGGAGATGTCACCGAGCTGGGTCCTCATATCTCCATCGTAGAAATGTCGGGCGAAGCAGGTGACGTCTACTTGATGGATATGCGCGTATTGCACACGCCATCGATCAACGCGACACACAACGTGAGAATCATGGCAACGGTGCGTTATCTCGCGAAGTAAGGCCGCCCATAACGCCCGAGCTGTATTCCTTATGCGTTTTTCGCATTACGTAATGTAAAAAACGAGTTTGGCTCTGGACCGGCTGTGTCCGATCGCGTACGCTGGCGGTTTTCAGTTTCCCGGAACGACGATGCTGCATTGGTTGAAGCACTACCGGCGCGCGCTGCTGCCTGGCGATATCAGCGCCGGCCTGGTGGTCGCAATGATGATGATTCCGCAGGGGATGGCCTATGCGCTGGTGGCCGGAGTGCCGCCGGTGGTTGGCATCTACGCCAGCATCCTGCCGCCGGTCGTCTATGCGCTGTTCGGCAGCAGCATGACGCAATCGGTCGGGCCGATGGCCATCGTGTCGCTGATGACGGCGGCCGCCATCGGGCCGCTGGCGCCGGCCGGCTCCGCGCTGGCGACGGTGCTCGCCGCCCAGCTGGCGATGGTGTCCGGCGCCGTGCTGCTGTTGTGCGGCTTGCTGCGCATGGGCTTCCTGGCCAATTTCTTTTCCCGCCCCGTGATGAGCGGCTTCACCGTCGGCTCGGCGATCGTCATCGCCTTCGATCAAATCCATACGCTGCTTGGCGCTCCGCTGCCACACCTCCACATCCCGAGCGCGGTGCTGGGCGTTGGCTCATTGGTGCTGCTGGTGCTGTCGAAGTTTTATCTGGCCGGCCTGCTGCGCCGCTGCGGCCTGTCGCCGACCGTTGCCGATATCGCGGCCAAGCTGGCGCCGATGCTCGTGGTCCTGGGCGGTATCCTGTTGATGGCCACCACCGGCCTCGCCGAAATGGGCGTGCGCACCACTGGCTCCGTGCCGCCAGGGCTGCCGCGCCTGAACCTGGCCACCTCCAGCGCCCACTGGCCGCAGTTGCTGCAACCGGGGCTGCTGATCGGCTTTATCGTGTTCCTGATGTCGATGTCGGCGGCGCAGTCGCTGGCCCTCAAGCGCAACGAGAAACTGGTCAGCAACCATGAACTGGTCGGCCTGGGCGCGGCCAACGTCGCCAGCGCGCTGTCGGGCGGCTTCCCGGTGACGGGCAGCCTGTCGCGCTCCGCCGTCAACTTCGCCGCCGGCGCCAACACGCCGCTGGCGAGCCTGATCACGGCGGCGCTGCTGGCCTGCGCGCTGCTGGCGCCGACCGGCTGGCTGGCGCGGCTGCCGCTGCCCACGCTGGCCGCGACCATCATCGTCGCCGTGCTGGGCATGCTGGAACTGGGCATCCTGCGCACCGCCTGGCAGTACGACCGCAGCGACGCCCTGGCCTGGGGCGCGACCTGCCTGGGCGTGCTGGCCATGGGCGTGGAGGCGGGCGTGATCGTCGGCGTGGCGCTGTCGATGGGCACCCTGATCTGGCGCGCCAGCCGGCCCCACATCGCGGTGTTGGGGCGCATCGCCGGCAGCGAGCATTTCCGCAATATCGAACGCTACCCCGCCGAAACCAGGCCGGAACTGCTGGTGCTGCGCATCGACGCCAATCTGTTCTTCGGCAACGTGGAGGCGGTCTCCGAGCGTATCGAGTGCGAGCTGGCGACCCATCCGAGCGCGCGCCATCTGGTGCTGGTGATGACTGCGGTCAGTTCGATCGACACCACGGCGCTGTTCGCGCTGTCGGAGCTCAATCAAAGCCTCAAGCGGCGCGGCATCGGCATGCACCTGGCCGAGGTCAAGGGGCCGGTGATGGACCGCCTGCGCCACAGCGAACTGCTGCGCGACCTGAACGGTAAACTGTTCCTCAGCACCGCGATGGCGTCCGACCATTTGCTGGCCGCCGGAAAGGGCGGCTGAAAGCGTTGTGCAAATAACCATTATGAATATTATTTATACATTTAATGCCTGTGGGTAATAATACGCATGGACTTCCGGTCGTTTTGAAACTATGATTTAACTCCTGGGTTCTCGGCCTTGCCATCGGAGCCCCATAGCCTAACTATCGACTGGTTGCCGATGCTGTACCGACTTGCCCGCCGCGCAGGCAGAATCTCCATCGCCATGTTCGTCAGCGTCACGCTGACAGCCGTGGTGACTTTGGTATTGACCACCTTCGCGCTGTATTTCTACCAGGTGGAGAGGGCTCATCGCTGGGAGCAGTTGCGCCAGACGCTGTCCAACAGCGCCGACGAGCTGGCGTCCGCCGTGGCCCTGCCGGCATGGAACTTCGACGAGACCCAGATCACCACCATCATGCGCAGCGGTTTGAGCAACCGCGACCTGTACGCCAGCGCGGTGGTGCCGGCCGCCGGCAGCCGTCCCTTCATCCTCACCCGCGACAACGCCGGACATCTGGTGGAGGTGGCGCGCGAGCCGGACAACCCGGAGCTGCTGTCGGAGCGGCGCCCCATCGTCGCCGCCGGCCGCAACATCGGCGCCATCACCGTGTACGCCTCGCCGGTGCTGCTGCTCGAGCAGCTGCGCAAGCGGCTCTACACCATTATCGGCATGATCTTCGTGCTCGACGTGACTCTCGTCTTCAGCCTCTATCTGCTGCTGTCGCAGTTGATTTTCAAACCCATCACCACCATCGAACGCTACGCCGCCAACGTCAAGGCGGGCCAGAATCCGGGCGCCTTGCCGCCGCGCGACTGGTTTTTCGGCGAGCTGAAAACCCTCAATTCCTCGATCCGCGACATGGTGCGCCTGATGGACAGCCGCTACGTGGCCATGCACGCCAGCGAGGAGCGGCTGCAGATCGCCAGCAGCGCGGCGGCCATCGGCATCTGGGACTGGAACATCGTCAGCGACGAATTGGTGTGGGACGAGCAGATGCACCGCCTGTACGGCATGGACCACGCCACACCCGCCGGCGCGGCCGGCTCCGTGGACCAGTGGATAGCGCGCATGCATCCGGACGACGCCATCCCGGTGCGCGCGCTGCTGGACCGCGCCCTGAGCGGGCGTGGCGACTTCGACGCCGAATTCCGCGTGGTCTGGCCGGACGGTTCGCTGCACTACATGAAAGGCGAGGCGATGATCTTCCGCGACGCCGACGGCCATCCCGCGCGCGTGGTGGGCGTCAATTACGACATCACCGGGCACAAGGTGGCCGAGCAGGAGCTGCGCCGCCACCGCATCCACTTGGAGGAGCTGGTGGCCGAGCGCACCAACGCGCTGTCGGTGGCGGTGCGCCAGGCGCAGGCGGCCAACCAGGCCAAGAGCATCTTCCTGGCCAATATGAGCCACGAGTTGCGCACGCCGCTCAATTCCGTGATCGGCTTTTCGCGCCTGATGGCCGATTCGAAGAACATGCTGCCGGAGGAAAAACGCAACCTGGCGATCATCCACCGCTCGGGCGAGCATCTGCTTACCCTGATCAACGATATCCTGGAGCTGTCCAAGATCGAGGCCGGGCGCGCGGTGCTGCAGACGGAGATCATGAGCATCGACGAGATCCTGCAGGAAGTGATGGACATGGTCAGCATGCGCGCCGGCCAGACCGGCGTCGAGCTGGAACTCGACAGCGCCGGCGTGCCGGCCGGGGCGCGCGTGGACGGCACCAAGCTGCGTCAGGTGCTGCTCAACCTGATGTCTAACGCGGTCAAGTTCACCGGCCAGGGCAAGGTCACGTTGCGGGTGCGCGGCGCCATGCGCAAGGTCGACGGGGCCGGCGAGTGCGAGCTGGCGTTCGCGGTCATCGACGACGGCCCGGGCATCTCGCCGATCGACCAGACCCGCATTTTCGAGCCCTTCGTCCAGGCCGAGGGGCCTGGCGCCAAGGAGGGCACCGGCCTGGGACTGGCCATCTCGCGCGAGTTCGTCCAGCTGATGGGCGGCGTGCTGTCGGTGCAGTCGGTGCGCGGCGACGGCGCCACGTTCCAGTTCACGATCAAGGTGCCGGTGGCCGACGCCGAGGCGGACGAGGACACGCCGGCGCTGGAGGCGCCGCAGCGCGGGCGCCGCGTGGTGGTCGCCGACGAGGGCGCCGACGCCAATGCGCCGCTGTCGGGCGCCGACTTGGCCCGGCTCGACCCGGCGCTGCGCCGCCAGCTCAAGGTGGCGCTGCAGGAGCTCAACCTGGGCCGCGTGGCGCTGCTGCTGCGGCCCTTGCCGGCGCAGCTGGGCGGCGTGGTCGAGCGCATCGAGCATATGGTGCGGCTGCACCAGTACCCGCAGCTATGCGCGTTGCTGGACCAAGCGGGTAGCGAACTGGAGGCATAGGCCCGACAGGTATATGATAGTAGTTAGTGTATATATTAGTAATATTAATAGTACATGTTAATGGTAATGGTGTAGAGGTGGGCATTAGAGGCAAGTAATAAGGCAAGTAATAGAGGCAAGTAATAGAGGCAAGTAAGCGGGGCGATGCGTGACGTGACGACATCGCCGGTATCCTTTTGGCGGACAGCGGCGGCGAAACAAGGCGAGAGAGTTTTACATGCACCGGGATTTATCGGAACAACACACCAAGGGCGAAGTGCTGATCGTGGAGGACACGCCGGCCTCGCTCAAGCTGCTGAGCGACCTGCTGACGGAGGCCGGCTACTACGTGCGCCAGGCACCCAACGGCGAGCTGGCGCTGTGGACCGCCCAGTCGCGTCCGCCGGAGCTGATCCTGCTCGACATCCGCATGCCCGGCATCGACGGTTTCGAGGTGTGCCGCCGCCTGAAGGCGTCGCCGGAGCTGTGCAACGTGCCGGTGATCTTCCTGTCGGCGCAGCACGACACCGACGACAAGGTGCGCGGCTTCGCGCTCGGCGCGGTCGATTTCATCGCCAAGCCGTTCCAGGCGGAGGAGATCCTGGCCCGCACCGACGCCCACGTGCGCCTGAGCCGCGCGCAGCACGCGCTGGCGGTCGAACGGTCGCTGCTCGAGCAGCGCGTTGCCGAGCGCACCGAGGAACTGGCCAAGGAGATCGAGCAGCGCCGCGCCAACGAGGAGTTCCTGCGCCTGGCCAGCCAGGTGTTCGAGGCCACGCAGGACGCCATCGTCGTCACCGACCGCGAGGCGCGCATCGTCGCCACCAATCCCGCCTTCACGCAGATCTCCGGCTACGAGGCGCAGGAGGTGATCGGCAAGAACGTCGTCATGTTGCACGCCGGCGAGCAGGACGCCGCCGCCTTCGACCAGATGCTGCAGTCGGTGATGAGCACCGGCCTGTGGTCGGGCGAGATCATGGCCCGCCGCAAGAACGGCGACGTCTATCCCGGCCTGCTGAGCGCCTCCGTGGTGCGCGACGACACCGGCCAGGTGGTCAACCACGTGGCCGTGTTCATGGATATCACCGAACGCAAGGCCGAGCAGCAACTGATCGATTTCCTGTCCAACCACGACGCGCTCACCGGGCTGCCCAATCGCCTGCTGGCGCGCCAGCGCTTCGATCAGACCCTGGGCACGGCGCGCCGCGAGGGCGGCTGCGTGGCCGTCATGTGCCTGGACATGGATCGCTTCAAGAGCATCAACGACTCCTACGGCCACGATGTCGGCGACAAGGCGCTGCAGGTGATCTCGCGCTTCCTGACCGATTGCGTGCGCGAGGGTGACACCGTCACCCGCCAGGGCGGCGACGAGTTCCAGATCATCGTCGCCGACGACGCGCAATTGAGCGCGACGATGCCGATGGCGCAGAAGATCCTGGCCGGCCTGCGCAGGGAGCTGGTGATCGAGGGCCAGCAAATCACCGTCACCTCCAGCATCGGCATCGCCGTCAGCCTGACCGACGGCGACAGCTTCGATGAACTGGTGCGCAACGCCGACACGGCGCTGTTCCGGGCCAAGGAGATCGGCCGCGACAACTACGCCTTCTTCACCGAGCGCATGGATGCGGAGATCCGCGACAAGCTGGCGATCCAGGGCCAGCTGCGCGGCGCCATCGCCCGCAACGAGTTCGAGGTCCACTACCAGCCGCAAATGTGCCTGAAAAGCGGCGTGATGGTCGGCGCCGAGGCGCTGCTGCGCTGGAACAATGCTGTGCTGGGCCGGGTGCCGCCGAACCGCTTCATCCCGCTGGCCGAGGAGTATGGCCTGGTCAATTCGATCGGCGAGTGGGTGCTCGAAAGCGTGTGCGCGCAGATCAAGGTGTGGCAGGACCAGGGCCTGGGCGACATCAAGGTGGCGGTCAATCTGGCCGCCGGGCAGTTCGCCAATGACGCCACCGTGCCATATGTGGAGGGCACCTTGCGCAAATACGGCATCGCGCCCGCCTGCCTGGGCCTGGAGATCACCGAGGGCACGGTGATGGGCGATCCGAACAAGGCGGTGGCGGCGCTGCGCAAACTCAAGGACATCGGCGTGAGCATCTCGCTCGACGACTTCGGCACCGGCTATTCCAGCCTCAGTTACCTCAAACGCTTCCCCATCGACGTGCTCAAGATCGACAAATCGTTCGTCGACGACGTCACCACCAGCGCCAACGACGCGGCGATCGCGCTGTCGGTGATCTCGCTGGCGCATAACCTGAACATGCGGGTGATCGCCGAGGGTGTGGAGACGCGCGAGCAGGTGCGCTTCCTGACCGAGCGCGGATGCGACGAGATGCAAGGATATTATTTCAGTCCTCCGCTCAACGGCGAGGCCTTCACCGCGCTGCTGCGCGAACGACGCAATTTGTTGGACATGTAATCAACCCTTCCACCACTGGAGTTCTATGGAAAAGAAGTTCGGCGCCGTCATCGCTGGCGCATGCATGGTCTTATCGCTGAACGCGGCATTTGCTGCCACCCCTGCCACAGCGGCCACCGCGCCGGCGGCCAAGGCCGGACCGGCCGATGCGCAATTCAAAACCATCTACACCCAGGAGTGGACCTGGCGCCTGAGCCAGAAGATGGAGGAGGGCGAGGACGACGAGAAGGGCGGATCGACGACGCTGCCCCGCATCGACCCGGCCACCCAGCAAAAGCGCCTGGCCTACTGGCAGGACGTGATGAAAAAGCTCGACGGCATCAAGCAGGACAAGCTGTCGGCAGAGGAATTGATCAACTACCAGGTCTACAAGGCGCAGATCGGCGCCCTGATCGACGCCCAGAAGTTCCGCGAATATGAAAAGCCGCTCAACGCCGACACGGCCTTCTGGTCCAACATGGCGGGCGCCGCGCGCAACGTGCTGACCAAGGAAAAGGAATACCAGGAGTACATCAAGCAGCTGTCGGACGTGCCGCGCTACTTCAACGACCAGATCGTGAACATGCGCGCCGGGATGGCGCGCGGCTTCACGCCGCCGAAGGTCACGCTGATCGGCCGCGATGGCTCCATCACCTCGGTGACCGAGGCCAAGACGCCGCAGGACACAGTGTTCTACATGCCGTTCAAGGCCATGCCCGCGACCATCCCGGCGGCCCGGCAGGAAGAACTGCGGGCGGAGGGCGTCAAGGCGATCGAGACCTACGTGCTGCCGTCGTACCGCAATCTGCTCAAGTTCATGCGCGAGGAGTACGTGCCCGCATCGCGCGAGGACCTGGCGGCGGAGAATCTGCCGGACGGTAAGGCCTACTACCAGTCGAAGATCGTCGAATTCACCACCACGACGATGAGCGCCGACCAGATCCACCAGATCGGCGTGAGCGAAATGGCCAAGATCCGCGCCGAGATGCTGGACGTGATCAAGCAGACCGGTTTCGAAGGCGACCTGCCGGCCTTCCTGCAGTTCCTGCGTACGGACTCGCGCTTCTACGCCAAGACGCCCGAGGAGCTGCTGATGCGCTCCGCCTGGGTGGCCAAGAAGTTCGACGCCAAGGTTGGCCAGTACTTTGGCTATTTGCCACGCCGCCGCTTCGCCGTGATTCCGGTGCCGGACGACCAGGCGCCGTTCTACACGTCGGGGCGCGGCGGTCCTGGTGTTTATCTGGTCAACACCTACAACCTGCCGTCGCGCGCGTTGTACAGCATGCCGGCGCTGACCCTGCACGAATCGGCGCCGGGCCACGCGTTCCAGATGCCGGTGGCGATGGAGCAGAAGGGCCGTCCGGCGTTCCGCAACGCTTATATCTCGGCTTACGGCGAGGGCTGGGCGCTGTATAGCGAGCGGCTGGGTGTCGAGATGGGGATGTACGAGACGCCGTATGAGGTGTTCGGCATGCTCAGTTATCAGGCTTGGAGGGCTTCGCGGCTGGTGGTCGACACGGGCATCCACAGCAAGGGCTGGACGCGTAAACAGGCGCAGGATTATTTGAAGGCCAATACCGCGTTGTCGGAGCACGAGATCGAGACGGAGGTGGACCGGTATATTTCGTGGCCGGGGCAGGCGCTGTCTTATTATCTGGGCGAGATGAGCATCATCAACGCGCGCAAGAAGGCCGAGGCGGCGCTGGGATCGAAGTTCGATATCCGCGCTTTCCACGACACGGTGCTGCAATTGGGTTCGGTGCCGCTGCCGGTGCTCGAGGCGCGTATCGATTTGTTCATCAAGGAAGGTGGCAAGAGCCCTTATCCGAACCTGGATTAGGGTTGGTTTCAGCGGCCGTTAACCCGCACCCCCATGCGGGGTCGTACCCCAAAGGGTACGACCCCTAAGTGGTGACTCGGGCTTACCGCTAAAGGCTGGCCGGGTTATCGCAGCATGTCGGTGGCAATCCACTCCAGCACCGGCAGCCGGTGCGGCTTCCACCCCAATTGCTCGCGACCGCGCTTACCCCGCACGCGACTGTTGGACCCCAGCCCGTAAGACGCCATCTCATACCCCCATTCCTCCTTGGCCTGCTCCAGCGGCCAATCCTGCGCATCGCCCATGCCGAGCGCGCGCGCCATCGCCGCCGTCATGTCGCGGAACGACGCTTCGCCGCTTTCGACGAAATAGAACGCGCCGGCCTCGGTCTTCTCCAACGCCAGCAGATACAGGTCGACCACATCGTCGATATGGACGTTGGACCAGACATTCAAGCCCGGCCCGACATGGCGCACGATGCCGCTCTTGCGCGCCTGCTTAAGCAATCGAGGCAACTGCACGCTGTCGCGCGGCAGCGCGCCATGACCGTAGATCAGCGTATTGCATAGCACCGTCGAACGCACACCCCTGCCGGCGGCCGCCAGCACCAGGTTGTCGATGGCGACGCGGGCCGCTTTGTCCGGCGTCGGTTCCGGCAGCTGGTCCTCGTAGTAAACCTTATCGGTGCCCAGGCCACCGGAGGCGTCGCCGACGATGCTCGAGCCGCTGGTGTGCAGGAACACCTTGCCCGAGCCGGAAAGGCCATCGATGATGGCTTCCACCGCTGTGCGGTTGTCGCTGCTGGCCGCGTTGACGACGGCGTCCGCCGACCGCGCCTGTGCGATCAGTAGTTCGCGGTCGTCGAGCGTGCCGACCACGCCGGTCACGCCGATTTTCTTGAGTTCCTCGATTTGCTCCGGTTGGCGAACCAGCCCGATAACCTGATGGCCGGCCTTGACCAGCCCCGCCGCGATCGAACCGCCGATAAATCCCGCCGCGCCTGTGACGAATACCTTCATGTTTTGCTCCCGTTTAAATTTGGATGCATTCAGTATGGCGACGGATGCGCCGCGCAAAAAGACCTGGCCGGGCAAAGCATACTTGCGGCTGGATCAATAGTTGATCCACGTAGGGCGGATTAGCGAAGCGTAATCGGCCATGCATGCGTTTCGACGGGGCACGCATTGGCGGATTACGGCGTTCCGCCTAATCCGCTCTACGTGATCAAGTTGCCAATCGCACTGTAGTGGTGCAATCGCACCGAATTGGTGCGTTAAGGTTGCGTGGGGCAGCATGGGCCGCGCTTTCTGCTGGCACACCGCTTGCATATGACAGACATTATTTATAAAACCGCCAAGTTATGCCCGATTGCACCGTTCCGTCCGACCTCGCCGCCAGCGCCGCCCACGCCGCCTGGCAGGCCAGTCTCACGCTCGGATTCGCGGACGACGCCGGCACCACACGGCTGTTCAACAACATCCACTACGGCCCGCTGCGCGTGCAGAAGGCGCTGTACCCGGAAGACGGCAAAGTGTGCCACGCCATCGTGGTTCATCCGCCGGGCGGCGTGGTTGGCGGCGACCAGCTGGCTATCGACATCGGCGTCGGCGACCGCGCCCACGCCTTCATCACCACCCCCGGCGCCGCCAAATGGTACAAGGCCAATGGCAAAGTCTCACGCCAGGCCGTGCATCTGCACCTGAACGAAGGCGCCGCGCTCGAATGGCTGCCGCAGGAAACCATCTTTTTTGATACCGCTAACGTGGTGCTCGAGCAGCACGTGGAACTGGCGGCCGGCGCCACCTTCATCGGCTGCGAGATCCTGTGCATGGGCCGTCGCGGCTCGGGCGAAGTATTCAACACCGGCACCGTCACGCAGCGCAGCAGCATCCGCCGCGACGGTAAGTTGATCTGGTGGGAGCAGGGCGCGATGGTTGGCGGTCGCCTCGGCAGTCCGCTGGCGCTGAACGGCCACACCGTCTGCGCCACCTTGATCGCCGCCGGCAAACCGCTGCCGGCCGCCGTGCTGACCGAGCTGCTGTCCCACATCCGCGCCGACATCGCCGCCGACGGCGACCACGCCTTCGGCATCACCCATACCAAGGGCGTGCTGGTGGCGCGCCATCTGGGCGACGACAGCGAAACCGCGCGCCGCCTCATGCTCATCGTCTGGCGCCGCGTGCGCCCGCATCTGCTGCAGCGCGAGGCCGTCACGCCGCGCATCTGGCAAACCTGATACTGGAACCCCGAACATGGATCTGACTCCAAGAGAAAAAGACAAGCTGCTGATCTTCACCGCCGGCATCGTGGCCGAGCGCCGCCTCGCGCGCGGCCTGAAATTGAATTATCCGGAGGCGATCGCGTTGATCACCTGCGCCATCATGGAGGGCGCGCGCGACGGCAAGTCGGTAGCCCAGTTGATGGCCGACGGCACCCAGATACTGACGCGCGACCAGGTCATGGAAGGGATACCGGAGATGATCCCGGACATCCAGGTGGAAGCCACTTTCCCCGACGGCAGCAAGCTGGTCACCGTGCACAACCCGATACCCTGAACCGCATCATGAATACCTGTTTACGTTCCAATCCGCGTTCCAACCCGAACCACCACATGACACCTTTTTTAAGGAGCTCACTATGATACCCGGTGAATATCTGCTCACGGAGGGCGAGATCGGCCTCAATGAGGGCCGCGAAACCGAGAGCGTGGTGGTGACCAACCAGGGCGACCGGCCGGTGCAAGTCGGCTCGCACTTCCACTTTTTCGAAGTGAACACGGAGCTCAAGTTCGAGCGCTGGAAGGCCTACGGGCGGCGCCTGAACATCGCCGCCGGCACCGCCGTGCGCTTCGAGCCGGGACAGCAGCGCACCGTCGAGCTGGTGAAGCTGGGCGGAGACCAGAAGGTCTACGGCTTCAATGGAAAAGTGATGGGCAAGCTGGATACCAACCCACCGAAAAGCTAATAATAAAAGGCTAACATGGCTACAATCTCGCGCCGCGCCTACTCGGAAATGTTCGGTCCCACCAAAGGGGACCGCGTCCGTCTGGCAGACACCGAACTGTTTATCGAAATCGAGCACGATTACGCCATCTACGGCGAAGAAGTCAAATTTGGCGGCGGCAAAGTGATCCGCGACGGCATGGGCCAGTCGCAGCGCGTGCGCTCCGACCCGTTGGTGATGGACACCGTCATCACCAACGCGATCATCATCGACCACTGGGGCATCGTCAAGGCGGACATCGGCATCAAGGACGGCATGATCGCCGCCATCGGCAAGGCCGGCAACCCGGACATCCAGCCCGGCGTGACGATGATCATCGCCGGCGCCACCGAGATCATCGCCGGCGAGGGCAAAATCGTCACCGCCGGCGGCGTCGACACACACATCCATTTCATCTGCCCGCAGCAGATCGAGGAGGCTTTGATGAGCGGCGTGACGACGATGATCGGCGGCGGCACCGGGCCGTCGGCCGGCACTTCCGCCACCACCTGCACGCCGGGACCGTGGCACCTGCATTCGATGCTGGGCGCGGCCGACGCCTTTCCGATGAACCTGGGCTTCCTCGGCAAGGGCAACGTCAGTCTGCCGGAGCCGCTGGAGGAGCAGGTGCGCGCCGGCGCCATCGGCCTCAAACTGCACGAAGACTGGGGCAGCACGCCGGCCGCCATCGACAACTGCCTGAGCGTGGCCGACAAGATGGACATCCAGGTGGCGATTCACAGCGACACCCTCAACGAGGGCGGTTATCTGGCGGACACGCTGGCCGCGTTCAAGGACCGCACCATCCACACCTTCCACACCGAAGGGGCGGGCGGCGGCCACGCGCCGGACATCATCGCCGCCGTCGGCGAGGGCAATGTGCTGCCATCGTCGACCAATCCAACCCGCCCGTTCACCGTCAACACGCTCGACGAACACCTCGACATGCTGATGGTCTGCCACCACCTGGACGCGGCGATCGCCGAGGACGTGGCCTTCGCCGAGTCGCGCATCCGCCGCGAGACCATCGCCGCCGAGGACATCCTGCACGACATCGGCGCCATCTCGATGATGTCGTCCGACTCGCAGGCCATGGGCCGCGTCGGTGAAGTCGTTATGCGCACCTGGCAGACGGCGCATAAGATGAAGGTGCAACGTGGACCGCTGGCGCCGGATTCCTCGCGCAACGACAACTTCCGCGTCAAGCGCTACGTCGCCAAGTACACCATCAACCCGGCCATCACGCACGGCATCGCGCACGCGGTGGGTTCGGTGGAAGTGGGGAAAATCGCCGACCTGGTGCTGTGGAAGCCGGCCTTCTTCGGCGTCAAGCCGTCGACGATCCTTAAGGGCGGCATGATCGCCGCCGCCCAGATGGGCGACCCGAACGCGTCGATCCCGACGCCGCAGCCGGTGCACTACAGGATGATGTTCGGCGCCTTCGGCGGCGGGCTGAAAAAGTCGTTCACCTTCGTCTCGCAGGCGGCGTACGACGACGGCATCGGCGACAAGCTTAAGCTGAATAAAACCCTCATCGTCGCCAAGGATATGCGCGCGCTGCGCAAGCACCACATGATCCACAACGGCGCCACGCCGAAGATGGAAGTCGATCCCGAAACCTACGAAGTGCGCGCCGACGGCGAGCTGCTGGTCTGCGAAGCGGCCTCCGTGCTGCCGATGGCGCAGCGTTACTTCCTGTTCTAACGTTTTTTATCGACCCGATGCTGACATTACATACCAAACTTTCACCGGCCGACCACGCGGCGGCAAACATCGCTGCGCAGCTGGTGCTGCCTTACGAACTGCGCGAGAAATGCCGCCTGCGCGCCACGCTGGACACCGGCGAGGACGTCGCCGTCTTCACCGTGCGCGGCACCGTGCTGCGCGACGGCGACCTTCTGACCGGCGAAGACAAGCGCGTGGTCAAGGTGGTGGCCGCGCCGGAGCCGACCTACAAGGTCACCTGCGCCGACGCCCACACCTTGCTGCGCTGCGCCTTCCATCTCGGTAACCGCCATACGCAGGCGCAGGTCGGCGACGGCTTCCTGCGCATCCGCGCCGACGCGGTGCTGAAGGAAATGCTGGCCGGCCTGGGCGCCAAGGTCGAAGAAGAGCAGGCCGCCTTCGAGCCGGAATCGGGCGCCTATGGCGGCGGTCACGCGCACCATGATGACGGCGGCCATCATCCGCTTGCGCCGATCCCGCTGCGCCAGAAGATCCACCGTCCGAGCGATCCGAAATGAGCCAACGGTGAGTCAATTCTGATGCAGGCATCCGCATTATTGAATTTGCTGCAGTTCGCCAGCCCGGCCCTGCCGATCGGCGCCTACAGCTATTCGCAGGGGCTGGAGGCCGCGCTGGAAAACGGCATGGTCACCAACGCCGAGCAGGCGCGCGCATGGATACTGCGCCACCTGCACGAGGTGGTTGCGCGGTGGGAAGCACCGGTGAGCTGGCGGCTGATGCAAGCCTGGTCGCGCCGCGACTGGGCGGCGGTGGCCGAATGGAGCGAGCGTTTCGTCGCCTCGCGCGACAGTGCCGAATTCCGCGCCGAGACCATCCAGATGGGTTATTCGCTGACCAAGCTAGTGGCCGAACTGGGTATCGTCGACGCCGAGATGCTGGCGCGGTTGCAAGGGGAGCCCGAAGTGGCGTTGCCGACCGCCTTCGCCTGCGCGGTGGCGGCGCTGGAAATTCCCCACGACGCTGCGCTGCTGGCGATGCTGTTCGCGTGGGCCGAGAACCAGGTGCTGGTATGCGTCAAATCCGTTCCGTTGGGGCAGGTGGCCGGCCAGCGCATGCTGCTGTCGCTGCGCGGGGATATCGAGGCGGCGGCGCGATACGCGCAAACCGTTTCCGACGACGATATGTGCAACTGGTCGCCGGGATTGTCGTTGTTGTCGATGCGGCACGAGGTCCAGTACAGCCGTCTTTATAGATCATAACCAGATAAACAATATAAAACATATGAATACTTGCAATCCTTTACGCGTCGGCATCGGTGGTCCGGTAGGCTCGGGCAAAACCGCTTTGTGCGAAATGCTCTGCAAGGGCATGCGCGACCAGTTCGACATGGCCGTCATCACCAACGACATCTATACCAAGGAAGACATGGAGATCCTGCTGCGCGCGGACGCGCTGCCGGCCGAGCGCCTGATGGGCGTGGAGACCGGCGGCTGCCCGCACACGGCGATCCGCGAGGATGCCTCGATCAATCTGGAGGCGATCGCGCGCATGCAGGCCGACTTTCCGAATCTGGATCTGATACTGGTGGAATCGGGTGGCGACAACCTGGCCGCCACGTTCAGCCCGGAGTTGTCGGATTTGACGATTTACGTGATCGACGTCGCCGGTGGCGAAAAAATTCCGCGCAAGGGCGGTCCTGGCATCACGCGCTCCGATCTGCTGATCATCAACAAAACCGACCTGGCGCCGCATGTGGGCGCGGACCTGGATGTGATGGCGCGCGACGCCAAGCAGCAACGCGGCACGCGTCCGTTCATCTTCACCAATTTGCGTAGTGGCGATGGCGTGGCCGCCGTCATCGATTTCATCCGCGAACAGGGATTGTTGGGACAAACCCCGCACGCCGCCTAACCACAGAGACACGTAGGGCGGATTAGGCGGAACGCCGTAATCCGCCATCTTTGAGCCGCCGACGGCGCATCCATGGCGGATTACGCTGCGCTAATCCGCCCTACGTGTATCTTCGAAACGCATACTTAAACAGGAGATCATATGTCGAAAAAATCCGCTCTCGCCATCACGCTGGCGCTGGCCAGCACCGCCGCCGTCGCCCACCCTCAAGCCGGCGGCGCGCATATCCACGGCTTCTTCGAAGGCTTCGCCCACCCATTCACCGGCCTCGATCACCTGCTGGCGATGCTCGCCGTCGGCATCTGGAGCGTGCGCCAGTCCAACGCCAAATGGCTGCCGGCGACCTTCATCGGCATGGTGCTGGTGGGCGTGCTGACCGGCGTGGCCGGCGTGACGATCCCCGGCCTGGAAACCGGCATCGCGCTGACGGTGGCGACGATGGGCGTGTTGATCGCGGTGGCCGCGCGCCTGCCGGCGGCGGTTGGCGTGACGATGGTGGGCGTGTTCGCGGTCCTGCATGGCAACGCGCACGGTCACGAGCTGCCGGCTGCCGCCAGCGCCTTTGGGATGCTGTTGGCGACCACTATACTGGTTTATAGCGGCCGGACGCTGGGCCGCATCAGCCCCGCGCTGGCGGTGAAGGTATCCGGCGCGGCGATCGCCGCCACCGGCGTGATGCTGGCGGCGACGGTGTAAAACTATTCGCGCGGCTCGGCGCGGCGCTCGGACAACACGATCGGCGCCGCGTTTTGCGGATACAGGCCCTTGTGGCCTTCGAAGCCCTTGCGGATGGCGGCCATGTCGGTTTCCTGGTCGCCGGTCAGGAAAACATGGTCGACCATGCCCAGCGTCTTGGTCGCGTAGTCGAAATAGACCAGCACCAGCGGCACCTTGGCTTCCAGCGCCAGATGGTAAAAACCGCTTTTCCAGTTGGGACGATAGGCGCGCGTGCCCTCGGGCGTGATGCCCATCCAGTAAAAGTCGGCCGCGTTCATGCGCGCAGCCTGGGTTTTGATGGTGCCGCTGGGCGTGCCGCGTTCGACCGGCTCGCCGCCCATCGCGCGCAACCATTTGCCGAACGGTGGTTTGAACAGCGAATCCTTGGCCAGAAAGCGCAGCGGAAGATTCAGCGCCCATTTGCACAGCAACCCGATCGGAAAGTCCCAGTTCGACGTGTGCGGATAGATCACCATGATGCCGCGCGGCCCGGGCAGGGGGCGGAACAGCACGCGCCAGCCGACCAGCTTCAGCGCGCGCAACGACAGGCGCTGCGAGAAGGTCGGCAGCGCCGCCGGTTTCAGTTCAAAATCGCTCATCCATTCCACCCTGTCCTTGTTTTATCTTTTTGTCACTCTTGACAGGCTGGTATGGACCTGGTCAAAAACCGCGCACGCATTCTATATTGGCGACCTCGACGGGGCAAGCGCTTCCGGCTTTACAGCTTGTAGTTCAAGGTCACGGTGGCGCCGCGCGGCGTGCCGTAGGAGTTGCCGCCGGCGGTCCAGCCGATCTGGTGGTACGACTTGTCGAAGGCGTTGTTCACGTTCAGGCGCACGCTCAGATGGTCGTCGAACTGGTAGGCGGCGTGCAGCCCCACGACCGTGTAGCCGCCCTGGCGGATGTTCGGATTGTCGGACGAGTAGACCGCGTTCTGCGCCGACAGCGAGCCGCCGACGCGCCAGCGGTTCAAATCTCCCGGCAGGCGGTAGCTGGTCGACACTTTGAACTGGTGGCGCGGCAGATCCGCATCGAACAATTTGCCGATGTTGGCGGCGTCGGCGTCGCTGACGAATTTGGCGGCGACGTAGGTGTAGCCCGTCGTGGCCTGCCAGCCAGGCGACAGTTCGCCGCTGACCTCCAGTTCGATGCCCTTGCTTTCCACTTCGCCCGCCGCGCGCGAGCAGTAGGTGGAGGCGGTGCCGGGGCACGGCGAGGGGCCGCTGAGATCTGTCATCGCGCGGTTTTGCTGGCTGACCTGGAACACGGCCAGGCTGGCGTTGAGCAGGCCGTCGAAGTATTCGCCTTTGATGCCGCCCTCGTAGTTGGTGCCGGTGACGGGCTTGAGCAGGTCGCCGTTGACGTCCACCGCGCTTTGCGGCTGGAAGATCTCGGTCCAGCTGGCGTACAGCGAGTGGCGCGCGTCCAGGTCGTAGACCAGGCCCGCGTATGGTGTGATTTCGCGCGCAACTTTGTAGCCGGTGTTGTTGCGGTCGTTGGTGAATTCGTACCAGCTCGAGCGCGCGCCGACGATGACCGACAGCGGATCGGTGATGCTGAAGCGCGCCGACCCATACAGGCCGCTTTCGCGCACCGTGCTTTGCGTGCGCCAGCGCTGGTAATTGGCGCTGGGACGAGCGGCGGCATGGGGATTCCAGTTGAACGGGTCCACCGCCAAAGGCGTGGCGCGCGCGCCCCAGTCGCCGAAGTTGTCGTTCTGAGCTTTGCGCTGGCTCAGACCGACGGACACTTCGTGCGCGCGGCCCAGCAGCGAGAAGGGGCCACCGACCGTCGCGTCGAAACTGCTCTGTTGGTTGTCCAGCTTGTAGGCCTGGGTGTTCTGCGTGGTCCGGCCCTCGCGGCCGCCGAAGCCGGAGAACATGGTGTCGATATCCTGCCACTTGCGGATGACCGAGACGCGGGCTTTCCAGCCCTTGCCGAAGCGGTGGTCGACGTCGGCGAAGACGGTCTTGTCGCTCTGGTCCCAGAAATCATAGGCGTTGCCGAGATTCGCCGAGCGTGGCAGGTCCAGCGACGTACCGTCGTCGCGGGTTGGAAAATCCTGGTAGCCGCCGGTGTGCTCCAGCTTGCGGTAGTGGGCGCCGACGGTCAATGTGGTATCGCGGGCGAGGTCGGCCTCCAGGATGCCGTAGAGCTGTTCCGTGCGGTCGTGCGCGACGTCGTAGAACATATCCTTGTCCTGAACGCTGACCACGGCGCGCCCACGCAGGGACTTGGCCTCGTTGAGGGCGTTGGCGGCGTCGAGTTGCAGCTGGTAGTCGTTCCAGCGGCCCGCGCTGGCGGTCAGCGATACCTGGCGTTCGGCGGTTGGACGCTTGCGCACCAGATTGATGGCGGCAGACGGATTGCCGCTGCCGCTGGTCAAGCCGTTGGCGCCGCGTACCACCTCCACCCGGTCGTAGATCACCAGGTCGGCGTTGTCGGCGTTGAAGGTGCCGTTGGCGCCCATGCTGGTGGGCACGCCGTCGAGCATCATATTGGTGATCGGGAAGCCGCGCGCGCTGAAACTGCCGGAGTTGCCCGCGTAGTAGCCCTTTTGCATCACCAGTCCGGTGATGCTCTGGACCGCGTCGTCCAGCGTGACCAGGCCCTGGTCTTCGATCTGCTGCCGGGTCAGCACGCTGACAGATTGCGGCGTTTCGCGCGGCGACAGTTCCAGCCTAGTCGCGGTGTTGGTCGCGGCCGTCGTGTAGGAACCGGTGCCCTCGGTGGTCATGGGGCGGGTCGAGGTGACGGTTACCGTCGGCAGCGCGGTTTCCCTGGCGGCCTGTGGCCCGACAGCGCGCAGTACGTAGCCGCCGTTGTCCATGCGTACCGCTTCCAGCCCGGCGCCCTTCAGCAACTCGGCAAAGCCGTCTTGTGGGATGAAGACGCCGCGCAGGCCGGCGGTGTGTTTTTCTCCGGTCTGGTCGGCGGTGAAGGTCAGCGGGATGCCCGCCGTCATGGCGAAGTGGCGCAGGGCGGGACCCAGCGGGCCGGCGGCGATGTTGAACTGCTGCGCCTGGTTCTGCGTCGGCGCGCTTTGCGCCTGCGCCGGTGGCAAGGCGCCGCCCAGGCACATCAACAGGGAGATTGCGCAGGCGATCGGCCGCCGCTTGAATTGGTTCTGCATGGTTGTTCCTCAAGTAAGTGAAAGTGGAGTGCTTACCTGATAGGTGCCGCGAGAAAGCGAATCGGGCAGAAAAAGTTTTATTTTCTTTCGACGGTGACCCAATACGCGGTGCGCGAACTGATGCGGACGGGCAGGGAGTTCGGCAGCATGGACAGGATCGCGCCGGTATCGGTGAGCGGAAATACTCCGGAAAAGCGCAGATCGGCCACTGCCGGATCGCAGCGCAGCACGCCGTGGCGGTGGCGGCCCAGTTCGGCCAGGAAATCGGCCAGGCGCATGTTGTCCGCGACGATGGCGCCCAGGGTCCAGGCGGCGCTGTCGGTGGAGGCCGGCGTTGGCGCTTCGATGTGGGTGGACGAGAACATCGTTTGCTCACCGGCGCGCAGCATCCGTGCGGCGCCCGGCGCGTCGGCGGGCGTGGCTTGCACGGCGCCTTTCTGTACGCTTACTTCGGTTTGGCCGGCATGCCGGCGCACGGTGAAGGCCGTCCCCAGCGCTTGCACGCGGCCGTCGGCCGTTTGTACTAGGAAGGGGCGTTCGACGCCGGCCTCGGCATGACCGGTCACGATCATGATCTCGCCGGCGACCAGCTTCAGCAACCGCCGCTTTTCGTCGAACTCGACGTTGACCGCGCTGGCGGTGTTGAGCATCAGGCGTGTGCCGTCCGACAAGGTCCACGCGCGGCGCTCGCCGACGCCGGTGTGCATGTCGGCGGCCAGCCGTTGGCAAGGTTCCGAACGGAAAGCCAGCGCGCCGGCCGCGCCGGCCATGCCGATGCCCAGCAGCAGCGCCATCGTCTTGCGCCGGTCGGTCGCCATCGGGGAGAGGGCGCGGTAGGCTGCGGCGCCATCCAGCTCCCGCAGCCGCGCGCTGACGTCCTCGAAGACCTGGCGGTTGGCGCGCGTCAGGTATTGCTTGACCGAGCTGGACGACACCCGCATGCGCGCGGCGATCTGGTCGTAGGTCAAGCCTTCGAGCTGCGCCAGCAAGAAAGCCTCCCTGACGGCGCGCGGCAGGCCATCCAGCGCGCGGTCGATGTCCTGCAGCGTCTCGATCGCCATCAGGCGCTGCTCGGGCGCGGGCACGTGGGCGTCGGGCAGGGCGGCGAGCGCTTCCAGATAGGCGTTCTCCAGCACATGGCGGCGGTGGCGGTGCGCCAGTAGGCGGCGGGCGATGGTGGCGAGGAAGGGGCGCGGTTCGCGGATGTCGCCCGCGTAGCCGGTCGTGATGACGTTGACGAAGGTATCCTGGGCCAGGTCGGAGGCCTCGCTGCTGTTGTTCAGCCTGCGCTGGAGCCACCCGCGCAGCCACGTGTGGTGATCATGGTAAAGAGTTTCGACGGGATGGGAGGTAAGCTGATCGACGGACACCGGCTACGTTTAAATGAGAATGATTATTATTCATCATATGCGAAGGCCTGTGTTTTGTCGATAGCTTTTTGGGTGCGGCGGGGCGGATTTGCCACGGGCCGGCACAAAATAGTGCATTTGAGGTATTGTAGCGTTCCTGATAATTCTCAAAAAAAAGGGCTCCCATGATCTCGACAACCTTGACCCAACGTGCCGCCATCGTCGTGGCCATCGCCGGCGCCTTCGCGGCAACGGCTGCCCATGCCGCCGCGCCGATGGCCAAGTTCCAGGCGCCGGGCTTTTATCGCACCACCTTGGGCGACTTCGAAGTGACCGTGCTGAACGACGGCACCCTGGACCTGCCGGTCAACAAGCTGCTCAAGCAGCCGCCCGCCAAGACCGACGCGGCGCTGGCCAAGGTGTTCGAGAAGAGCCCGATTCAAACCTCGGTCAACGGTTTCCTGATCAACACGGGCAGCAAGCTGGTCCTGATCGACGCGGGCGCCGCCAGCCTGTTCGGTCCGACGTTGGGGCAGTTGCTGGGCAACCTGAAGGCGTCCGGCTACAAACCGGAGCAGGTCGACGAGATCTACATCACGCACATGCACAGCGACCACGTCGGCGGTCTGGCGAGCAACGAGCAGCGCGTGTTCCCGAACGCCATCGTCCGCGCGGGCAAGCTCGACGCGGATTACTATTTGAGCCAGGCCAACCTGGACAAGGCGCCGCCGGAAGGCAAGGACAGTTTCCAGGGGCCGATGCTGTCGATCAATCCGTACGTCAAGGCCGGCAAGTTCCAGCCCATCGTCGCCAACACCGAGCTGGTGCCGGGGATTAAGTCGTACTTCAACGGCGGGCACACGGTGGGCCACATCACCTACGTGATTGAGAGCAAGGGGCAGAAGCTGGTGTTGCTGGGGGACTTGCTGCACGTGCAGGGCGTGCAGTTTGACGATCCGGGCGTGGGCATCCAGTTCGACACCGACAGCACGATCGCCATCGCCGAACGCAAGGAAGCGTTCGCGGCCGCCGCCAAAGGTGGATATTTGATCGGCGCCGCGCACCTGTCGTTCCCGGGACTGGGCCACGTGCGCGCGTATGGCAAGAGCTACCAGTACGTGCCAATCAATTACACTCAGCCGCGTTGATCAAATCCCACCGGGGTTAGGCCAGCGCGGGGTAGTCGGTGTAGCCGACGCCGTCCTTGCCGTAGAACGTCTCCGGCTTCCACTCGTTGAGCGGCGCTTCGGTTTGCAGGCGGCGCGGCAAATCCGGATTCGAGATGAAGGCCTTGCCGAAGGCGATGGCGTCGGCAGTGCCGGCGTCCAGCAACTTCTGCGCGGTCTGCTTGTCCATGCTTTCGTTGGCGATGTAGACGCCGCCGAATTCCTTCTTCAGCAACGGCCCCAGGCTGTCCTCGCCCACCGCTTCACGCGCGCAGATGAAGGCGATCTTGCGCTTGCCCAACTCGCGCGCGACGTAGCCGAACGTGGCCGCCGGATCGGAGTCGCCCATGTCGTGCGAATCGCGGCGCGGCGCCAGGTGCATGCCGACGCGGTCGGCGCCCCATACGTCGATGCAGGCGTCGGTCACTTCCAGCATCAGGCGCGCGCGGTTTTCGATCGAGCCGCCGTAGTTGTCGGTGCGCTGGTTGGTTTTGTCTTGCAGGAACTGGTCGAGCAGGTAGCCGTTGGCCCCGTGCACTTCCACGCCGTCGAAGCCGGCTTTCTTGGCGTTTTCCGCGCCTTTCTTGTAGGCGGCGACGATGCCGGCCAACTCTTCGGTCTCCAGCGCGCGCGGCACCGGGTAGGCGCGCATCGGACGCAGCAGGCTGACGTGGCCTTCGGCCGCGATCGCGCTTGGCGCCACCGGCGTGTCGCCGTTCAGCAGCTCCGGGTCGGAGATGCGGCCCACATGCCACAGCTGCGCGAAGATCAAGCCGCCGGCCTTGTGTACGGCCGCCGTCACTTCCTTCCAGCCTTCAACCTGCTCGTCGGACCACAAGCCCGGCGTGTCGGCGTAGCCCACGCCCTGCGGCGTGACCGAGGTCGCCTCGCTCAGGATCAGGCCGGCGCTGGCGCGCTGTTCGTAGTACTTGGCCATCAGCGCGTTCGGCACGCGGGCCCCGCCGATGGCGCGGGCGCGCGTCAACGGCGCCATGATGATGCGGTTTTTCAGCGTGAGGTCGCCAATGGTGATCGGGTCGAAGAGGTTAGCCATGTCGAATTTCCTATAGTGTCATTTGGTCGATGAAGGCCTGGATGGTTGCTTCATTGCGTTTAAAGTAGTTCCATTGCCCGACCCGGTGCGACGTGATCAGGCCGGCCTTGAGCAGAATGGACAAGTGCGCCGACACGGTCGATTGCGACAGCGCGGCGCGATGGTCAATCTGGCCCGCGCACACGCCGAACTTGTGCGGGTGCGCCTGCTCCGGGAAGTATTGCTCCGGGTCCTTCAGCCACGCCAGAATCTGGCGGCGCATCGGGTTGGCAAGGGCTTTGTGTATCGCGTCTATGTCCATCTGAGGTCTACCTGGGTCAACAATGAAATCGTCTTATGACGATATATGTATCGTGTTTTTCCGATTTCAATATCGGTATCTTACGATATAAGCGAAATTCGTGCTTGTGGCTGGCTTGCGGCCGAAAAATCCTTTATGTTACTGGAACATTGACCAAATTCTAACGGGGGGCTGTATGTCGAGTCATTATCTGGATGTGGCCATCGGCTTGTCGTACACCTTCCTGGCCGTCAGCCTGTTGTGCAGCGCGACGCGCGAGGCGATCGCCTCGCTGTTCCAGACGCGCGCCAAGGTGCTGCTCGACGGCGTGCTGACGATGCTGCACGAGCCCGCCGGCAAGCCCCGTTTGCGCGGCATTATCCCATCGATCAAGCGGCTGCTGCGCATCGACACCGGCTTCGGCCTCGACAAGCTAGGCGCCGGGTCGCTGACGGCCGCCGTCATGGAGCATCCGCTGATCCAGGGCATGGCGCAGCGGGGCCGCATGCCGTCGTACATTCCGTCGACCATCTTCGCGCGCGCCTTCGTGTCGACGCTGACGTCCAAATACGGCAAGACGCAGACGGCCGCGATGCTGCTGGCCCACGTCGGCAACGAGGGCCTGACCCGCACCTTGCTGGCGATCATGGGGGAGGGGCCGGACGATGTGGCGGCGCTGGAAAACGCCGTGCGCATCTGGTACGAAACGGTGATGGAGCGCATCACCGGCTGGTACAAGCGGCGTTCGCAGCTGGTGCTGTTTTGCGTCGGCCTGTTCTACGCCGCCTCGATGAACATCGACGCGATCGAACTGAGCAAGCGCCTCTGGGGGGACGACCAAATCGCGGCCCAGCTGGCGCAGCAGGGCGCCGACGGCGTCGCCAGCGGCCGCGTGAAGCCGCCGGCGCCGCCGGTCGCCGGCGCGCCGGCCGCCACGCCGCTGGAGCAGGCCGCCATCGCCAAAAAAGAATGGCAGATAGTGGAAAAGTTGCCGATCGGCTGGCCGTCGTCGCGCTTTGACGACGTCGCCGGCAAGGGCGTGGCCGCCTTCCTGGGCGCGCTGGCGTTCGCGTTGATGGGTTGGATCGTCACCGCCTTTGCCTCGTCGCTGGGCGCGCCGTTCTGGTTTGACGGCATCGGCTGGCTGCTGGCGCTGCGTGGCAGCGGCTCGCGGCCGCAGACCGAAACCACGCCGGTGGTGGTGCAGACCATCGCGTTGCCGAGCATGTCGGTCGTCAAGCCGCCGCTGGGCAGCTGACTTCCGGTTCACACCAATTTATATTGTTTTACTCGCGCCGCCCGATGCCGCGCGCCTAACATGGTCCTACCCCCCGATCCCCGCGACGAAGGAGTACACCATGTTCGGCCTGACCACACTCGGCGTTATTCATACACTCATCAGCCTGGTCGCCGTCGGCGCCGGCATCGTCGGCTTCGTCCGTGACAAGCGCATCGACCTCGGCAACGGCGCCGGCAAGACCTATCTGGTCACGACGATCCTGACCTGCCTGACCGGCTTCGGCATCTTCCAGCACGGCGGATTCGGCAAGCCGCACGCGCTCGGCGTGATCACCTTGCTGGTGCTGGCCGTGGCGTGGAAGGTTGCCGCCAAACCGGCGCTGCAGACGGTGCTGCTGTCGCTGACATTCTTCTTCCACATGATTCCCGCCGTGACCGAGACCTTGACCCGCGTGCCGATGGGCGCGCCGATCCTGCCCAACGCCGAGGCGCCCGAGCTCCAGGTCATCACCGGCGTGATGTTCGTGCTGTTCGTTATCGGCGCGACCTTGCAGGTGCGCCGGTTGAACCAACTGGCCCGCAAGCCGATCGTCAGAGCGGCGGCTGCCTGAAGATGACGCGGGGGGCGGATGTCTCTCAAGCCCGCATGGACTGGCAGTAATGAGAGGATGTCATCGCCGCCGCCGCACGTTATGGTCTCGGCGACGGCGAGTTTTTCGGTCGTCGGCGACCGGGGCGATGTCCGCAAAGTAGATGCGCGTGCCGAAGATCGGCGCCAGCGCATCAGCTACCATCAGTGCGACTCCGGTCTCGCCCATGCCGCCTGCACCGACGATGGTGACGCACTGATGCTCGTGGCAGAGCGTCGTCAATTGTTTGAGTGTTGGGTCGCCTCCGACAATGTCGCGTGGAAGCTTCAGGTTACGCGGCGCCATGGCTGCGTGGGTGGAACGGGTGACCGGCGCGACGAAACTGTAGCCCCGGCCGACGACGTTCTCGATATACCGAAGGCCGTCCTGGCCGCCGGACAGCGCCTTGCGCAAAGTGCCGATATGCACGCGCAGATTGTTTTCCTCGACGACCGTGCTGGGCCAGACGCGGGCGATCAGGTCTTCCTTGCTGACGACTTCCCCGGCCCGCTCGACCAAGGCCAACAATAGGTCAAAGGCCCGCCCGTTCAGCGGAACCGGCCGGCCGTCTTTGATCAGGGTGCGATGGGATGGCGCCAGCCGGTAGGGGCCGAACGCCAGCGCCGGTTCGATCGGCGTACAACTGGTCTGTTGCATAAGCGTCTCCCGGTGCAGGTGTCCAACGATTGTTTCATGGTTGTGTATGAAATGACAATCTGCATTTGGAGGGAGCTTCTTTTGCCGAGGGCGGGGCGGACTCAGGCCGCGAAATGCAGCGCCAAAGCGATCACCGCCGGCAGCGTCTGGATCAGCAGGATGCTGCGCTTGACCGTCAGGCCGCCCCACACGCCGGCCACCGCTACGCAGCACAGGCCGAACACCGTGAAAGCCGACGCGATTGCCGGGTTCGGATGGACGAAGCCGATCACCAGCGCGGCGACCAGAAAACCGTTGTAGCACCCTTGATTGGACATGGCCGGCCGCACGATGTCGGCTTTTTCCTTGCTCAGGCCGAAGACCTTGCGTCCCCGCGACTCGAACAGCGCCGTCTCCAGCAGGACGATATAGATGTGTATCAGTGCCACGACGGCGGTGACGATCTGGGCCAGTAAAAGCATGGTCGCTCCTTTTTTTAGTTGAGCGCTGATTATCCCCGAGGCAAGACCTGCGTGGGCATAATTTTGTTGCAACTGTTATAGTTTCGGCTCACCCGAACTGGAGTAGCAATGACCTGGATCATCCTCATCATCGCCGGCCTGCTGGAAGTCACTTGGGCGGTCGGACTCAAATACACGCACGGCTTCACCAAGCTGATGCCGACCTTGTGGACCTTGACCGCGATGCTGGGCAGCATAGGCATGCTGGGTCTGGCGCTGCGCACGCTGCCGCTGGGCACGGCCTACGCGATCTGGACCGGCATCGGCACGGTCGGCACCGTCATCTACGGCATCGTCGCGCTCAACGAGCCGGCCAGCGCCGTGCGACTGGCGTGCATCGCCATGATCGTCGGCGGCATCATCGGCCTCAAGCTCACCACCACCTGAGTCTTACCGCGCGCCGGCGTCAGAAGGTTGGGTTGGCGCGGGTGAGGTAGTACCACTCGCTGTTGGCGCCGGCCGCGCTGTCGGGGAAGAGGATGCGGCCGTCGAACTCGGCCAGCACCGGCGTGCCGTCGGCGCGCGTGCCGATCTGCTCGTCCTTGCGGACCGGATCGAAGCTCGACCAGGCGCGGGTGAAGGTATCGTCCGCGCTGACCTTGTCATAGACGGCGACCATGCTCAGCGCCTCCATCGCCTCGTCCGCGATGGGCTGTGGGGAGGGCGCGTCGATCAGGCCGAGGAAGGCCAACGTATTCATGATGGCGCGGTAGCCGACTTCGGGCGCTTGCGGATCGGTGTGTTCGCCGCATTCGAGCGTCAGTGCATAGCCGCCGGTGCTGCGCATGTATTCGGTGGTGCCCATGCCGTAGCGCAGGACGGTTTCCAGTTGGCTGTCGCCGCGCAGGCGGCGTTGCACGCCGGCGCCGTAGCTGCGCAGCCAGCCGTCGACGAAGCGGCGCACGCCGAGCCGGCGCGCCATCGCGCGTTCCTGTTGTTCGTGTTGGAAGGGTTCGAGCGGGCCGTCGTTGTTGCGCGGGCCGACCATGACGAAGGGTTCGCCGGAGGCCTTGAACGAGTGCAGGTCGAGCAGCACGTCGTGGCGGGCGAGGAGGGGGCACAGCCAGTTGGCGACGCGGTCCTCGAAATCCTGCGGGTGTTCGTTGGGGAAGAGATTGCGGTTCAGATTGCGGTCGCCGAAGCGTTCGCCTTTGGCGTAGGCCAGCGGGTTGGCGATTGGGACGAAGCTGACGGCGCCGTTGCGGATGACGAGGGCGCCGCTGTCGAGCTCCCTCATCACGCGCTGGATGGCCTTGGTGCCGCAGGTCTCGTTGCCGTGGACGGCGCCGGTGACGATCAGGCGCGTGCCGGGGTGTTGGCCGCCGTATTCAACGGACTTGAACTGCAATTGTTGGGTAAGGGTCATGCGGTATTTATACCAGCTAAGGTCTGCCGACGCTATTCTACTTGCGCCGGCAGGAATAAAATGTTTAGGCTGGTGGACGGTTGCTAATCTGCGGATCGTGACTGAATACGATCTCTGGCTTGAGCCGGTCCTGGAATTTGAGAGTGATATTCATGTTCATCTTTTCTGTGTTTGCGTCACTGAACGTCAGCAATTTTCCGCTGACGCTGACGCTGGCGGTGCTGAGTTGATTGTTGCTCTCCGGAATAACGGACATGCCCGTAAAGATAATGTCGTACCCATCCGTGTCGAAAATCTGGTAGTTGACGACCGTGTCTGTTTCAGTGATCACTGGCACAGCTGGCGCCGTCACAACGTCGTAACTACCTGGGGTGATCGCACTAGGCTTGACAAACACCAGAATGTTGACGAACGAAGTAGATGCTGGAAATGTAGTCATGAGGTCGCTTTCTTTGCTGGGTGGGTGGATAAATACTTCAGGTAGTTCACGTCGCGATAGGACATCGTCTCGAGTTGCTTTTTGACGGTTTTTACTTGATCGTTTTGGTTGAGGCACGCATGAGCTTTAACCCAAGGGGCGAGTAGTTGGAAGTCCGAGCTTCCCGGGATAGACCGAATCAGTATTGCGCGTACGCTCTCGCAATGTTCCGTCCCATCTGATTCGTTTTGCAGGGAGCGCAGATCGGCAGCGAGCAGCAGGGCGTCAATCCTTGCATCCCGGATAGTGATGTCCGTCGGAGATGTTGAGCTGAGTCGTGTTAGCGTATTGAGGGCAGGCTGCAAGCTTTGCGAAGCGAGCATCAACTGGGCTTGTTGCATCAGTAGCGCCGCTTTTCTTTGATTTAGTTTCGCTATCATTATTTGCAGGTTGACGGATTTGGGCTCAAGATTGCTCATTTGGGCAACAACTTGCTGCAGCTTATCCAGCCGATTTAATAATTGGACTGGCTTTTGTTCGTCGTCCGTGTCAATGACGCGCAGTTCAGCAACATGCATTTTGCGGCGCCAATCGAGATTGCCCGGGTCTTTTTCGACCATTTTTTGTGACAACGAAAATGCGATTTGTGCATCTTTAAAACTGCCACTTAGATCGCCGCGCGCTTGTTTCAGCTCGGACTGGCGCGACCATACGCCGGCCAGTTGTTCAATCCACAATGTATCTTCTGGATGGGTTTTATGCAGCGGTTCCAATATGGCCAGGGCACGGTGGTAAAGGGACTCTGATTGAACAAGTTGCCCTAATCGCAATTGGGCGCTGGCTTGCCAGGAAAGACTATCTGCCAAGTCTGCCGCTAGTTGCTTTTCATCGGGCGTGATGGCGTAGGCGCGCGTTTTGAGCGCGACCGACAACGCAAACTCGCTCGCCGCGCTTCGGGTATCGCCACGCTGCAACGCCAGGGTACCCAAGCTGTTATGCGCATAGGATTGCTCTATCCAGGCGCTGACGTCGTCGGGATACGCTTCCGATTGGCGGTTTGCATAGGCCAAATACTCGTCGAAATATCGCCGCGCTTCCGGCCATTCTTTTTGTTCATAATGAATCTGTCCTAGCCAAAAGGCGTTTTCTCCAGCACTTTTTAGCAAGGCGGCGTCTATGGGCTTCGCGTGGAGCTGTTGCTGCAGAATCTGACGTCCCGCTAACAGGGCGGTCTTCGCGCCGGCTGGATCGGAGCGCGCGATCCGCACTTCGGAAATCAGCTGCAGTGATTTTGCGCGCTGCGCCAGCGCCGCCTCGCTATCGCCGACGCGCGATGAATCGGATAGATACGACAGAGCGCGACCACTGACACTGTCGAGCAAGTCCAGCTTTCCTAGCGGGCGCAGTTTCTCAACAAATTCGCCCAGCATATAACCCATAAGCCCCTCGGCTTCGGTCCTGTGCGTTTCTGCCTGGGTTTGCGCCGAGCGCGCTGCTAGGCCGAGACCAACGGCCAACACTGCCAGCGTCGCCATTGCAAACGTGATTCCTAGCCGCAGCCGTTCGCCATGGCGGACGCCCACCAGCGAGGCTTGGACGAAATCCTGTTCTTGTTGGGTGAAGCTGAATCCGGTTGTTTTTATTAATTGACGCGCCTGATTTGCCTGGGTTCCGGACGGCAGCAGCATGTCGCGCTTGCGGCCGCTGTCCTGCCAGCGCCTAGCTTGCGCGCTGATCCGGCTACGCGTTTGCAACGCTTGGCGGTGCTCGTCGACCCAGGCGACCACGCGCGGCCAGCGGCGCAGCAGGGCCTCGTGGGCGATACCGAAGGCGGGAGCTCCGCCGTGCAGATCGCTGACGAAAAGGTGGGCGTCGACCAGTGCTTGCACTAACTTGGTCTCATCGTCGCTGCTCAATGATGACCACAATACGCGGCGGGAGGTGACGGTCGATTCGTCCTCGGCCACGAGTACCAGCCGCGACAAGAGCTGGGGCAGGGCGGCGATCTGGGATGCACCTAATTCGGAAATTACTTGCTCGGCGCGCGCACCGATGGCGCCTTCCAGGCCGCCCATATCGCGGTAGGCCTGATGGCTCAACTCCCCATCGGGACTGCGCTGGCGATACAGTTCTTGTAGACAGTATTGCAACAACGGTAATGTGTCCGGTCCGGCCTTGGCGGCGTTGATCAGCAGTTCGTCCAGACTCTCGCCATGCCCGTCGACCGTGTAGCGCAACTGCGCGACCTGCGCCGGATGGCGGATGATCTGGGCGATATCGGCGCTGCCGGGCGGTGTCAGGTCGAAGTGGCCGCCGCGCAGTTTCATGCTCATCAGCGCGGGGTAGGCCGTCAAATGCGGGTAGAAATCGTTGCGGCAAGCCAGAACCAACAGCACGCAGCCGGAGCGCGCCAGCTGATCCAGCACGTTGATGAAGACGGCTCGCTCCTGCTCACTAATATGTGGCAGGCGGAAGATCGCTTCGAAACGGTCGATGAATACCGCCAGCCGTATCGTCGGCAGCCGTTTTTGCAACTGTTCGATCAAACCCGGCAAATCCTGCGCCATATATTGCGCGAGGGTGGCGGCGCTGGTGTTTTCAAACAGCAGGCGGTCGTCGATTTCCGCGTCGAGCAACACGCTGGCGAGCGTTTCCAGCAGGCCAGACTGCCCCATGTCGGCGCAATCGAGCTGCACATGGTCGCTGATCGCCAGCCCGGACTCCGCCGGCGCGGCGCCCGCCTTGAGCGCGGGAATGAGTCCGGCCTGGACCAGGGATGTCTTGCCGGCGCCCGACGGTCCGAGCACCAGCACCATCGAGCAAGCCGCCTGGACCTGCGCCACCACCACCTGCACCAACTGGTCAACGCTGAGCTTGCGGCCGAAGAAAATGGCCGCGTGTTGTTCCTCGAAAGCTTCCAGCCCCCGGAACGGGGAGGCGTGCAACCAACTGCCGTTGCTGACGTCGTCGTCGTAGCTGAGTTCGGCTAATAGGCGGTAGCCACGCTTACGAATAGTTTCGATATAGCGCGGTTCGGCGACCGAATCGTCGAGCGCCCGGCGCAGCTGGGTGATGATTTTGTGAACCGCGTTGTCGCTGGCCGGCGTGTCGCCCCAGCAGGCGTCGAGCAGTGTGTCGGCGGAGATGACGTCGTGTGGATGCGCGCAGAAATGTAACAAAACATCCATCGCGCGAGGCTCCAGCTGCCGGCTGAGCACACCGAAACTGAGTGTATTGGTGGCCGGATCGACGCGCCATTGACCAAAACGGAAGCTTTTACGATTCACACTAACCTTCTTCACCCATGAATAAAAACTTTGAAATCAAAGAGTTAGCAATCTGAAGGTTTCCAGAAGGCCATTTGTGTAGCTAATGGGTACAGTTACTTCAAATCTGTACCTTTAGTGAATATTAACATTAGGCTGGGGAAACTATTAAACATTCTGCTCTCACTGTTGTGTCTTCGCGCGGTCGGTACGCCGGCGCCTTGGCGGCACCCCATGCGAACGATGTTCGCGCCGAGCTGCGCCGTATCGCGGTCAGCCGCACCTTTGCAACGTCGCATCGTTGCTGCGCTCTGCTGGATCACCTGATTCGCGAATCGGATAACCAAAAGTATCAAATAGACGCCGGAACGGTCGCGCCGGCCAGCCGTCCAAGGTCGGGCTCCAGCCTTGGAATGGATCTGGCCGCCGCAGTCCAACTGGCGCGTCTGCGCAACAGGCTGAGCGACTATTACGCGGTCGAGGGGCGGCAAAATCCCCTGCGCATCCGGGTCCCGGACCAGGGTTATCAGGTAAGCATCGAGATCGCTGAACCAGCCCAAAGCATATGAACTTAGACATCACCCTGCACCCAATGGAGGTCCCATGGTTGTTTTAACCGGCGTGAAAGCCCCGTTCGAGCTGACACAGCATGCGATACCAATTAAGCAACAAGGAATCGATTTCGCGATTCGCTACTACAGCCACCACGCCGGCAAGAACTTGTCGCTGGCCGAGGCCAGGGCGCTGACCGATGCCGGCATCCAGATTGGCGTGGTCTGGGAGACTGTCGGCGCTCATCTGCATTCGTTCAGCCGCGCTCAGGGCTTGGCGGACGGCGCCGCCGCGTATCTGATGGCACAGGCGGCCATTACGCAGCCGTCGGGTTCGGCCATCTACTTCGAGATCGACTGCCATCCCACCGCCGAGGATATCGCCGGTCCGATCACGCGCTACTTCGAAGGCGTCAATCAAGCGTTCAACGCGGCGAGGCCGGGTGAGTCGCGTTATCAGATTGGCATCTACGGGTCCGCCGCCAGTTGCCAAGCCATCGTCGCCAGCGGCTTGGCGTCGCTTAGCTGGCTCTCGCCCTCGGAGGATGAGGCGGTGGTGGGAGCGGGCTACGTCGGCTACAACCTCCGGCAACTGTCGCCGAGCGTATTGCCCGTCGATGACGGCAAGAAAATCCATGTCGATCTGACCCGTAGCAATGACGGCTTGCCAACCGGTTTATTCAGGGTGCTGTAGTGCCAACCATTCAATTTACCGAAGTGCCCACGCTCAAGACCGTCAAGCCGTCGAAGACCGTCTTCCTGAACAATACCGGGCAGGACGTGGTGCTCAAGTTCGTCACCGCGCCGGATCTGGTGCTGCCGGCGTACACCATCAGCACCCGCATCAGCGCGGCGATCGATTGCATTTGCCTGGGCGCGACCAATTATTATTCTACGCACAGCCAGAACTACGCGATCGCCGAGGATTGCACCGCCGTGCTGACCCTGGCCGATCAGACGCTGGTAATGGTGATCTCGCCCTGACTTTGGGAAAACGGCGCGCCGCTGTAAGATGCGGGACATGAATCTTCAGCTTACTGGACACCACCATGGCCGTGACCACGGCCGCGATTTCGGCCGCAATTCCGGCCTCGATACCTTGCGCGCGCTTGCGATCGTTCTGGTGTTCATGAATCACTACATGATCTTTGTCAGCTTCCGGCCGACCTTCGGCTGGATGAGCGAGATCGGCTGGGCCGGCGTGGACCTGTTCTTTGCGCTGAGCGGTTATTTGATCGGCAACCAGATTTTGTCGGGAATACGGCGCCAGCAGACCGGGCCTGAGCGGTTTTCGTTGCCGCGCTTTTACGCGCGCCGCTTCCTACGCACGCTGCCGAATTTTTACTTCGTGCTGGCGCTATACGCCTTGTGGCCGTATTGGCGCGGGGAGAGCGTGCTGCCGCCGCTGTGGAAGTTCATCACCTTTACGCAAAATATCCAGCTGATGCCGGGCACGGCCTTTTCGCATGCATGGTCGTTGTGTGTGGAGGAGCAGTTTTACGTGCTGTTGCCGGCGGTCGCGCTGTTGATTGCCGCTTGTCGCAAGTCCTTGCTGTGGGCGTGGGTGGCGGTGATCGGCAGCCTGCTGGCCGGCATGGCGGTGCGTGGCTATTTGTGGAACGAGCAGGCGGGTGTCGGCGGCCTCTATTACTACACCAATATTTACTACGCCTCGTGGTGCCGGTTCGACGAGCTGGTGTTTGGCGTGGCGCTGGCGCTGGTGAAAAACTATCACGCTGGCGCCTGGAAGGTCATCACGTCGCGCGGCAATTGGGCGCTGGCCGCAGGCGCCGGCATGCTGGCGTTGACCTGGTCGATGTTCCTGGAGGACCACTACGGCTATATGATGACGGTGGTCGGCTATCCGATGCTGGGCGTGGGTTTCACCTTGTTGCTGATCGCGGCGTTGAGCCCCGGATCGCTGCTGCAGCGCTGGCGCGTGCCGGGCGCGGCGAGCATCGCGCTGTGGTCGTATGCGATTTACCTGACGCACAAGCAGCTGTGCGTGCTGTTGCGCGTGCCGTTGCGCGGTTACGGCTGGGGGCCGGACACGTGGCAGGCGATCGCCATCATGAGCCTGGCCAGTGTCCTGGTCGGCTGGCTGCTGTTCCTGCTAGTGGAGACGCCGTTCATGAAATTGCGCGACCGCTTCGTTCCAGGCAATTTCGCCAGGCCGAAGGCTGCGCCGGAAGTGCTCACCGCCTAGTTCATCTCGATCACGTCGAACGGCGATTGCGTCGATGCGAGGAAGGCCATGACGCTGCGGGCGCGCTCGCCCATGTCGTCCTGGCGCGTGCCGGCGATGGCCGCGCGCAGGCCGGGGATTACTTCGGTGATGTGCGGGCTGTCGTATGCGTTGACCAGCAGTACGGCCAGTTCGCTGGCGCGGCCACGGTTGTTGCGCATGCGTTCTTCCAGCATCGCCAGCAGGGTGCGTTGCATGCGCGGCGTGGGATTGGTGATGTAGCCGAACACAAGCGGCGTGTTGCTGATGGCCTCGCACAGGCGGCTTTCGATCTGGTCGGGCTTGACGTCGGAGGCGATGTCGAAATAGGCGCCGTTCCAGCGCGTGCGTTCGTACGGGTGGCCGGGCGGGAAGGAATCGGCCGTCTCGAAGCCAAGGATGTGGCTGAGATAGCGTAACCATTTAAGAATAGTGGGCATCATGGCAGCATTTTAACGTAGGGCGGATTAGGCGGTACGCCGTAATCGGCCATGCATGCGTTAACGCGACGCATGCCTGGCCGATTACGCTGCGCTAATCCGCCCTACGCGTGGCCTTCTTCACCCAGTTTGCCGGCGCGGAAGTCCTCGACGGCGGCGAAGACCTCGGCCTGCGTGTTCATCACGAACGGGCCGTATTGCGCGATCGGCTCGTTCAGCGGCTTGCCGGCCACCAGGATGAAACGGCTGGCGTCGGTCGCATGGATGTTCACGCCGTCGGCACCCGCCGCGTTGGCCAGGATCGCCATCTTGCCCGACGCCACATCCTTGTCGCCCACACGCACCGAACCGCGATACGCGAAGATGAAGGCGTTGTGGCCTTCCGGCAGCGTCTGGCTGAACGAGGCGCCGGCCGGCAGATCGACATCAATATAGATCGGCTCGGTCACTTCGCGCTGCACGGCGCCGTCGACGCCATGGCTGCCGCCGGCGATGACTTTCACCTTCGCACCGTTTTCCGTGGTGAAGACGGGCACCTCGTCGCCGTTGAAGTCGCGATACCACGGGTCGCGCATCTTGTCCTTGGCCGGCAGGTTCAGCCACAGCTGGAATCCCGACATCATGCCTTCCTCCTGCTCCGGCATTTCCGAGTGGATCACGCCACGGCCGGCGGTCATCCATTGCACGCCGCCGTTGGTCAGCAGGCCTTCGTTGCCGCTGCTGTCCTTGTGGCGCATGCGGCCTTCGAGCATGTAGGTGACGGTCTCGAAGCCGCGATGCGGGTGGCTCGGGAAGCCTGCCAGGTAGTCGCTGGCCTGGTCGCTGCCGAAGTTGTCCAGCATCAGGAACGGATCGAGGCGGCGCTGCAGGGGCTGGGTCAAGACGCGGTTGATCTTGACGCCGGCGCCGTCGGAAACGGCCTGGCCGGTGATGAGGCGTTCCACAGTGCGTTCTCGTTGTACGCGATCGCTCATTACGTTGCTCATGACTCTCTCCTTTGCGGACCGCGCCAACCGGCGCGATCGATGAATTTATACCAGTACCGCGTTGATGTCGGCGTCAGCCAGGGCTTGCGCCTTGGCGACAGCGTCCGGGCCCATACCCATGCCTTCGGCGAAGAAGAACTGGACGTCGGTCAGGCCGACAAAGCCCAGGAAAGTCTTCAGGTGCGCCAGTTGGACATCGTTCGGACCATCCTTGTGCAGGCCGCCACGCGCCACGGCGACGTAGACTTTTTTGCCGGTCAGCAGGCCGACCGGGCCGGTCGGGCCGTACTTGAACGTCACGCCGGCACGGGCGATGGCGTCGAACCAAGATTTCAGCTGCACGGTCACGCCGAAGTTGTACATCGGCGAACCGATGACGATGGCGTCGGCCGCTTGGACCTGGGCGATCAGCGCGTCGTCCAGCGCCACGCGGGCGGCTTGTTCGGCGCTGCGCTGGTCGGCCGGGGTGAACAGCGCTTGCAGGGTTGGCTCGTCCAGCACCGGATGCGGGTTGGCCGCCAGATCGCGGCGCACCACGGTCGCGCCGGGATTGCCGGCTTGCAGTTTGGCGACGATGCTGTCGGCCATGCGGGTCGATTCGGAACCGGTGCTGCGGGCGCTGGAGTTGATTTGCAAGATGTTCATGGTGTTGCTCCTGTATGTGGTTGTTGGTTTGTGTTGCTGCGATGTAGTTACTTTAATCGTTTCAAAAACAATGCGGAAGCCGTTAAAATGGATAACATTAGTCCACTGATGGAACAATCGAGGAGTGCAGTGTGGAAATAGACCCTGGCGACCTGCTGTTATTTGCCCGCATCGTCGAGTGCGGCAGCTTCAGCCTGGCGGCGGAGCGGGTGCAGCTGCCGAAATCGACCGTGTCGCGGCGGATTTCGCTGTTGGAGGCGCATCTGGGCGAGCGGCTGCTTCAGCGCACCACGCGCAAGCTGGTGTTGACCGAGTTCGGCGCCAGCTTGCTGGAGCACGCGCGCAAGGTGGCCGATGAAACCGAAGCGGCCGGAGCGCTTGCGCAGCACCGGCAGGGCGCGCCGAGCGGTTTGCTGCGGGTGTCCATGCCGGCTGACTTCGCCAGCGTGGCCATCAGCGAAATGCTGGCGCGGTTCATGGGCCGCTATCCGGACATCTCGCTGGAGCTCGACTTATCGCCGCGCAGGGTGGATCTGGTGGCGGAGAATTTCGACCTGGCCATCCGCATGGGCAACCTGCCGGACGACGCCTCGCTGGCCGCGCGGCGCATCACCTTCAGTTCGCTGGCGCTGTACGCCTCGCCCCGCTATACAAGCGTGCGCGGGCTGCCCGAGCATCCGGACGATTTGTTCAAACATGATTTGCTGAGTTTGCCGCCGAGGGTGAACGGCTTGATCCGGTGGACGCTGTTGCGCGCCAAGGTGCGCTGGGAGCGCGAGCTGCCGGTCAGGTTGTTGGGCAATTCGCCGGAGATGATCGTGCGCATGGCCAGCAACGGGGTGGGCATCGGCGTCTCGACCGAGGCGATCGCGGCGCCATTTTTAAAGGCGGGGTCGTTGGTGCGGGTGTTGCCGGAATGGTCGTTCCCCGAGGTGACGGGTTGGGCCGTGTTCCCGGGCCGGCGCTTGATGCCGGCCAAGACCCGGGTGTTTTTGGATATGCTGGAGGAGGCGTTCGACCAGCAGTTACGCTAACGCCTTCAATTATTTCAAATTCGCCATCATCTCGCCGAGCTTGACCGGACCGGCCGGCTGCCACGCGGGGTTGAAGCTCATCGTGTCCTTAGGGAACAACATCACCACGGTCGACCCGAGCAGGAACCGGCCCAGCTCCTCGCCTTTCTTCAGCACGATGTTCTGATCGTCGTAGGTCCACTCGCAAATCTGCGGCGCGCGCGGCGGGTTGACCACGCCGTGCCAGACGGTGGCCATGCTGCCAACGATGGTGGCGCCAACCAGGGTCATGACGAACGGGCCGTTGGCGGTGTCGAACACGCACACCACCCGCTCGTTGCGGGCGAACAGCCCCGGAATGCCGCGCGCGGCGGCCGGGCTCACCGAGAATAGGTCGCCCGGGATGTAGATCATGCGCGTGAGCTTGCCGTCGCAGGGCATGTGGATGCGGTGGTAGTCGCGCGGACTCAGGTACAAGTTGGCGAAACTGCCATGCTGGAACTTGGCGGCCAGCGTGGCGTCGCCGCCGACCAGCGCGGTGGTGCTGAATTTGTGGCCCTTTGCCTGGTAAATCTGGTCATCGTCGATCGCGCCGAACTGGCTGATGCGGCCGTCGATCGGACAGATGAAGTCGGCGTTGGCGAGCGGGCGCGCGTCCGGACGCAGCGCGCGGGTGAAAAACTCGTTGAAACTGGAATAGCTGGTGATGTCCGGATTGAGCGCCTCATCCATATTGACGTTGTACTTGCCGACGAACCAGCGTATCAGGCGGGTGGTCATGGCGCCGCCCTTGGCCCCGGCCACGCGGCCGGCGAAATTGGTCAACGCTCCCTTGGGAAGCAGATAATGAGGCAGAACGGCAAGACGGTCGGACACGATGGGAATCCATACAAAATAGCGATCGAGCATTATAGCGCCCGGACCGGCGCTACCAGCTTATTCCTGCCGATTCGCGCCTATTCATTTTTTCACTATATATGTTTATGAAATTTCGCTAAAACTGTCTCAAGTTATCTTGGATTAAGGAAACTTTCGCTTAAATCAAGGCATAATGAGCGATCTCCCTTCGTCTCCCTATGCCATTTATGATGCCTGCCCGCCAACTCCGTTTGACGCAGACCGCTGCGGCCGTCCTTTGCTTGTGTTTCGCCGCCGGCGCCCGGGCCGAGATCGCGTCCACAGCCGCCGACAGCGGTGACGCGGCCGCAGCAGCCGACGGCAAATCGACGCCGGTCCGGCCCGCCGCCGTGCCGATGCAGACGGTGCGCATCAAAGGCAGCGCCGCCAGCTACGACGCGCGCCGCGATGATACCGCTAGCAAGATCGTCGTCGGCAGCGAGGAAATCCAGAAATATGGCGACACCTCGGTCAACGACGTGCTCAAGCGGCTGCCCGGCATCACCGTCGGCGGCGCGGCGGGGCGCCCGGGCGGCGAGATCCGCATGCGCGGCCTCGGCGCCGGCTACACCCAGATCCTGATCAACGGCGAGCGCGCGCCGGCCGGTTTTTCCATCGATAACCTGGCGCCCGACGTGATCGAGCGCATCGAGGTGCTGCGCGCCGCCAGCGCCGAGTTCAGCACCCAGTCCATCGCCGGCACCATCAACATCGTGTTGAAAAAAAACGTCAAGGTGGATCAGCACGTGCTGAAGGTCAGCGGCGCCAAGGGCAGCAAGTTCAGCTCGCCGAGCGCCAGCATCCAGATGTCGGGCAAGGGCGACAACATGTCCTATTCGTTGGGCGCCAACGCCTGGCGCTATATGTACAACCGCATGACGCCGTCGACCGAGACCGGCACCGATGCCGCCGGCATGCCCAACGTGGACCGCTCCGGCACGTGGCAGGACCAGGGCCGCTCGGACGGCTTCAACCTGTCGCCGCGCATCAACTGGACCTTGGACGGCGGCGACACGCTGACCTCGCAGACCTTCTTCAACCTGAACAAGTTCGAGAGCAACAGCCACGGCCGCACCACGGTGAACCTGGCCGGCGACGAGGGGCCGAATTACGACCGCATCGACAACACCTTCAACAGCCATAACGGCTACGGCCGTACCGATCTGAACTGGGTGCACAAGATGGCCGAGGGCGCGAAGCTGGATATGAAGGTCGGCGTCTCCAAGAACCGCAATACCGGCAAGTCGCTGCAGTTGGGCGGCAACCGCGACGGCTCGCCCAATTTGTACCGCACCGTGGAGTCGCACAGCGGCGAAATTGGTTTTAGTACGCAGGGCAAGTACTCCAGGCCGATGACTTTCGGCACCCAGGCCGAGGGATCCGAGGAGGCGCCGATCGAACACGCGCTGGCGCTGGGCTGGGACGCCGGCTTCATCGACCGCGACGATACCCGCATCCAGCGCGAGCTGCCGATCGCGGGCAGTCTGCCGCCCGACAACAACGACGAGGATTTTTCCGCCAGGGCGACCCGGCTTGCCTTCTACGGCCAGGACGAGTGGAACGTCACGCCGCAATGGTCGATCTACACCGGCGTGCGCTGGGAAGGGCTGCAAACGGAGATCGAGGGCGCCAATCTCGAGCGCGTCAGCCAGCGCTCCAGCGTGCTTAGCCCGCTGTTCCAGACGCTGTTCAAGCTGCCGAACAAAAAGGATCAGGTGCGCGTGGCGCTGACCCGCACCTACAAGGCGCCGTCCACGGCCAACCTGGTGCCGCGCCGCTTCACCTCGGCCAACAACAGCCGCCTGGACCCGGACCGCCGCGGCAATCCGCGCCTGAAGCCGGAAGTGGCGCTGGGCATCGACGCCTCGTTCGAGCACTATTGGGGCGACGGCGGCATGCTGAGCGCGAGCGCGTCGATCCGCCGCATCGAGGACTATATGCGCCAGGGCCTGGTGCAGGAGGGCGACCGCTGGGTCTCGACCATGATCAACGACGGCCGCGCCGAAACGCGCGGCATCGAGCTGGAGGTCAAGTTCCCGCTGCGCGTGGTCATGGACAACGCGCCGGCGCTCGATCTGCGCGCCAGCATCAGCCGCAACTGGTCGGAGGTGGACAGCGTGCCCGGTCCCGACAACCGCCTGGACCAGCAGGTGCCGCTGAGCGCCACGCTCGGCGTGGACTACAAGAGTCCGGACGGCATGCTCAGCACCGGCAGCAGCCTGAGCTTCCGAAATGGCGGCATGGCGCGCTTGAGCGAGACGCAGAGCGCCTACAACTCGGTGCGGCGCGACCTCGACGTCTACGCCCTGGTGAAGCTGGACCCGCAAAACAGTCTGCGCTTTGCCGTGTCGAATTTGCTGGCGCAGGACTACACGACGCAAACCATTTATGCGGACGCGCGCGGCACGCTCAACCGCGCGTCGGTGGCCGACGGCGAGACCCAGTTCCGGGTGACGGTGGAACGGCGCTTCTGATCCGGGCGCGGGGACCGGTGGTATGATTCCTCGCTGAACTTCAGGCGCGGAACACCGATGAAAATCCCCAAGAGCACGCTGGAACAATGGCAGGTGCTGCAAGCGATCGTGGAATGCGGCGGCTACGCGCAGGCGGCTGAGGCCTTGCACCGCAGCCAGTCGTCGGTCAGCTACATGGTGGCCAAGCTGCAGGAGCAACTGGGCGTCGAACTGCTGGAAATCGACGGCCGCCGCGCCCGCCTCACGCCCAACGGCAAGGCGCTGCTGAACAAGGCGCGCGAGCTGCTCGGCGGCGCCTTCCAGCTCGAACAACTGGCCGGCAGCCTGGCCGAGGGCTGGGAGCCGCAGGTCAGCATCGCCGTCGACAGCCTGTTCCCGGTCCAGCTGCTGGTGCAGGTGCTGCGCGAGTTCGAGCCGTGGGCGCGGCACACGCGCGTCAATCTGGAAGAGACAGTCCTGTCCGGTTCCGAAGACGCGTTGGTGGAAAAGCGCGTCGACATCGCCATCGCCAGCCGCATCCCGGTCGGCTTCCTCGGCGACGCGCTGATGGATATCGATTTTGTCGCCGTCGCCCATCCCTGTCATCCTCTGCACGCGCTCGGCCGCGAGCTCGAGATGGACGACCTGACCCGCAACCTGCAAATCGTCGTGCGCGATTCGGGCACCTTGAATCCGCGCGATCACGGCTGGCTTAACACGGATCAGCGCTGGAGCGTGACCAATCCGCAAACCCGCATGGAGATGATCTGCAACGGCATAGGCTTCGGCTGGCTGGCCGAGCACAAAATCCAGGCACAGCTGGAGCAAGGCCAGCTCAAACCGCTGCCGCTGCGGGTGGGGCAGCGCCGCAAAATGTCATTGTCGCTGATCGTCGCCAATCCCGAGGTGGCCGGTCCGGCCACCTGCCGGCTCGCCAATTTGATACGCAAGGTGGTGGCCGAAGGCATCGAGCCACGGCCCTTGTGTGCTTGATCGCCGCATGACCAATTAATCCGGCGGGCAAGCGCTCGGCAGACATTTCCTTCCCGGTTTATTCCCGCCACATTTACGCCTAATTAGCTTGGCCGAACCCGCGCGGTGGTAATGTCCTGAGCGTTCCGTCGCTATTCTTTATTACTGGACTTTCGATCCGATTATCCGCCGGGGAGTGCGAAATTCGTCGCGTTCCGATTGAGGCGTTGTGGAAAATATTCATTTTTATCGCTATATTGGTATTTCTCACGCATATGTCTGGAGAATCAAGGCAAACTTATGGTAAATTGCGCTTTATAAAATTCTCACACATTCTCACATGTGGTTTTTTAGAAACTAACCAGCCGATAAGAGGAAATAAGATGACGACTTACCAAGAATACAAAGCCAAGATCGCCGAACTCGAAAACCTGGCGGAAACCGCGCGCAAAAACGAAATCTCCAAGGCGAAAGAGCAAGTCACCGCCATCATGCGCGAGTATGGCCTGACCGTGGCGGATCTGGGCGCTGTGACCAAGGTCAAGCCGGTCAAAACCCGCGCGCCGGTACCGACCAAATACCGCGACGATGCCACCGGCCAGACTTGGACCGGCCGCGGCCGCGCGCCAAAATGGCTCGAAGGCAAAGACAAGAATCAGTATCTGATTAAGTAATTCATTGGAAGCCGGTGTTTTCAGGTTATCTTCGATAACCCGGCACCGGCTTTTCTTTTGCTTGGACTGTTCTGCCAAGCGATGTCGAACGGCCGCATAGTCGCCTCTGTCCGAGTGCGCTTATTCTCGTTCCCCGAGCTTGCTGTTTCTCTCGAGTGATACGGGCGGCGCCAGCCCCGACCCGCAACAGCGATGCCGGTACGTGTGCGCTCGAATAATCCGCCGTTGTAACCGGCCATGACAGCGGCCGCCACCGGCCACCGGCGCGGCAAATGTCGGCCACCGTGTATGCGGCCAGAACGCGCGTTGCTTTTGTGATGAAAGGAGCGGTGGTTTTCCTCCGTCTTACACGCGTCCCGCAAGTCATGTCTGCCGACCCCGGCTGTTTCATGAGATGATAATGGCATGTCGTCAATTCCCTTATTCCCGCTGAATACAATCCTGTTTCCGGATGGACATTTGCCTTTGCAAGTGTTCGAAGTGCGCTATCTCGATATGATCAAGCGCTGCATCGCCCGTGGCGAGGAGTTTGGCGTGGTCTCGCTGGTGGAGGGCACCGAAATCCGCGTTCCGGACAAGCAGGAAACCCTGTCCGACGCCGGCACGATGGCGCGCATCGTCGACTGGACCGCTCCGTTGCCGGGGCTGTTGCAGATATCGTGCATCGGCACCACGCGTTTCCAGGTCAAGTCGGCCGAACAGCTCAAGCATGGCTTGTGGATGGCGGAAGTCGACGCCGTCGCGGAGGACATGGTGGTGCCGGTGCCCACGGAGCAGCAGGATGTCGCCAACGCGCTGGGCGCGTTGATCCGTTCGTTGCAGAAGAAGCAGATCTCCACCGCCAAGATGCCGCTGGCGCCGCCGTACCGGCTCGATGAAGCCGGCTGGGTGGCCAACCGCTGGTGCGAGCTGCTGCGGCTCGATCTGGAAGAGAAGCAGCGCTTGCTGCTGCAGGAAAATCCGGTGCTGCGGCTGGAGCTGATCCAGGATGTGCTGAGCGAGAACGGCTTGCTGGACTGACTTCGGGGTGGTTCCCGGCGGAGCGTGGTATGGCGGATTACGCTGCGCTAATCCGCCCCACGTGGAACAACGCATGGGATGCGATAGGGCAGGGCATGCATTTACAGATGGCGGCGTCACCACGGAGACACGTAGGGCGGATTAGGCGGCACGCCGTAATCCGCCACGAGCCGCCAGAGCGGCTTAACCGCAAAGCGCCCGAGCCTAACCGGCATGCGCCCCGGCGGCATCGTCCAGCGCGTGGATGCGCACCGACCACATGACACCCACGGCCAGCAGCGCCATCGCCGCCACCTCCAGCCCGCGCGGCAGCTGCTGCTTGTAGATAAACCCGTACAGCAGCGCGAACAAGGTCTCGAACAGGATCAACTGGCCCGATAACGTCAACGGCACCTTGCGGCTGGCGACATTCCACAGGTGGTTGCCGATCACCGACGCCCCCAGCGCGAGCAGGCCGTTGACGATCCAGAACAGCGTCCAGTCCCGCCCAGTGGCCACCGCGCCGGCGCCGGTGACATCCGCATGGAACACGGCCAGCATCGGCAGTGCGATCACCAGCGCGATCAAGCCGCTCGACACGCCATACAACGCCGACCACTCGCCGCTGCTGAAATGCGGATTGCGCTTCAGGTAGCGCGCGTTGTCGACCGAATACCAGGTCCAGCACAGCAGCGCGCCGACCGCGCACAGCACGCCGAGCAGCTTGTCCACCAGCGGCGCGCCATGGCCCGGGTCGTGGGTGAACACGTCGATATTGATGCAGGCGATGCCCGCCGCCACTAGCAGCAGCGGCAGCATCAGCTGCTTGAGCGGCACCGAGCCGTGATCCTTTTGCCCCATCAGCGTGACCGATATCGGCAGCACGCCGATGATCAGGGACGTCGCCGATACGCCGGCCAACTGCACGCCCAGCGCGAGCAGCATGTAGTAGACGATGTTACCGGCCAGCGCGTGCTTGATCATCGCGACAACGTCGCCGCGATCGAGGCGGCGCAGCAGCGCGGGCAGGCGTGGCAGCATCAGGCCGGCGGCGATGACGCCGTAGGCGATGTAGCGCCCGCAGGCCATCTCCAGCGCCGTGAAGGACGTCAGGAATGCCGGCACGATGAACACCATGCCCCACATCGCCCCGGCCAGCAAACCGCATAAGACGCCGTGCCACATCGCTTAGCTCCTTCGTTTATTCGTCAATAGAGAGTGCACAGCCACCAGACGGCGGCCACGTTGACGGCGACGCTGCACCAGAAGGCGATCTGGAACGAGGTCTTGGCGGTTTTATGGCGCAGCCGGCGCTGCGCCAGCAGGCCGCCCGGCCAGCCGCAGGCCAGCCCCAGTAGCAGCAAGGTGCGTTCCGATATGCGCCGCCGATGTTCGACGGCTGCCGATTTGTCGGCCGCGTAGACGATGAAGCACACCACGCTGGCGACGCCGTACACGGACGCCAGCCAAAGCAGCATCATCGGCAGCATGGAAGGCGCGAAGGACGCGCCGTCCGGCGTCACCGGGATCAGAAGTAGCGCAGGCCGAGCGCGGCCTTGACTTCATCTGCCGTCTGCGCGGCCACTTCGCGCGCGCGCATCGTGCCTTCCTTCAGCATCTGCATGATGTAGCCGTGGTCCTTGGCCAGTTCCTCGCGGCGGGCGCGGATTGGCGCCAGCATCTCCTGCAGCACCACTTCCAGGCGCTTCTTGACGATGGAGTCACCCAGGCCGCCGCGCACGTAGTGCGCCTTCATTTCCGCCAGCTTGTCCTTTTCGGGATCGAAGGCGTCCAGGTAGATGAAGGCGACGTTGCCCTCCAGGTGGCCCGGATCTTCGACGCGCAGGTGCAGCGGATCGGTGTAGACCTTTTTGACGGCTGCGGTGATCTCGGCGGCGGTTGCGCCCAGGTTGATGGTGTTGCCCAGCGATTTGCTCATCTTCGCCTTGCCGTCGGTGCCCGGCAGGCGGCCGATCTCCGGCACCAGCGCCTTGCACTCGACCAGGATGTCCTTGTTGGCGATGCGGTTGAAACGGCGCACGATCTCGTTGGTCTGCTCGATCATCGGGATCTGGTCTTCGCCGACCGGCACGATCGAGGCCTTGAACGCCGAGATGTCGGCCGCCTGCGAGGCCGGGTAGGTGAGGAAGCCGGCCGGGATGTCGCGCTCGAAGCCGCGCAGCGCGATCTCCGTCTTGACGGTCGGGTTGCGCTCCAGGCGGGCCACGGTGACCATGTTCAGGTAGTAGAACGTCAGTTCGGCCAGTTCCGGGATCTGCGACTGGATCAGGATCGTCGACTTGGCCGGGTCGATGCCGACGGCCAGGTAGTCGAGCGCCACTTCCACCACGTTGCGGTGCACCTTGTTGGTGTCGTCCATATTGTCGGTCAGCGCCTGGGCGTCGGCCAGCATGATGAACTGCTTGTAGTCGTGCTGGTAGGCGACGCGGTTGCGCAGGCTGCCGACGAAGTGGCCCAGGTGCAGGGGGCCGGTCGGGCGGTCGCCGGTCAGGATCACGGTCGGACCCTTGGCGACGGTGGCGGCTGGCGCCGTGGCGATAACTTGGGACTGGTCAGGCAGACTCATCAGGGGTTCCTTTACGTTGCCCCATCCGGCGCGACGAATAAAAAACGCCACCAGAAGAGGGCGGCGTTGATAAAAATATCACATCACTATGGGTAGACAGTGGCCGCGCGCTAGGAGCGGCGCCAATTCAGGCTGGCGTGAGGTGTGGTGAAAAAAATCATGCGCGTATGGTTGCAGTTCGGCGGCGGTCTGTCAAGGTCCGGGCGGGAACCAAACTGCGGCGGCGCCGGTCTAAACTAAAAAGGGGAATAATATGGCCGACAGCATCAATTTGGTGGAGTTCATGGACACGCTAATTGAGGGCGGCTTTAACGACGAGCAAGCGAAGACGTTGACATCTGCCATGTTTCAACTGATCGACACTCACTTGGTGACCAAGGGCTATTTGGACACCCGACTCGCGCAACTCAAGTCGGAGCTGATCCAGTGGATGGTCACAATCATGATCGTGCAAACCGGCGCGACCGCCGTGCTGTTCAAGCTGATGCACTGAAGCTGGCGCATTAAGGCTGTTTCATTGCGGAATCCGCAATCCATAAGGTAGTATTGCCCATCTTGCAAGGCAATCCCTTTTTGGAGTCTCCATGCGTCGTCCCGTCGTTGCCGTATTGTCCGCGTTGTTGTCCACCTTATTCGCTTCCGCCGCCGTGGCGCAAACCGCGCCCATGGCCCCCGATATCCCCGCCAAATTCGAAGCCGACATCCCCGACGCCGACTACATCAAGCGCGACGTCATGGTGCCGATGCGCGACGGCGTCAAACTCCACACCGTCATCGTCATCCCCAAGGGCGCGCAGCACGCGCCCATCGTCCTGACCCGCACCCCGTACAACGCCAGCGGCCGCGCGCAGCGCAACATCAGCCCCAGCATCACGGCCACCGTCGGCCAGGGCGACGAGGTGATGGTGGACTCCGGCTATATCCGCGTGTTCCAGGACGTGCGCGGCAAGTACGGCTCCGAAGGCGACTACGTCATGACGCGCCCCCTCAAAGGCCCGCTCAACGACACCCGCACCGACCACGCGACCGACGCCTGGGACACCATCGAATGGCTGGTCAAGAATATCCCGGAGACCAACGGCAAGGTCGGCATGATCGGCTCGTCGTATGAAGGCTTCACCGTGCTGATGGCGCTGACCGACCCGCACCCGGCGTTGAAGGTGGCCGTGCCGATGAGCCCCATGGTCGACGGCTGGCGCGGCGACGACTGGTTCCACAACGGCGCCTTCCGCATGCCCAACCTGAGTTACATCGCCAGCCAGACCAGCGCCAAGGGCAGCGGCAAGGCCCTGGCCACCGGCGTCTATGACGACTACGAAGGCGTGCTGCGCGCCGGTTCGGCGGCCGATTACGCGAAGCAGTTCGGCCTCGATAAGCTGAACTTCACGCGCAAGCTGTTCGAGCACCCGGCCTACGACAGCTACTGGCAGCACCAGGCGCTGGACAAGATCCTCGCCAAGCGCACGCTCAAGGTGCCGACGATGACGGTGGTCGGCTACTGGGACCAGGAGGACATCTACGGCGCCTACGCCACCTACGCGGCGGTCGAACCGCAGGACAAGGCCAACAACAAGAACTTCCTGGTGGTCGGGCCGTGGCGCCACAGCGGCGTCAATTACGAGGGTTCGACCCTGGGCGCGCTCAAATTCACCGGCGACACCGCGCTGGAATTCCGCCGCGACGTCATGCTGCCGTTCCTGGATCAATACCTGAAGGACGGCGCGCCGGCGGCCGACACGCCGCCGGTGCTGTTCTACCAGACCGGCGTCAATCGCTGGCAGCGCCTGCCGAAATGGCCGCTGGCCTGCGCCGAAGGCTGCGCGGCGCCGCTCAAGCCGATCTATCTGAAACCGGATTTCAAGCTGGGCTTCGAGGCGCCGCAGGGCGCGGCGGGCGACAAGGCCGGCGCCTACGACGAATACGTCTCCGACCCGGCCAAGCCGGTGCCGTTTGTCGCGCGTCCGGTGCGCATGGGCGATGCCAACGTGTGGCGTCCATGGCTGGTCAGCGACCAGCGCGGCGTTTCCGACCGCACCGATGTCCTCAGCTACGTCACCGAACCGCTCAAGGCGCCGCTGCGGATCGCCGGCGCGGCCATGGTCAACCTGTTCGCCTCGACCACCGGCACCGACGCCGACTGGGTGGTCAAGCTGATCGACGTGTATCCGGACGAGGTGCCGTCGCAGCCGGAGCTGGGCGGCTACCAACTGGGCATCGCGATGGACATCTTCCGTGGCCGCTACCGCAACAGCCTGGAAACTCCGTCGCCGATCACCGCCAACGCCATTGAGAAGTACCGCTTCGCGCTGCCGAACGCGAACCACGTCTTCCTGCCGGGCCACCGGGTGATGGTGCAGATCCAATCGAGCTGGTTCCCGCTGTACGACCGCAATCCGCAAACCTATGTCCCCAACATCTTCCACGCCAAGGCGGGTGACTACAAGAAGGCGACCCTGAAGGTGTTCCACGCCGGCGCGCAGGCCAGCGCGATCGAATTGCCGGTGGTGGAGGCGAAGTAAGCGCGGGCCACGGCCCCCGCCGGGGCGCTAGCGCGGACGCACGTTGCCGTTCAAAAGGTCCGCGCTGAAGTAGCGCAGGTATGTATCCATCACCTGGCTCGATTTGGCCATCTTTTCCAGCGCCTCGTGCAGGGTGCGCTGGTCGTCCTTGTTCAACGCGTGCGAGACGTAGGCGCCGCTGTATTTCCACGGCAGTTCCGGGATCGCCTCGACCCGCAGCCGCTCCGCCATGCCTTGCACGCGCGGTTCGCCGCGAATGGCGCCGGCGATCAGTGTCGGCCCCAGGATGGTCAGGTCGACCGCGCCCGCGTGCAGCAGGCGCGCCACAGCCGTGGTATCGACCTCGCTGAACAAGCGGCCTTGCTTGCCCAGTTCATTCACCAGCGAGGAGTATTCCTCGCCGTAGTCGAAGCCGCGCACCACCGCCACCCGCAACTCGCTCCGCGCCAGCAGCTCGCGGGCGCTGGCGATGGGCGCGCGGTTGCCCGCGAGTGAAATGAGCATGGGGCGGTTATTCACCATCGGCACGAAGGTGCCAAGCTTGTCGCGCTCCGGCGTGCGCGTCGCGGGCAGCAGGATGTCCGCCTGGCCGACCCGGTACAGCGCCACCAGGCGCGCGCGCGGCACCACCGTGAAGACGAATTTGCAACCGGTCTTGCGCGACATGTCGCGCAGCAGATCGGGGAAGATGCCTTTGATTTCCTGTCCCTCGACGACCACGCCCGACCCGCTGGCCGAAACCGGAACGGCGATATCGCGCGAGCAGCCGGCGGCCGCGTGGAGCGGCAACAGCGCCGGGAACAACGCCGCCAACGCGGCCGTGAGCAGGCGCCTGGTCATGATTTGGTCTCCATGTGATGGCTGCTGAAATAGCGCCGCGCCACGACGATGGCCGCTGCCTGCATCGCCGCGCAGGCGAAGAAGGTGGTGCCGATGCGCCAGTCGCCGGGCTGCAGGTGGCTGACTTTGCCGAGGATGGCGGCGCCGATCAGCGGCATGAAGATGATGCCGATGCTGCTGATCGATTGCAGGGAACCCATCAACTCGCCCTGTTCGTCGTGCGGGGTCTGTTTGGAGATGATGGCCTGCAGCGCCGGGCCGACGGCGAACGCCAGCACGTTACACAGGATGAGCACATACATCATCCAGCCGTGGGTGGCGAGACCGTACAGCAGGTAGGTCAGGCAGCCCGAGGTCAGTCCCAGCAACGACAGGCGGATTTCGCCGAAGCGTTTGATCAACACGCCCAGCAGGCCGGCCTGCACTACGGCGGCCGTGACGCCGACGCAGAACAGCGCCGCGCCGTTCTGGCCCGGGGTCCAGTCGAAGCGGAAGGTGGTGTATAGCACCCAGGTCGTTTGCAGCATCATCTGCGCGCAGGTGACCAGCGCGAAGGTGACGATCAGGCCGCGGATGTCCCGGCGGCGCGCCAGCTTGACCAGCGCGGCGAAAGGATTGATCCTGGCGATGCTGAACGGCGCGCGGCGCGACGGCGGCAGCGATTCGGGCACGGCGAAGTAGCCGTAGGCGAAATTGGCCGCCGACAGCGCGGCGGCGACGTAGAACGGCAGGTGCAGGTCGACGCCGCCCAGCAGGCCGCCCAGCATCGGCCCGCAGATGAACCCCAGGCCGAACGCGGCGCCGACCTTGCCGAAGCTCTTGGCGCGGTTGTCCGGGGTCGAGATGTCCGAGGCGTAGGCCGACGCCACCGACATGCTGGCCGACGACATGCCGCCGATGACCCGGCCGATGAACAAGCAAGCCAGGTTGGGCGCCCACGCCGTGGTCAGGAAGTTGATGCACATGCCGGCCATCGAATACAGCAGCACCGGGCGGCGTCCGACCCGGTCGCTGAAGGCGCCCAGCATCGGCATGAAGATGAACTGCATCAGCCCGAAGGTGGCGCTGAGGATGCCGAACCAGTAGGACTGGTCGTCGCGCGAGCCGGTGAATTCGCCCACCAGCAGCGGCAGCACCGGCACGATCAATCCGATGCCCAGCATGTCGATGAACACGCATATCAGGACGAAGTTCAGATTGCCCGGCGTCGCGGCGGCAGGCGCCACTGCGGGCGCGGCGGAGTCAGGGGAGGTCATAGGCGTGGGGCGACGCGAAGTCGGGGCGCAAGGTCATGAAGTAAGGTCGTGAAGCCGGTGCATGATGCGGGGTCATGACGAGAGGTCAGGGCGCCGCCGGACTGGCGGCCCATTCGGCGATGAAGTTGTCGCGGAAGGCCGTCAGTTCGTTCAGGCGCGTTTGCGCCAGGCGTCGGCCGGCGGCGGTCTGCATTTTGCCGGGGAGGGTGGCCAGCTTGGTGTCCATGTGGTCCAGCGCATAGGCTTTTTCATCGAGCTCGCGGTGCAGCGCCATCGGATCGTCGGCGTGCGCCAGCGCGGTGCCCATGCGGCCGGCCGTGTAGAACAGCCGCGCCAGGCCGACGGCGCCGAGGGCGTCGAGGCGGTCGGCGTCCTGAACGATCTTGGCCTCGATGGTCTCGGGGCGGATGCCGGCCGAAAAACTGTGGCTTTCGATGGTGTGGGCGACGGCGGCCAGCTTATTGGGCGGGAAGTCGAGTTCCGCCAACTGGCGGCTCGCCAGCAGCGCCGCCTTGCGCGAGGCCAGGTGGCGCTCCGGATCGTTCTTGGGAAGGTTGACCAGATCGTGCAGGTAGCAGCCGGCCAGCACGATCAGCGGATCGGCCTCGGGATAGTCGTCCAGCAGCAGGTTGGCGTTGCGCCAGACGCGGTGCAGGTGGTTGGTATCGTGCGCTCCATCAGACCCCTGGGCGGCGCTGGCCAGAGCGACCAGGCGGGGGTGCCAGCTGTTCAGCAAGCTATTCATCGTTCTCCCATGACGTATCAGACGATTGATTTTTTAATCATACAGCCTGCCGCCATGGTTGTGCAGCCGAACTGGGTCCAGGACAAAAATTGTTTGCTTGCTAAGTTGTCACAACACTTGTAAGAAACCTAATTTCGGAAATGCAACCGTCTTATTTGTTGCTGTGCCGCATTTTTTTACTGCTATAAATCTTGACTTGAGGTAACATTGGGGCAATAAATTTAGCAATGAAGGAACTCCAATGTCCAGCAACGTCAGCGAATTGCGCGCCAACATCCCCGCCAGCGAGTACCTGGCCTTTACTCTTGGTCAAGAAGAGTACGGCATCGATATACAAAAAGTCAGCGAAATCCGCAGCTACGAAACGCCAACGCGCATCGCCAATGCGCCGGAATTCGTCAAGGGCGTCGTCAACCTGCGCGGCATCATCGTGCCGATCGTCGACATGCGCATCAAGTTCAATCTCGGCACGCCGACCTACGACCAGTTCACCGTCGTCATCATCCTGAACATCGGCCACCGCGTGGTGGGCATGGTGGTGGACCGCGTCTCCGACGTGACCACGCTGCTGCCCGAACAAATCAAGCCGGCGCCGGAAATCGGCTCGGCGCTCAACACCGACCATATCGTCGGCCTGGGCACGCTCGACGAGCGCATGCTGATCCTGGTCGATATCGACAAGCTGATGTCCAGCGCGGACATGGGCCTGATCGAAAACACAGCGATGGCCGCATAACAGACAGCCCCCGCGCCGGCATGCCCCGATGCTGACTTAACGTTGTATTGTTTTTGATCGAGAGGTACAAGAATGAATATGTTGGAAAACATCAGCATCGGCAAACGCCTGGCGTTCGGCTTCACCGTCATCCTGGCGTTCGCGATGCTCATCACCGGCATCAGCGTCTGGCGCCTGCAAGGCGTGGCCTCGGCCACCGCCGACATGATGCAGGTGCCACTGGCCAAGGAGCGCCTGATCGGCGACTGGTCCAGCAATATTGATAGCGCTATCCGCCGCACCACCGCGATCGCGCGCAGCACCGACACCACGCTCGGCCCATATTTCGCGGACGAGGCCAAGGCGTCGTCGGCCAAATCGGGCGAGTACCAGAAGAAGATCGAGGCGCTGATCGTCGACGCCGACGAGAAGGAGGTATTCGCCCGCATCGGCGAGCAGCGCAAGATCTATCTATCGTCGCGCGACAAGCTGACCAAGTTGAAAGCCGCCGGCGAGCTGGAGGAAGCCAACAAGATTTTCGAAACCGTGTTCCGTCCCTGCACCGTCGCCTATCAATCGCTGGTCGCCGATCTGCTGAAAATGCAGCGCGCGAAGATCGACGCCACCGCCGCCGACATCGACGCCATCGCCGCCAGCAGCCGCAATCTGTTGTACGTGCTGGCCGCGCTGGTGCTGACCTTCGGCGTGGTGTGCGCATGGCTGCTGACCACCGGTATCACCCGTCCGCTGCGTGAAGCGGTGGTGGTGGCGCGCCGCGTCGCCAGCGGCGACCTGACCGGCCATATCGACGCCAGCGCCAAGGACGAAACCGGCCAGTTGCTGGCCGCGCTGAAGGAAATGAACGCCAGCCTGCTCGGCATCGTCACCGAGGTACGCAGCGGCACCGACCATATCACCACCTCGTCGAGCGAAATCGCCGCCGGCAACCAGGACCTGTCGCGCCGCACGGAGCAGCAGGCCGGCGCGCTGGAGGAAACCGCATCGTCGATGGAAGAGTTGACGTCGACCGTCAAGCACAACGCCGACAACGCCCGCCAGGCCAACCAGCTGGCCGCGTCGGCCGCGCAGGTGGCCGTCAAGGGCGGCGCCGTGGTGGCCGAGGTGGTCGGCACCATGGATTCGATCAACGAGTCGTCCAAGCGCATCGTCGACATCATCTCCGTCATCGACGGCATCGCGTTCCAGACCAATATCCTGGCGCTGAACGCGGCGGTGGAAGCGGCGCGCGCCGGCGAGCAGGGACGCGGCTTCGCCGTGGTGGCGTCGGAAGTGCGCAACCTGGCGCAGCGCTCCGCGTCGGCGGCCAAGGAAATCAAGGCGCTGATCGGCGACTCGGTCGACAAGGTCAACCAGGGCAGCCGCCTGGTGGCCAACGCCGGCGTGACGATGGAGGAAATCGTCAGCAGCGTGCACCGCGTCAGCGACATCATCTCCGAGATCACCGCCGCCAGCTCCGAGCAAAGCGCCGGCATCAACGAAGTCAATCAGGCGATCGGCTCGATGGACGCGGTCACGCAGCAGAATGCCGCGCTGGTCGAGCAGGCCGCCGCCGCCGCTGAATCGATGCAGCAGCAAGCGGCGGCGCTGGCGCAAGTAGTCAGCGTATTCAAGGTCAACGACTCGGGCAGGCCGTACCAGTCCACCAAGACCACCGCCCCCGCGCGTCGTCTAAACCACGTAGGGCGGATTAGCGCAGCGTAATCGGCCATGCATGCGCCGCCGCCGGCGCATGCAATCATGGCGCCCCGTCAATGGCCAACTGCGACAACCGGTCCGCGTCCCCATTCCGGTGACGCGGCACCCACCGCAAGCTCACCATCCCCAGCGGCGCCAGCAAATCCATCACGCGCGCCCGATGCGCCTCCAACCCCTTAGCGCCCCGTCCCGCAGCAACGGCCTGCGTGCTCAGATTGACGTCATCGACCACCACCCGGCTGTCGCCATACACCACCAAATCCTTCGCGCCCAAGCTCACCGCCGCCTCCAGCAGCGCGCTCAACGCCAGATACTCCGCCTCACCGCTATTGCCATAACCCGCGCGCCGGCTGATCTCCAAACGCTCGCCCGCAGGTCCGCAAAGGAGCGCGCCAATACCGATCTGTCCCGGATTGGGATGCGCCGAACCGTCGAACCACCCGCGCCAGGCGTCGCCCGGCGGCTCCATGCGCGCCTTGCGCAAAGCCTCCGACTGCAGCTTCTCCTGCGTCCTGGCGGCACGCAGCGCTTCGTCGCGCAAACGCGCTTGCGCGCGTTCATCCAGCAAACGGGCCAACCCCGCCAGTCCCGCCACACCCGTCAACACCTGACGCAGCGCGTCGGCCTCCGTCAACCGCATCCGCGCCGCCAAACGACGAGCGGCCACGCGCTCGCCCTTGTAGGCGGCCGTGGCCAACTCTTCAAACCCTGTCTCGTTCATCGGCACCGCGGTCAGTCGCGGCGCGGATTGTCGGGACGGTGATCGTAGCGGTTCGGTACCCCGTCGCCATCGCGGTCGCGGTCATACCGGTTCGGCACGCCGTCCCGATCGCGGTCGCCACGGCCGCTGCTGCGGTAATCGTTGCGGTAGTCGCCACGATGGTGGTCGCGATAGTCGCGGCCGTCGTGACGGTCGTAGCGGTTGGGGATGCCGTCGTGATCGCGGTCGCCGTTCGGACCGCGCTCCCAGCGACCGTCCTGACGCTCCCAGCGGCCGCCGTGTTCGATCCAGCGCGGCTGGGTGTAGACGTAACCGGGGCGGGCGCCGACCCAATTGCCGCCTACCCAAATATGGCGGTTGCCGCGCCAGTCCCAATAACCGGGCGCCCAGATATACCCGGCGCGCGGCGGCGGCACGACTTCATAGCGTGGCGGCGGCGGGGCGATGGTGACATAGTCGACCTGCATCGGACGCGGGTCCACGGTGACCCAGCCGCCTTGATCGAGGCGCCAGCCGTCGTTGTCGCGTATCCATTCGGCGCGGCGGTATTGGGCGCCACGGCGCTCGGCTTCCCAGCGGCCGGCGGCCCATACGTGGCGGTGACCGTCCCAGTTCCAGTAACCGGGCGCCCACACATAACCGCGCCGGGCGACCGGCACGCTCTCGAAGCGCGGTGGCGGCGGGGCGTCCCCGATGACGATGCTCAGGCCGACCTGCGCGGACGCGGTGGCGGGAGCGAAAGCGGCGGCGCTCAGCGCGAGCATGGCGGCGGCGAATATGGTGTGCGAGCGTTTGATCATGATGTTCTCCTGGGCTGCGTCGATTGCGTGCGTCGATTGCGGCGCATGGACGAACTATATCAAGCGCGTATCGCGGTTGCGCCGAATGATGCAACTTTTTACATATGACACAAACATGCGGGGGTGATTTGTACGCTGGCGTACGGATAGGGGCGTGGGGGGGCGTTGCGGAGGGGGGGAGGTGGCCGGCTTCGCCTGTTACGCGTGGGTTGGAATGTGCGTACAGGCGAAGGGGTGGCGCGCGTTCAAATCTTGGTCGACGTGGAGACGTCGGTAGCCAGCGCGGTTTTGTTCTCGTCGATGAACAGTTGTTTTTTCTGCTCTTCGGTCAGACGTTTGGCGCTGACGACGACCACTTGCATTTCCTGGGCCGACACCTGCTCTTGTACCGGGGCTTGCAGCGCGTAGTCGGCGGCGAATACCAGGCCCAAGGTGATGATGAATGCGGCTTCGAAGTTTTTCAGGACGTTCATTTTGCTTCCTTTCGGTGGTTGATTCAGTGGTTAAAAGTGTGTTTCGATGTGCTCACTTTAGGCCAGGCCCCGTCAAGGCGCCACGGGATTGCGACGAGCCGCGTTTTTCGCGGCGCGAACTGCGAATAGGCGCGATAAACCCGTTGAGGCCGCTAGCTTTCTCCGGCCCTCCGCTAAGGCTGGGAGACACCGTCCACCAGCGCGAGGGGCAATATGCCGCCATTCATCAGCACTTTTCTGCAAGCTTGGGCCGAGCGCCGCCGCGCGCGCCGCCGGCGGGCCAACCTGCGCGCCGGTGAACGCGGTGATTCGTCCAAACCGGGCCGTCCGGCGCTAAAACTGATCCGTCTCGATGCTGATACCGCTCCCATTCATCCCAAGGCCGGGTCGCGCCGCGCTCTCTGGATCATGGCCGCCGCCGTCTGCGTCGCCGCCGGTGGCGGCGCGGTAATCGCCGGCCACGCGCGCCATCTGGCGGCTACCACCGCCAGTACGTCGGAGGCGGCCAACAACATACGGGCCGCCAACGCCTATCAATCCGCCATGCCCGGCGTAGCGTTCACTGTGCCGTCGCAGCCTGGCATCAGCACCAGTCTTTATCCCGGCGGTGTCTTGCTGGTGGCTGCGGGCATGCAAGCCGCGCCGACGGTGCGGGTGGACCTGTGCAGCCAGTTGCGCAGCCCGGGCGGGAACGATGGGCGTTTGCTGCCGCTGCGGATCGGCTACCGCTTCGACGACGTCAAACGCTGGGTCGCGCGCAACCAGGAATCCGATGTGCAGATCTCGCTGCGCAATGTACTGCTGGTGTCCGACAGCGGGGCGGGAGCGGACGCGATGCCGGAAGTGCAGATCGAAGGCACGGCGCGCGCCGACTTCACCGATCCCCTCAGCGAACCGCTGCAACTGAAATGGAACAGCCGCCGGGTCGACGTGCGGTGGCTGAGCGACGCCGGTTTGGGCCAGGTCGAGCAGGGCGCCAGCGGCCGGGTCGCGCTGCGCCAGCAAGGATGGCTGTTATGGGGCGCGGCATCGGCCCTGCGCATCGAACGGCGGGCCAACGTCATGTGCCCGCAAGCGGGCGAGCTGCTGGTGCGGATATACCGTCCGGCGGGTGATACTTCCACCGCGCCGGATTCCGCGCTGGTCACCGCGTTCCCGGCGCGCGGCAAGGCGGTCGGCGCGTATCTGGCGGCGGGGCGGTATCAGGTTCCCGCGTCGCCCCCCGGCGCGCTGGAAGACGAGGCGCTGTTCCTTGCATTGCAAGAGCATGGGTTGGTGCGCCTGAACGCCGCCGGCACCATCGAACTGGCTCCGCGGGATCTGCCCCAATGGCTGGCCGCCGGCGCGTCCGCGCGCGCGGCGGAGCTGGCGGACTGGAAGCAAGTCAAGGCCGATACGGCCACCACCAAATTGTTCAAGCGCCTGTACCATCAGGCCGATGGCGCCTACGTCCGTGAGCAGATCGACATCTATAACAGCGAGCGCCGGCTGCTGGCGTGGCGGGTCAAGGCGCCCGCCGGCATGGTGCTGGACTGGAACGCTAGCGTGGCGGGGCCGTCGAACGCCGGCGGCGCGCCAGTGATGGTGGCCACCACCGGCCAGATGCCGGTCGCCGCCTCGCGCTTGTTCGCGTCGTTGCCGCAGAGCTGGCAGCCGTGGACGCGTGTGGCCCACTGGCCGCAGGCGGGCGAGACGCCCGGGGAGCATCCGGTGATGCGCTTAACGCTGGCGCTGCCGCGTCCCGCGGCTGGCGGCGAAGTGCTGCGGATGATGGTGGCGGGCCGCGTCGAAGGCGGCGGTGTCACCGGCGCCAGCGTCCAACTGTCAGCCGCCTGCACCGGCCGCGCGTGCGCCGGCAAGGGCGATGTGCAGGAACTGGCGCTGACGCTGCAAGCCGGTGCCCGCGAGGTGTCGCTAAGCCTGCGGCCGCTCGACTTCAGCGCGCCGGAAGACCAGAAGTACCGCCATCTGCGCGTTGCCGGCGGCCGCGTGAGTTGGCAGGCGCTCGCGCTGACGGACGCCGGCGCCAACCCCGCCCGCGCTGCCGCTCCCGCGCCGGCGCCGGTGCGGCTGGAAGACCGCAACGGCACGCCGCTGTGGACCGACGGCGCGCCGACGCAGCCGGCCATCGATGCCGGCCTGGCGCCGCTGCTGGGCGTCGGCCCGGAGCATGCCAACAGCGTCGCAGGCATGCTTGCGCGGCTGCCGTCGGCGGGCGCGCAGGTCGACGCCAGGCTCACGCTCGACCTGCCGTTGCAGGCGCTGGGCCAGCGCATCCTCGACTGCGTCGGCATGCGCCAGGGGCGCTGGGATGGCAAGGGCTGCGTCGGCGGCCAGGCCGCGCCGGAGGGCCGTCATGCGGGGCTTGTGATCCTCGATACCGAAACCGGTGACGTGCTGGCCGCCGCCGGCGCCGGCGCGGGGGAACTTAACAGCGGCAACTGGGCCGAGGTGCGTGACTTCGACCGCACCAGCCCCGCGCGCAGCCCCCTGCGCCTGCCGGCGTTGCAGCACGATGGCGGCGCCCATCAAAGTCCGGGGTCCACCTTCAAGGTTGTCAGCGCGCTGGGACTCGAAATGGCAGCCAAAACCGATCCGCAGATCGATGCGCTGTTGGGCGGCATGGCGCTGCCTGCCATCAATCGCCTGGCATCGCAGCGCGGCTTCGGCTTCCAGACCGACGCCGCGACCTATCCGCTCAATCCCAAGCTGGCGCACATCACCAACTATCGCGAGCAAAGCCTCGACCGGCGCGCACAGGAGGGGCGCCTGGGACTGGCGCAGGCGCTCACCTACAGCCTCAATACCTGGTTCGCCTGGTCCGGCGAACTGAGCGACCATAGCCTGTTCGGCCGGCCCGACGGCGGCGCGCCAGACCTGCAGGCGCTGGACGCGGACGCCCTCGATGGCGTGCGGCCGATCGTGGCGGCGGCGCACCGTCTCGGCTTCGAGCAATCCATGCGCCTCGACGGCGGGTTGCTGCCGGCGGACTTCAACTGGCGCGGCTGGGATGCGCTGCAGGCGACGCCGGCCCACATCGACACCATCCACACCCGCCACGAGCTGCGGCAGATGGCGATCGGCCTGCGCATGCAGGTGACGCCGCTGCAAATGGCGCTGGCGTCGGCGGCGGTCGGGCAGGGCAAGGTGGTGGCGCCGCGCATGCTGCTGTCGCTCGATGGTTCGGACAGCGTGGCCCCGGCCATGAAGCCGGTCGGCGTCCGCCTGGACCGTATCAGGGCCGGCATGAAGGGCGTGGTCGATGTCGGCACCGGCGCCGGCGCCTTCGGCGGCGCCGCGCTGGCCTCCGTGCGTCCCGGCTTGTACGGAAAAACCGGCACCGCGCCCACCGGCGACGACACGGCCACCGTCTGGTTCACCGGCTGGCTGGAACCGGGCAGCCTGCCCGGCCAGACCCACCGGCTGGCGATGGCGGCTTTCGTCAGCCATTCCGACGTCACCGGCGGCGCGCACGCGGCGCCGGTGGTTGCGGCGGTGCTGTCCACACTGGCGACGCAACGGCGGGAGCAGAAGCGTGAACAGAAGGGGAAATAGGCTTGTAAACGGGATAATGAAAGCGGTCCGTCTGTGGCATTATTTATAAGCGTGAGCCATAGCGCCCATTTTTTGTTTTTCCATCATTTACAGGACCTTATGCGGTTGCCAGGAACCCGGTACCAGGAGCACGGCTGGGAACAAGTGCGCAAGCTGTTGGGACACTGCTCGTTGCAGGCTTTCCGGCGGATTGAGATGCAGCAGATGCTCGAACCAAGTCCGCACGCGGAGCTGCTCGACAGCTATACCGACGCGGTGGCTGCGGCCCTGCACGCGGGTGCCCGGTCGACGCGCGGCGAGGCGGAGGGCAACAGCTATGGCGAAAGCGTCTACGAGCTGTCGCTCGGCTTGTTGTATGAACTGCAGGCGCATCCCGGCTTCTGGCAAGCCTTCGTGGCCGCGGTGGCCGTCGAACACGCGCGCAGCGGCGCTTTCTGGCTGGACGCGGCGGCCGACGGCATGATGCGCAAAAAGGTCAACGACATGTACGCCGGACTGCGCGACAAGGTCGACGCCGACAACTACATCGTCACCACGGGGCGTGATTGCTCGCCCAATAAAATCTACACGTACCGGATGCTGGATACGGCTTATCGCGAGATCGCCGCCTTGTTCGCCGCCTGGAAGGAGCACGAGGCCCAAGTTGGGGCGATATTGGGCCGGACGCTGGAAGGCAGCCCTATCGAAGTGCGGCAGATGAAGTCAATAGGCGGTTGCAGGGCGGAGTGGATCATCCGTTGGAGCGAATCGCTGGAACGCTTCGGCGGGTCTCCCGGGCCGCTGCACACCCGCTCCAAGCGTTTCGCGAGCCTGAAAAACAGTCCGGACAAAATCGCGGCGATGCTGGCCGAAATCGGCGATTATGAGGAGCTGTCCTCGAACATGGACCGTGTGGACGACTGGCAGGGCGAAGCCGGCGAGGCCGCGTCATGGCTGGAAGACTATTGGCGCGTGACCGGCGAATCCGAGCGGCAGGAGGTGCAAGGCGGCGTGCCAGATGACGATCGCATACTGGCCGCTCCCGCCCCGGAGGGATTCGAGGCGGAGGAGCAGGGCGTTGACGCCAGCCTGGACGACGACGGCAACGCCCCGCCGATACCGGAGCCGGCCGCCCTGGCGGCGGAGCAGGAAGCGGCCAGCGCGCTTTCCCTGCCCCCCCGCTACATGGAATTGGCGCGGGCCGCGCAGCAAGCCGGTAGCTGGATGCTGCGCGTTCTGCACGACGAGTCGCTGCCGATACGCCTGGCCGTGTATCACAAGCTGCTGGGCGCCGCCGACGATACCTATCCGGATGCCTGGCTGGACCCGGCCACCGGCGAGCTGCCGACATTGCAGCAGTTGGCGGCGCTGGACCGGATTTCGATGCCGACGCTGCGCAAGCGCCGCAACGAAGCGATCGACAAGCTGCACGCCGCCAGTGCGGCGAAATGAAGGAGAACGAATTGAATTCAGCACAAGACGAGCAGGATGCCAAGGCGCTGGACGCGCGGCTGCGCGAGCGCGCGCTGCTGGCCCGCGCCGTGCCGGACGACCGGCTGATGCTGGCCGACACCACACTGTTGGCGGCCCTCGACGGCATCCGGGCGCTGACGCCGAATGAGCGCCAGGCGCTGGCCGCGTCGCCGCTGACGCTGCGCCGCTTCCGTCAACTGTCCCTGGAACGTCGCGCGGCGGCTGCCCCTGCGGCCAACGACGCGCAGTGGAGCGGCAGCACTGGCATGCTGCGCGCGGCCTCCAGCACCGCTGCGCTGGAGGCGCTGGTCACCGACGACAATTACTGGACGCTGCACTTTGTGCCGCAGGATGGCGGCTGGCAGGTGATCCTGTCGCTGTCGGCGCAAGCGCCGTTTGCCGCCCGGTTGTTGAGCGAACAGCCGCAGTTGCGGGTGATCGACGGCGGCGGCGCCATCGTGCTGCAAGGCCGGCTCGACGCCGACGGCGAGTGCGAACGCGCCTGGCCGTTCGATACCGCGCCGGCGCCGCATTTCCAAATGTACGGCGCCGGTTTCGCCGTCGAGCCGGTCGCATAGCCGATTATGGGTTTCTTTACGCGCCGCCGCAAACAATCCACCGATACCGGTGGACTGGGCGTGAGCCTGATCGCGCTGCGGCTCGACGACGGCGACGTCGCGCCGGCCGACAGCACGGTCGTGGTCTTCGATGCGGCAGGCCATGCGCGGCGCGCGGCGTCGGGCAAGGTGTCGTGCGAGCAGGGCGAATCGGTGTTCTGCTTCCATCCCGGCCCTTACACGGTCGACCTGATACCGTTCGCCGCCGCGCCCGAGTGGGGCCTGCGCTTGCGCTTTGTGATCGATGCGGCCAATCCGCGCGTGTCGCAACAGCGCTTCGACCTGTATTTGTACAGCGAGACATCGGGACGTCTGCAACTGGCGGGTTTTGGCGCGTCCGTGGAAGCGGCGTTGCAGGCGGAGCTGGCGCAAGGCGCGCTGGATCTGCCGCCTTGCACCTCGCTCGATGAATGGCATGCGTTCCGCGCCGGACTGAATCAACTGATGTACACGCGCTATGGCGTGACCGTCGACGACTGCGTGCCGGTAGATCTGGGTGAACAAGTCGATTTCGCCGACCTACTCAAGGCCCGTGCCGTGCAAGCGGTGGAAGCCGAACGTCTCGCCGCCGCCAACGCATCGGCGCCAACCCTCGATGCGCCGGCGCCCGTCGAGCTCCATAGGCTGGACTTGCCGGCATCCGGCTTGCCTCCCGCGTCGGCGGCCGCACTGCAGCACCATTTGAAGCCCCCTCAGAGCGATGCGCAAGCTTTACGACGGCTGTTCCTGGAATTGCCCGCCGTGAGCCGCGAACTGCGGTTGCTGCGACTGCCGGAAGGCCTGCCCCTCTTCGAGCGGCATCAGGCGTTGCTGCTGCGTCTGGGCATGGCAAGCTTGAACGTCACCACCATGCCGGCCCTGGCCTGGGCCGCGCCCGACCAGCCGCTGGCCGAAGCAGACCAGAACCGCCGCAGCCGCCACACGCTCATCGCCCGCGACGCGCTGGATGAAGCCTGGTCGCTGCTGGCGCGCCTACAACTGGCCGGCCATGAACAATGGCCGCAATTGCTGGACGAGGCGGACCGCATCTGCGCCAACCTGGAAACCGGCTTGTCGCTGCGCCGTGCGCCATATGTCGAGCGCGTGGAGCCATCGCTATGACCATCCTGTCCATCACCTCCACGCCGACCATCGCCGAATGCCGCAGCATCCTGGCGGACGGCCGTGTCCTCACCATCACCGCCAGCCGCCGTCCGCGCGCCAACCGCGCCGAGGTCAAATGCAGCGTTCCCGGCGCTCCGGCGATCGCCGAACGTATGCAGGAAGTGGTCCGCCTGGCGCGGCATACCGAGGTGCGTTTCGACAGCCGCGACCAGGTCGTCCTCAGCATGGACATCGCGCCGGGCGACGCGGAGCGCGACTGGGAACTGGCGGCTGTGTTGGCCGATCGCGCCGTGCGCGGCCTGTTCCAGCCCGCTGCGGGTGTGCAAACCGTCGCCCACGGCTGGTCCGACAGATGGCACCTCGGTCAATTGTCCGGCCGTGCCGATGGCGGCAGCGCGTCCGTCGGCACGATGCAAGTGACCCACCTGGGCGCCTTGACCGGACACGCCGACCCGTCGGCCGCCGTGTCGACGGTGCGCGCCTGGTTCCCGCTGCACAGTGGAGGCGTCAACGATGAACTGGCGTGGGTGGAGGTCAGCGTGTTTCCGATCGAAGCCGGGCCGGCGGCCGTCGACGTGTCGGCCAACGCCACGCACACCGCCGCCGCCAACAGCGAGGAAGACACCATCGCCGCGCCGGGGCTGGACCTGAGCGCGCAGCAGGACATCCGCCAGACGCTGGCCGGGGCGCGCCACTTCGACGGCAAAGGGCTCGGTCGCTGGCGCAGCGTGGTGCGCTTCGGCCAGCCGCGCTTCCAGGGCGGCTCGTACCAACTGGCGCTGGTGATGGCCGACCGCCTGGCGCGCGGCCGTGAATTCGTGCCGCGCGGGCGCATCATCGCCACCGGCTGTTCGAGCGCATGGCATGCCGGCCGCGTGGACACCGTCGAGGGACGCGAACCGAAACTGGAGTTGATACTAAGGCAAGTCAGCGCGGGCGACAGGGTGCTGCTGCCCAAGGCCTGGGAGGAATGGCTGCCCCCCGGATTCAAGGCCGATTTGCGCCAAAAAGGCGCGACTTTGGCCTGTATAGACCGTATTGGCATGATTTAAGCTAGCGCTGAATCGTGCGCAAGAATGAAACCGGCTTGCCCTGCTAAAATCGTCGGATGACAGGGTGGCACGGAAGATGAATCGAAGAAGGAGTCTGACATGTTCCAAATGTTTGGTTTTGGCGGCGTTAAATGCCCGCGTTGCGAGCACAAAAACGATGACCAGTCGGGCTACTGCAAGCATTGCGGTTTGACCCTGGGCGCGCCGCGCAACGAGCCGGTTTTGCGTGACAACCGCTGGATTCCCGGCGACGACGAGCTGGCGGTGTATTTCGGCGTCAGCGCCTTGTCCGGCATCTTCACCAAGACGTTGCGCGTGCCGGCCACCTCGCGCGCCTACATCCTGCAAGCCGACAAGGCGACCGAAGTGCCGCAGGGCGAATACGAGATCGAAGGCTTCTTCACCCGGCTCAATCACCTGCTGCGCAACCAGAACGCCGAGATACTGATCACCCGCAGCGCGCCGTTGCCGGTGGAGTTTTCGTTCAGTGACCTGCAAACTGCCGAACACCTGAAAATTTCGGCGCGATTCACCGTCGCCATCCGCATCGAAAACGTGCCGGCCTTCGCGCAGCACTTCATGACCGTGCCCGGCGTCGTCAGCACCTTGCACCTGCATGAACTGCTGTCGCCATCGGTGCGCCAGCTGGCGGCCGAATTTGTCGGCGGCCGCTCGATGCGCGACATGGCGCAAAACGCCGATCTGCGCCTGCAACTGGACGAGCGCCTGCAGGCCGCGCTCAAACTGCGGCTGGCCGCCTACGGCCTGGCGGTGGAGCGGGTCGAGACGGCGGCGCTGCGCCACGATAAATTCGACCATAACCGCGAGCGCATCGGCACCTTGTGGCTGGTGGCCGACGAGCGCCACGTGCAGCTCGAACATGTCAAACAGCTCGACCAGATCTACGACGAGGAGGAATGGCAGGCCATCTGGCGCGAGGAGCAGAAGATGCGCTCCGACTTCCGCCGCGCCGAGCTGCGCCAGGATGCCAGCGTCAACAAGGCCGAGCTGACGTTGAAGGAAAGCGAGCGGATACAGTCGCTGCGCGCGCGCGAGGTGGAGCTGTACAGCCGCGTCATGGAATCGAAAACCCGCAAGGTGGCGCTGGACAAAGGCGCCGGCACCGTCCTGGCCGACCTGGAGCACGAACTGGCGAAGAGCAAGTCGCACCGCGCCGGCGAGCAGGCCGACTGGGAGCATGTGCGCCAGCTGGCGCAGATCAAAATGCGCACCGAGCTGGAAGTGTTGCAGCAGACCGCCGCCGAGCAGCGCCAGTTGGCGCAGCAGCGCCTGTCGCACCAGCTGCGCCAGCAGGCGATTGAAAACCAGATCGCCCAGGCGCTCCTGATCGAGGACGAATCGCACCGCCGCAACGAGCTGGCGGCGTTGCGCCAGCGCGAAAAAGACGAGAAGGCGCGCGAACTGCAAGTGGAGTCGGAAGCCCACGAAGCGCGCATCCAGGGCATGACCCTCGCCGGCGCGGCGCGCCGCCGGGAGGCCGAGCGGGTGCAGGAATGGGAAGACCAGCTTGCGCTGGCGCGCCAGCGCGAGCTGCTGCGCGGCGACGCCGTCAAGGACGCCGCCAACGCCGTGCAGGTGGCGGAGATCAACCAGAAGATCGAGGAATTGAAGCGCGCCGGCGCACAGGCCGACTCCATCGCGCAGTACGAAAAGCTGCTGCGCACGATCGAGGCGGACGGCATCCACGCGCGCCAGAACCAGGCCAACAGCAAACAGGCATTGCTGGACCAGTTGGCGGTCGACGAGCAGCGCCAGATCCTCAAGCAAAAGGATCAGGAGGCCGAATGGCAGCGCGAGCTGAAAAAGCTGGAGCACGACCGCGAAGAGAAGTTCGCGCGTTGGAAGGGCGAGTACGACGTGCTGCTGGCGCAGCAATCGCATGAGATCAAGCGCATCGAAACCATCGGCGGCTTGAGCGACACCGGCAAGGTGGCCACCGCCGCCGAGCCGAATGCGCAGGCGCTGTCGCAGATCATGAAGATGCAGATCCAGGGTGGTATGTCGGCCGAACAGATACAGGCGCTGGCCAACGTGGTGGCTTCCGAACATGGCATGACGCCGGCCGAAGCGCAGCAGCAGGCCCACGAACGGGTGCTCGAAGAGCGCGCGCACCGCGACGCGGAACTGGACAAGGATCGCCGCCATCAGCTCGACCTGCTCAACGTGCAGAACGCCGCGAGCGCCAGCGCGCTGACGACACAGAGCCAACTGGGCATCGGCGTCGCGCGCGCCGGCGTGCCTTTGCCGGCCACGCCGAAAAGCGTGGGTTACTGCGTCAACGGCCACCCTTTGCGGATAGACCACCCCCACGACAAGTTCTGCGCCCAATGCGGCGTCCCACTGACCTAAAACGCCAAACAGCAGGAACGGTTACACTTCAGTCAATGATGCAAACGGCAAGAGACAAGATCCGCGAACTGCGGGCCTTACATGAAGACGGTCTGTTAAGCCTCCAAGAGTTCGACCGTCGCAAGAACGCCATCCTGGATGCGGAGTACGCGCCGCCGGGAGGCAGCGTCACGGCCGCCCCGATGCCGGTGCGCCAGGGCACGGAACTGGGCCTGATGTCGGGCCAGGAGATCGGTCCGCAAAACCGCCGCTACCGGCTGGAGCGCCTGATCGGCATGGGCGGCATGGGGCAGGTGTGGCAGGCCACCGACCTGGCCACGCACGCGGAGCTGGGCCACAGCGAGATGGTCGCGCTGAAGATCCTGCCGCCGCAGCTGACCCAAAGCGCCACCCACGCCAAGCTGTTGATCGAGGAAGCGACACAGGCACGTAAGCTGGCGCACGAGAACATCGTCCGCGTCTACGAATGGGCGCAGGACCCGGCCACCTCCAGCTATTTCATCATCATGGAATACCTGGAAGGCCAGGACCTGGATGCCTACCTGGCCGCGCAAGGGCCGCTGCCGCTGGAGGCGGTCTTCAAGCTGCTCTCGCCGGTCGGCGACGCGCTGCAATACGCGTGGGAGAAGCACAAGCTGGTTCACCGCGACATCAAGCCCGGAAACGTCTTCCTCACCCTGCGCAACGAAATCAAACTGCTCGATTTCGGCATCGCCTCGCGTGCGCGCAGCGCCGGCAGCAGCCTCGGTCTGCAGACGCCGAACGCCGGGACGGTTGGCTATCGCGCTCCGGAAGCAGGCACGCATCAACGCCAGCCCGCGCCCAAGCTCGATGTGTACGCGGTGGCCGTGATGATCTACCAGTTGCTGGAAGGCCGCATGCCGTTCGACGACATGCGGCCGGCAGACTTTCATCCATCACCGCCGCATGGCTTGAATGAGCGCCAATGGCAGGTGCTGCAAACCGGCTTCGCCTATCAGCAGGAGCGGCGCCCGGCATCGGTCAACGAGTTGCTGGCGCAGCTGCAGCGGGCCACCGGGCCGACCGACGAGGAACTGGCTGCGCAGGCGGCGCAGAAGGCCGCGCAACAGGAGAAGGACCAGCAGGAGCAGCTGGAGCGCGAGCGGCAGCGCAAGAAGGAGCTGGCGGCGCAGGCCGAGCAAGCCCGCCTGACGGAACAGAAGCGTCAGGCGCAGGCGGTGGAACTGGCCGCGCGCCGCGAGGCCGAGGCCAAGGCGGCCGCGCTGGAGAAGGTGCGGCTCGACCAGCAACGCCGCGCGCTGGAGGCCAAGCAGCGCGCGGAGGCGGAAGCCGCCGCGCTGGCGCGCAAGCAAACCTTGCGCGAGCAACTGCAGGCGCGCCGCGACGCCGACGCCAAGAAAGCCCGCGACGAGCGCGAGGAACTGCAACGCAAGGCCGCGCAGCTGAAGGCCGAAGCGGCGTATCGCTCGGAGCAGGAACGCCACCGCAAACAACTGGCCGAGCGCAACGCCGCCGAACTGGCCGCGCTGATGCCGACGGCGGGTAGCCCGGTCGCCGATCCCAGCGGTGTGCTGCGCGACCGCTTTATCGACGGCACCGGTGTCGGTCCCGATCTGGTGCTGATTCCCACCGGACGTTTTCAGATGGGGTCCCACGAACACGAACACGCGGTGGCGATCAAGGCCGGGGCTCAGAAAAACTGGCTGGACCGCGAGACGCCGCAGCACTGGGTCGGCATCGAACAGCCGATCGCGATGGGCCGCTTTCCGGTGACGGTGGGCCAGTGGCGCCAGTTCGTCCGCGCCACCGGCTGGGAATCGCAGTCCGATACCGACTGGCGCGCGCCCGGGTTCGCCCAGGACGACGACCATCCGGTGATCGGCGTCAGTTGGATGGACGTGCAGCTGTATCTGCGCTGGCTGTCCGAAAAGACCGGGCAGACCTACCGCTTGCCGAGCGAATCGGAATGGGAGTACGCCTGCCGCGCCGGCACCAAGACGGCCTTCAGCTTCGGCGACAGCATCACCACCGAGCAGGCCAACTACGACGGCAATTACACCTACAACGGCAGTGCACGCGGCGCCTTCCGCCAGGGGACCAGTAAGGCCGGCACCTACCCGCCCAACCCCTGGGGCCTGTTCGATATGCACGGCAACGTGTGGGAGTGGACCCAGGATGTGGTGCACGACAGCTACGTGGGCGCTCCGGTCGATGGCAGCGCGTGGGGGGAGGGCGGCGATAACGTACGGCGGATACTGCGCGGCGGCTCATGGCTGTACAACCCGCGCTACTTGCGCTCCTCGGTGCGCAACGGCTTCTCGGCGGTGCTGGCCAATGATATCGTCGGCTTCCGCGTCGCCCGCAAACTGGTCTAGCAGTGGATGGGGGTGTATACTGCCGCCTTCTTTGCAGTACAACCACCAGGACCAACGATGAGCGCTTTGCCCCCATGCCCGAAATGTAATTCCGAATTCACCTACGAAGATGGCGCCCAGTTAGTGTGCCCGGAATGCGCGCACGAGTGGAGCGCGACGGCCGCCGATGCCGCCGACGAAGGCGCGCGCGTCTACCGCGACTCGGTCGGGAACATTCTGCAGGATGGCGATACCGTCACCGTTATCAAGGATCTGAAGCTCAAGGGCGGTGGCGGCACCGTCAAAGTCGGCACCAAGGTCAAAAACATCCGCCTGGTCGACAGCGACCACGATATCGACTGCAAGATCGAAGGCTTCGGCGCCATGAGCCTGAAGACGGAATTCGTCAAGAAAGTGGTGTGACGCTTCCCCGTTTAGGGGAGGCGAAACTCTCCTAAACGGTGTAAATTGTGGGTTCTGATTACCGCCCACAAGGAACACGGAATGACTATCAAAGTACTGCGCGATCAATCGCTGCCGATGCGACACATCGTCCACGTGCGCAACCACATCGTCTCGACCGACGGTTCGGTGGAAGAGGGCGGCAACGACGCCGGTCCGTCGCCGCACGACCTGTACGACGCGGCGCTGAGCGCCTGCAAGGCGCTTACGGTGGTCTGGTTCGCCAAGCGCAAGAACATCCCGCTCGAACATGTGGAAGTGAGCATGGAGCGCGACGCCAGTGAAGAGCGCCAGGGCGTCTATCGCCTGGCCGCCACCTTGCACCTGACGGGTAATCTGAGCGAGACCCAACGCGCCGAGTTGCTGGCCGCCGCGCAGAAATGTCCGATCCACAAACTGATGACGTCCGTGACCACGGAAGTCACCACCGTTCTGGGATAAGCCAATGACAATCTCGAATCTGTTGAAGGGCCATGAGAAGGATCTGGGCGGCGGCTTTCTCGTGCGCCGTTATCTGCCGTCCGCCATCAAGCAGGCCGTGGGCCCGTTTATTTTCTTCGACCATTTCGGTCCCGTCGATGTGCCTGTCGATGCCGACCATGACGTGCGTCCGCATCCGCACATCGGGCTGGCGACGGTGACTTATCTGTTCGAGGGCGCGATGGATCACCGCGACAGCATCGGCACCTTCCAGCGCATCGAACCCGGTGCGATCAACTGGATGACGGCGGGGCGCGGCATCGTCCACTCCGAGCGCACGCCGAAGGATTTGGTCGGCAAGCCGCACCGCACGCACGGCCTGCAGCTGTGGGCCGCGCTGCCGGTGGCGCACGAGGAGGACGAGCCGGGCTTTTGCCACACGCCGTCCGCCGACATTCCGGAGCTGACGGTCGACGGCGCGCGCGTGCGGGTGCTGATCGGTACCGCGTTCGGCAGGACCTCGCCGGTCAAGACCTTTAGCCGCACCTTGTATCTGGATGTGACGTTGAAGGCGGGGCAGGAGCTGGCCCTGAGCGGACTGCCGGAGGAAGCGGCGATCTATCCGATCGACGGCGATGTGGAGATCGACGGTACGCCGCTGGAGAAGAACAATATGGCGCTGCTCGATACTGGCAGCACGCAGCGGGTGAAAGCGACGTCGGAAGCGCACTTTGTGGTGATCGGCGGCGAGCCGCTGGATGGCCGGCGCTTCATGTCGTGGAATTTCGTCTCGTCGAGCAAGGAGCGCATTGTGAAGGCCGGCGAGGATTGGGAGGCGCAGCGCTTCGACAAGGTGCCCGGCGAGACCGAGTGGATACCGCTGCCGGTCAAGAAGCCAGCGGGCGGGCAGTACCTGTAATTCATGCGTATGGGCCCGTGCGCGGGCTCTGTTATGCACGGCCCGGAATGATACGCTCCGCCTTCAACCGCTCGAACAAATCAAAAAACGCGTCCGGCGTGCTTTGATACGTCAAAAATCCCGCCTTGCGGCTCTTGGTCATATCCGCAAGGACTTCCATCGGCCGGCCCAGGTCCGCGTCCGTATGCCACCACGACGCGAGCTTGCCGATATCAACCTCCGCCAGCCCGTGCCTGGCCGCGATCTCCGTCCACGCGCGCGGCGCGTCATCCATCCGTCCCTCCAACGGCTGAACATCCCCGTCGAACGGCCCCGCCTCGATGCCGAAGTACTCCGCCAGCTTGGGCCACAGCCACTTCCACCTGAACACATCGCCATTGACGACATTGAAGTCCTCGTTGGCGCCCGCCGTGCTGGTCGCCGCCCATTCCAGATGCGCCGCCAGCAGCCGCGCGTCGGTCATATCCGTCAACCCGTTCCATTGCGCCGGCGATCCCGGGAACACGAACGGCGCCCCGGACTCCTTGCACAACGTCGCATAGACGGCCAAGGTCAAGCCCATATTCATTGCATTGCCCACCGCGTAACCGATGACCGTATGCGGACGATGGACACTCCAGCTAAAGCCGCCGCGCTCCGCCGCCGCAAACAAACGGTCTTCCTGCTCATAGTAGAAATTGTCGACCGGCTTGCGTCCTTGCTCCTCCCGGAACGGCGTCTCGGGAACCGCGCCGGTCGCATACGCCTCGAAAGGCCCCAGATAATGCTTCAAACCCGTCACCAGCGCCGCGTGCCTGAGCGTCGCTGCGTCACGCAAAGCATCAAGCACATTGCTCACCATCGCGCCATTGACACGGATATTTTCCTTCTCGTTGGCCTGGCGCGCCCACGCGGTAAAAAACACATGGGTGACGACACGCCCGGCCAGCGCCCGCGTCACCTCGTCGTGCGAGGTCAGGTCCGCGCGTATCGGTTCGACGCCTGCCATCAGTGGCGTGCGGCCGCGTGACAGGCCAAGCACCGACCAGCCGTTGCCCAGCAGCCGTTCGGCCAGCGCGCTACCCGTCACGCCGCTGGCGCCGACGATTAATGCGGTATTTTTCATGCGAAGTCTCCTTCATTTAAGCGATAAGGAATGATAATCGCGAAGGGATTTCGTATTTACGATAAGATTTCAATCAATTCATGAAATTTATTCCGCAAAAATGCACGCTTCCGACCACCTCAAGGACATCGCTTACTTCGTGCAGGCCGCCGATGCCGGCAGCTTCACCGTGGCCGCCGCCCGGCTGCAACTGAGTAGTTCCGCCGTCAGCAAAAGCCTTGCGCGGCTGGAGACGCGCCTCGGCGTGAAGCTATTTGAACGCAGCACGCGCTGCCTGACCCTGACCGACGCCGGCCGCAAATACCACGAGACCTGCCGGCGCGTGCTGATGGAGCTCGGCGAGACCGAAGCCGCGCTGGCGCAGGACGCCGAGCCGGCCGGCCGTCTGGTGATCGGCTTGCCGGCAACCTTCGGCCGCATGCGCGTCATGCCGGAGTTGCTGCGTTTTTGCGGGCAGTATCCCAACCTGCGACCGCAGGTCACCTTCACCGACCGGTTTGTCGACGTGCAGGAGGAGGGGCTGGATTTAGCGGTGCGCATTGGCGGGCCTGCGCACTGGCCGGCATCGCTGGGACACGTCCATCTGGGCGACGAACGCCTGATTTTCTGCGCCACCCCGGCCTATCTGGCCCGGCGCGACACGCCGCACTCCATCGCGGACCTGGCGCTGCACGACTGCGTCGTCTACGGACGCGCCGACGGCACGGCGAGTCCGTGGCTGTTCGCGTCCGCCGGCGGACAAACAGAGCGCCGCACCATGGAGCACCGGATCATGGCGGGCGACGGCGAGGCGCAGATGACAGCGGTACTGGCGGATATGGGCGTGGCGCAGCTGGCGACGTGGCTGGTGCGCGACCATCTGGCGTCCGGCGCGGTGGTGGAGGTGATGGCGGAGCGCGCGATCGACGGCCTGCCGCTGCACGTGGTCTGGCCGTTGGCTCGCCCGATGTCGCCGAAGGTCGCGGCGCTGCTCGATCAGTTGAAGGCGACGCTGAAAATACGTTAGGCGGTATGCATGTCGCGTGCAGCGACGGTGTTGTACATGTCGGCGGCGCCGGTGCGGATGATCCAGTGCTCCGGATACGGATCGCTGGCGAAACGGCTGTGGCGCGGAACGCGGCTCAGTTTATCCAGCGATACGCCCGGCGCCAGCGCGGTCTCCTTGCCGGTCAACTGGTCGAGGTGCCAGAAGCCGCCATCGCGATGCAGCAGCAGCGGCAACGCGGCCGCGTGCGGCGCGGCGGCAAACGATTTGACGGGGTAACCGGGATGCGTTTCCGGCATCAGCACGTAGAAGCACTCGGCGTTCGCGCCCTGGTCGATGCGGTGCAGGATCACGCCGTGCGGCATGATGGCCGACACCGACAGCACGACTATGCCCTTGATGCTGGCGCTCAGTTCAATGCGCATGCCGAGGCGCAGCGTGGTCGGTTTGTGCTTGCCTGGCCAGACGCCGTCGAGCAGGATGCCATAGCGGGACACGTCTTCGATCTCAAACCCCTGGCCGCAGCGGCGGATCACCGCGTGGCGGCCGGACAGGCGCCGCGTCAGGCCGTTGGTGTCCTGGCCGTCGGCGGTGTAATGGGTCAGCATCACGTCGGATTCCGGATCGACCAGTTCAAAGCGTCCCAGCACGCATTCTTCCATCGCGAACAGCCGAATCTGACGCTGGGCGCCGCTCTCCGGCGCGGCGTTGACGAAGCTGGCCGCGCGGCTGGCGTGCGGATGTACTGCGTTGGTGACGGGGATGTCGATCTCGATGAGGTCTTCGTCCCAGGCGATGGTGGTGAAGCCCAGGTCCACTTTGCCGGCCGGCGCGTTCAGGTCCAGGTGCGCGATGCCGGCGTTGCGGGCGGTGACGTCGATATCGAGACTGTCGCCGCCTTGCGCGCTGACGCGAGCGATGGAGGCGTCGTCCGCCATCACGCGCACGTTCTTGTGGGTGCTCAGGAAGATGCGGTGAATTTCGGTCAGGGTCGCGTCGAGGCGCGGCACCAGGATGACGAAAGTGCACACCCATTTGCGGGCCGCCATGCCGGTGTGCTGGCTAAGCAGCTCGATGCTGATTTGGTATTGGCCGTGCTCTTTGCCGCGCGACGAAAACTCGACGAATACCGGACGCCATTCGCCATTGGTGGCGCGCACGAACTGCTGGCGCGCCGCGCCGTTGGGGATCAGGTCCGACTGCAGTTGCAGCGTCAATTGCGGCGCGCAGGCGTCGGGCATGCCGCGCAGTTCCATCTTCAGCGTTTGACGGCCGCCGGCCGCGCGCGGGTCGAAGCCGCTGATATGCAGTTGCGGGCGCTCGGATTGGGCGCGTTGCAGCGGCCGGGCGTAACCCGATGGCGCGCTGATGATGGCGGATGATGCGGCGGAAGGTGCGGCGAAACGCGGCGCGGCGATGCTGGTGTCGGCGGCAGCCGGCGTCGTCGCCGGACCACCGGCGCGGGCGCTGCGCACGGCGCTCAACAGGTCATAGCTGGACGGCTCGGCTTGGGCGTGACCGCCTTCGCAAGCTTGTTCTCCAGACATGACCCAATAGGTGCAATGCGGATGCTGGGCATTACTGCATTTTTTCATGGCATACCGACCGATGGAATACCTGTCAGTTTATGCGGTTTACGCGGTCCTTGGCAATTAAACGCGCGCCTGACCGGCATATTTTTGCCCTAAGGCACATGCGGCGATCAAGACGCAACACTTACCCCTCGTCAACGCTCAAAAATACGGCGGGATTGATGCGGCCGGCAGTGCCGTTTCGTCAAGATTGCGGATCTCCGGGCGCGGCGCGGGTTGCGCAAATCGCATCACAATGGCGGTCACATTGTCGATGTGGAGATTGGCCGGCGGATGGTCGGCGTAATCGTTGAATAACGCGTCGAGCGCGGCGCCGGCGGAGTGGCCCGGCCGGACCATCAGCGCCGGCCAGCGGGCGGTCCAGGGCAGCGGACGGCCGCACGACCAGAAGCCGTCGGTGGCCAGCAAATAGGTGGCGTCGGCGCGGACCGTTACGGCGCGGCGGTCGGACAGGCGCCGCAGGAACGGCGGCAGGTTGGCCGCGTCCAGCGGCAGCAGGCCGTCCTCCAGCACCTGCGGATTGGCGAAGGCGTTGCCGAGGATGTAGGCCTGCGAGATCTGCGGCCGGTGCTCGCCGTGCACCTGCTGCCACCATTCCTCTTCGCCCAGCAGCCCGTGCATCGCGAAGCAGGTGGCCGGCACATGGTCCACCGTCAGCGGCCGGACGGTTTGCGCGGTGATTTCGTACAGCCGCGAATCGCCGGCGTGGTACAGCATCGGCGCCTGGCCGGGCGGGATTTCCAGCAGCGTGAGCGTGGTGCCGGGACGGCGGAAGCTGTCGGTATCGCCGGGCTGGCGGAAGCGCTGTTGAAGTTCGTCGTGCAGGCGGTCCAGGTGCGCGCCCAGTTCTTCCACCGTGCCGCACGCGGGCACGCGCAGCAGGCCGTCGGCAACCGCCTCGGCGGCCTCGCGTCCGTGGCCGTGGCCACCCATGCCGTCCATAACGGCGAGGCGCACATGGCCTTGCGGCCAGTTCGCGAGCGTGGCCGATTGGCTGGTTTGGTCGCGCAGGAATACCGCGCATCCGCTGGCATCGATGACCAGCAGATTGTCCTGGTTTTCCGGCACTTGCAGTTTGCTGATGCTGGCGCTGCTGCGGGCTGCGATATCGAGCCCGGGGCCGAAGTCCAGCATGTCGGTGATTCTTGTCATCGTGGCGGGCGGCGCGGCGCGGAGTCCGAAAGGCCACAGCTTAGCTGAAAAAGCCACGTCTGCGGAAGCGGGCGATGAAGTGTGCGCGGAAGTGTGCGCGGACCGGAACGAGGACTCGCTGCGCGGATGCGTCATTCGCCGCCCCGGCGCAGCCACAAGCTGCTGACCCAGCCCGTTTGTTCACGGCCGGCGGCGCCGGTTGTGACCTGCCACCAGTCGCCTTCGCGCGCGCCGGTGGGCGTGACGCTGGCGCCGGCCGGCACGGTGGTCAGGCGCGCCGCATGCACCCCGGCGGCCGCGCGTACGTTCAGGTCGCGGTGTACCTGGTAGGGCCTGCCGGTGATGAGTTCAGGCGGGAGGGGCGTTGGCGAGGATGCCGCCGCGCGTATTTCAGGCGACGACCGGTTCGCGGCGCCTTCGAGCGTGCCCGCCGCAACCGGCCGCGTACCCTGGACCGCATACAGGATCAGGCTCCCGAAACCCCATGCGCCGACGACCATGATCAGCAGCGCGCGCGCGTTGGCGCGGCGCCACCATTGGTTCGGGGTCAGATAGGCGGCCAGGAAAAGTGTGATCACCAATCCCGTCGCGAACGCGCAGACCGCGTAGAGTTTTGCCGTCTCCATCGGAGGTCCCCTCAGGCGTCGAAGCGCAGCACGTAATGGCCGGCGACGAGATGATGACCGGCCGGCAGCAGATACGGCGCGTCGGTGCCCGTGTCGCCGATGCTGGCGACGAACTCCATTTTTTCGTTCAGGTGGTACAGGCCCTGGGTGGCGGTCAGCCGGCCGATTTTGTAGCCATCCGATGTCGCTTCAAAACTGAAAGCGTTGCGCGACAGGCCGATGCGGTCGGCGCTGGCCGCGTTGACGCCGTCGGCGCGCTTGATGAAGCGCGGCGAATCGAGCAAGCGCAGCGCCGACAGCATCGGCGAATTGCGCCCGAAGGTGAAGCGCGCACCGCCGGCGACCGCCGCGCCGACAGGCTGCGCGAGACAGAGCAGGGCGCGGTAGCGGTCCGCCATTTCCGGCGCCGCCGGCAGTAGCCGGATTGCGCGCCCGTCGACCGGCGAGAACGTGGACGGCGCGTTGATGCGCTGGCGGCCTTCGGCGGTGCAGGCATACAGTTCGTCGGCCGCGTCGACCACGAAACTGATGACCGGCGCCGCGTCGGCGGACAAGGCCAGCGCGCGGTCGAAAGGCAGTTCCAGCGTCTGGGCGCCGGTGTCGCGGTAGCGGCTCAGACGGGGCAGGGCCAGCGCCACCAGGTTGACGCGTTGCCGGGAGACCGGCGCGTAGGTCGCGTCGCTTTCCCCCGGCTTATTGGCCGGCTTGTGGCTGACCGGCACGGCCGTCAGCTCCAGCGGGGCGCCGTCGGCGCGGCTTTGCCACACAGCCGGTTTGGCCGGCGTGGCGTGGGCGGCCGGCGCGGGCGCCTGCACAGGCGCGGGATTGATGCTGATGCCTTCTATTGCGCTGGACTGCGTGCCGACGGGCGCGCCCGAGGCACGCGCGATCTTGAGCATAAGACGCGGGCTGCCGTCCGGCGCCTCGCGCAGGGATTTGATGGTGTAGTAGCCGCTGCGCGGATCGAAGCGGCATTCGAAGGCATCCTTGGGGCGCATCTGCACCACCGGCGCCGCGTCGGGTCCGTCGTTGATGATCAGGATCGCGCCTTCCGGGCCGAACGGCCAGCCGCTGGCGATCACGCTGGCGGCGCCGCCTTCGCCGCCGATCAGCGCCAGGCGCTGGTTCGGATAGATCGGGCAGACCGGATGCCAAATCGCGCTGTCGCGCGAAACGCTGACGTTGAAAAGGATTTTTTCGTCGGCCGCCGGCAAATACACGGCGTGGCCGAACTTGACCTCGATCTCGCCCGGCGACAGCGCCTCGGTGCCGACGACGTCGTAGCGCACCTGATCGCCGCCCAGCAGATCGCCGAAGTCCTTTTGATGCAACGCCGTCAAAGTTTGCGCCAGGTCGCGGGCGCGGGCGCCGCGCGTGAGGTGGTAGTCGTCATCGACATCCTCCTGCGGCAGCATCAGCGTCACGTGGGAGAAGCAGCGGGTGGCGGCGCGGCCCTTGTGCTCGCGCGGGCTGCGTTCCAGCAGGTCGCGCAGCAGCGGACGGCGAGAAAAAAGCGCCAGGCCGGGAGCCTGCCAGATCGCCTCGCCGTTGAAAACGTCGGGAATACGGCCCAGGACTTCGTGTTGGACATAGATCGGCATGATTCAGTCTCCTTCTAAAGATTGCGCGCTGATGGCACTAAACGCTAGCAGGGGGCAAAGGAAAAACAGTAGATGGCTGCCGCCGGCCGACAGAAAACTCATCGGCTGCCCCATGATCGGGAAGATCGCCAGGTTGGTCCCCCACGACAGCAGGAAGTGACCGAGCACGAAGGCGCCGCCGCCGCACAGCGCGAAATAGCGGAAGCGGCCGGACCAGGCCTGGCGGAAGTTGCGCGCAGTGTCGCCGGCGTGGTGGGCGCGCAGCGCGGTCAGCACGATCCCGGTCAGGAAGGCCGCCTGCGCGCCCCACAGCAGCAGCGCGCCGGCCAGGCCGTGGCGGTTGATGAAAAAGGTCGCCGCGAAGTCGTCCTGCACGGCGGGGATTTGGACCACGCCGCCGGCCGATTGGCCCAGCGCGCGCAGGCCTAGCCAGTGGTCCGCCCCCAGCCAGCCGCCTTCGCCGATGGCGCGGGCGCCGAGCAGCAACTGCTGGCCGGTGTGCGGATGTTCTGCGGGATTGAGCCAGACCAGGAAGCGGTCGGCGTAGAAGCCCCAGCGTATCAAATCGTCCGTGCCGGCCAGGCGCAGGTAGACCACGGCGCCCACGGCGAGCAGCGATGCGGCGATCAACGTGGCCGTAAGCAGGCGGTGGCGGGCGGCCAGGGCGTAGGCGAAGGCCATGGCGGTGCTCCACACCAGCAGCAGTATCAGCGGCGAGAAGTCGTCGATCTGCACCAGCGACAGGCCAAGCAGCGCGATGAAGAGCAGGGCCGGCGCGATCAGTTGCAGCCAGCGGGCGCGGTGGTCGGCCGGATGCCGTGTTTCGCTATGCCAGCCGAAACGCAGCGCCAGGCAGTGGGCGGTCAGCGCGGTCAGGGCCAGTTTGGCCAGTTCCACCGGCTGCAGGTCGAACACGCCGGTCTCGTCGCCCCACAATACCTGCGCCGCCAGCGCCGCCAGCGCGACGGCGGCGAATATCGCCAGTACCCATTCGATGGTGCGTTGCTGCAGATGCGCGGCGCGCGCGGCCTGGTATTGCGCCCACAGGCGCAGCAAGCCGCCAAGGCCGGCGCCTATCGCCAGCATGGCGGCGCTTTTCTGGTAGTAGCGCAACCACGACGTTTGTGGCGCTCCGAGGCCCAGTTCCAGTTGGGCCAGCAGACCGACGGCAAGCAGCACGACGCCGGTGGCTGTCAACAGCGTGAGACGGCCGGGGAAGGCCAGCCAAAGCAGCAGCGCGCAGGCGCCGAGCATCATCGACAAGGCGGCGCTGGGCGGAAGCCCCGCACGTTGCGAAATCAGGGCGGCGACGCCGGCGATCAGCAGGATCGTCGCGCCCAGCAGCTTGGCGCCGGCGGCGGCGCGGCGCAGCCCCGGAGCTGGCGGGGACATCGCGCACGCCGCACCGATGGCCACGCAGGCCAGGCAGCCGGCGATAGCGAGCCACAGGGCGGTGGCATGGCCGCTATTCCACAGCGAGCGCTGTTGCCACTGCCAACTGATCGCCTCCGGCAGTTTCAGGTCCGGCACGCTGAACAGGCTGACATGGCGGCTCGGTGTCAGCTTCAATTGGTCGCCGGCTGGCGTCAGCTGAAAACGGGTGTGGCCGACGATGATCGCGTTCACGCCGGCCAGCGACGCCTCCTGACGGCGCAAATCGGTCTGGACGCCGTCGCTATCCACCAGCACCGAGGCGCGGTCGCCATCCGGATTGCCGGCCGAGAGCTCCAGCCGGCCGTTGGCGCGCGACAGTTGCGCGGCGCCCGGCGTGGTTTGCGCCAGTCCGAGGCGGTTGCCGCAATACAGATTGCCGCCGAATGACAGTGGCCGGGCGATGGTCAGCATCATCGGCATGGCGCGGTTCCATAGCGACAGCGCTTGCCCGGACAGGCGCGCGTCGGGGCAGCCCGATTGGGCGCGGCCGTCGCGGTATAACACGGCGCCGTCGTAGCGCCATTCATGGCCGTCGCGGGTGAAGACGATGGTGTCCGCACCCGAGGCGGTGACGTTGAAGACGGCCCCGTCGACCTGGAAGCTTTGCCGGGCGCGCAGGGCCACGCTGCCCATCCGCTGCTCGCCGCCGTCGCGCAGCAGGATGATCTGCTTGGACGGGCTGATATTGCGCAGCATCCAGCCGTCCTGCGGGTCGCGGCGCAGCGAGAGGTGGCTGCGATCGGTCTGTGGCGCGGCCAGTTCCCGCTGGCCCAGCGTGATGGTCTCGCCGGGTGTCAGAGAGAGGCCGATGGTGGCCGGCAGCCAGCTTGCGGGTGCGCGCACGAGGGCCAGCGCCTGCAGGCCGAAAAGGGCGGCCAGCAGGGCGAGGGTGGCGGCGAGGCCGATGTTTTGCGCGGCGAAGCGTGCCAGCCATGCGGCGGCAGCGGCGATGATCTCCGCGCAAGGCCGTGCCGGGAGCCAGGACAGCGGCGGCCGTGCGCCCGAGGGGCCGCGCGCCGGCGCCTTGTGCAAACGCAGTGGCGTCGCCATCACGTCCCCTGGATATGCAGCCAGCCGTTGCTGACGCTGGGGCGACGCATGGCATGAATCGGATCGGCCGGATTGAAGGCGCCCCGCGCCGGCTTCACACCTTGGATCGCGTTGAGCATGCGGCTGATCTGGATCGCATGGCGCGGACGCCTGGCCGGATCGACATGCAGCAGGGCGCGCAACAGCTCCAGCGCCGGATCGCGCGCCTCAACCGGTATGGCGAGGGCGAAGCGCGCCTCTTCCTCCGGTAGCAGGGCGCCGGGAATCGCGCCGCCGTGCATCTGGCGCAGCAGGTCCGCGCCGGCGGTGTGGTGTTCACGGTAGGCCTGGCCGCAATCGGCGCAGAAGCGCAGCGGCAGGCCGCCGGTGACCATGAAGTAGAACATCGCACCCAGCGAAAAATAGTCGCTGCGCGGACCGGTCGCATAGCCGCCGCCATCGGCGGGGAAAAACTGTTCCGGCGCCTGCCAATTGGCGGTGCCGGCATACGAGTGTGCTTGCAGGCTGCCGAGATGACGATTGGTGCCGAAATCGGCCAGCTTGACGGTGTGCAGATGCCGGTCCAGCAGCACGTTGGCCGGTTTCAGGTCCAGATAACGCCAGCCATATTGGTGCACCTTGGCCAGCGCCTGATTGATTTGAGCGATCCAGCCGAGTGCCATCGGCAGCGGCACGGTATCCTCGGCGCTCTTGAGGGCGGCCATGTGCTGGCCCAGATCCGTCGTCATCAACTCCAGCGCGAGCACCGGCAAGCCTTCGTGCCAGCCGCTGTCGAGCAAGCGCACGATATGGCGCTCGTCCCACGGCTCCAGCGACTGCAGGAACGCGATCTCGTTGTTCGCGCAGTCCACCCAGCGGTCGCGTTGGGCGGGCAGGGCGCGCGCCATCTGCTCCTGGTTGATCAACTTGATCGCCACGTCGCCGGCGGGACCGGGGCCGCTGGCGCGCCAGATGATGCCGTAGGCCGAACCGCCGATCTGCTCGCGCAGGCGGTAATGTCCCAGTTCCAAAGCGATGATTGCGTCTGTAGTCGTCATGATTTCCCCTCGGCGCCGGCCGTCACGGCTAGCTAGCAGGGGGAGACGAAAAACAGCGAAAAAAAAGCCTGTCGGATGACAGGCTTTCAATGTTGGCTACGAATTAACGGTCGTAGCGGTCGCGGCGATGGCCACGGTCGTAGCGGTCGCCGTAGTAATAGTCACGGCGCGATTCGCGGTAGTACGGGCGGGCCGGTTCCACATACACCACCCGTGGAGGCGGCGAGTAGTAGCGCGGTGGCGGCGCGTAATAGACCGGGGCTGGCTCGTAGTAGACCGGCGCGGGCTGCGAATACACGCGGGTTTCGACGTAACGGCCGCCGCGATCGTCGCGATAGCCGCGATGACGGTCGCCCGAGCTGATGCTGTTGCCGACCGCCGCGCCAACCAGGCCGCCGACGATGGCGCCATCACGGCCACCGGCGCTGTTGCCGATCGCGGCTCCCACCACAGCGCCGGCCACCGTGTTGAACCCACGGTCGCTCGCGTAGACCGACGATGATACTGTCGCTGCGGCCACTAACGCTACAGCCATAAATTTTTTACTCAACATGGTGATTCCCCTTGCTGCGGCTCCGGATCGGAATGATTCGTTAGCCAGTGATCTCACTATAAATGTCCGGGGAAAAATCACCATTTGTTATACACATGCTTACAAAGGGGCGGTTTTGGTAATGGCTTGTAACATTTAAAGACTAATCTTTATACCCTCCGGGCTTCCCACTCCGGCCGCAGAAGGCTGAATATCTGCACATCTTGATACTGGCCGTTGATGAAGAAGCTCTGGCGCATCATGCCTTCGGCCGTGAAGCCGCATTTTTGCGCGACCCGGATCGAGGCCACGTTCTCCGGCGTGGAGAGCAGTTCCAGCCGGTGGTACTGGTGGACGTTGAACAGGTAATCGACCAGCAGCCCGCACGCCTCGGTGACATAACCGCGCCCGGACAGCTTGGCGTCGAACAGGCGGTAGCCGATTTCCCGCGTGACCGGCGTTCGGCTTTTAAAGTGCGTGATGACGCCGACAATGTGGTGCAGGCTGTCCTCGATCACAAACAGTTCGCTGTCGTCGGTGACGAAGCTGTTCTGCATGAACTCCTTGCGCAGCGTCTCGGGCGATTTGAAATGGAGCGAGAAATGGTCGCCGCGCGAGGGCAGGTCGTTGACCAGCGCGATGAAGGTGTTCAGATCGGTGCTGACCAGGTGGCGCACCGTGCAAATTCGACCCTTGAGCATAGGCGCTTTCTGGAGGTGTGAGGGTACATGGTAGTGCAGCCCCGATGACAAATCAATATGGATGACAAGCGCGCTACTATCGGTTATCGTCTGACTCGTTCTTGCAATTCACTCACTCTTATACAGGACCCGCATGAAATCCGCCTTTCCGTTCAAACTGTCCCTGACCATCCTTGCCGGCTGCATGCTGAGCGCCGGCGCGATCGCCGCTCCCGCCAACGATCCCGCTACCCTGGCCCGGATACGCGACAGCGCGATGAAGGACGATTGGGCCTATGCGCGCCTGGCCGACCTGACCGATCTGGTGGGCCCGCGCCTGTCCGGTTCCGCCGGCGCGGCGGCGGCCGTCGAACAGGTGGCCGAGGCGATGCGCAAGATCGGCGCCAAGGTCACGCTGCAACCGGTCAAGGTGCCGCATTGGGTGCGCGGCGTGGAGACGGCGGAACTGGTCGATTACACCGGCCGTCCAGCCGGCGTCACGCAGAAAGTGGTGCTGACGGCGCTGGGCGGATCGGGCGCCACGCCGGCGGCCGGCCTGACCGCGCCGGTGATCGTGTTGCGCGATTTCGACGAGTTGAAGGCGCGCGCGGCGCAGGTCAAGGGCAGCATCGTGCTGTTCGACGTGGCCTTCGACCAGGAGATGGCCGAGCGAGGACACGCCGGTCCGGCCTATGGGCGCGGCTCGAACTTCCGGGTGAACGGTCCCAAGGTGGCGGCGGAGATGGGCGCGGCGGCGGCGCTGGTGCGCTCGGTCGGCGGCGCCGACTACCGCATTCCGCACACCGGCGTCACCGGGCTGGTGGACGGCGCGCGCATTCCGGCGGCGGCCGTGACGGCCGAAGACGCGATGCTGATGACCCGCCTGTCCGCGCGCGGTCCGGTCAAGATGCGTCTGACACTCACGCCGCAGAATCTGCCGGACGCCGACAGTTTCAACGTCATCGCCGACCTGCCGGGCAGCGACAAGGCCGACGAGGTAGTGATCGTCTCGGGCCACCTCGATTCGTGGGACCTGGCCACCGGCGCCCATGACGACGGCACCGGCGTCGCCGCCGCGATGGCGGTGATCGACACGTTGAATAAGCTGAACCTGAAGCCACGCCGCACGATCCGCGTGATCGCCTGGATGAACGAGGAAAACGGCACCATGGGCGGCAAGGGCTATTTCGAGGCCAACAAGGACAAGGTCGAGCGGCACTTCGCCGCCATCGAGTCGGACAGCGGCGGTGGCCGTCCGTTCGGCGTGATCGGCAGCGTGCGGCCGTCGGTGGTGAAGTACTTCGCGCCGCTGCAAAAATCGCTGGAGCCGATCGGCGCGTCGATGTTCGATCGCCGTGATGTGACCGGGGCGGCAGATACGGGGCCGCTGGAGCGCGCGGGCGTGCCGGTGTTCATGCCGCTGGTGGATGCCAGCAGTTATTTCAGCTACCACCACACCCCGGCGGACACGCTGGACAAGGTCAATCCGCTGGAGCTGAAGCGCCACGTGGCGGTGATGACGGGGCTGACGTGGTATCTGGCCAATATGGACGAGAGCATCGGCCGCACCCCAAAGCGCGACGATTAACGTCGTGCCCGGAATTAAAAGGAATTCAGCGGTATCTTCAGGTACCGCACGCCGTTTTCTTCCGCTTCCGGCAGCTGCCCGGCGCTGATGTTGACCTGGATCGCCGGCAGTATCAACACCGGCATGTCCAGCGTCGCATCGCGCTTGGTGCGCATCTCCACGAACTGTTCCTCGGTCACGCCCGCGCGGATGTGGATGTTCTTTTCGCTTTGCTCGGCCACCGTCACCTCCCAGCGCGCCTCTCGGCCAGCGGGTGGATAGTCGTGGCACATGAATAAACGCGTTTGCGGCGGCAGGTCGAGCAGCCTGCGCACGGACCGGTACAAGGTGGCCGCGCAGCCGCCGGGGAAGTCGCAGCGCGCCGTGCCCACGTCTGGCATGAACATGGTGTCGCCGACGAAGACGGCGTCGCCGATCTGGTAGGCCATGTCCGCCGGCGTGTGGCCCGGCACATGCAGCGCGCGCGCTTGCAAGGCGCCGATGGCGAATACCTCGTCGGGCTGGAACAGATGGTCGAAGCTGCGCTCGATGCCAGGCCGCTGCGGGAAAACCCGCGCGAAGGCTTGCTGCACCACCGAGATCTCGGCGCCGATGCCGGTGCGTCCGCCCAGCTGCCGGGACAGATACGGCGCGGCCGACAGGTGGTCCGCGTGGGCGTGGGTCTCCAGCAGCCAGACGGCGTTGAGGCGGTGCGCGCGGACGAAATCGACCACCAGATCGGCCGAGGCGGTGGAGGTGCGGCCCGATTTCGGGTCGAAATCGAGCACGGAATCGATGATCGCGCAGTCGGCGCCGTCGTTTTCGTACACGACATAGGTGACGGTGCCCGTGTTTTTGTCGTGGAAGGCTTGTATAAGTGGCTTCATGCGTTCATTATAATAAAAAATCATAACGATTACCCTAGGCGCATGTTTTTTAGCTGAAACATCCTCAGGCGTGCGCATAAGCGGTATCTCTTCATGATAGTCTGTCCGAAAACAAGGAGTCAGTCATGGATAAAATTCACTACAAAGGCTGGGAAATCATCCCAACGGCCTTGCCGACCAGCGACAGCAAATGGACCGCCAGCTGCGACATCGAACGCGCCAACGCCAACGGCGTCGAAGTGTTCGAGGGCGCGACCATGCAATTCGTCCGTGAGAGCGAGGACGAGGCCATCGCCGCCGCCTGCGACGAGGCCATCCGGCAAATCGACAATATCATCGCCAACCCGCTGGTGCGACTGGCTTAAGGGAGCCTTAGCGGCCCCTGGGCCGCAGTGAGCATCCCGGGCGGCTTGTGATACCATAGTTGCATGACCCTGTTCCGAACCTTCATCGTATGGCTGATGCTGCTGGCGCTCCCTTATCAGGGATATGCGTCCGCTTCGATGATGCTGTGCGCGCCCGACGCTCCCGCGGCGTCGGCGACAGGGCATATGGCCATGCCCGCCGGTCCGCACGATCATGCGGCGATGATGGCCGCCATGCAGGATCAAGATCAGCAAGCATCGTCCGGCCAGTCAAGTCATGCCGGCCACAATCACGGCGGCATCAAATGCGGCGGCGCGGCCTGCTGCGTCGCCGGTGCGCCGTTCATGGCGCAGACGATCGCCGTGCCGGTGCTGGCGGCGGTATCGTCCGCCATTCCGTTCCACTCCGAATTCCCCCGCGCGGTCGATCTGGCCCACCCTGAACGTCCCCCTCAAGGCAATTTGGCCTGACCCCGCGACAGCTCCGTCCGCGAGCTGCGCAACGCATCCCATTTCTAAATTAACCTGAGGTGTTGGACATGAATTGTCTGCATAAACTCGCCGGTGGCGCCAGCATGGCGCTGCTGCTCGGCGGCTGCGCGTCCCTGTCCGGTGACGGCGGCTTCGGCGCCGCCGCCGGCGTCAGCGAACAACGTACTGGCCTGAGCGCCAGCGTCGCCGGCCGCCTGCCGCGCAACGACGACGACGCGCGCGCGCTGGCCGCCGTCATCGACAAAAAACTGGGGCAGCCGCTGGCTGTCGACGAAGCGGTGCATGTCGCGCTGCTGAATAACCAGGGACTGCAAGCGAGCTATTGGTCGCTCGGCATCGCCGAAGCGGACCTGGTGCAGGCTGGCCGCCTGCAAAATCCCGTGTTCGATTTCAAGCGCAGCCACGGCGGCGGTGAGCTCAGCATCGAACGCACGCTGACCTTCAATCTTCTTAGCCTGATCACGGCGCCGCTGGCCGGCCGCATCGAAGGACGCCGCTACGAGCAGACCAAATTGCTGGTCTCGAACGAGGCGCTGAAGGTCGCCGCCGACACCCGCCGCGCATGGGTGGAGGCGGTGGCCGCCAACCAGAGCGCCGAATATGCCGTGCAGGTGGAGGAATCGGCGCAGGCCAGTGCCGAACTGGCCGACCGTATGCGCAAGGCCGGCAACTGGAGCGCCATGGACGTGGCGCGCGAACAGGCCTACCACGCGCAAACCGTGGCCGACGTCAGCGCCGCGCGCAAGACGGCCGTCGCCGCGCGCGAAAAACTGACCCGTTTGATGGGACTGAGCGGCGCGCAGACCGCGTACAAGCTGCCGGACCATTTGCCCGAGCTGCCCGCCGCGCCGCAGGAGTTGGGCGATATCGAGCAGATCGCCGTCAACGAGCGGCTGGACATCCAGGCCGCCAAACTCGATACCGCGCACACGGCATCGACGCTGGGCCTGACCAAGACCACGCGCTTCATCAACGTGCTCGATCTGGGCGTGGTGGGCGAGAGCGAAGGGCCGATCAACCGGCGCGGCTATGAGCTGTCGCTGGAGATCCCGCTGTTCGACTGGGGCTCGACGCGCGTGGCGCGGGCCGAGGCGACCTATATGCAATCGGTCAATCTGCTGGCGCAGGCCGCCGTCAACGCCCGCAGCGAGGCGCGCGAAAGCTATGCCGACTACCGCGCATCGTACGAGCTGGCGCGCCACTACCGCGACCAGGTCGTCCCGCTGCGCAAGAAGCTGGCCGACGAAACCCTTTTGCGCTACAACGGCATGCTGATGAGCGTATTCGAACTGCTGGCCGACGCCCGCGAACAATCGACCGCCGTCAACGGCTATATCGGCGCGCTCAAGGACTACTGGACCGCGCAAGCCAATCTCGAAGCCGCACTGGGTGGTCGCTTAAGCGGCCATCTGCCAACCACTAAAGGAGTAACACCATGACCACCCGCAGATCATTCCTCAGCGGCGCAGCCCTGATCGGTGCCGGCATGGTCACCAAGGCCGGCGCGGCCTCGCTGCCCGAGGCGCCGGTGCAATCGTCGGCCGCCACCGCGCCGCCGCTGGTGCCGCCCAACGGCCGCCCGTACAATCCCGTCGTCACGCTCAATGGCTGGACTTTGCCGTGGCGGATGAAGGACGGCGTCAAGGAGTTCCACCTGGTGGCGGAACCGGTGGTGCGCGAACTGGCGCCGGGCATGACGGCCAACCTGTGGGGCTACAACGGACAGAGTCCCGGCCCGACGATCGAGGTGGTGGAGGGCGACCGCGTGCGCATCTTCGTCACCAACAAGCTGCCCGAACACACCAGCGTGCATTGGCACGGTCAGCTGCTGCCGAACGGGATGGACGGCGTCACCGGCCTGACGCAGCCCGGCATCCAGCCGGGTAAGACCTTTGTCTACGAATTCGTCGCGCGGCACGCCGGCACCTTTATGTACCATCCGCACGCCGACGAGATGGCGCAGATGGCGATGGGGATGATGGGCTTCTGGATCACCCATCCGAAGGATCCGAAGCAGCACGCGGTCGACCGCGACTTCGTCTTCCTGCTCAGCGCCTACGACATCGAGCCGGGCAGCTACACGCCGAAGATCAACACGATGCTCGACTTTAATCTGTGGACGTTCAACAGCCGCGCCTTCCCCGGCATCGATCCCATGGTGGTACGCAAGAACGACCGGGTGCGCATCCGCGCCGGCAACCTGACGATGACCAACCACCCGATCCACCTGCACGGCCACACCTTCGAGGTGACGGGCACGGACGGCGGCTGGGTGCGGCCGTCGGCGCGCTGGCCGGAGGTGACCACCGATGTCGCCGTCGGCCAGATGCGGGCGATCGAGTTCATCGCCGACGCGCCCGGCGACTGGGCCTTCCACTGCCACAAATCGCACCACACGATGAACGCGATGGGGCACGACGTGCCGACCATGATCGGGGTCGATCATACTGGGGTGGCCGAGAAGATCAACAAGCTGGTGCCGGGCTATATGGTCATGGGCGACAAGGGCGGTTCGATGGGCGACATGCAAATGCCGCTGCCGGAAAACACGTTACCGATGATGAGCGGGGAGGGACCGTTCGGCGGGCTTGAGATGGGCGGGATGTTCACCACGGTCAAAGTGCGCGAGGGCCTGGCGCGCAACGATTACAAGGACCCTGGCTGGTACAAGCATCCGAAGGGCACGGTGGCTTACGAATGGACCGGGGAGGTGCCGCCCGCGCCGCGCGCACCGGGCGCGCCGCCGTCCAAGCCGGTGGAGGCGATGAACGTCAAGCGCGACGCCAAGCATCACCATTGAACGGGAGACCACGCATCACCACCGTTCCACGTAGGGCGGATTAGCGCAGCGTAATCCGCCATGCATGCTTCGTCGACGGCTCACAAATGGCGGATTACGGCGTTCCGCCTAATCCGCCCTACGTGTCTCGGCGGTAACGATGTGCTCGTGTAGAATTGGCGGACCTGACCCCGGAGTTGCCGCTCGCTGCATGAAATCCTCTCTTTATCCCGAACAAACGGCTTTGCTGGCGTACGTCGCCAAGTGGACCTGTATCGCCGGCGTGATCGCCGCGTTGAGCGGCACCGCCTCGGCATTCTTCCTCTTTGCGCTCGATTATGCGACACACTGGCGCGAGGCGCACGCCTGGATCATCTGGCTGCTGCCGCTGGCCGGCTTCGCCGTCGGCTGGCTTTACCTGAAAACCGGCTCCAGCGTGGAAGCCGGTAACAACCTGCTGATCGACGAAATCCACGATCCCCAGAAAGTGGTCCCGCTGCGCATGGCGCCGTTGGTGTTGATCGGCACCGTCGTTTCACATTTGTTCGGTGCCTCGGTGGGCCGCGAGGGCACGGCCGTGCAGATGGGCGGCGCGCTGGCCGACCAGCTGACGTATGCGCTGCGGCTGCGTCACGCGGACCGCCGCATCGTGCTCATGGCCGGCATCAGCGCCGGTTTCGCCTCCGTCTTCGGTACGCCGCTGGCCGGCGCCATCTTCGGCATGGAGGTGCTGGCCGTCGGCCGCCTGCGTTACGACGCCATCTTCCCTTGCATCGTCGCCGCCGTCGCGGCCGACCAGGTGGGCATGGCCTGGGGCGTGCACCACACGCACTATCCAATGAACACGGTGGTGGCGATCGGCTTCGCCAGCGTCGCCGCCGTGCTGGTGGCGGGCATCGTATTCGGCCTGGCCGGCATGGCCTTCGCCAAATCCACGCACGCGGCGTCGGCCTTCATGAAGCGCCATATTCCTTACGCGCCGCTGCGGCCGATGATCGGCGGCGTGGTCGTCGCCATCGCCGTATGGCTGCTTGGCACGCGCTACATCGGCCTTGGCATCCCGGTGATCGTCGAGGCGTTCCAGCACCCGCTGGCGCCGTGGGATTTCCTCGGCAAGTTCGCCTTTACGGTCGCGTCGCTGGGCAGCGGCTTCAAAGGCGGCGAGGTGACGCCGCTGTTCTTCATCGGGGCCACGCTCGGCAACGCGCTCGGGCCCTTGCTGCATCTGCCTTTCCCGCTGCTGGCGGCGCTGGGCTTTGTCGCGGTGTTCGCTGGCGCCGCCAATACGCCGCTGGCGTCGACCATCATGGCGATCGAGCTCTTTGGCCCGCAGATCGGTCCCTTCGCCGCGATGGCCTGCGTGGTCGCCTATCTGTTCTCCGGCCGTTGCGGCATCTACCGTTCGCAAAAATCAGGCATGGCCAAGTATCGCGTGCCGCCGGTGCCGCGCGACCGCCTGCCGCCTTCAGCCAAATGACGCCAGGCCGCCGCCAAGGCCCAATTTCTCGATCAGGCTGCGCGCGTCGAACGGCGCCCGCACTTTGATGTCGTTGTCGAAGTAGCAGTAGACGTCGCGTTTCGCGCGCGCCGGCGGCGGCTTGTCCGATATCAGTTTGGCGTCATCCGGTTGGCCGCCCGTGCTCCAGGCGCGAATGCGCGCGGCCCAGCGTTCCAGGGACTCGTCGTCGTAGCCGCTGGCGTAGAGTTCCTCGGCGCCGTGCAGGCGCAGATACATGAAGTCCGACGTCACATCCTCGTAGTACGGGAATTTTCCGGCGGTGTCGGCCACCACCAGCGCCACCTTGTATTTGCGCAGCAGCGCGACGAACGCGGGATCGATAAAGCTGTCGTGGCGGATCTCCAGCGCGTGGCGCAGCTTGTGGTTGGCGTCGATCTCCAGCGCGACTTTGCCGTTCATGCGCGGCTCGTGCTGGCGCGCCAGGAGCTGCGCCTGTTCCAGGTCGCGTGGCAGCAGGCTGAAAAAATGCTCCAGCCGTTCGGCGTCGAAGCGGAAGTTGGGCGGCAGCTGCCACAGGAACGGCCCAAGTTTTTCCCGCAACTCGAACACGCCGGAGGCCATGACGTTGGCCAGCGCCTTTTCGACGCCGTCGCCCAGGCGCAGGATGTGGGTGAGGTAGCGGTTGCCCTTGTGGCTGAAGACGAAGCCCGCCGGCGTTGCCTCGTACCACGCGGTATAGCTGGAAGGGCGTTGCAGCGAGTAGAAGGAGCCGTTCAACTCGATCGTCGGCAGCGCGCGCGAGGCGAAGTCGAGCTCGCGCGCCTGCGCCAGCCCTTCCGGATAAAACACGCCGCGCCAGCCCTTGTAGCGCCAGCCGGAGATACCGATGTAGATTTTTCCCATGGCTAAATATAGCCAAATCCACCATCCTGTGGGGCGCGGTTGCCTTTAGGCAGGATCACCAATCGCGGCTGATATAACAAAAATGCGATAGCTGCTTTCCCGCGCGGGCCGTTTCTTCTTTCTTCCAGGCCAACTACCATCGATCTCGTCTCTGGCACACCAACCTTACGAACGGAATCGGACATGGCAAATTACAAGAAGCAGGACGCGCGCGCTTGGGCGCGGGAACATTTGACCGGCTGCAGCGCGGTCACCATCCCCAGTTATTCGGCCGATCTCAAGCGGCTCAATGAGCGCGGCATCCGCCACGACATCGAGCTGGCCGTCAAGTTCGGCTACAGCTACACGCTGCTGTGCTCAGAGGTGGCGATCACGCCGGAGGAGAACGCCCAGTTCACGGCCTGGGCGCGCGACACGGCCGGGCAGGGCATGGGGCTGTTCTTCCACGCCGCCTTCGGGACACTGCAAGAGAACATCGAGGCGGTCAAGCTGGCCGAGAAGGCCGGCGCCGACATCGTGCTGCTGTCGTACCCGCCGCAGTTTTGGCCGGCGAACGAGCAGCAGATCTACGACTACACCAAGGCGTTCTGCGATGCCACCGATCTGGCGGTGATGCTGTTCCCGATTCCGTTGTGGGGCTTCGAGCGCGTGCATCCGGCCGGCATGTCGGTCGCCTTCGTGCGCCGGCTGCTGGACGACATCCCGAACATCGTCGCCATCAAATCCGAGCAGGGCTTCCCGCTGGTGTCGGGCCTGTGCGAGATGTGGCACCACTTCCGCGACGAAGTGGTCATCAGCTGCCCGATCGAGGGGGACGCGATACCGATGATGAACCTGATGGACCTGCAGTTCTCCGGCACCAGCAACACCCAGTGGATGCAGGACTACTATCCGAAGGCGTTCAAGCTGGCGCGCGAGGGGCAGTGGGAGGCGGCCATGGAGCTGTACTGGAAGGTGCATCCGGCGCGCCTGGCCAACGGCGCGGCGTCAGCCAGCTACGCGGGCGGCACGGGCGTGCTCAATCGCACGCAGTGGAAGTACCAGGATTGGCTGGCGGGCTTCAACGGCGGTCCGCTGCGGGCGCCGGCGATGCGTTGCCCGGACCGCATCATGCGGCAGCTGCGCGAAGGCTTGCGCGCCTCGGGGGTGACGCCGACCACCGATGCCGACAGCGAATTCATGGTCGGCCGCCATCCCGCCTGAGAGAGGAAGAACCATGCGACATCCTGAAGTGAACAAGGCGCCCAAGGGCCTGTACATCAATGGCCAATGGCGCGACGCGTCGGACGGCGCCACCTTCGAGGTCTTCGACCCGGCCACCGAGGAGGTGTTGGCCTCGGTGGCGAGCGCCTCGATCGACGACGCGCTGGAGGCGGTGGCGGCGGCTTACGCGGCGGGCGGCGCGTGGGCGGCCACCGCCCCGCGCCGGCGCAGCGAGATCCTGCGCAAGGCGTTCGAGCTGTTGATGGCGCGTCAGGAGGAATACGCGCGCCTGATCGTGCTGGAAAGCGGCAAGGCGCTGGCCGAGGCGCGTGGCGAGGTGGCCTACGCCGCCGAGTTCCTGCGTTGGTATGCGGAGGAGGCGGTGCGCATCGTCGGCGAGGTGTCGACCGCGCCCGGTGGCGCCAACCGCATCCTGGTGGTGCGCCAGCCGATCGGCGTGGCGGTCTTCGTCACGCCGTGGAACTTCCCGGCGGCGATGGCCACGCGCAAAATCGGCCCGGCGCTGGCGGCCGGCTGCACGGTGGTGCTCAAGCCGGCCTCCGAGACGCCGCTGACGGCGCTGGCGATGGCAGGCCTGTTCGAGGAGGCCGGCGTGCCCGCCGGCGTGATCAACGTGGTGCCGTCGCGCCAGTCCGGCAAGATCGTCAATGCGATGCTGCACGACCCGCGCGTGCGCAAGCTGTCGTTCACCGGTTCGACCGAGATCGGTCGCGTGCTGCTGTCGCAGGCGGCCGACAAGGTGGTCAAGTGCTCGATGGAGTTGGGCGGCAACGCGCCGTTCATCGTCTTCGCCGACGCCGATCTGGAGGTGGCGGTGGCGTCGGCGATGGTGGCCAAGCTGCGCAACGGCGGCGAGTCGTGCACGGCGGCCAACCGCTTTTACGTCGAGCGGCCGGTGGCGGCGGAGTTCGCTCGGCGCTTCGCGGCGGCGATGGCGGCGGTCAAGCTGGGGCCCGGGCTGGACGAGAGCGTGCAGCTTGGCCCGCTGATCAACCGCAGTACGCTCGACAAGGTGGCGCAACTGGTCGAGGAGGCGGTCCGGCAGGGCGCCACGGTGCTCACCGGCGGCAAGGCGCGCGGCGGGCCGGGTTACTTTTACGAACCGACCCTGTTGACGGACGTGCGCGCGGACGCCCGCATCCTGAAGCAGGAGATCTTCGGGCCGGTAGCACCGCTGTGCGTGTTCGACACCGTCGAGGAGGCGATCGCATTGGCCAACGATACCGAATTCGGACTGGTGTCGTTCGTGCACACGCGCGATCTGGCCAAGGCGTTGGCGGTCTCCGAGCGCATCGAGGCCGGGATGGTGGGCATCAACCGTGGCGTGGTGTCCGATCCGGCGGCGCCGTTCGGCGGCTGGAAGCAGAGCGGCGTCGGCCGCGAGGGCGGCCATGACGGTTTGATGGAGTATCTGGAATCGAAGTACATCTGCGCCACGTGGTAGCGGAACACCACCTACAACAGGAGCGAACATGATCAAGACCCTGGCCGCGATCCGCCGCAAACCCGGCATGACGCAGCACGAATATTTCAGCTACATCCGCGACGTGCATGGCGCGCTGGCGCGGGCCAAGCCTTTGTCCATCCGCCGCTATGTGCAAAACCATGTCAGCGACAGCGCCTATGGCGCCGAGGGCGATCCGGCCTATCAAGGGCTGTTCCACCGCGACTCCGTCACCGAACTGTATTTCGACGATGTCGAGGGCATGCTGCGCTCATTCACCGACGCCTATGTGCGCGACGTCGTCGGGCCGGACGGCGCCAATTTCAGCGACATGCCGACCGCGCTGGCGATGCTGGCGCGCGACGTGGAGCTCGACGTGCCGGCGCCCGCCGACGCCCCGGTGAAGATGATGTACTTCCTGCGCAAGCCGGATGCGCTCACACCCGAGCGCTTCGCCGGGGAGCTGCGCCTTGCAGTCGACGCCGCGCTGCGCGGGACGCCACAAGCCGCCGCTGTGCGCCGTGCCGTGCTGACCCTGGCCATCCCCGACGAAACGGGCTTGATGGCCTACTTCGGCGCAAAAGATATGCCAAGCTACGACGCGGTGGTCAACCTGTGGTTCGATGACGGCGGCGCGCTGCCGGCCTTCCGCGCCTGGCAGAAGGTCTTTTTGGGCGCGAGCGGGCAGCCGGCGTTTCACCAGCCGTCGCAAGCCTTCGTGCTGGTGGCGCGGGAGGTGGACATCATCTAACTCGCGGGCGGCGTCGGACGGGCCACGAAACGTCCCACGTCGCACCGGAAAAATGCGACACTACGTGGACCGTCTCCGCCATAAAAATTGATCATTCACGGGTACCCGCCGCATGCTGCCGATTCTCGATCCCCGCTGGGGCCTGTTCGCCAAAGTCGCCGAATTGGGCAGCCTGACCCGGGTCGCCAACGCGCTTAACAGCCCGCAGTCCGCCATCAGCCGCCAGATCGCCCAGCTCGAAACGCAATGCGGCGGCAAGCTATTCCGCCGCACCGGGCGCGGCGTGGTCCTGACCGAATTCGGTGAAGTGATCCACGCCCGTATTCTTCCCTTGATCGCCGAGGCCGACCGGCTGGCGGACGATATCCTCACGACCAACAGCATCCCGATGGGCGAAGTGCGCGTCGGCCTGTTGCCGAGCAGCGTGTCCATATTCGCGGGCAGGCTGTATCGCCGCGCTAAGGAGCAGTTCCCACGCGTCCACCTGCATCTGGCCGAAGGCTCGAGCGCCCAAATGGAGGAATGGCTTGGCACCGGGCGGCTGGACCTGGCGTTGCTGCTGCGCGAGGGGCCGGTCGCCGATCCCGGTGAACCATGCCTGCGCACCGTCGCCCTCGACTTGATCGGTTTGGCCGACGATCCCGTCATAGCGTCGGGCCGGATCGCGTTCGCCGCGCTCGAGGGCCTGCCCCTGATACTGCCGGCCGAGCCGCATGTGCTGCGCCGGCGGCTTGACGTGCTGGCGCGCGAACATGGCATTCAGCTGGCGGTGGCGATAGAGGCCGATACCATCCAGTTGCAAAGGGAGCTCGCCGCCGCCGGCGCCGGCTATGCCATCGTCGCGTCGGTGATGGAGCAGGGTGGCGGGCAGGCCGGCATCGACGCCGCGCGCATCGTGCAGCCGGAACTGGTGCGTAACATCGTGCTGGGTACAACCCAGCATCGCCCCCACACGTTGGCGACGCGCGCCATCACGCGGCTCATCATCTCCCTTTTCGCGGAGCGGTAGCGCGGTTTTTCGGTATCCGCATTTGTGAAAGCTGCTATGCGGGCGGCGAGCTTCCCGGCCGGCGCGGCGGTCGTTACCCTGTATCGATCATAAGCCTGAAGGGAGTTTGATCGATGACCGCAACCGCAATCGCCACCGCCGGTGGCCCGCCGCTGTTCCTGACCGACCGTGACGTCGGTGAACTGCACAACTGGAAAGACGCGATCGAGGCGCTGCGCGCGGCCTACGCCGCGCCGATCGACGACGCCATGGTGCCGCCGCGCTCCATGGCCAGGGGCGACGGCGTCTGGCTGCGCGGCCTGAGCGCCATTTCCTCCGGTGGTCACATGGGCTGCAAGCTGATCGCCGCCTCGACGCGGGCGCGCCGCGCCAGCTACCTGATTTCGCTGTTCGACCAGCAGACGATGGAACTGGCCGCCCTGATCGACGGCAACCAGATCACCGCCATCCGCACCGCCGCCACCGCAGCCGTCGCGGTGGACGCGCTGGCGCCCCGGCGGCCGCTGCGCGTGGCGATGATCGGCTCCGGCTTCGAGGCGCGCTCGCAATTGAACGCGTTGCACGCCGTCCGCGAGATCGCATCGGTCGCCGTGTTCAGCCCGACGCCGGCCAGCCGCCAGCGGTTCGCCAGCGATTTCCAGCGGCTGCTCGGCATCGAGATCGTCGCCGCCGATACGCCGCAACAGGCCATCGAGGGGGCCGACGTCATCGTCTGCGCCGCGCGCTCACGCGATGAATCGCCGGTGCTGCGCGGCGAGTGGCTGCGGCCCGGCGTCACCGTGGTGTCGATCGGCTCGACGCTGCCCGAGCAGCGCGAGGTCGATGCCGACGTCATACGCAGGGCGGGCTTGATCGTCGCCGACATGGTCGATGAAGTCGCACACGACACGGGCGACATGCTCGCCGCCGCGCGCGAAGGCGTGGACTTCGGCGGCAAGCTGCATTCATTGTCCGATCTGATCGGCGGGCGCCTGCCGCCGCGAGGCGCCAACGACATTGCCGTCTACAAGTCGGTCGGCTCGGCCTTGCAGGACGTGGTGACCGCCGAAATGCTGCTGAAGCGCGCCAGGGCCGCCGGCTTGGGAACCTTGCTGCCGGTGTCGATCGCGCCGGTGCAAAAATAAGAATGGAGACTACGCCATGATCAAACTAAATATCTGCGCCGCCCGCGTGCCGCGCATGACGCACGCCGAGTATTGCCGCTACATGAAGGACACGCACGCGCGCCTCGTGATGGGTTCGAAGGCGATGTCCGGCCTGATTCGCGCCTATATCCAGCAACACGTCTTCGACGCCGCCTACGGGCCGCTGGCGACGCCGTCGCGCTACGATTCCGTCAGCCATATCATGGCCGACACGGTCCAAGACCATCTGGCGGCCACCAAAACGCGCGATTACCAGGAGGTCATCGCGCCGGACGAGCCGAATTTCGCGGACGGCCGCACGGCGGTGTTCACAATGCTGGAGGAGAGCGCGCTGGCGCTGCCGGTGGCCGGCACCTCGCCGCATCGGCTGTTGTACTACGGCGTGTGCAAGCCGGGTATCGATCGCGTCGAGCTGCAGGAAAGCTGGATAGACGCGCATGCGCAGGTGGTTGCCGGCGACGCAAGGGTTGCCCATTCGATGCGCCGCGCGGTGCTCAATCGGGTCAAGCCCATGCCGGATGCCCAGCCGGCGTTCGACGCGATGGGCGAGTTGGGATTCCTCGAACGTAGTGACGTGCCGGCCATGCGCGATTACGTCGCGATGATGGAGGAGCGGCTGTCAAACCTGCTCGACACTGACCGCAGCTTCATGCTGCTGGCCGACGCGGTGCCCGTGCGCGGTTCGTTGTAGTCGCCGGCAGCGCCGGGAGGGTTTGCATCCGGCGCTGTGTTCATTTCCGGACAGTCGGTGTTCGGGAATGGGCAACGGTCGCTCTGGCAGTCGCGGGAGAGGCGCGAAAAAGCTGCGAAAAAGGCGCGAAAAGACGACGATATGGGCCTGGCCCGGACTTTGCTCTGTTACGGGCATGCACAAAAATCTCCCCCTCGCGCTAGTCGCCACGCTCGCCCTTCATAACATCGCCCATGCCGCCGATATCAATATCGTCGAACAGGCGGCCGAGGGCGGCGCTGCCATCGTCGTCACGCTCGGCCTGTCGATCCTGTTCCTGGCCGTCACGATCGAGCGCCTGATGCATTTCCGCGCCCGCGCCATCGTGCCCGAGGGGCTGGTGGAAAGGGTCAAGCCGCTGTGGGCGGCGCAGGATTTCACCAGGCTTCAACAGCTGCTGGCCGAAGAGGGCAGCACCCTGGCGCGCGTGATTGCCTACATGGTGGCACACCGCCAGCACGGCTACGCCATCGTCAACAGCGGCGCCGGCGACATCGCGTCGATGGAACTGCGGCACCATCAGCAAAAGGCCTACCCGCTGGCGATTGTCGCCACGGTGGCGCCCATCGTCGGCTTGCTCGGCACCGTGGTCGGCATGATCGACGCCTTCCATGTGATCGCGTTCTCCGAGGGCATGGGCAACCCGGCGCTGCTGGCGGGCGGCATTTCGAAGGCATTGATCAATACCGCCGCCGGCTTGTGCGTGGCCTTGCCGGCGCTGGGGATGCACCACTTCCTCAAGAACCGGCAGGCGTTCTTCGGCCTGGCGCTGGAAAGAAAAATCAATAGCCTGATCGACGAATGGTTCCTGCATGGCGACGCCACGCCGCAGAACCTGCACGTGGTGTCCCATGCGCATTAACCTGGGGGAGGACGAGCAACCGGAGATCGGCCTGATCGCGCTGATCGACTGCATCTTCTTTCTGCTGATGTTTTTCATGGTGGCGACGTCGTTTAAGCAGCCTGAGCAGCGCAAGCCGCAGAAGGAGCTGCCGGTCACCTTGCCGACTTCGCAGATCAGCCTGGAGCGCGACGAGGCGGGTCCGGCGCCGCTGGCGATCGGTGTCGACAAGGACGGCAAGTTCTTCCTCGATGGCGAGCCGGTGTCGACCCAGACCCTGCACGGACGCCTGAAGGCGGAAGCGGCTCGCGACCCCGGTCGCCGCATCCGTATCGACGGCGACCAGTTGGCGAAGTATCAGGATATCGTGCACGTGCTCGATCTGTGCCAGTTCGAGCGGCTCACCAACATCTCCATGCACACGCGTGGCGCGCAATGAGATTCGGCCATACCGATGAGGCGGAATCGCCGGCCCTTTCGTGGCTGCGGCGGCATGCCTTCGTGCTGGTCTCGCTGGCGGCGCACGCGCTGCTGATCGTCTTGCTCTATTACCTGGGCGCCTACCAGGTGGAGCTGGCGCGTGATCGCGCCGGCGCCGAACTGGCAAAACAGTCCAGCATCGAAAAGCGCGTGATGGATATGGAGAAAATCAAGGACTTACTGGACCAGAGCCGCCCCGGCGCGCCACCGTCCGATGGCGCGGGCGCCGAGGACGAGCCGGACTTCCGCGCCACGTCGCTGCCGAAACCGCCCGAGCAACTGCTGGCGGAAGCCAGGGAGCTGTCGGCCTCCATCGCCGAGATAGAGAAGGAGCTTAAGGCGGCCGAGTTGGCCAGAATCGAGAAGATTTCCGTGGAACAGGCGCGGGAGCGGCTGGAGTTACCGCCGGCCGAAAGCGTCGCGGCGCTGCCGGACGCCACGCCGTCGTCCCGCGCCACGCCTCCTCCGGACGGCGCGCCGCCGTTACCTACCACGCTTCCGCCTCCGCCGGACGCCGCGCCGCCGGGCGCCGGGCCCGGGCAATTGGCGGCGGAAATCCAGCAGTTGGAAACGAGGGCGCGCGCGGCGCTGGCGCAGCGGCAGCAGGAGCTCGCGCGGCAGCGCAATGGCGTGGCCGTAAAGAACGACTCGCGTGTGGCCGCCCAGGCCCCGGATGACAACGCGCCGGCGAGCGCTTTTACCGGTGCCGGCACCGGCGATGAACCGGGTGCCGACGGCCGGACCGGTTCATCGCCCGGCACCCACGCCGACGCCATCGAGCAGCGGATGGCCGCCTTCATCAATCGCGACGCGGTGTTGCCGACGGGCGCCGTGCGCAACTACCAGCGCGACGGCCAGGCGATCTTCAATCCGGGAACCGGCACCATCCCGCCGGTGGACGCGCGCACGATGACCAAGGGCGCCGGCCGCGTGCTGGGCCGGGGCGGTGAATTCGCCGATCGCGTCTATGTCAACAGCTGGTATTTGATCGGTCCCTTTGAAGGCAAGCATGGCAGCGGGCTGTTTTCCAATCATCGCTATCCGCCGGAGCAGGGCGTGATCCTGGACGCGGTCTACGCCGGCAAGGGCAACCGGCGGTTGACGTGGCGCTATGTGAACGCCGCCAGCTATCCTTTGGTGCCGCCGGAGCCGGACGAGGACGCGGTGTATTACGGCTATACCGAATTGACGCTGGACCGCGCGCGGGACTTGACGCTGTGGATAGGCGGCGACGACGATGCCCAGATCTGGGTGAACGATGTGCAGGTTTGGGCGGGCGGCAACATCAACAAACTGTCCTTCTGGCCCGCGCTGTACGACGTTCCCAACACCCACAGGCGCGATTACAATATGACCGAGGGCAAGCGCACGGTCCGCTTCAGGAAGGGCCGCAACAAGATCTTCTTCAAGATGGCGAACGGGCCGACGCGCCTGTTTTTCTCGCTGGTGTTAACGAAATAAGACGGCAAGCGCTAGCCGCGCGGCACTGACACCTTGCCGCCGCCTTGCACCGGCTTTAGCCCGATATTGACGGAGTCCAGGTTCACGCGTGGGACCAGGTTGGATTTGTCGTCGGCGGACGGCGCCACGTTCGACAGATAGACCAAGGCCTGCGGCGCCTGGCCCCCGCCGGTGGTGGCGACCACCATGGCGACGATGGCGGCCGCGCCACGAGCGATGTCGATGGCGCCCATTGCATCAACCGCGATACAGAGGGTTGCTGGCGACGTAGACGGTCACGTTCCCCACTTCCACACCTTCCGGCGCGATCTTCTCCAGTCCGAACTGGTCTTCCGCGTGCAGCGTTTCGAAGTGCCAGGTGAAGGTTTTGCCGTTGAGGTTGAAAGCGACGGTTTCGCCATTGTTGACGTTCACCCATTTCGTGCCTGGCTCGATGGTGATTTCGCGGTCGGCGAAGCCGGTGTTGGCCGCGCTGCCGTAGTTGGCCGGTGCGCCGGGCGCCGCCTGTGCCAGGCCGGCGCCGACGATGGCGGTGCAGAGGATGAGGGTGCGCAGTGTCTTGAACATGATGTGTCCTTTCGGTGGTTGAGGTGAAGACAGGACAAGTTTAAGGAGGGCGCACTGACAGGAACATGACCCTTGCATGACAGATTTGTCATCTCATTTGATTGCCAGTCCGCGCTCCGCACCACGTATTTCCTCGGATTAAATAATATTGCCCGCGACCCGGGACGTATGAAACACGATTACATACACCTACCGCAAAGTTTGGTTCCCAGTCGGCCAAAAATCTGATGTAATGAGAACGATTCGCATTCACATTATATAGAGCGTTGCTGATCCGGGGCATGGGTTGCCCCCGCCGCACGCCAGCCGTTTTCCCCGCGCTTCGCCGCCGCCGCGCTCCTCACCTGACAGGAGAGACCCCTTGTTGTCCACGCCAAATCATGCGCTGATCGAGGTTTACCTCGCGCGCCGCCGCGATCTTCGCGCCGTCGCCTCCAAAATATTGCGCCATCCCGACCACATCGACGATGTGCTCCAGGATGCCTACCTCAAGCTGGCCGGCTGCGTCTGCGCCCGCGACATCCCGAATCCTTTCGGCTATTGCTGCCAGGTGGTGCGCAATGTGGCGCGCGACCATTGCCGGCGCCGCATGGTGGAGTCGGGCTACATAGTCATGGGCGCAGCCGACGACTTTCCCGAGCTCGATGGCGGCTGCCCGCCCGACGCGGGCATCGACGCGCGCCGCGTGCTGGCGAAGGTCGACCACGCGCTGGCGGCGCTGCTGCCGCGCACGCGCCTGGTCTTCGAACTGCATCGCATCGACGGCAAGACCCAGCGCGAGGTCGGCAAAATCGTCGGCGTGTCGGCGACGCTGGTCAACTTCATGATGCGCGATGTGGTGCACGCACTGGCCGGCTGCCGCGAGCTGCACGAGTGACGCCGGGCCACCACGACTAAACAGGCGGCGCCCTGTGCCGTCTAGGAGGGAGGGGCGGCCATGCATGCGCAGTGCCGACGCTCCCTTCCATTTACCCGCAACGCAAGGAGATTTTATGACCACCAGCTGCTTCGATCGCGAAGGCGAGACCTTCATCGTTTTGATCAACCACGAAGGCCAGTATTCGATCTGGCCGCACTGGAAGAACGTCCCCGGCGGCTGGACCGCCGTCGCCGATGAACACGGCGTCCAGGTGCGCGGCGACAAGCAGCTGGTCTCGGCCTATGTCGAGCAGCACTGGACCGACATGCGCCCGCTGTCGCTGCGCACCTGGATGGACGAGCAGGCGCGCCAGGCCTCCGGCGCCGGGACCGTCGCGCAGTGATGCCGGCCGCGCCGCACGTCAAGCTGCTGGTGCTGCCGTGCGCGGGCGCCAGCGCCACCATGTATTTGCGCTGGCGCCGCTGGCTGCCGGCTTGGGTGCAACTGGTCCCGGTCGAGCTGCCGGGACGGGGCGGCCGGCTCGACGAACCCTGCGTCGAAAACCATGAACAACTGGTCGCGCAATTGTGCGACGAGCACGCCGGGACGATGCGGGGCGATTACGTCCTGTTCGGCCACAGCATGGGGGCCATGCTGGCCCACGGCATCGCGCGGCGCCAACTGGCGCTCGGCAGGCCTGCGCCGTCGGCGCTGTTCGCGTCGGGCAGCCCGGCGCCGTCGCAGCACGATCCAAGACGCTTCGAGGGCAAGGACGACGACGCCTCGCTGATCGCCGACATGCGCAAGCAGGGCGGCACGCCGGAAGAGGTCTACGCCTGCGAGGAGTTGATGCGGCTCACGCTCGATACGCTGCGCGCCGATTATCGCGCCTGCGCCAGCTTCCGCTACGGCGCGCCGGCAGCGCTGCCGTTTCCGCTGCACGTGTTCGCGGGCAGCGACGACGACATCGCCGGCCAGCGCATCGAGGCCTGGCGGCAGGAGGCGGCCGGCGCCTTTTCCCTCGACTGGTTCGACGGCGGCCACTTCTTCGTGCGCCAGCGCGAGCCGGAGGTGCTGGCCGCGCTGATGCGGTATCTGGCCCAACGCTTTTGCGCGGCGCCCGGCGCGCCGGCGCGCGCCGCATGAGCCGCCGTCGGCGGGCGCCGGCCTGTGAATTGGAAATCAAGGAGACATCATGAACGCATTGACACGATTTGAATGTTTGCGCCCGGCCGATTGCGTGCTGCCGGCCCTGATCACGCCATCGTCGGCGGGTCAATCGCTGCTGCAGGCCTTGCCCGGGCTGCGCGCGCAAATCGAGGCCGCCGTGGCCGACGTCGGCGGCGTGCTGCTGCGCGGCTTCGACGTCTCCGGCGTCGAGGAGTTCCGCACCTTCGCGGCCGGCTTCGGCCATCCCTTGCTGTCCTACGAATTCGGCTCCACGCCGCGCACGGCGCTGGGCGCCGGCGTCTACACGGCGACCGAATATCCCTCCCACCAGTCGATCCCGCTGCACAACGAGCAGGCCTACACGCGCATGTGGCCCATGAAGGCCTGGTTCCACTGCGTGACGCCGTCGATCGAAGGCGGCGCGACCCCGATCGCCGACAGCCGCAGGATCTACCGGCGCATGCCGGAAGCGATCCGCGCGCGCTTCGCGCCCGGCATTCTGTATGTGCGCAATTTCGGCGAGCTCGATGTGCCGTGGCAGCAGGTGTTCAATACCGACAGCCGCGCCGAGGTCGAGGCGTACTGCCGCGAGGCCGCGATCCGCTGGGAATGGAAGCCGGACGGCGGCCTGCGCACCACGCAGCTGTGCCAGGCCACCGAGATCCATCCCGTCACCGGCGAAGCGGTGTGGTTCAACCAGGCGCACTTGTTCCACGTCTCCAACCTGCAGCCCGAAGTGCGCGAGACGATGGAGGAAGTGTTCGGCGTCGAGAACCTGCCGCGCAATACCTATTTCGCCGACGGCTCGGCCATTCCCGACGCCTTGCTCGACGAGGTGCGTGCCGTGCTGGACGCGGAGACCGTGTCGTTCGCCTGGGAGCAGGGCGACGTCCTAATGCTCGACAACATGCTCGCCGCGCACGCGCGCGCGCCGTTCAAGGGCCCGCGCAAGGTCGTGGTGGCGATGGCCGAATCGCACGGCAACCTCGACAAATTTTAAAACGCCTCACACAGCAAGGATATCCGATGACGATACGATCCAACTCCAGCGGCCAGGCCTTCCAGGCGCCGCGCGACTTTGTGCGCTGCCTGCGGGACCTGGCGGCAAGCCGGCCGGACGAGCCGGCGCTGGTGGTGGTCGCCGAGCGCGGCGGCGAAGCCTCCGAAACCGTGTTGACCTACGCCGCCTTCGACCTGCGGGTGCGGGCGCTGGCGGCGGACCTGCGGCAGCGCTTCGCCGCCGGCGAGCGGGTGCTGATCCTGCTGGACAACGACGAGCACTACGCCGTCGGCATGTTCGCATGCTTCTACGCGGGCGTGATCGCGGTGCCCGTGTTCCCGCCCGAGTCGACGCGGCCGCAGCACCTGGCGCGCCTGGCCGGCATCGCCACCGATGCCCGGGCGCGCGGCATCCTGACCGCCGGCGCGTTGCTGGAGCTGGTGGAGGAGGCGGCGCAGCGGTTCGGCGCGGCGGAGATCGTCGTCGTCGACCGGGTCGACCCGGCGCTGGCGGACCGCTGGACGGAGCGCCAGCCGGCGCTCGACGACGTCGCGTTCCTGCAGTACACCTCGGGTTCGACCTCGGCGCCCAAGGGCGTCATGGTGACCCACGGCGGCCTGATGGCCAACGAACAGGCGATCCGCGAAGGCCTGTCGATCGGCGCCGACGACAAGTTCGGCGTGTGGTCGCCGCTGTTTCACGACATGGGGCTGATCGGCGGCCTGCTGCAGCCTTTCTATAGCGGCATCCCGTGCGTGCTGTGCGCGCCGGACTATTTCGTCGAGCGGCCACTGCGCTGGCTGCAACTGATCTCGCGGCACCGCATCACCATCAGCGGCGGCCCGGATTTCGCCTATCGCCTGTGCCTGGACCGGATCAAGGAAAGCCAGCGCGAAGGACTCGACCTGTCGTGCTGGCGCATCGCCTATACCGGCGCCGAACCGGTGCGCCACGATACGATGGCGGCCTTCGTCGAGCGGTACGCGCCGGCCGGCTTCGACGCCGGCGCGGTCTATCCGTGCTACGGACTGGCCGAAGCCACGCTGTTCGTCACGGGCGGCCTGCGCGGCGCCGGGATGGCGGTCGGCCGCTTCGACGGCGCCGCGCTGCTGCGCAGCCAGGCCGTGGCGTCCGACGATGGCGCGCCGCTGGTCGGTTGCGGGCGCACGCCGTCCCGGCACGCGACACGCATCGTCGATCCCGCCAGCGGCACGGAGGCCGCGCCGGGCATGATCGGCGAGATCTGGGCCGCCGGCCCCAGTCTGGCAGCAGGCTATTGGAACCGCCCGGACGAGACGGCGAAGACCTTCGTCGAGCGCGATGGCGAACGCTGGCTGCGCACGGGCGACCTCGGATTCTTCACCGGCGGTGAGCTGTTCGTGGCTGGGCGCCTGAAGGACATGATCATCGTGCGCGGCCACAATATCTACCCGCAAGACATCGAGCGCGCCGTCGAAGCCGGCGTCGAGGCCGTGCGCAAGGGGCGGGTTGCCGCCTTCGCCGTGACGATCGACGGCGAGGAGGGTGTCGGCGTGGCCGCCGAAGTGTCGCGCGGCTTGCAAAAACTGATACCCCCGCAGGCGCTGGCCGATGCGCTGGGCGCCGCCGTGAGCGAACAATGCGGCGAGGCGCCGAAGGTTGTCGTGTTGCTGCAGCCCGGTGGCTTGCCCAAGACTTCGAGCGGAAAACTGCAACGCGGCGCGTGCCGCCAGGGTTGGATCGACGGGTCGCTCGACTTCTACGCGGTGGTTGAACATGGCCGTGCGATCGTTGGAGCAGGAGCAGGAGCAGGAGCAGGAGCAGGCGCAGGAGCAGGAGCAGGAGCAGGAGCAGGAGCAGGAGCAGGAGCCGGTGCCGATGCCGGGCCCGCCGACGACACGACCATCGAGCTTGCGCGTCTGTGGCGCGAAATACTCGGGCATGAGGCGGCGCGCCACTATGCCGATGACGCGCATTTCTTCGCCCTCGGCGGCAATTCGCTGGCCGCCGTTCGGCTGGCGGCGGGCATCGCCCGGCACTGGAAGGTCGATTTCCCCGCCCGCCAGGTGTTCACCCACGCCCGCCTAGGTGAATTGGCCGCCGCCGTGCGCCAGTGCCGACAGGCCGACGCCCCCGCGCCGGCGCCAATTCCGGTATTGTCGGCCGCGCACCGCGCGCAACCTATGCCGCTGTCGCCGGGGCAGCAGCGCTTATGGTTCCTGTGGCAGCTGGCGCCGCAGAGCACCGCCTATCATGTCCAGGGCGCGCTGCGCCTGACCGGCGCGCTCGATGCTGACGCGATGGGCCGCGCCGTCGCCGCTGTGGCGCGACGCCACGAATCGCTGCGCACCGTGTTCCGGGCGGGCGCCGACGGCGGCGTGGAGCAAATTGTCACTTCGGATGGCGCGCTGGCGCTGCAACTGATCGACTTGTCGGGCGCCGGCCAGGATGGCGGGACACGGCTGGCCGAAACCATGCGCGCGTTGAACGCCCGGCCCTTCGATCTGACGAGCGGCCCGCTGGCGCGCGCGGCGTTGATCCGCACCGGCCGGGAGACGCACGTGCTGGTGTTGGTCATGCATCACATCATTTCCGACGGCGCCTCCATGCGTGTCCTGGTAGAGGAATTGGCTGCGCGCTACGCCGCCGCCAGGGCGCGCGACGACGAGGCGCCAGCGCCGGCGGCACTGCAATACGCCGACTACGCCGCCTGGGAGAAAGGCCGCGCCGGCGACGAGACAACGCTGCGGCAGTTGGCCTACTGGCGCGGACGGCTTGGCGTCGCGGACGGAGAAACGCAACCGGTGCTGGCGCTGCCGGCGGATCGTCCGCGCCAGCCGGTGGCGCGCCACCGCGTGGCGCACCACCGTTTCGATTTGCCAGCCGGGCTGGCGGCCGGCGCGCGGCAACTGGCGCAGGGCGAGGGCACGACGCTGTTCACGGTCTTGCTGGCGGCCTTCCAGGCGCTGCTGCACCGCCACACGGGCCAGCACGACATCCGTGTCGGCGTGCCCGTCGCCAATCGCGGACGGCCGGAGCTGCAGGAGGTGGTCGGCTTCTTCGTCAACACGCTGGTCCTGCGTGCCGATGTCGATGGCCGCCGGCCGCTGGCGCGGCTGCTGGCGCTGACCAGGGAGGCCACGCTGGAGGCGCAAGCCAACCAGGAACTGCCTTTCGAGCGGCTGGTGGAAGCCCTGCAACCCGAGCGCAGCCTGGGCCATCACCCGCTGTTCCAGGTGATGTTCAATCATCTGCCGGAGGACTACGCCGGTTTCGCGGCGCGCACCGGCCTGGCCGCCGAGGCGCTGGCACTGCCGGAGGATGAAGCGCAGTTCGAGCTGGCACTGGACACGCGCGAGCATCCGGACGGCCGCGTGAGCGCGCAGTTCAGCTATGCGTGCGAACTGTTCGACGCGCCCCGGATGGAGCGCCTGGCGCGCCACTACCTGGTGCTGCTGCGCGCCTTTGCCGCGCAGCCGGCGCAATGCCTCGGCGACGTCGACCTGCTGGACCGGGATGAAGCGCGACAGCTGGCGGCTTGGGGTGCGAACCCGCAGCGGTATCCGGATGCGGTGCCGCTGCACCGGCTCATCGAACTGCAGGTCGGGAAGACACCGGATGCGCCGGCCGTCATCCTCGGCGACGAGGCGCTGACCTACGCCGAACTCGATGCGCGCGCCAACCGCCTGGCCCATCGTCTCATTGGCCTGGGTGTGGTGGCGGAACAGCGCGTGGGCCTGGCGGTGCCGCGTTCCGTCGACATGGTGGTGGCCTTGCTGGCGATCCTGAAATCGGGCGGCGTGTTCGTACCGCTCGATCCCGACTACCCGGTCGAACGGCTGGCGGCCATGATCGAGGACAGCGGCACCCGGCTGCTGCTCACGCGGCGCGGTGCCGGCGTGGCGCTGTCTTCCCATGCGTCCGTGCGAGTGATCGCGCTCGAGGAACTTGACCTCGCCGGTGCACCGGCGCATGCGCCGGCGGCGGCGCTGAACGGCGACAACCTGGCCTATGTGATCTACACCTCCGGCTCCACCGGCAAGCCGAAGGGCGTCGCGGTCGCCCATCGCGCGCTGGTCGAACACGTGCAGCTATCGGCGGTGTTCTCGGGCTTGACGCCGCAGGACCGGATGCTGCAGTTCGCCACGCTCAATTTCGACGGCTTCATCGAACAGCTGTTTCCGCCACTGATCGTGGGCGCGGCCATCGTGCTGCGCGGCCCGGTACTGTGGAGTCATGACGAGTTCCTGCGGACGGTGCGGGACCAGCGCATCACCATCGCCGACCTGCCGACCGCCTACTGGTTCACGCTGATCCAGTCCTTCGCCCAGGCCGGCGAACGCGATTACGGCAGCCTGCGCGAAGTGCATATCGGCGGCGAAGCCATGCCCGCCGAGGCGGTGCCGGTGTGGATCGCGGCCGGCCTGGCGCATGTCAAGCTGCTCAACACCTACGGCCCGACCGAGGCGGTGGTGGTGGCGTCGATCTTCGACTGCGCCCCGTATGTCGACGGGAGCCGTGACGTGCCGGCGCGGATGCCGATCGGCCAACCGCTGCCGGGCCGCAGCCTGCACGTGCTGGACGCCGACCTGCAGCCGGCGCCGGCCGGCGTTGCGGGCGAGCTGCACATCGGCGGCGCGCTTCTGGCGCGCGGCTATCTTGGGCGGGCGTCGCTGAGCGCCGAGCGCTTCATCGCCGATCCGTTCGACGGCGCCGGCGGCCGCCTGTATCGTACGGGCGACCGGGTGCGCTGGAACGCCGACGGCGAGCTGGAATACCTGGGACGCATCGATCATCAGCTCAAGATTCGCGGCTTCCGCGTCGAGCCGGGCGAGATCGAGACGGTGCTGTTGGCGCAACCCGAAGTGCGGGAAGCGATCGTCATCGCCAGGGAAAACAGGCTGGTGGCGTATGCGTCGCCGCAGCCGGGACAGGCGATCGACGCCGGCGCGATGCGCGCGCGGCTGGCCGGCCTGCTGCCCGATTACATGGTGCCCGGTGTGTTGGTGCCGCTGGCGGCGCTGCCGCTCAACCCGAACGGCAAAGTGGACCGCCGCGCGCTGCCTGCGCCGGCACGCCCCATCGCCCTGGCCTTCGAGGCGCCGCAAGGCGACGTCGAGGCGGCGCTGGCCACCCTGTGGAGCGAGGCGCTCTGCGTCGAGCGCGTCGGCCGGCTCGATAATTTCTTTGAGCTCGGCGGGCACTCGCTGCTGCTGCTCAAACTCCACCGGCAGCTGGCGCCACCGCGCTTCGCCTTCGCGCCGGAGGTTGTCGACCTGTTCCGCTATCCGACGGTGGCTTCGCTGGCGGCGTTCATGGTGGCCGGCGGCGCGCCAGGGGATGAAGGCGCACGAGGGGAAGAACGCACGAAACACGTCGCCGAGCGCGCGGCACGCCAGCGGCAGGCGTTCCTGGCGCCGCGCGCGCGTGGCGGGAGGGCTGGCGCATGAACCATTCAAACGCAAACGCAAACGCAAACGCAAACGCGGACGCGATGGACAGCGGCGTCGACATCGCCATCGTCGGCATGGCGGGCCGCTTCCCCGGCGCCGCCGATGTCGACGCCTTGTGGCGCAACGTGCTCGCGCAAGTGGAAGCCGTCACCGAACTGGATGAAGCGCTGCTGCGCGAGCGCGGCGTCGACGCCTCGGCCCTGGCCGACCCGGGCTACGTCAGGAAAGCGATTCTGTTCGACGGCATGGAGCGCTTCGACGCCGGCTTCTTCGGATACGCGCCGCGCGAGGCGGAGCGCATCGATCCGCAGCATCGCCAGTTCCTGGAGACCGCATGGCAGGCGCTCGAGCATGCCGGCTATGCGGGTGCCGATGGCCAGGCCGCCGCGCGTTTGACGGGCGTGTATGCCGGCAGCGGACCTAGCCTGTACATGATGCGCCACCTGCTGCCGTCGCTGAACCTGGAGGACAGCGACATCGCATCGCTGCTCGGGGTGCTGAACGGCAGCGATCCCGATGCGCTGGTGTCGCGCGTGGCGTATAAGCTCGACCTGAAGGGCCCAGCGGTCGCGGTGCAGACGGCGTGTTCCACCTCGCTGGCGGCTGTGCACCTGGCCTGTCGCGGTCTGCTCAACTACGAGGCCGACATGGCGCTGGCCGGTGGCGTTTGGCTCAATCTGCTGCAGGGACGCGGCTACCGCCACCAGCCTGGCGCCATCCTGTCGCCGGACGGCCATTGCCGCGCCTTCGACGCCGGCGCCGGCGGCACGGCGATCGGCAGCGGTGTCGGCATCGTGGTGCTCAAGCGCCTGGCCGATGCGATCGCCGACCGCGACACCATCCATGCCGTCATCAGAGGATCGGCATTGAACAACGACGGCGCCGACAAGGTGGGATACACGGCGCCGAGCGTAGCCGGCCAGACGGCGGTGATACGCGCCGCGCACGCGATGGCCGATGTCGACGCCGGCTCGATCGGCTATGTGGAAGCACACGGCACCGGCACGACACTCGGCGATCCGATCGAGGTTGCGGCGCTGACCGACGCCTTCCGCGCGAGCACGACGCGCGTGGGATACTGCGCGCTCGGCTCGGTGAAAACCAATGTCGGCCACCTGGACGCGGCGGCCGGGGTGACAGGCTTGATCAAGACGGTCATGGCGTTGAAGCACGGCGTGCTGCCTCCCAGCCTGAATTTCACGCAGCCCAATCCGCGGATCGACTTCGCCGCCAGCCCGTTCCGCGTCAATACCGAGGCCCGGCCTTGGCCGGCGCAGGCCACGCCGAGGCGGGCCGGCGTCAGCTCGTTCGGCATGGGCGGCACCAACGTTCATCTGGTGCTGCAGGAGCCGCCCAGGATCTTACCGGTATCGGCACCAACACCGGCGCCGGCCGGCGACGGCGGCGTGGCACTGATGCTGTCCGCCCGCAGCGCGGAGGCGCTGGATGCGGCTTGCCGCGACTTGGCGGCGCATCTGGCCGGCCATCCCGAAACGGCGTTGGCCGACGTCGCGCATACCTTGAGTGTGGGCCGCAAGCACTTCGGCCATCGTGCCGTCGCCATGGTGCGCGACCACGCCGAGGCGCGGCGCGCACTGGCGGAAAAAGATCCGCTCCTGCTGCTGCGTGGCGAGGTGGCGGTGTCGCCGCCGCCGGTGGCTTTCATGTTCCCCGGCCAAGGCTCCCAGCATGCGAACATGGGAAGGGCGCTGTACGAAGCAGGTGGCGTATTCCGGGAGACGGTCGATCATTGCAGCATGCTGCTGCAAGCCGATCTGGAACTGGACCTGCGCACCTTGCTCTTCCCGGAACCGTCGGCGCAGGCGGATGCGGATCGGGCGCTGGCGCGAACCGCGCTCACCCAGCCGGCCTTGTTCGTCATCGAATACGCGCTGGCCCAATGGTGGGTCGCTCAAGGGGTGCGCCCCGACGCCATGCTGGGCCACAGTATCGGAGAATACGTCGCGGCGTGCCTGGCCGGCGTCTTCTCTTTGGAAGATGCGTTGCGCATCGTCGCCGCCCGGGGGCGCCTGCTGCAGGCCACCGCGCCCGGGGCGATGCTGGCGGTTGGCCTGTCCGAAGCGGCGTTGCTGGCGCAGCCCCACGCGGGTTGCGACGTGGCCGCCATCAACGCGGTCGACAAGTGCGTCCTCTCCGGCGCCGTCGAAGCGATCGCGCTGGCCGAGCGGGTGCTGGGCCAGCGCGGCGTCGCCGTGCAACGGCTGCACGTGTCGCACGCGTTCCACTCGGCGCAGGTCGAGCCCATGCTGGCCGAATTCGCGGCGTTGCTGTCGCAGGTGCCGCTGGGCGAGCCCCGCATTCCATTTGTTTCCAATGTCAGCGGCCGCTGGATCACGGCCGACGAGGCGCGCAGCCCGGCCTACTGGGTGGGTCATGTGCGCGGCGCCGTGCGTTTTGCCGATGGTCTTGAGGTGCTGCTGACCAAAGCGGGCCGGGTGCTGCTCGAAGTCGGGCCCGGCGACACGCTGGCTGCTTTTGCGCGCCGTCATCCGGCGGCGGGTGGTCATGCCGTGCTGGCCTCACAATGCCATGTGCGCCGCGCCGAGCACAATGCCGGCCAGCCGGCGCGCTGCCTGGCGCAGTTGTGGAGCCTCGGTGCCGCGGTCGGGGAATCGCCTATGTTCCATCAGTCCGGTGCGCGCCGCGTGCCTTTGCCCACCTATCCATTTGAACGCGAATCTTACTGGCTTGAGCCGGCCGCCACGCGGGTATCCGGGTCGCAGACCACGCCGACCGACTCGGAGCCGGGCATCGATAGATGGTTTTATACGCCGGTGTGGCGCCGCGTGCCGCTGGCGGCACGGGACCATGAAGGCGGCACGGTGCTGTTGATCGGCGACGCCGGCGGTGCCACCGAGCAGCTTTGCCTGGCCTTGCAAACGCGCGGACGGCGAGTGCTACGGGTGGAGCAGGGCACTGAATTCGCGCAACTGGAGCAACACCGGTTCACAGTGCGCGCCGGTGAACGGGATGACTACGCCCGGGTTCTGCGGCGGATCGACGGCGAGCACGGGCCGTTGACCGATATTTGCCACGCATGGAATCTTGACGTCATGTCGACGCCCGTGGATGACGCCCGGACGCCGGAATCCGGCTTTTTCAGCCTGATCGCGCTGGCACAGGCGCTGGGAGCCGACGACGGGAACAAGGTGCGGATCACCGTGGTGGCGGATGGTCTGGAGGACGTAACCGGCGACGAACCGCTGCTGGCGGCGAAAGCGACCCTGCATGGGGCATGCAAGGTCATTCCGCAGGAGTACCCGCATATCGATTGCCGGGTGATCGATTTCGTGCGGCCGGCCGGTACGGCCCTGCCGGAGCGGATCGTGGCGCAGATCGTCGCCGAGATCGACGCCGGCGATGACGCGCCGGTCGTGGCGTATCGCGGCGCGTACCGCTGGACCCGGACGTTCGAGCGGGCCCCGCCCGCGGCCCTCGGCATGCGGCCCGCAGCGACGCAACTGCGCCGCCACGGCGTGTACATGATCACCGGCGGCTTGGGTGGCGTCGGCCTCGCGCTGGCACGCTATCTGGCCGAACGCTGGCAGGCGCGCCTGGTGCTGATCGGGCGCGGCATGTCGCCGGCCCACACCGCGACCATCGCCGAACTGGAAGCGCTGGGCGCCCAGGTGTGGTACCGCCAGGTGGACGTGGCCGATAGGGTGCGGCTGCGCGCGGCCATCGACGAGGCCACGCGGCGTTTCGGCGCGATCAACGGCGTAGTGCACGCCGCCGGCGTGGCGGGCGGCGGCATGATCGCCCGTCTTGAGCGGTCCGCCGTCGCGAAAGTCCTGCATCCAAAGCTGGACGGCACCAGCAGCTTGCTGGCCGCGCTGGCCGGTACGTCACCGGACTTCATCATGCTGTGCTCTTCGCTGACGGCCATCACGGGCGGTTATGGGCAGGCGGATTACTGCGCGGCCAACTGCTATCTCGACGCCGTCGCCGCGCAGGCCGCGCGCGTCGGTGGCCTGCCTGTTGTATCGGTTAACTGGGATACCTGGCGCGGCGTCGGCATGGCGGCCCACCATCGGCTGGAGCCGGGCAGCGGCATCGCCGCCGAGCAGGCCGGCGTGCTGCTGGAGCGATTGTCGTCGTTGACCCAAGTGCCGCAGGTGCTGGTGTCGACGATCGCGATTGAGGAGCAGTTCGCGCAGGCCCGGTCCACAGAACTTGCGGACCGCCTGTTGCCTGCCGCGCCGGTGCGGCGGCACTCGCAACCCCGTCCGGCGCTGCGTACGCCGTGGATAGCGGCCGACGGGGAACTGGGACAAGGCCTGGCCGGCCTGTGGGAAGAATTCCTGGGGATCGCCGCTATCGGCGCCGACGACAACCTGTTCGAGTTGGGCGGCGACTCGCTGCTGGCGATCCAGCTGCTGGCGCATGTCCGGCAAAGCTACGGCGTGGAGATTCATCCCGCCGCTTTCTTCCAAACGCCGACGATCCGGGCGCTGGCCCTGCTCGTCGAGGAGCGGCTGATCGAGGAGCTGGAAAACGCCGGCTCCGGCGACCCGGCCGCGCAACACATTGCAGCACCTGCCTGAGGGGTATAGATGTCCAAACTTAATGATCTTTCCGCACGCCGCGCCAACTTGAGCGCCGACCAACTTGCCATGCTGGCCAAACGCCTGCGCGGCGGTGCCGGGTCGACTCCTTCGCGCCAGGCGATGCCGCGCCGGGACAGCGGGGCGCCCGCAGTGCTGTCCTTCGCCCAGCAAAGGCTGTGGTACTTGTGGAAGCTCGATCCCGACAGCGCGGCCTATAACCTCGCCGGTGGTTTGCGCTTGCGTGGTCCGCTCGATGCCGCGGCACTGCGGCAAGCCCTGTCCGCGCTGATGGGGCGTCACCCGTCGCTGCGCACGGTCTTCCGCGAAGGCGCCGACGGCAGTGCGGAGCAGGTCATCCTGCCCGCCGCGCCGATGCCGCTTCCTTGCATCGACCTGGCCGGCGTCGACGCCACGGCGCGCGAAGAGCATATGCAGGCCGAGGTGCGTCGCCTCTGCGCGCAGCCGTTCGATCTCGCCGGCGCGGCGCCGCTGCGGGCGGCGCTGATCCGGCTCGGCGTCGGGGAGCATTGCCTGATCATGGTGATGCACCATATCGCGTCCGATGCGCAATCGACGCAAGTCATCCTCGAGGAGCTGCCTGAACTTTACCGGGCGAGCGTTGAAGGGCGCCCGTCGAAGCTCGCCGAACTGCCCGTGCAGTATGACGACTACGCGGCTTGGCAGCGGCAATGGCTGCAAGGCGCGGACGGACAGCGCCAACTCGGCTGGTGGAAGGATTATCTGGGCGACGCGTCGCCGGTGCTGGCACTGGCGACCGATATGCCGCGCAAGCCGAATGGCCGCTATACCGCCGCGTCGCACACCGTGGCACTCGATTCGGCCTGCGCAGACCGGGTGCGCCAGGCGGCCCGTTCGCAAGGCGGCACCTTGTTCGCCGCCTTGCTGGCCGCGTTTCAAGGATTGCTATTCCGTCATTCGGGCATGCGCGATATCCGCATCGGCGTGCCGATCGCCAACCGTCACCACGCCGACATCGCCGGCGTGGTCGGTTTCTTTGTCAATACGCAGGTGCTGCGCGCCGAACTGTCCGGAAGGACGACGCTGGCCGAATTGCTGACGCGGAGCCGCGAGGCCGCGCTGGGTGCGCAGGCAAACCAGGACACGCCGTTCGAACAACTGGTCGAACTGCTACAACCGGCACGTAGCCTGACGCGCACGCCGCTATTCCAGGTGATGTTCAACCACCTTCGCAGCGACGACAAGGCTCTGCAGTCCTGGCCAGGCTTGGCTGCGGAGCGCCTGGACTTCGACGCACCGGCCGCGCAGTTCGAAATGACGCTGGAGACCCACGAGGACGCCGTAGGTCACGTTAGCGCGACCTTCCGATATGCGGCGGAGCTGTTCGATGCCCGCACGATCGAGCGCATGGCGGCGCACTACATCACGCTTCTGGCAGCGCTGGCCGATCATCCGCAGCAGACGCTGGGAGAGGTGGCGTTGCTGGACGCGGACGAGCTGCTTCAACTGCGCGCCTGGGGCGTCGACGAACGCTCGTATCCGGACACGACGCCGGTGCATCGGCTGTTCGAGCGGCAGGCGCGCCGCCAGCCCGACGCGCAGGCGCTGTTGTTCGGCGACGAGGTGCTCACGTATGAGGAATTGAACGTGCGCGCCAACCGCCTTGCACACCGGTTGATCGCGCTGGGCGTGGCGCCGGAAGTCAAGGTGGGTATTGCCGTCGAACGTTCGACGGGAATGGTGGTCGGACTGCTGGCGATCCTGAAGGCGGGCGGCGCCTACGTGCCGATCGATCCCGACTATCCTGCCGACCGCATGGCCTACATGATGGAAGACAGCGGCATCGGCCTGCTGCTGACGGACCGCGAGGTCGGGTCAAAACTGCCAGCGATCGCCGGTGTCACGGTACTGGAGATCGAAAGCCTCGACCTCGGCGCAGGCCTCTCACACGATCCGCAAGTGGCGCTGCATGGCGAGAACCTGGCCTACGTGATCTACACCTCCGGTTCCACGGGCCGCCCCAAGGGCGCGGCCAACCGCCACGGCGCGCTGCACAACCGCCTGGCGTGGATGCAGGAAGCCTACCAGCTAGATGGTTCTGACACGGTGCTGCAGAAAACCCCGTTCGGCTTCGACGTCTCGGTCTGGGAGTTCTTCTGGCCTTTGATGACGGGCGCGCGCCTGGCGCTGGCCCGTCCGGGGGATCACCGGGATCCCGCGCGCCTGGTCGACGCGATCCAGTCGTTCAACGTGACGACGCTGCACTTCGTGCCATCGATGCTGCAGGCGTTCCTGGCCCACGAGGGCATCGAGGTATGCCGCAGCGTGCGGCGCATCGTTTGCAGCGGCGAGGCGCTGCCGGCCGAAGCGCAGAACGGCGTGTTCGCGCGCCTGCCCGGCGCGGCGTTGTACAACCTGTACGGCCCGACCGAGGCGGCCATCGACGTCACGCATTGGACGTGCCGCGACGACGGCCGCAGCCAGGTGCCGATCGGGCAACCGATCACCGGCATCGGCACCTATGTGCTGGACGAGGAGTTGAATCTGGCGCCGGCAGGCGTTGCCGGCGAGCTGTATCTGGGCGGCGCCGGCCTGGCGCGCGGTTACCTGAATCGACCGGCGCTGAGCGCCGAGCGCTTTGTCGCCAACCCTTTAAGTGAGCAGGGCGAACTGCTGTACCGTACCGGTGACCTGGTGAAGTGGAACGCGATGGGTAGCCTGGACTACCTGGGCCGCATCGACCATCAGGTGAAGATTCGCGGCCTGCGCATCGAGCTGGACGAGGTCGAGGCGCAGTTGCTGGCGCAGCCGGAAGTGCGGGAAGCGGTGGTGGTGGCGGCCGAAGGCCCCGGCGGCGCGCGCCTGGTGGCCTATGTGTCGGCTGCGGCGGGCGCGGTGATCGAGATGGCCGCGCTGCGCGAGCGGCTTGGCAAGCAGCTGCCGGAGTACATGGTGCCGGCCACGATCATCGTGCTGGAAAGCTTGCCGTTGAACGCCAACGGCAAGGTCGATCGCAAGGCGCTGCCGGCGCCGGAAGCGGCGGCGGTGGCGGCATACGAGCCGCCGCAAGGCGATGTCGAAGAGACGCTGGCCGCGATATGGGCCGAAGTGCTCGGCGTCGAGCGCGTGGGCCGGAGCGACAATTTCTTCGAGCTCGGTGGCGATTCGATCCTCAGTTTGAAGGTCATCGCCAGGGCGCATGCGCGGGGCATCTCGTTGACGCCACGCCAATTCATGGAGCATCAGCGGCTGTCCGAAGCCGCGAAGGCCAGCGGCAGCCAGCGGGCGCCGGCCAGCGCCATCCCGGCACTGGCGCGGGACGGCCGCAGCGGACCCATGCCGGCCTCGTACGCGCAGGTCCGGCAATGGTTCATGTGGCAGTTTGATCGCGACAACACCGCTTACCATATCAGCGGGGCACTGCGCCTGTTGGGTAGCCTGGACGTCGGGGTACTAAGGGCGAGTTTCGCGGCGCTGATGGAGCGTCATGAATCGCTGCGCACGGTATTCCTCGCCGACGACGATGGCCTGGTCGAGCAACATGTTCGGGCTTCCGTCCCGATCGAGGTTGCGCTGATCGATGCCGCCGAAGAGGGAGTCGGGCCGCACCAGCAGCGCATCGTCGACGAGCCTTTCGACCTGACGGCGGGGCCGCTGCTCCGGGTGGCGTTGCTTCGCGAGGCCGCCGACAAGCACGTGCTGGTGGTGGTGGTACACCACATCGTCTCGGATGGCTGGTCGATGCAGGTCATCATCGATGAGTTCGTGCAGCAGTATTGCGCGCGTGTGCAAGGCCGTCTGCCGACGATGGTGGCGTTGCCGGTCCAGTATGCCGACTATGCCGTTTGGCAGAGAGGCTGGCTGGCGGACGGCGAACGCGAACGCCAGCTGGCGTACTGGCGCGAACAGCTTGGAGACGTGCATCCGGTACTGCAACTGCCGACGGACCGCGCACGGCATGCGGATCAACGCTACACGGCCGCCCGCCATGACGTCGAACTGCCCGCCGCCCTGGTCCGGCGCCTGAAAATGCAGGCCCAGTCCAATGGCGCGACGCTGTTCATGGCGCTGCTCGCGGGGATGAACGCGCTGTTGTACCGCTACACCGGCGAAGCCGATATCCGACTGGGTGTGGCCGTCGCCAACCGCCATCGCGTCGAAGTGGAAGGCGTGGTCGGCTTCTTCGTCAACACCCAGGTGCTGCGCGACGTCGTCGACGGCAGGGCAAGCCTTGGCGAGATGCTGCTGCGGGCGAAGCAGGCGGCGCTGGGCGCCCAGGCGCATCAGGATCTGCCGTTCGAACAGCTGGTCGAGGCGTTGCAACCGGAGCGAATCGTGGGGACCAATCCATTGTTCCAGGTGATGTTCAATCATCAGCGACAGGACCACAGGGCGTTAGCCGCGCTGCCCGGGTTGACGTTCGAGTATGGCGAAGCTGGCAAGCAGCGTGCCCAGTTCGAGCTTACCGTGGACACCATTGAAGGCCAGGACGGCCGCGTGCATCTGAGCTTCGTGTACGCGGAGGAGTTGTTCGGTCCCGAGACAATCGCGCGCATGGTGCGGCATTACGAGACGCTGCTGACAGCGTTGGTGGACCAGCCGCACCAGGCGGTGGGCGAGGTGCCGCTGCTGGACGCCGCCGACAGGCGGCAGCTGGCAAGCTGGGAAACCGGCCCGCATGACGACGGGGAGACGGTCCCCGTACACCAGCTATTCGAGCGGCAGGCCCACCGTCAGCCGGATCAGGTGGCGTTGCTGTTCGGCGAGGATGTCCTGACCTACGCGGAGTTGAATGCGCGCGCCAATCGTGTGGCGCACCGCCTGATCGCGCTTGGCGTGGCGCCTGAAGTCAAGGTGGGCATTGCCGTGGAACGCTCGGTTGGCATGGTGGTGGGATTGCTGGCGATTCTCAAGGCGGGTGGCGCCTACTTGCCGCTCGACCCGGAATACCCCGCCGAGCGCATGGCTTACATGATGCGGGACAGCGGTATCGGCTTGCTGCTGACGGACGGCGAAGTCGGGCAGCGTCTCCCGCCGGTCGCCGGCGTCGAGGTTCTCGACCTGGAAACGCTCGATCTGCGCGGGGAGCCGGAACACGACCCGCAAATAGCGCTGCATGGCGAGAACCTCGCCTATGTGATCTACACCTCCGGGTCAACCGGCCGTCCCAAGGGCGCGGCGGTCCGTCATCGCTCCCTGGCCGGGTGCATGCGCTGGATGCAGGATACCTACGGCCTGACCCGCGACGACACCGTGTTGCACAAGGCCCCCTTCGGCTTCGATGTCTCGGTGTGGGAGATCTTCTGGCCGTTGACCACCGGCGTGCGCCTGGTGGTGGCCAACCCCGGCGACCATCGCGATCCGGAGCGGATCACGGCGCTGGTGCGCCGCCACGCCGTCACCACGATGAATTTCGTGCCGCCGATGCTGCAGGCCTTCCTGGCCCACGAGGGCATCGAGCGCGAGACGCGGCTACGCTATGTGATCTGCGGCGGCGAGGCCATGCCGTCGGCGACCCAGCGCGAGGCGCTGCGGCGGCTGAGGGGCGTCAGCCTGCAAAATCTGTATGGTCCGACCGAAACGACGATCCATGTCACGCAATGGACGTGCCGGGACGATGGCCGTAGCCGCGTGCCGATCGGCCGGCCGATAGCGCTGACGCAGGCCTACGTGCTGGATGCGGCCCTGAATCCCGTGCCGGCCGGTGTCGTCGGCGAGCTGTATATCGGCGGGGATCTGCTGGGGCGCGGTTATCTTGGCCGGCCTGCTCTCAGCGCGGAACGTTTCGTCGCCGATCCGGTGGGCGAAGCGGGAGGAAGGCTTTACCGCACCGGCGACCTGGCGCGCTGGAACGGGGAGGGACAGCTGGAATACCTGGGGCGCACCGATCACCAGGTAAAGATCCGTGGCCTGCGCATCGAATTGGGAGAGGTGGAGGCGGAACTGCTGGCGCAGCCCGATGTGCGGGAGGCGGTGGTCGTGGCCCAGCAGGGACCCGCCGGCGCGCGCCTGGTCGCGTATGTGTCGGGCGCCGTGCTGGACGCGGTGGCGTTGCGCGAGCAGCTGTCCAAGCGGCTGCCCGGCTATATGGTGCCGGCGGCGCTGGTGGTGCTCGATGCGCTGCCGTTGAACGCCAACGGCAAAGTAGACCGCAAGGCCCTGCCGCCGGCGGAATTCGGCAATGAGCGCGGCTATGCCGCCCCGCAAGGCGAGGCCGAGACGGCACTGGCGACCATCTGGTCCGAGGTGCTGGGCGTCGAGCGTGTGGGCCGCGACGACAACTTCTTTGAAATCGGCGGCGACTCGATCCTCAGCCTGCAGATCCTGGCGCGCGCTTACCGCGCCGGATGGAAGATCGCCGCGCGCCAGATGTTCGAGTACCAGACCATCGCCAGGCTGGTGCCGCAACTGGAACGCGGCGTGCCACGGTCCGAGGCGGCGCCTTCGAGCAGACCGGAAGGGCCGCTGCTGCAACTGACGGCGGACGAAATCGCCGCCTTGGGCGTGCCGGCCGAAGCGATCGAGGACATCCTGCCGCTCACGCCTATGCAGCAGGGCATGCTGCTGCATACTTTGCTGGACCCGCGTTCGGGCATGTACCTGATGCAGGACCGTTTCCACATCGTCAGCGGCATCGACGTCGAGCAATTCTGGCGCAGCTGGGATGTGGTGTTCGCCGCGAACGCCGCGCTGCGGGCGGGCTTCGCCTGGCAGGGCGGCGGCGCGCAGTATCAGGTCATCCGGCGCGATGCGGTGCTGCCGAAGGAGTATCTCGACCTGCGCCACCTGGCGCGGCCGATGGCCCACGCGGCCCTCGACGACGCCCTGAAGGACGAACTCACCACCGGTTTCGATATGACGGCCGCGCCATTGATGCGTGTCCGCCTGGCGCGTGTGGCGGACGAGGAGTTCCTGCTGGTCGTCAGCTTCCACCATATCCTGATGGACGCGTGGTGCTCCGGCCTGCTGATGGGCGAGGTGCTGGCCGAATACGACAGGCGCACCACGGGGATCGATCATCCCCGCGTCGCCGCCACGCCGTACCGCGCATTCTTCGAGTGGCTGATGGCGCGCGACTACGAGGCGGCACGCCGCTACTGGCAACAGGAAGTGGCCGGATTCGACCAGGTTACGCCGCTGCCGATCAGGCGACGCGCGGCCGGGGAGGGCGGATCGAGCATGATGAATGTGCGGACCACGCTGCCGGCAGCCCGCACGCGAGAACTCAATGCGATGTGCAAGCAGCACCGCATCACGCCGAATACGCTCATCCAGGGTGCTTGGGCGCTGGTGTTGTCGCGTTATTCCGGCATGCCGGACGTGTTGTTCGGCGTGACCGTGGCCGGCCGTCCGGCCGAGCTGCCGGAGCTGCACCGCACCATCGGGCTGTTCATCAACACGATCGCACTGCGGGTTCGGCTGCCGTCACCGGCGGCGCAAACGACGGTGCTCGACTGGTTGCGCGCTTTGCTGTCGCAGAACCTGGCGTCGAGGGAGTGCGATTTCGTACCGCTGGTCGAGGTGCACAAGATGACCGGCCTGCCGCACGACCAGCCGTTCTTCGACAGCCTGTTCGTCTTCGAGAACGCGCCGGTCGAGGCGGCGGTGCTGGACCGCGCGAAACAGTGGTCGGTGGAGGACGCGAGCTCGCGCACGCACACCAACTACCCGGTCACCGTGGTGGTCACGCCGGCCGAAGAGCTGCAACTGCAGATTACCTACGACGAACGCCTGGTCGAAGCGGCGGTCGCCGAGCAATTGATGGACAGCTTCCGGCATGTCATCGGCCAGTTCGTCGCGGCGCCCGACGCCACCTTCCACGCGGTTCGAACATTGCCGGACGCGCAGTCGTCCGCGCTGGTGGCGCTGGGGCGCGGCCCCGACGTGCCAAGGCCATTCGAGACCGGCTATGCCGGACTGTTCGCGGAACAGGTGGCCTTGCACGGCGCGCGGACAGCCGTTCGCCATCAAGACCGAACGCGCAGCTATCGGGAATTGGACGAGGCCAGCGAGCGTGTTGCGCTGCTGCTGCGCGAGTCCGGCGTAAGACCGGGACAGACGGTGCTGGTATTCGTCGAACGCGGCGTCGGCCTGCTGGAAGCGATCCTCGGCTGCTTCAAGGCCGGTGCCGCCTATCTCGCGGTGGACGTCAACCTGCCGGTACAGAGACTGGCCAGGATTGTCGATTGCGCGCGGGCCGACCTGTTCCTCGTGGACCGGACTTGCCAGGAAAAGCTGGCGTCCGTGCTGCAAGCCGCGTCCGCGCCGCCGACGGCGGCGACGATCATCGACATCGAGGGCGTCGCCAAGTGCGGGCGGCCTTTGGGGGCCGTCGGCCACCATCCGGACCAGCCGGCGTATGTGATTTTCACCTCCGGTTCGACCGGGGAACCCAAGGGCGCTGTGGTCACCAGCCGGGGCATGCTGAATAACCAGCTAAGCAAGATCGATCTGTTCGGCCTCGGTTGCGACGATGTCATCGCGCAGACCGCGCTGCAAAGCTTCGACATCTCGGTGTGGCAACTGCTGTGCGGCCTGCTGTGCGGGGCGTGCATCGAGATCGTTCCGACCCAGGTCACCCGCGATCCGCTCGCGCTGCTGCACTTGTTGCGCGAGCGGGGCGTCACCGTGTTCGAGGGCGTGCCGTCGATGATGCAGGCCATGGCGGATGGCGCTGACGTGCCGCTGCCCAAGCTGCGCGTGGCGATGGTGACCGGCGAGGCGGCCAAGCTGGCGCAGGTGCGCGCATGGCGCGAGCGCTACCCGCAGTCGTTGCTGGTAAATGCCTATGGCCCGGCCGAGTGCGCGGACGACGTGGCCTTGTACCTCAAACCCCGCGGTGAGGAGCTGCAGGCGGGCGACGCCTGGGCCGACGGCATCTTCCCGATCGGCCGTGCGGTGGAAAACACGCACCTGTGCGTCCTCGACGCCGGCCTCGATCCGGTTCCCGCCGGCGTGCCGGGCGAGTTGTATGTCGCCGGCACCGGCGTCGGACAGGGCTATCTGCTGCGGCCGGACCTGACCGCCGAGCGCTTTGTCGCCGACGTCTATTCCGGCATCCCCGGCGCCAGGATGTACCGCACCGGCGATATCGTGCGAAGCCAGGTGGACGGCACGCTGGAATACCTGGGCAGGTCGGACAGCCAGGTGAAGATACGCGGGCACCGTATCGAGTTGGGCGAGATCGAAGCGCTGCTGGCACAGCATGACGCCGTGCGGGATGCGGTGGTCGTTCCCTGCGCCGACGGTGGCGGGAGCCAGCGCCTGGCCGCCTATGTGGTGCCGGCGGCGGGCGGCCCGCAACGCGACGAGCTGCCGGCGGTCCTGCGCGGCTACCTGGAGGGCCGCCTGCCCGAATACATGGTGCCGCCGGTCTGGATGATGCTGGATGAATTCCCGCTCAACGCGAACGGCAAGGTCGACCGGCGGGCATTGCCGGCGGCGGATTTCGGCCAGGCCGGAAAAGCATACCGGGCGCCTGTCACCGAGACCCAGGTATGGCTGGGCGAAGTATGGCGGCACATCCTTGGCGCCGAACGCGTTGGGCTGGACGACCACTTCTTCGAGCTTGGCGGACATTCGTTGAGCGCGATGCAGGTGATGTCGAGGATACAAAACGTGCTGCGCAAGGACGTGCCCATCAACCTGTTGATGACGGCGCCGACGCTCGAGCGGTTCGCCGCGGCGCTCGACCGGCACACGATGTCGGCGAGCGATGAGAAGTTGGAAGATCTGGAGGAATTTTTGAGTTCATTGGGAGATGCATGATGGAGCGCGCGGTTGCTGTTCGTTTGATGGAGCGATTTAATTCGACTTCCGCTGAAAATCGGCGCATTTTTTACAAGAAGATGCGGGCGGAAGGCGTCGCCCTGTCTCAACTTCCCATTTTGGCGAGGCCGACGCACGCGGACGGGCCGGAAATGCCGTCGGCCGCCCAGCGCCGCCAGTGGTTCCTGTGGCAGCTCGACCCCGGCAGCACCGCCTATCACATCAGCGGGGCGCTAAGATTGCGCGGTATTTTGGATGTGGCGGCCGTGCGCGCGACTTTCGCGTCACTGGTCGAGCGGCACGAGTCCCTGCGTACGGTGTTTCGCGCCGATGCGCATGGCCGCGTGGCCACCGAGATCCGCGCGGGCATGCCGGTCGATGTCACGCCGCTGGACGTCGCCGGCTTGCCGGAGCAGGAACGTGCGCAGCGCGTGCAGCGGGAGGTACAGCGCATCTGCGATCAGCCGTTCGATCTGGAACAGGGCCCGTTGCTGCGGGTAGGGCTGGTGCGCGAGGCGGCGGACAACCATGTGCTGGTGGTCGTCATGCACCACATTATTTCGGATGGCTGGTCGATGCAGATCATCATCGACGAATTCGCCCGTCAATACCAGGCGCGCGTCCAGGGTCGCTTGCCGGAACTTGCGCCGTTGGCGATCCAGTATGCCGATTACGCGCTCTGGCAGCACAACTGTCTTGAGGCCGGAGAACGGGAACGCCAGTTGGGCTATTGGGTGGCGCAGCTGGGCCGGGAGCAGCCGGTGCTTCAGCTGCCGACCGACCACCCACGGCGCACCGATGGCGGCTACACTGCGGCCCGGCACGAGATCGTACTGTCCGCCGGCCTGGTGTCCGGCCTGCGCGGCCGTGCCCGAGCCGCCGACGCCACTGTTTTCATGGTGCTGCTGGCAGGCCTTCAGGGGTTGCTTCATCGTTATACGGGCGAGCGTGATATCCGCGTGGGTGTGCCGATCGCCAATCGCCACCGCGTCGAGACCGAGGCGTTGGTAGGCTTCTTCGTCAACACCCAGGTGCTGCGCGGCGTGGTCGGTCCGCGCCAGCGCCTCGACGCGCTGCTGGAGGACACCAGGGCGGCGGCGCTGGGCGCCCAGGAACACCAGGACCTGCCGTTCGAGCAGTTGGTCGAGGCCTTGCAGCCGGAACGCCATCTTGGCACCAATCCGCTGTTCCAGGCGATGTTTAATCACCAGCGGCAGGAAGCCGGGCCGCTGGCACAGCTGCCCGGCCTCACGCTGGAGGAATATGCGCTGGGAGGGCAAGCGGCCCAATTCGAACTGATGGTGGAGAGCACGGAGGACACTTCAGGCCACATGAGCGTGACTTTCCGCTATGCGGCGGAGTTGTTCGATGCCCGCACCATCGAGCGCATGGCGACGCACTACAACGCCCTATTGGGCGCGCTGGCGGAGAAGCCGCAGCAGGTGCTGGGCGAGGTGGCGTTGCTGGACGCGGACGAGTTGCGTCAACTGCGCGGTTGGGGCGTCGACGATCGCTCGTATCCCGACATGACGCCGGTGCACCAGCTGTTCGAGGAGCAAGCGCGCCACCAGCCCGATGCGCAGGCGCTGTTGTTCGGCGACGAGGTGCTCACGTATGGGGAATTGAACGTGCGCGCCAACCGCCTTGCGCACCGGTTGATCGCGCTGGGCGTGGCGCCGGAAGTCAAGGTGGGTATCGCCGTCGAACGCTCGCTGGGAATGGTGGTCGGACTGCTGGCGATCCTGAAGGCGGGCGGCGCCTACGTGCCGATCGATCCCGACTATCCCGCCGACCGCATGGCCTACATGATGGAAGACAGCGGCATCGGCCTGC